>NZ_JBVIDS010000013.1:0-328492 GCF_055572255.1 Streptomyces sp. NPDC030799 | reverse complement strand
TCCTCCGCCTTGCCCGCCTTCAGCGACTTGGCGGTGGCGCCCTCGAACAGCTGCATCAGCTTCTGCAGCGGGTCGTAGCCCTCGCGGCGGCGGTCGTGGATCAGGTCCAGCGCGGTCTGGACCTCTTCCTCGGAGAACCGGGCGATCGGCAGGATCTTGCTCGCGTGCACGATCGCCGAGTCCAGGCCCGCCTTCACACACTCGTCGAGGAAGACCGAGTTGAGCAGGATACGGGCGGCCGGGTTCAGGCCGAAGGAGATGTTGGACAGGCCCAGAGTGGTCTGCACGGCCGGGTGGCGCCGCTTCAGCTCGCGGATGGCCTCGATGGTGGCGACACCGTCCCGGCGCGACTCCTCCTGACCGGTGCAGATCGTGAAGGTCAGGGTGTCGATGAGGATGTCCTCCTCACGGATGCCCCAGTTCCCGGTCAGATCGGCGATCAGCCGCTCGGCGATCTCCACCTTCTTCTCGGGCGTGCGGGCCTGCCCCTCCTCGTCGATGGTCAGCGCGATCAGCGCCGCGCCGTGCTCCCGGGCGAGCTCGGTGACCTTCGCGAAGCGGGAGCCGGGACCGGCACCGTCCTCGTAGTTCACCGAGTTGATCACCGCCCGGCCGCCGAGCTTCTCCAGGCCGGCCCGGATGACGTCGACCTCGGTGGAGTCCAGCACGATCGGCAGGGTGGAGGCGGTGGCGAAACGGCCCGCGAGTTCCTCCATGTCGGCAACGCCGTCCCGGCCCACATAGTCCACGCACAGATCCAGCATGTGCGCGCCCTCACGGATCTGCTCCCGGGCCATCTCCACACAGTCGTCCCAGCGGCCCTCCAGCATGGCCTCGCGGAACTTCTTGGAGCCGTTGGCGTTGGTGCGCTCACCGATCGCCAGGTAGGAGGTGTCCTGCCGGAACGGCACCGACTGGTAGAGGGAGGCCGCCCCCGGCTCGGGACGCGGGTCGCGGGCGGGCGGGGTGAGGTCCTTCACGCGCTCCACGACCTGGCGCAGATGCTCGGGCGTCGTGCCGCAGCAGCCACCCACCAGGGACAGGCCGTACTCGCGAACGAAGGTCTCCTGCGCGTCGGCCAGCTCGGACGGCGTCAGCGGGAAGTACGCGCCGTCCTTGCCCAGGATCGGCAGCCCGGCATTGGGCATGCACATCAGTGGCGTCCTGGAGTGCCGGGCCAGATGGCGCAGGTGCTCGCTCATCTCGGCCGGGCCCGTCGAACAGTTCAGGCCGATCAGATCGATGCCCAGCGGCTCCAGCGCGGTGAGGGCCGCGCCGATCTCGGAGCCGAGCAGCATCACGCCGGTGGTCTCGAAGGCGAGGGAGCAGATCAGCGGCACGTCGACACCGAGAGCGTCCATCGCGCGGCGCGCGCCGATCAGGCCGGCCCTGGTCTGCAGCAGGTCCTGGGTGGTCTCGACGATCAGCGCGTCGGCGCCGCCGGCCAGCAGACCCTCGGCGTTCTGCTGGTAGCCGGCGCGGATCGTGCGGTAGTCGATGTGGCCGAGGGACGGCAGCTTGGTTCCGGGGCCGATCGAGCCGAGGACCCAGCGGGGCCGGCCGTCCCGCGCGGTGAAGTCGTCGGCGGCCTCGCGGGCGATCCGGGCGCCGGCCTCGGACAGCTCGAAGATCCGGTCGGCGATCTCGTACTCGCTGGAAGCGGTGTGGTTGGAGCCGAAGGTGTTGGTCTCGACGCAGTCCACGCCCACCGCGAAGTACGCCTCGTGGACGGAGCGCACGATGTCGGGGCGGGTCACGTTGAGGATCTCGTTGCAGCCCTCCAGCTGCTGGAAGTCCTCAAGCGTGGGTTCCTGGGCTTGGAGCATGGTGCCCATCGCGCCGTCGGCCACCACCACACGGGTGGCGAGGGCTTCCCGCAGGGCGTCCACCCGGGCGCTCACGACGCCTGCCCC
The DNA here is from genome assembly GCF_055572255.1 of Streptomyces sp. NPDC030799. Lineage (NCBI taxonomy): Bacteria > Bacillati > Actinomycetota > Actinomycetes > Kitasatosporales > Streptomycetaceae > Streptomyces > Streptomyces sp. NPDC030799. Next base: position 326,579 of record NZ_JBVIDS010000013.1, on the reverse strand, counting down.
GGTGCGCCGGTGAGCCAGCCCTCGAAGGGCCGCGCCGCGTGGGCGCCGTAGGTGCCGGAGATGCGCGCGAAGAGGTCGGCGGGCCGCACCTCGTACTCCTGGGAGCCCAGGGTGGCGAGGGCGGTGGTGGCCAGGGCACAGCCGAGCAGGGCCGCGGACTCGGGCGGCAGGCCCTGGCTGACGGCGGCCAGGAACCCGGCGCGGAACGCGTCCCCGACGCCGGTCGGGTCCTTGGTCTCCCACGCGGGCACGGCGGGCACCAGGTGGGGATCGGCGCCGGAGCGGTCGATCCGTACGCCGTCCGGGCCGAGGGTGGTGATCCAGGTGCCCACCCGGCCGAGCACGTCCTCGCGCTGCCGGCCCGTGCGTTCGAGCAGCAGGGCTGCCTCGTACTCGTTGGTGAACAGCCAGCGGGCGCCGTCGACGAGACGGTTCACCTGGTCGCCGTCCAAGGTGGCGAGCTGCTGTGAGGGGTCCGCGGCGAACGGGATGCCCGCGGCCCGGCACTCGGCCGTGTGCCGCAGCATCGCCTCGGGGTCGTTGGGCGAGACGAGCACCAGGTCGAGGCCGCCCGCGTGCTCGACGACACGCTGGATGCCGGTCGCCGGCGCCTCGGCCATGGCGCCCGCGTAGAAGGCGGCGATCTGGTTCAGCTCGCGGTCGGTCAGGCACAGGAACCGTGCCGTCTGCCGGGTCTCGGACACGTGCACGACGTCGGTGTCGACCCCGTGGTCCTTGAGCCAGACCCGGTACTCCGCGAAGTCGTCGCCGACCGCGCCGACCAGGACGGGCGCCAGCCCGAACCCACCGAGGCCGTAGGCGATGTTGGCGGCGACGCCGCCGCGGCGCACGTCGAGCTTGTCGACCAGGAAGGACAGGGAGACCCGGGCGAGCTGGTCGGGCAGCAGCTGCTCGGTGAACCGCCCGGGGAAGACCATCAGGTGGTCGGTGGCGATGGACCCGCTCACGGCGATACGCATGTCAGATCCCCGCAGCCGTGCGCAGCGCGGCCACACGGTCCGTCTTCTCCCAGGTGAAGTCGGGCAGTTCGCGGCCGAAGTGCCCGTAGGCGGCGGTCTGGGAGTAGATCGGGCGGAGCAGGTCCAGGTCCCGGATGATCGCGGCGGGGCGCAGGTCGAAGACCTCGGCCACGGCCTTCTCGATCCGGTCGGTGGCCACGACCGCGGTGCCGAAGGTCTCGACGAACAGGCCGACCGGCTCGGCCTTGCCGATCGCGTACGCGACCTGGACCTCGCAGCGTTTGGCGAGACCGGCGGCGACGACGTTCTTGGCGACCCAGCGCATCGCGTACGCGGCGGAGCGGTCCACCTTGGAGGGGTCCTTGCCGGAGAAGGCGCCGCCGCCGTGACGGGCGTAGCCCCCGTACGTGTCGATGATGATCTTGCGGCCGGTCAGGCCCGCGTCGCCCATCGGGCCGCCGATCTCGAAACGGCCGGTGGGGTTGACCAGGAGACGGTAGTCGTCGGTCTCCAGCTTGATGCCGTCGTCGGCGAGCCGCGTCAGCACGTGCTCGACGACGAACTCCTTGATGTCGGGGGCGAGCAGCGAGCCGAGGTCGATGTCGCTCGCGTGCTGCGAGGAGACGACGACGGTGTCCAGGCGGACCGGGCGGCTGCCCTCGTACTCGATGGTGACCTGGGTCTTGCCGTCGGGGCGCAGGTAGGGGACGGTGCCGTCCTTGCGGACCTCGGTCAGCCGGCGGGCGAGGCGGTGCGCGAGTTCGATGGGCAGCGGCATGAGGTTCGGGGTCTCGTCCGTGGCGTAGCCGAACATCAGCCCCTGGTCGCCCGCGCCCTGCTGGGCGAGTTCGTCGTCGGACTCGTCCAGGCGCTTCTCGTACGCGACGTCGACGCCCTGGGCGATGTCCGGGGACTGCGCGCCGATGGAGACGGAGACACCGCAGGACGCGCCGTCGAAGCCCTTGGCCGAGGAGTCGTAGCCGATCTCCAGGATCTTCTCGCGGACGAGGGTGGCGACGTCGGCGTACGCGGACGTGGTCACCTCACCCGCGATGTGCACTTGTCCGGTGGTGATCAGCGTCTCGACGGCGACGCGCGAGGCCGGGTCCTGGCGCAGCAGTTCGTCGAGGACGGCGTCGCTGATCTGGTCGGCGATCTTGTCGGGGTGGCCCTCGGTCACGGACTCCGAGGTGAACAGACGGCGAGACATGCGCACTCCAGTTGTCGGTGGTTCCGGCCGGGTCAGTAGCGGTAGTGGTCGGGCTTGTACGGGCCGTCGATCTCGACGCCGATGTACGCGGCCTGCTCCGGACGCAGCGTGGTGAGCTTGACGCCCAGCGCGTCCAGGTGGAGGCGGGCGACCTTCTCGTCGAGGTGCTTGGGCAGCACGTACACGCCGGTCGGGTACGCGTCGGGCTTGGTGAACAGCTCGATCTGCGCCAGCGTCTGGTCCGCGAAGGAGTTCGACATCACGAACGACGGGTGGCCGGTGGCGTTGCCCAGGTTCAGCAGACGGCCCTCGGACAGCACGATGATCTTCTTGCCGTCCGGGAACGTCCACGTGTGGACCTGCGGCTTGACCTCGTCCTTCACGATCCCCGGAACCTTCGCGAGACCGGCCATGTCGATCTCGTTGTCGAAGTGCCCGATGTTCCCGACGATCGCCTGATGCTTCATCCTGGCCATGTCCGAGGCCATGATGATGTCCTTGTTGCCGGTCGTGGTGATGAAGATGTCGGCCTGGTCGACGACCTCCTCCAGGGTCGTGACCTGATAGCCGTCCATCGCCGCCTGCAGCGCACAGATCGGGTCGATCTCCGTGACGATCACACGGGCACCCTGACCCCGCAGCGACTCCGCACAGCCCTTGCCCACATCGCCGTAACCGCACACCACCGCGGTCTTGCCGCCGATCAGAGTGTCCGTCGCACGGTTGATGCCGTCGACCAGCGAATGCCGGCAACCGTACTTGTTGTCGAACTTCGACTTGGTGACGGCGTCGTTCACGTTGATCGCCGGGAACAGAAGGACACCGTCGCGCTGCATCTCGTACAGGCGGTGCACACCCGTCGTCGTCTCCTCGGTGACACCGCGGATCTCGGAGGCGAGCCGGGTCCAGTCGAGGGTGCTGTTCTCCAGCAGGGCGCGGACGACGGCCAGTTCCTCGTTGTCGGCCTCGGGCAGGGCGCCCGTCTTGCGGTGTTCGACGCCGAGGTGGACGAGGAGGGTGGCGTCGCCGCCGTCGTCCAGGATCATGTTCGGGCCGCTGTGTCCGGGCCAGGTGAGGGCCTGCTCGGTGCACCACCAGTACTCCTGAAGGGTCTCCCCCTTCCAGGCGAAGACCGGGATGCCGGCGGCGGCGATCGCTGCGGCGGCGTGGTCCTGGGTGGAGAAGATGTTGCAGGAGACCCAGCGGACCTCCGCACCGAGCGCCACCAGGGTCTCGATCAGCACGGCCGTCTGGACCGTCATGTGCAGGGAGCCGGTGATACGGGCGCCCCTGAGCGGCTGGGCCTTCGCGTACTCCTCGCGGATCGCCATCAGGCCCGGCATCTCGTGCTCGGCCAGTGTGATCTCCTTGCGGCCGAACTCGGCCAGGGAGAGGTCGGCAACCTTGAAGTCGGTGAACTCAGCGGTCTTGGTGGGCATGCGCGGGCCTCTCGGAAAAGGGGGGCGGGGTGGGCGTGGCGAGTGTCGGGGCGCTGCCTTGAGCGCCCCTTGACCGACTCCGGACCCGGTCAGCCGCTGTTCCGGTGGCGGGCGACGAGTTCCTCCAGCACGGGGACGGTGTCATGGGGGCTCGGCATGGCCAGCCAGTCGGCGTGCAGCCGCGCGGCCCCCTCCTGGAACGACGGCTCGGACAGCAGCCGCAGGAGCCGCTCGCGCATCTGCGCCACCGACAGGTGCCCCGGGTGCGCATACAGGCCGGCGCCGTGCCGCACCACGTAATGGGCGTGGGCGGCGTACGCGATGCCCCGGTCGTCGACGACCGAGAGCTGCGGCACGCTGTGCGCGACGGCGGCCGTGAACGTGCCGATGCCACCGTGGTGGATGATCGCCGAGCAGCTCGGCAGGAGCAGGTTCAGCGGGAGGTAGTCGACGGTGCGGACATTGCCGGGGACGCGCAGGCCGGCCAGCTGGGAGGAGTCCAGCGTGGCGATCACCTCGACGTCGAGGCCGTCGACCGTGTCGAGCAGCGCCGGGATCATCACCCGGTCGTTGTCGAACATCCGCTGGGTCACGCCGAGCGAGAGGGCCACCCTGGGCCGCTCGGGCGTGGCCCGCAGCCAGCCCGGGACCTCGGCGGCTCCCGAGTAGGGGATGCGCCGGATCGGCACGGTGCGGGCACGGCTCGCCAGCCGCATGTCGGCCGGCGTCGGGTCGAGCGTGAACTGGCCCAGCAGGAGCTCGTCGTCGACCGCCACCCCGTGCCGCTCGGCGGCCGGGCGGATGATCTCGGCGACCGGATGTGCCAGGCCCGCGGCGGCCAGTTCGTCCCGGTGCGCCGTGGCCCGGTGGTCCGCCCAGCCCAGAAAGTCCCGGCCCCACAGGAGCCGGCCCTGCGCGGCACCGCAGGCCCGGGCGGCGACCGCGGCGCTCGGCCAGTTCGGGTCCCACAGCACCAGATCCGGCCGCCAGTCACGGGCCACCGCCACCAGGTCGTCCACCCCGCCCCACCCGGCGCCGCCCGCGCTGTCGGCCGGGTGGAAGACCCGCGAGGACGCCAGGGTGTACGTGCTGAGCGTGGCCCACACGTCGGCCTCGACGTCCGCCGAGACGGACAGTGCCTTCGCGAGCCGGTCCACCCGGTCCTGGGGGAGCAGGTGGTCGCCGACGGTGTGCGGGGCCGCGATGGTCTGCGGGGTGCCGAGCGGGACCGCGTGCAGACCGGCCCCCGTGATGGCCGGGGACAGGTCGGGGTGCGAGGCGATCCGGACCTCGTGACCGGCGCCCTGGAGGGCGTGGGCGAGGGGGAGAGCCGGGTTCAGGTGGGCCGTCAGGGGCCACACCACGATCAGGACGCGCATGGATGCTCCTCTACGGCCCCGGGGCTGTGACCGAGGGCAGCCGAGGGCCTGGGACGGGCGGAGGACCGGGGAGCGTCACGGCACACGCCGCGGGCGACCGGTCACGATGACGAGGCGGCAGGGTCACATGCGAGGGTCGAGGCCGAGTCGAGGACGGCGCGCCGGCGCCCCGAAGGGGCGCGCCGCAGACGTACGACGGCCCCGACGCGGCTCTCCCCGCGGAGCGCTCCGCATGAGCCGTTCCTGAGCGGCAGTCGAGCGCCGGACCCTACCTTCCGGCCATGACGACAACCGAAGCAGGGACGCCGCCGGGGGCGGAGATCATCGCCGACCTCACCGGAACGGACCCGGAGTTCACCGCCGACCCCTATCCGTACTTCGCGAGGCTGCGCGCGCTCGGCCCGGTGCACCGCGCCCGCGTCATGGACGGCAGGCTGGCCTGGCTGATCGTGGGTCCGGCCGAAGCCCGTGCCGCGCTGAAGGACCCGAGGTTCAGCACGGACCAGCGGTATCTGACGGCCTGGCCGGACATGGGCCGCAGCGCCATCGGCACCAACATGCTGCAGGCGGACCCGCCGGACCACACGCGGCTGCGCAAGCTGGTCTCCAAGGAGTTCACGCCGCGCCGCATCGAGGCGCTGCGGCCCCGGATACAGCAGCTCACGGACGAACTCCTGGACGCCGCCCTGCCGTTGGGCACCGCCGACCTGGTCGACACCTTCAGTCTGCGGCTGCCGCTGTCCGTGATCTGCGAGCTGTTCGGCGTACCGGAGAAGGACCGCGAGGACTTCCACCGCTGGTCGAGCGAGATGTCCGCGCCGCCGAACCCTGAGGCGGGTCAGGCCGCGGGGGAGGCCATGGCCGGTTATCTGGGGGCCCTCATCGCGGGCAAGCGTGCGGGCGACGGCACGGATCTGCTCAGCGATCTGGTGCGCACCTCCGACGAGTCCGGGGACCGGCTCTCCGACGACGAACTCTTCGGCATGGCCTTCCTGCTGCTCGTCGCCGGGCACGAGACGACGAACAACCTGATCGCCAGTGCCGTCTCGGCGCTGTTGCAGCACCCCGACCAGCTCGCGGCGCTGCGCGCCGACTGGTCGCTGCTCGACGGTGCGATCGAGGAGACGATGCGCTACGAGGGGCCGGTGGAGGTCTCCGCCTTCCGCTACACCACCGAGCCCGTGGTCGTCGGCGGCACCGAGATACCGGCCGGCGAAGTGGTGATGGCCGGGCTCGCCTCCGCGTCCCGCGACCCGGAGCGGTTCACCGACCCGGAGCGCTTCGACATCCTGCGGGACCCCCGCGAGACCCGCGGCCACATCGGATTCGGCCACGGCATCCACGCCTGCATCGGCGCCCCGCTGGCGAAACTGGAGGCGGGCATCGCCCTGCGCACGCTGCTGGAGCGCTGCCCCGGTCTGGCGCTCGCGGTCGACCCGGCCGACCTGGTGTGGCGTCCGCCGACGCTGTTCCTGCGCAGCCTGGAACGGCTGCCCGTGCGATTCTGACGGTGACGGCGCCCGGGTGCCCCTCCGCGACCGGCGGAGGGGCACCCGGGCGCCGTCGTGCGGCTCACGGGGCGGCGGAGACGGCCGCGGCGCGTACCCGCACCGGCAGCGAGGTCAGCCCGCGCATCATGACGCTCGGATGCCACAGCAGCGCGTCCGCGTCGACGGCCAGCGCCAGATCGGGGCAGCGCTCCAGGAGCGCGCGGACGGCGGCCTTGGCCTCCAGACGGGCCAGCGGCGCGCCGAAGCAGGCGTGGATGCCGTGACCGAAGGCGAGGTGCCCGCTCGCGTCGCGGCGGATGTCGAACCGGGCCGCGTCGGGGAACCGCGCCGGGTCCTGGTTGGCCGGGGTGTTGCCGATCAGCACCAGTTCGCCGCCGCCCGGCACGACCACGCCGTCGAGTTCCACCGGCGCGGTGGTGAAGCGGTGCAGCGAGGTGCCGGTCGGCCCGCTGTGCCGCAGCATCTCCTCGACCGCGCCGTCCAGCAGGGAGAAGTCGGCCCGCAGGTCCGCCAGTTGGTCCGGGTGGCGGAGCAGCGCAAGGACGCCGTTGGCGATCAGTCCCGTGGTGGTCTCCTGGCCGGCGACGAGCAGCAGGACCGCCATGCCGACGAGCTCCTCGGTGGACAAGGCGTCCTGGTCCTCGCCGCTGGTGCGCACCAGTGCGCTGAGCAGGTCGTCGCCGGGCCGGCTGCGCTTGTCCCGCAGGAGCGCCGTCAGATATCCCATCAGTTCGCCCATGGCCGCCTCGGCGCCGCCGTCCCCGAGCCGTTTGGTGATCTCCGTGGACCAGGCGTGGAACTTCTCGCGGTCGTCGAAGGGCACGCCGAGCAGTTCGCAGATCACCGCGGCGGGCAGCGGATAGGCGAAGTCCGTGACGAGATCGGCGCGGCCGTCGGGGCGGGCCAGCATCGTGTCGATCAGCTCGTGCGTGATCTGCTCGACGCGGCCTTCGAGGGCCCGGATGCGCCGCGGCGTGAACTCCCGGACCACGAGCTTGCGCAGCCGGGTGTGCCGGGGCGGATCGGACATCAGCATGTTCGGCGCGTCGGCGACCAGATCGGTGAGGTCCGCGTCCTTGGCGTTGCGCATGTCGTTGGACAGGTGCGGATGGGAAAGGGCCGTGCGCGCGGCCTCGTGGCCGACCACGAGCCAGGCGGTGAACCCCTCGGGCAGCAGGACCCGGTGCACCGGTCCCCGGCGGCGCAGTTCGGCGTAGACGGGGTGCGGGTCGCGGGCGAAGTCCTCGCCGAGCGCCGCCAGGTCAATGACGTCCTCTTCGCTCATCATGTGCCCTTTCAGGCCGGGTTTCCGGTGGTGCCCGCACGCTATGGGGGGCCACTGGAGGACCGATGGGACCCAGGTCAAGCCCGGTGAACGCCCCGGACGGGGCATGGCACACGTGTTCCAGGGGTGGTTACGCCGTCCCGCGGCGCCGTTAGGTCAGCAGCTGTCCTACTGCCGCCTAGCGTGAGGAAGGTGCCCAGCACGCCGTACGCAAGGAGGAACAGCATGGCCGTCGCACCGATCCCCGAGGGCTACACCGCGGTGACCCCCTGGATCATCTCGGCCGACACCGCCGCTCTCATCGACTTCCTCAAGAGAGCCTTCGGGGCCGAGGAACTGGGCCGCATGGTCGGCCCCGGCGGACGGATCGAGCACGCCGAGGTGCGGATCGGGGACGCGGTGGTCATGATGTTCGACCGGCACTCCCCCGACTGGCCGCACACCCCCGCCCATCTGCGCCTGTTCGTCGAGGACGCCGACGCGGTGTACCGGCAGGCGGTCGAGGCCGGGGCCACGCCGGTGACCGAGGTGACCCACCTGGCCTTCGGCGACCGGGTGGGCCGGGTCCGTGACCCGCTGGGCAATCTGTGGTGGATCCAGACGCACGTCGAGGACGTCACCCCCGAGGAGCTGCGACGGCGGTTCACCGACCCGGAGTTCACCGCGCGCATGGAGTACGTGCAGAGCGCCGACCTCTTCCCGGAGCGGACGGGACGGCACTGAGCCGGGCCTCCTCGTCCTGCCCGCGGCGACGGACCGCGGGCGGGACGAGGAGGCAGGGCGAGCGGGCGGGCGAAGGCAGGTCAGGCGACCGTGGCCTCCACGATGGACATCAGGCCGGGGGTGGGCAGCGTCCGCAGCACCGAGAAGCCGGCCGTGCCGAGGATCTCCTCGAACTCCTCCTGCGTGCGCTCCTTGCCGTCGTGGATGACCATCATCATCGCGTCGATGGTCTTGCTGGCGTGCGGCTCGTTGCCCCGCGGGATGACCGGGTCGACGACCAGCAGCCGGCTGTCCTCGCGCATCCCTTCCCGCACGGACTTCAGGATCCGCAGGCAGTCGTCGTCGCTCCAGTCGTGCAGGACCGACTTCAGGAAGTAGTAGTCGTAGCCGGCCGGTACCCGCTCGAAGAAGTCGCCCGCCTGGACACTCCAGCGGCCCGCCAGCTCCGGTACGTCCAGGCGGTGCTCGGCGAGCACGGACTCCTGGTCGTAGAGCGTTCCGGTGATGCCCGGGTGGGCCGCGAGCACCCCGCGCAGCAGGTCGCCCCGGCCGCCGCCGACGTCGACGACACGGGCGCCGTCGGGGAAGTCGTAGCTGGCGGCGATCTGGCCGATCCACTGGCGCGAGAAGCCCGCCGTACCCGAGTTGAACAGGGTCGACAGCTCCGGGACCGTCTGCAGATACGGGAAGAACTGTGCGCCGTACATGTCGTCGAAGACCGTGTGGCCGGTGCGCACGGTCTCGTGCAGCCTGCCCATCGGCTTCCAGTACAGCTCCTCGTTGCCCAGCATCAGGAAGCTGTCGCGCAGTGAGCCGGGCACGTCGGGGCGCAGCAGGTTCGCCATCGGCGTCAGGTGGAAGCGGCCCTGCTCGTCCTCGCGGAACACGTCCCGGGTGGCCAGGTAGCGCAGGATGCGGTGCAGATGGGGGCCGTTGACGCCGGCCAGCCCGGCCAGCTCGGCCGGGGTGCGCGGGCCGTCGACGAGATGCTCGGCGATGCCGAAGCGCGTCACCGTGTAGAGCGAGGCGGTGTACAGAAAGCCGTTCATGTGCTCCGAGAGCGTCGCGCTCAGTTCATTCACATCGGACGGAGCGGAAGTCATCGTGTGCCTCCTGTGTCGAGGGGTGGGAACGAGCCCGTCGGCGGGCCTGTGCGGGGGAGGGGCGGCGGTTCAGTCGCGGGTGCCGCGGGCCCTGACATCGGCCTGGTCGAGCAGCCGGTCCTCGGCGTCGTAGACGTACGACGTGCCCGAGCTGGTGAAGGTGTCACCGTCCAGGGTCGCGTGCTGCTCGATGCCCACCCACCCGGTGTACGTGCCGTCCGGCTCGAAGACGAGCTCGGCGATCCGGAAGGTGAACCGGTTCGCACCGGTCGCGCTCCAGTCGCCCGCGCCCACACAGCCGGGACGCGGACCGCGCAGCAGCAGCGCCCGGCCGTTCTCGGTGAAGCGCAGGGTGCTGGCATAGGTCCCCCGGGACAGGAAGAGCTCCTCCCGCCACGTACCGACCGGTGACTGCGTCACGGCCTCCGGGGTGGTCGCCGTCTGACTCATCTCTTCTCCTCACTCCGTGTGCCGCGCAGGCCCGGCCACCATCGGGCCTCGGGCTCGACACACGCTCGAGCCGCGGTCTTCCGTGAGGGGAGACAACTGTCCGCGACCCGTCAGAGGTCGTCCGCAGCGGCCGGCCGGGCCGCCGCCCACCGTGAAGGAGCCGCCGTGGCCGTCGAACCGTCGCAGGGTCCCGTCCGCATCGGGGTCCTGGGCGCCCGCGCCGACATCGCTGTGCGCCGGATGCTGCCCGCCTTCGCCGCCGAACCGGATGCCCGTCTCACGGCGGTGGCCAGCCGTGACGCCGCCGCGGCCGAGGCGAGCGGTCGTGCGCACGGCTGCCGCGGGGTGCACGGATACGCCGAACTGCTGCGGGCCCGCGATGTCGACGCCGTCTACATCCCGCTGCCCGCGGCCCTGCACGCGCCCTGGGCCGAGGCCGCGCTGCGGGCCGGCAAACACGTACTCGTGGAGAAACCGCTGGCCGACACACCCGGTGAGGCGGACCGCCTGTTCGCGCTCGCGGCCGGCAGCGGGCTCGCCCTGATGGAGAACGTGATGTTCCCCGCGCACGGTCAGCACGCCGTCGTACGCCGGCTGCTCGCCGACGGCGCCATCGGCGAACTGCGCGCCTTCCAGGCGACGTTCGCCGTGCCGGCGTTGCCGCGGGACGACATCCGCTACCGCGCCGACCTCGGCGGCGGCGCGTTGCGCGACACCGGCGTCTACCCGGTCAGGGCGGCCGTGCACTTCCTCGGGTCCGGGCTGCGGGTCGTCGGGGCGAGCCTGACCCGCGGTCGCGGACACCAGGTGGACACCGGTGGCGCCGCACTGCTGCGCAGCCCCGACGGGGTGAGCGCCCAGCTGTCGTTCGGCCTCGACCACGCCTACCGCAGCGACTACGAGCTGTGCGGCAGCACCGGGCGCATCACGGTCGACCGCGCCTTCACCCCACCCGCCGACCATGTGCCGCGCATCCGGCTGCGGGACGCGACGGGGACCCGGGAGATCCTGGCGGCCGCCGACGACCAGGTCGCCGGCACGGTACGGAGGTTCTGCGCCGCGGTGCGCTCGGGGGCGGCCCCCGCGGACGCCGTGCGCGAGCAGATCCGGCTGCTCGACGAGGTCCGGCGGTGCGCCACGGACGGCGCACGGGCACTGCACCGGGCCTCGACCGGTCGTTGAGGCCGCTGCTGCAAGGTGCTCTGCGACACAGGACGGCCGAGGAAGGCCACTGCCAGCACATGCCAGCGAAGGGGACGAGGCGATGACCGACACGGCAAGCGAGCTGGACCCGCCGGCGCCGGCGGGCGTGCCGCCCGAGGCAGCTCTGATGCCGCTCCTGATGGGCGGGTTCGTCACCCAGGCCATCAGCGTGGTGGCACGCTTCGGGGTGGCGGACGTGCTCGCCGGCGGACCCCGGCCCGTGGAGGACATCGCCGCCGAGGTCGGGGCGAAGACACTCGGCCTGTACCGGGTGCTGCGGGTCGTCGCCGACTTCGGTGTGCTCACCGAACTGCCCGGCCGCCGCTTCGCCCTCACGGCGCAGGGCGAACTGCTGCGCAGCGACCACTCCCCGTCGCTGCGCGGGCTCGCCACCCACTTCGGCTCGCACTTCCACCGCGCCGCCTGGAGCCACCTGTACGAGAGCGTGGTGAGCGGCAGGCCCGGCTTCGACCTCGCCCACGGCGAGCCGCAGTTCGACTACTACCGCACCCATCCCGAGGAGGCCGCGATCTTCGACGGGGCCATGACCTCGGTGGCCTCCACCATCTATGCCACGCTGGAGGCGTACGACTTCGGCCGGTTCGGCAAGGTCGCCGACATCGGCGGCGGGAACGGTGCCTACCTCGCCGGGATCCTGGCCAAGAACCCCGGGCTGCGCGGCATCCTGCTCGACCTGCCGGACGTCGTCGAGCGCTCCGGGTCCGTGCTGCAGGGCGCGGGTGTCGCCGACCGCTGCGAGGTGATCGGCGGCTCCTTCTTCGACCGGGTCCCCGGGGGAGCCGACGCCTACGTCCTGACGGCCGTCATCCACGACTGGGACGACGAGCGCTCGGTCGACATCCTGCGCAACGTACGGGCGGCGATGCCCGAGCACGCCACGGTCCTGCTCGGTGAGCCGGTCGTGCCGGACGGGCCCGAGCCGTCCGTCGCCAAGCTCCTCGACCTGGAGACGCTCGTCGGCACCACGGGCCGGCAGCGCACCGAGTCCGAGTTCCGTGACCTGCTCGACCGGTCGGGGCTGCGGCTGACCCGGATCATCCACAGCGCCGGCCCCGACAGCCTCGTGGAAGCCGTGGCCCGCCGATGACGGCAGCCTCCGCCACGTCCGCCCGTACCCCCCGCTCCGAGACCCCCAAGGAGGGCGAGCAGCCCATGGGCAACGCAACGGAACTGGACGGCAGCCTGCGGCTGCTGGAGATCGGCGACGGCTTCATCTACGCCAGTGCCCTGCACCTGGCGGCCGAGCTGCGGCTGGCCGACCATCTGGCGCAGGGCCCCCGCTCGGCGGCGGAACTCGCCGGGCCCACCGGTACCCACGCACCGAGCCTGCACCGCCTGCTGCGCGCGCTCGCCGGCTGCGGTGTGTTCCGCCAGGACGACACCGGGCGCTTCGCGCTGACCGACGTCGGCGAGGCCCTGCGCTCGGACCACCCGCGTTCGGTGCGCACGACGGTGGCCCAGCAGGGGCGGCTCACCGTGCGTACGTTCCAGTACGCCGAACATGCCCTGCGCACCGGCGAGGGCACCTTCAGCAAGGCGTTCGGGCAGCCGGTCTGGGACTACCTCAAGGAGCACCCGGAGGAGGGCGCCGACTTCGACACCGCGATGCACGAGCACAGCCGCGTGGAGCGGGCCGCCATCGTCAAGGCGTACGACTTCACGGGCGCGGGCCGCATCGTCGACATCGGCGGCGGCGACGGCACCCTGCTCGCCACCGTGCTCGCCCGGTGCCCCGGGGAGAGCGGGGTGCTGTTCGACCTGCCGCACGTGGTGGAGCGCAACCGGATCGCGGACGCCGGGCTCGGCGACCGGTGCGAGATCGTCGGGGGAGACGTCTTCGGGGAACTCCCCGCCGGCGGCGACCTGTACATGATGAAGTCGGTGCTGCACGGCTGGACGGACAGCGAGGTCGTCACGATCCTGCGGGGCGTCCGCGCGGCCATGAAGCCGGACGGCAGACTGCTGCTCATCGAGCGGGTCATCCCCGCGGGCGACGCCCCGCATCCGAGCAAGGCGTTCGACCTGGCCATGCTGATCATGGCCGGCGGTCAGGAGCGGACCGAGGAGGAGTACACCGCGCTGCTCGCCGAGGCCGGGTTCCGCGTCGAGCGGGTCATCGGCACCGAGTCGGTGCTGAGCATCGTTCAGGCGCGGCCCGTGGACACCGGGCGCTGACGTCCTGCACGTCCCGGGCCACCACCGCGAAAGGGGCCGCCGGCTGAGGCCGGCGGCCCCTTTCGTCGGTCGTACCCAGCCGTACCGGGCTGCGCCGAGCCATGGACCAGCCGCGCCCTAGGGGCCCGTGGCACCCTCCCCGCATGACAGCCACATCGAAGATCTCCCTGATCACAGGTGCCAACAAGGGCATCGGTCTGGAAGCCGCCCGGAGCCTGGGACGGCTGGGCGCCGTCGTGCTGATGGGCGCCAGGGACCGGGCCCGCGGCGAGGCCGCGGTGAAGCTGCTGCGCGAGGAGGGCGCGGATGCGCACTTCGTGCAGCTGGACGTCACGGACGGCGCCGGCATCGCCGCCGCCGCGCGCCGGATCGACGAGACGTACGGACGCCTGGACATCCTCGTCAACAACGCCGGAATCAACGTCGAGTGGCCCGCGGCCAAGGCGAGCGAGGTCTCCCTCGACGCGCTGCGGATCACTTTCGAGACGAACGTCTGCGGCCTGGTCGCGGTCACCAACGCGATGCTCCCGCTGCTGCGCCGCTCCCCCCAGGGCCGTATCGTCAACGTCTCCAGCGAGATGGGCATCCCGGCCTGGCTGGCCGGCTCCGAGATGCCGGCGATCACCGGCTACTCGGTGTCGAAGGCCGCGGTGAACATGCTGACCGTGCTCTACGCCAACGAGCTGCGCGGCACCGCCGTCAAGGTCAACGCCTGCTCGCCGGGGTTCGTCGCCACCGACATCAACCACGGCGTCGGCGTGCTGACGGCCGAGCAGGGCGCGCAGGTGGAGGTCACTGCCGCGACGCTGGACGCCGACGGCCCCTCCGGGGTCTTCCTCACCGCGGACGGCACCGTCCCCTGGTGACCTCCTTTCCGCCGATGCCCCCGCACGACAGCGGTCCACAGACCCGAGGACGGGTCTGTGGACCGTGGTCGTACGGAAGGGGACCGGCGGCCTCAGGCGGTCGCGGCGGCGGCCGACCCGCCCTCCGACAGCCGCGAAGCCTGCTCCGTCGCCCCCGGCGCGGCGGCGTCGTCCGGCTCGGCCGGCTCAGGAGCCGCGAACTGGGCCTGCGCCGCCTTCGGCAGGGCGAACATCAGCAGGAAGGCGAGAGCCATGGCACCGCCCACCCACCACAGCGTGTCGGTGAAGGCGCCGATGTAGGGCTTGCCGCTCGTGACATGGGACGGCACACCGTTGAAGAAGGCCACCGAGGTCAGCCCGAGGCCGAACGACAGGCCGAGCTGGTTGACGGTGTTGACCAGGCCGGACGCCGAACCGGCGTGCGCGCCGGGCACTTCGGAGAGCACCGCGCTGGTGAGCGGCGCCATGATCATCCCCAGGCCCGCACCGGCCACCACGAGCGGCACGATCAGATGCGCGGTCGTGACACCGGTGCCGTGCTCCCGCGCGAGCCACCCGTAGAGCGCGAGGCCCGCGATCAGCAGCAGCGCGCCGGTCTGCAGCACCTTGCGGCCGAACCGCGGGACCAGCTTCTGCACGGACGTGATGGCCACGACCGACATGGTCACACCGAAGATCAGGCTGGTCAGCGCGGCGTGCACGGGCGACCAGCCGAGGCCGATCTGCATGTACAGCGCTCCGGTCAGCGAGAACAGACCGAAGGCCGTGCCGAAGATGAGCTGGACGAGGATACCCGCGGAGAAGCTCCTGACCTTGAACAGCGAGAGCTCGACCAGCGGGAACCCGTCGCGACGGATCTTGGACCGCTGATGCAGCACGAAGGCGGCGAAGACGAGCAGGCTCGCGGGCATGCACACCAGGCTCCACACCGGCCAGCCCAGCTCCTGGCCCCGGGTGAGCGGGAACAGCAGCATCAGCAGACCGAGTGTGGCGACGGCGATGCCCACCAGGTCGAGCCGCGGCGCCGAGGGGGCCTTCGACTCGTTGAGGTAGTGCCGTCCCAGGAGGAGGCCGACGATTCCCACGGGCACGTTGATGAGGAAGATCGGCCGCCACTCCAGACCGAAGACGTTCCACTCGGTGAGCAGCGCGCCGAGGACGGGACCGGAGACGGCGCCGATGCCGCTGACCGCACCGAACATCCCGAAGGCCCGGCCCATCTCCTGCGGGGCGAAGGTGACCTGCATGATCGACAGCACCTGCGGCACCATCAGGGAGGCCATCAGGCCCTGCAGGATGCGTGTGGCGATCAGCATCTGAGGCCCTGCGGCCACACCGGACAACGCCGAGGCGACGGTGAACCCGGCCATGGCGAGCAGGAAGACCTTCTTGCGGCCGAAGATGTCGCCGAGCCGGCCGCCGGTGATCAGGCCGACGGCGAAGGACAGCGTGTAGCCCGCCGTGATCCATTGGACGGCCGTGTTGGAGGCGCCGATGTCCCGCTGGATGCTCGGGATCGCGATGTTGATGATGGTTGCGTCGAGCAGATCCAGCAGAGTTGCGGTCAGCAACACGGCCAGGGCCACCCAGCGCTTCGGGTCTGCAGCGGGAGGGGCCGCTGCTTCACTGGCGGAGCTCATGGGCCTCTTGACCTCTCCTGTGAGGGAACTTGGATGTGCGGCGAGTCTGGGGCAGGAGACTCGAAGACCACTCGCGTCGCGCCGGAGCCGACCATTCCGGCATTCAACGACCCTTGTTCCGCAGGGCACTCCGGTGTATCGCGCGCGACGTCCTCAGGCGTGCGGACCGGTGGTCACCGTGCCGACGGTGAGCTCGGGCCGGCCCTCCAGGACGGCGCCGACACGCTCGGCCTCCTCGTGCAGCGCACCGAGCACCCCGGTGCCCAGCGGTTCGAGCGGCTCCACGGTGAGGTGGATCCGCCGGCCCGATCTGCGCTGGTGCCACACACCGGCGACGGTTCCGTCGACCAGCAGCACCGGGTAGTTGCCGGCCTGCCCGCTGGGCACCAGAGCACGCTCGGCGGCCCGCCCGGGGAAGAGAAGTTCGCGGGGGCGCCCCGCCACCACGTACGCGTCGAAGTACGGCAGCAGGCGAACGCCGCTCGGCGGAGCCGACGGCAGCTGGGTGTCGCCCGCGTTCACCCAGCAGACCGTGCCCGCCAGGTCGACCTCTTCGATCTTCCCCTCCAGCGAGCGGAACAGCTCGCTCGCCCAGCCGCGCGGGGCGTTCAGCCACTGCGCGAAGTTCTGGGGGGTGGCGGGGCCGTAGGCGTGCAGATAGCGGTGGAGCAGGTCGGCCTGGGCGGCGGGCCCTTCGGCGGGCCGGAAGCCGGGCAGGAAGCGCCGCGGGTTGGTGTACGTGACCTTGCGGCCCCGGTTCGGCGCGAAGCACAGCATCCCGCGGTGCGAGGCGAGCGTCATGGCCTGCCGCCAGCGCGGCCACATGCCCTGGAAGGCGGGCATGACGAGGTCACCGGCCCAGGGGCCGGTCGCCTCGACGACGGCGTCGCTCAGCTCGTCGATGGTCAGCTCCGCGTCGGCGAGCACCTGCCCGATGGCCGCGACGACCGCCTCCGTCTGCTCCGGCGTCATCCGCACCTGCGCGGGGAACGCGCTCGCGGGCCTCGGTATCGAGCCCAACGCGCCGATCCACATCGGCAGTTCGGCGGTCGGCAGCAGATGGACCGTGCCGCGCGGGCCGAACATCTTGACCAGGCTGCGCCCCTTCCACAGGGCGTCCTGGACGTCGGTGCGGGTGGCCCCGGCGAGCCGGGTGCCGACGGACAGTTCGGCCGCCGAGAGGACCTGGGCGTGCACGCCGCACAGGGCGCCCACGATCCCCGCGGCATCGTCCGCCGTGGACGGCGCGGCGAGCCGGCTGCGCTCCAGACGGCGGGCGGACACCTCGGTCCACGACAGTTTCGGCATGCCGGAACTCATGGGTCTCCTCCGTGCTGCAGCGACAGATCAGGGTCCGAACGCATCTATACCCAGTGCCGCTCGATTACGGCTGGAGCGGCGCCGTCCCGTCCGAGCCGCACTCCACAGCCGTTCGAGCCCGACCCGCCACGGTGAAACCGATCCGAGCCCGTACGGCTCACGCGCCCTGGAGGACGAGACGAATGGTCATCGACGCCTGCCGTATCTGTGGCAACCGCAGCCTGCTGCCCGTGCTCGACCTGGGGTCATCCCCGCTCACCTGCGTCTTCCCGAGGAGCCGTGAGCAGGAGGTGCCCGAGGTACCGCTGGAGCTGGTGCTGTGCTCGCCGGACGGCTGCGGACTTCTGCAGCTGCGGCACACCGCGGACTTCGGCCTCATGTACGGCGAGCACTACGGATACCGCTCAGGCATCAGGCCGTTCATGATCGAGCACCTGCGCGGCAAGGTCCGTGCGGTCACGGACCGGATCGACCTCGGCCCCGACGACCTGGTGCTCGACATCGGCAGCAACGACTCGACGCTGCTGCGCTGCTACCCCCAGGACGGTCCCGCGCTGGTCGGCATCGACCCCTCGGGCGAGAAGTTCCGCCCGCTGTATCCGCAGCGTGCGGAGCTGATCTGCGACTTCTTCTCCAAGGAGGTCTTCGCCGCGCGGTTCGGTGACCGCCGGGTCAAGGCGGTCACGTCCATCGCGATGTTCTACGACCTGCCGCGTCCGCTCGACTTCATGCGGGACGTCGCCGCGATCCTGCACGACGACGGGGTCTGGGTGATGGAGCAGAGCTACATGCCCGCGATGCTGGAGGCGGGCGCCTATGACGTGGTGTGCCACGAGCACCTGGAGTACTACGCCCTGCGGCAGATCGAGTGGATGGCCGAGCGCGCCGGTCTGGCCGTCATCGGTGCCGAGCTGACCGAGGTGTACGGCGGCAGCCTGTCCGTCACCCTGGCCAAGGCGGGTTCCCGGCACCGCGTCGACCACGAGGGCCTCGACCGTATCCGCGCCCGGGAGCACGCGCTCGCCCTCGACACCCTTGCCCCCTTCGAGGCGTTCGCCGGGCGGACCCGCGACAGCCGCGACCAGCTCCTGGACCTGCTCGCCGACTCCCGCAAGGCCGGCCTGTCGACCGTGGGCTACGGCGCCTCCACCAAGGGCAACGTCATCCTGCAGTACTGCGGCCTGGGCCCCGACGACCTGCCGTGCATCGGCGAACCCAACGAGGAGAAGCACGGCTGCTTCACCCCGGGCACCGGCATCCCCATCGTCTCGGAGGCCGAGGCGAAGGCGCTCGCCCCGGACCAGCTGCTCGTCCTGCCCTGGATCTACCGCGACGGATTCCTGGAGCGGGAGGCGGCGTACCGGGCCGGCGGCGGCAGGCTGATCTTCCCGCTGCCCGACCTCACCGTTTCGTGACCGGCCCGCACCCCACCCGTCCCCGTCCAGGAGGGCCCACCATGCGTACCCGTGAACTCGCCGTCGCCGGCGCCTTCGAGTTCACCCCCCAGGTGCACACCGATGCCCGGGGCCGGTTCGTCTCGCCGCTGCAGCAGGAGCCGTTCCTCGCCGCGGTGGGGCGTCCCTTCCCGGTGGCGCAGACCAACCACAGCCGCTCGGCCCGCGGTGTGCTGCGCGGCGTCCACTTCACGACCGCGCCGCCCGGCCAGGCCAAGTACGTCCACTGCGCGCGCGGCCGGGCCGTCGACGTCGTCGTCGACCTGCGCGTCGGCTCCCCGACGTTCGGGGTCTGGGACCGCGTGGACATGGACGAGGAGAGCTGCCGGGCCGCCTACTACCCCGAGGGCGTGGGCCACGCCTTCCTCGCCCTGGCGGACGACACCGTCATGTCCTACCTGGTGACCACCGGCTACCGGGCCGAACTGGAGCACGCCGTATCGCCGTTGGACAAGGAGCTCGCGCTGCCCTGGCCGCGCGACCTGACACCGCTGCTGTCCGAGCGGGACCGGATCGCGCCCACCCTCGCCGAGGCGGCGGCCCGGGGGATGCTGCCCCGCTACGCCGACTGCGTGCACGGCTGACGGGGGAGACGATGAGCCTGGCCGGGCGGCCCCGCAGGGTCGCGGTCCTGGGAGCGACCGGCTGTGTGGGCCGGCACGTCTGCGCCGCGTTCGCGGAGCGGGGGGCGGACGTCGTGGCGATCGCCCGGCGGCCCGCCCCGCACATCGGCCCCTACCCGTTCCGGTCCCTGGACGCCGGGCGCCTCACGGGTGGGGAACTCGCCGCCGTACTCGCCGAGTCGCGCGTCGACACGGTGGTCAACGCCATGCTCGGCTGGGGGCGGAGCGCCCGCGAGATGGACGACGCCAATGTGCGGCCGGTGGAGCGGCTGCTCGCCGCCCTGCGGGCGCTGCCCGACCCCGTGCGGTACGTCCATCTCGGCACGATCCACGAGTACGGCCCGATCCCGTACGGCACCGCTGTCGACGAGACGGCCGAGCCGCGCCCCACCTCGCTGTACGCCCGGTCCAAGCTCACCGCGTCGCGTCTGGTGCTCGACGCGGCGGCGCGCGGCGAACTCGACGCCGTGGTACTGCGGCTGACCAACACCCTGGGTCCGTACACGGCCCCGGAGAGCTTCTTCGGTGCGCTGGCGGCACGGTTGCGCCGGGCCGCCGCCGCCCCGGGCGAGGTCACCGACGTCGCGGTGGCCGCGGCCCACCGGGACTTCGTCGACGTACGGGACGCCGCGGCCGCCGTGTACGCGGCCGCGGCCGGGGCCGCCCCCGAGCGGCTGCTGAACATCGGCCGGGGTGAGGCGGTCGCCGTCGAGACGCTCGTACGGACCCTGGTCGAGGTGAGCGGGCTGCCACCGGACGCGGTGCGGATCCGCCACGCCGAGGTGCGCAGCCGCAGCGCCGGCGCCGACTGGATCCAGGTGGACCCCAGCCGCGCCCGGCAGTCACTCGGCTGGCGTCCCGGACACCTGCTGACCGACGCGCTGCGGGCGGTGTGGCGCACCGTCGAGCCGGCCCCTCCGGTGCCGCTCAGCCCTCGATGACCACCGCGCCGCCGACGGGCCGCGCGGCGGACGGCGGCAGCAGGAAGGCGAGCAGCCGCTCGGCCTCCGCACCGGTCCGCTCGGCCTCGTCCGGGTTCAGTGCGCGGTAGGGCCGGACCCGCAGGGTGGAGTCCCGCAACGACCAGGTGCCGCGCACGAATCCGTCGACCAGGAACGTGGGCCGCACCTCGCTGCCGGTGATCACCCGCGCCCGGTCCTCGTCGCCGATGACGCGCGTACGGTCGGCGTGGCTGAGGATCAGGTTGTCGAAGGCGGGCAGGAAGCGCACCGGGGCCGGTTCGTCCGGGTCGCCGAGGGGCGCGTCCGGCAGGTCGAACAGCTCGCGACCCGAGCCGTCCTGGTAGGTGCGCAGAGCGGAGCGCATGCCGTCGAGCACCGCGCGCAGCCGGGTCAGGCCCGACCAGGCCTGGACGTCCATCACGGAGGCCGGGCCGTACACCGCCAGATAGCGGGTGATCACGTCCTCGATGCGCGGTGCCGTCTCCAGGGGGCGGCCGATCCACTCCTCGGCGAGCACGATCGGGGTGGCGCCGCGGTCGCCCCAGGTGCCGCTGGGCGGCGGGTGCACATGGGCCACCAGGGACTGTGTCGCATACACGAGGGCCTGCCGGTCCCGGCCGGGGAAGCGCTCGGCGAGCCGGCGGGCGAGCTGCGGCCGGGTCAGCCCGTCACCGGCCATGAACTCCCTCCCCGCGGCGGTGAGTTCGGACGGGTCGAGACCGGCGATGGCCCGCCCGAAGGCGCCCTGGCGGGCCTTTTTCAGCACCGGTTCGAGCAGCGGGCGCAGCCGGCCGAAGTCCCCGGCGGTGACCAGGTGCTGGGTGTTGCGGTGGAGCTTGGCCCGCACGACGTCCCGGCCGTGCAGCAGCGCCGTCAGATCGGCGTGCCGGAAGCCGGCCAGTCGCGCCCACAGGCTCACGTAGGGCGAGTCGGACTCCTGGGCCTGCAGTCCCACCAGCCGCTCGACGGCCGAGAGGGCGGACAGCGGACTACGGTGCAGCAGTAACTGCCGTTGCAAGTAGGTGCGGTTGAGCGTGCGCACGCTGAGCTGAGGAGGCATGCGCGCCATTGTCGCGGCCCGCGCTGGATCCCCGCTCGAACGTGACGGCCCGGGTGGTGAACAGGGACAGCAGGCTGCGTGCCTGGACGTTGAGATAGTGCCCGTGCCGCACCAGCGCGGCGAGCCGGCCGGGCGCGACCCACCGATAGCCCGGCGGCAGCACGTCCGGTACGTCGCCGGGCGCGGCCTCGACGAGCAGGTAGCGGCTCACGGCGTTGCGGAACCGCCCGCCCTCCTCCGAGTGGACCGCCTCGTACCGGATCCGGTCGGGAGTCGCCCGCAGCACCGCGTCGAGGAACGGCGGCCGGTCGGCGGCCGGCAGCCAGGCGTGGTTGTCCGGCACGCACTGCACGGTGGGCGCCAGCTCGACGGTGTCGAGGAAACCGCCTTCGACCTGTGCGCGTACCAGGACCTGGACGCCCTCCGCGGAGCGGCGCGTCAGGAAGGCCGTGACACCGTGGCCGACGGGCTCGATCAGCGGCTGGGTCCAGCCGCCCACCTCCCGGCTGCCGGCCTCCACGGCGACCGCCACCACCCGGAAGTACCGGCCGTGCTCGTGCTCGATCTCGTACGGCGTGCGGTGCCAGCCCTCGACCGCGTTCAGCGGCATCAGTTCGGCGCGGACCGTGTGACGGGAGCGCTCCGCGGTGAACCAGGACAGCAACTCCGTGGTCTCGTACGGTGCTTCGTCCCCGCACAACGGCAGGGGCGCGCACGACAGGACGGTGCGGGCATCCATGTTCACCAGGTTGTCCTGGTGCAGCAGCGCGCCGATCTGGCCGAGGGTCAGCCAGCAGAAGTCGTCACCGGCCGGCACGTCCTCGGACGTCTCGACGATCATGTTCCGGTTGTGCTTGCGGAAGAACCAGGAGCCGTGCTCGGACTGCAGCACGTCGGCCACCACGCTGCCCGGTCGGGGCCGCAGAAAGTGCTCCAGGTAGGGCACGTCCGCGCCGCGGTGCACCTTGGTGTAGTTGCTGCGGGTCGCCTGCACCGTGGGGGAGAGCTGGAGCGGACGGGGGTTGCCCGGCTCCATCTTGGCCTGCATCAGGAAGTGCGGCACCCCGTCGAACTCCTTGGTCAGGATGCCCAGGATGCCGACCTCCGGCTGCCGGATGATCGGCTGCTGCCAGGTCCTGAACGGCCCGGTGTCCACGGACACCCGTAGCCCTTCCACGCTGAAGAAACGTCCGCTGTGATGGGTCAGATTGCCGCTGCCGGGGGCGAAGGCCCAGCCGTCGAGCGCGGCGAACGGGATGCGCTGCACGGCGAAGCGGTGCGCGTGGGCACGCTGCGCCAGCCATCCCGGCACGTCACGGGTCCGCAGCCAGGAGCCGGAGTCGGTGACGGCGGCGGAGCGCGCGAACCGCTCGGCCGCCGATGGCTGGAAGAACAAGGTCAACCTCCCCTGCGAACAGGCGGGTCAGGACGGGTTGTGGATCTTGTCGGCCCAGGCCGGCGAGTCGTGCGTGACGACGCGGGAACGGGTGTACAGCTCGCCGTCGACGCGGACCAGCACGTCCTCCACGACGGTCGTCGGTTCGAAGCTCACCTTGCCCGACGCGTCGGTCATGCTCACGATCGCCTGATACCGGACGTGCAGGGTGTCCTCGTCGACCGGCTCGATCCGCATCCGGTCGAACCAGTACCGGTACACGAGGCCGTCGTAGTAGGCGATGTTCTTCTCCCGCGCCTCGCGCGCCGACACCTCGTCGACGAGCGGTCGCTCCGGGTCGCCCCGGCGCTGCTGCATCTCGGTCAGCAGCTGCCGGCGCCCCTCGATCCTCCACCCCCCGGGACGGTGCTCGATCGAGCCGTCCTCGGTGAGCGTCTGCAGGAACTCCTCGAACCTGCGCTCCTCCAGGAGCGGCATCTGGTGCGCGTAGAACTGCTGCACCTCGATGTAGAGGTCCGCGGTCACCCGCTGTCGGTCTTCCCGCACTGTCTGAGGCACACCGGCTCCTTCCTTCGGGACCGCGCCCGCTGTTCACGGCGGGCGTGGCCGGGAGCTCACACGGTGGGACCGAAGCCTGGACGCGCTCTGGAGCGCCGCTACAGAACCGGCGCGGTGAAGTCCACCCGGTGGCCGTCCGCGTCGGCCGCGGCGAACGCGAGGAGCCGTGCGCCCTCCTCGGCCAGCGCGGCGCGGTCCGCGCCGGTGAGCGCGGCGAACGGCTCGATCAGCAGGGTGGCCGCGCCGTCCTCGCGGTGGATCCGCCAGGTGCCGCGGACGAAGCCGTCGACCAGGATCGTGGCGCGGACGATGCCGTTGCGCGTGAAGATCCGGGCACGGTCCTCGGGCGAGATGATCCGGCTCCGGTCGGCGTGCGACAGCAGGATGTTGTCGAACTCCGGCAGGAAACGCACCGGCACGGGGGTGCCGGCGGCGGGCAGCGGAGCCCCGGGGACGTCGAAGAGCTCGTTGCCGCGCGGGTCGCGGGCCGTGCGCAGGCGCGGACGCAGCCCGTCGAGCACCGTACGCAGCCGGGTCAGGCCCGACCAGGTCTGGATGTCCTTGACCGTCGCGGGGCCGAAGGCCGCCAGGTAGCGCAGCACCATGTCCGGCGCGGACGGCCGGGCGGCGAGCGGCTCACCGAGCCAGGACTCGGCGGTCGCATAGCGGGTCTGGCCGCCGACGCCCCAGATGCCCCGGGGCGGCACCTGCACCAGGGGCAGCAGGGCCCGCGCCGCGTACGCCAGGTGCCCCGCCTCGATGTCCGGCCACCGCTCCTGCAGCGCCGTGCCCAGTTCGCCGGTGGTGAGAGGGCGTGCCGCCAGCGCGGCACGGGCCGCGTCCGCCAGCGCCTGCCGAGGCACGCCCGCCACGTGCGCGCCCGAGCCACTGGCCCGCAGATTGCGGTCGAGAGCGGGCTGGGTCAGCGGACGCAGCTCCAGGCAGTCGGCGGCGGTGACCAGATGGACGGTGGCGCGCATGACGGCGAGGCGCACCACCAAGCGGTCCTCGACCGCCCGGGCCAGGTGCGTGGTCGAGAAGTCCGCCAGGCGGGACCACAGGCCGATGTACGGCGGGTTGGGCGCCTGCGCCTGCATACCCACCAGGTGGGTCACCGCTTCGGCCACGCCCATCCGGTGGCGCCGCAGCAGCAGCTGGCGGGCCAGCAGTGCCCGGTTCAGGGCGGCGTCGCTCAGGACGGGGACGTCGGGGTGGGCGCCCTGCTGCGGGGGGCCGCTGCGTGTGGTCCGGGTGGCCATCTGATGTCCTCGGATCGGGGGCGGGCGATGTCCGCCCCAGTATGGGGGCGTGGGCCTCGGCGTCGGCTCGAAACCCGGCCGAGCACCAGCGGGGGTTGAGCGTGCCGCGACCTGACGGCCGCATTCTGCGCCGGCACGTGAGGGGCCGACGGCCGCCCGCACGGCGGCCGGTGACACCGCGACGGAGGACTCCCCATGAAGGCACTGGTGCTGTCCGGAGGGCTGGGCAGCAGACTGCGTCCGTTCAGCCACTCCATGCCCAAACAGCTGATCCCGGTCGCGGGCCGGCCGGTCCTCGCCCATGTCGTGACCAGCCTGAAGGACATGGGTGTCGTCGACATCGGCGTGGTGGTCGGCGACCGGGGCGACGAGATCGCCTCGGCCCTCGGTGACGGCAGCTCGCTGGGTGTGCGGATCACCTATGTCCGGCAGGACGAGCCGCGCGGCCTGGCCCACTGCATCCTCGTCGCCAGAGAGTTCCTGGGCGACGACGACTTCGTCATGTACCTCGGTGACAACATGCTCGCCGACGGGGTGCAGGACATCGCCGACGCGTTCCGCACCAGGCGCCCGAGCGCCCAGATCGTGGTGCACAAGGTCCCGGACCCCCGGGAGTTCGGCGTGGCCGAGGTGGACGAGGACGGCCGGGTGCTGGTGCTCACCGAGAAGCCGTCCCGGCCGCGCACCGATCTGGCGGTGATCGGCGTGTACTTCTTCACGGCCGCGGTGCACGAGGCGGTGGCCGCGATCACCCCGAGCGCCAGGGGAGAGCTGGAGATCACGGACGCCCTGCAGTGGATGGTGGACCGGGGCGCGGACGTGCGGGCCCGGGTCTACTCCGGCTTCTGGAAGGACACCGGACGGATCGAGGACGTACTGGAGTGCAACCGGGAACTCCTGGACCGCCTGGCGCCGTCGCTGCGCGGTGAGGTGGACGGGGCGAGCGAACTGGAGGGCCCCGTGGTGATCGAGGAGGGCGCACGCGTCATCCGGTCCCGCCTCACCGGCCCCGTGATCATCGGTGCCGGCGCGGTCGTCAGGGACAGCGTCGTCGGCCCGCACACGGCGGTCGGCGGGGGCTGCGTGCTCGACACGGCCGACGTACGCAACTCGATCCTGCTGGACGGCGCGACGCTCCGGCGGGTCGGCGGGGTGCGGGCGTCGGTCATCGGCCGGGACGCCACCGTCAGCTCGACGGGGTTCGCCCGCTGCGGCAGGCTCGTCGTCGGCGACCACTCCAGCGTCGAAGTGGCCGCGTGACGGGCCCGGAAGCACCGGCGCGCCGGCGGTTCCCGCGAGGGAGCCGCCGGCGCGCGTGCTCAGCGGGAGCGACGGTAGCGCCGAGGAGGCCGCTCAGGTCGCGTTCGAGGCGTTCTGGCCCAGCGCGACGGCGATCGTCTCGCCGGTGATGAAGCGGGCTTCCTCGGAGCACAGGAACACCATCGTGTTCGAGATGTCCTCGCACTCAGCCCAGGCCTTCGGGATGGTGTTGAACTGGCTGAACGCCTGCACGACCTCTTCCCGGCTGGGATTGTCCAGGTGCGGCAGGAACAGCTTGAGGGAACTCGGGTTGTTGATCATCGGGGTGTCGACCGCGCCCGTGCACACCACGTTGGCGGTGATCCCGTACTGGCCGACCTCCGTGGCCACCGACTTGACCAGCCCGATCAGCCCCCACTTGGTCGCCGCGTAGTGTCCGACGTTCGCCATGCCCATCTTGCCGGCCATCGACGACGTCGCGACGATCCGGCCCCGGCCCCGCGCGATCATGCCGGGCAGCACGGCACGGATGGAATGGAACGCGCCCGTCAGGTTCACGTCGACCATGTCGCGCCAGGTCTGGTCCGGCATCTCGGCGATCGTGGAGAAGGAGAAGACCCCGGCGTTGGCGAGCAGGAAGTCGACACCGCCCAGCTCCTCCTCGACCTGCGCGACGAAGCTGCCGAGCCGCTCCGCGTCCCGCACGTCGACCCTGCCGGAGACACACCTGCGGCCGAGGTTCTCCACCAGCTTCACGGTCTCGTCCAGGTCGTCGGCGCCCGGCATGGCGTACGGCACGGAGCCGACCTGCGCCGCGACGTCGAGGACGGCCACGTCGGCTCCCTCGCGGGCGAACCTGACGGCGTGGGAGCGGCCCTGTCCCCGGGCCGCACCTGTGACCAGCACCACCTTGCCGTCGAACTTTCCCATCGCTTTCCTCCCCATCGTCGGTTGGCGCATCGTCGGGCGCACGCCGGTCGGCGCACCGTCGGTCGGCGCATCGTGAGCCGGCCGGTCTCCGGCCCACCATCGGCGTCCCGGGTCGGCTTCGGCTGGAGCGTTGCTCGGCCGGTCCGTGGGTGCGCTCAGCGCAACGGCCCGAAGAACGAGCGCAGTTCGTCCACCAGCAGCTCCGGCTGCTCCAGAGCCGGGAAGTGCCCGCCGCGGTCGTGGTCCGTCCAGCGGCGCAGATCCGTGAAGCGGGCCGCGCACCAGGCGCGGGGCATCCGGGCGTCCTTGGGGAAGACGGCCAGCGCGGCCGGTACGGGGACGGGGGCGAGGGCCATCCTGTTGTGGCTCTCCCAGTAGATGCGGGCCGAGGAGGCGCCGGTGCCGCACAGCCACGCCAGCGTCACGGCGTCGAGCAGCCGGTCGCGCGGGACGACCTTCTCCAGGTCACCGTCGTGGTCGGTCCACGCCCAGTACTTCTCGACCATCCAGGCCAGCTGGGCGACGGGAGAGTCGACGAGCCCGTAGCCGAGGGTCTGCGGCCGGGTCGCCTGGATCGCCGAGTAGCCGCCCTCGTTCTGCTGGAACTCCTTGAGCGCGGCGAGCCCGGCCAGGTCCCGCTCGTCCAGGGCCACGTCGTGCTGCGGCGGCCGTGCGAACGGCATCGCGAGATGGATGCCGGCCAGATGCGCACCGTCGGTCTCGCCGAGCACGCCGGTCAGGAACGAACCCCAGTCGACGCCGTGTGCCGCGTACCGCTCGTAGCCGAGCCGGGCCATCAGCTCCGCCCAGGCGGCGGCCGTGCGCTCCACCGTCCAGCCGGTGGCGTCCGGCTTGTCGCTGAAGGCGAAGCCGGGCAGGGAGGGCGCCACCACATGGAAGGCGTCGGCCGGGTCGTCGGGGTGGGTCAGGGGCCGGATCAGGTCGAGGAACTCGACGACCGAGCCGGGCCAGCCATGGCTGACGAGCAGCGGCAGCGCCTGCGGGTGCGGGGAGCGCACATGCAGGAAGTGGATGCCGAGGCCGTCGATCTCGGTGCGGAACTGCGGCAACGCGTTCAGCCGCGCCTGCGTGGGCCACCAGTCGTACGCCGTCCTCCAGTACGCGGCGAGCTCCTGCAGATACGCCAGGGGCACGCCCTGGGACCAGTCGTCCACCGTCTGCGCCTCGGGCCAGCGGGTGCGGGCGAGGCGGCCGCGCAGGTCCTCCAGATCCGCCTCGTCGAAGGTCACGCGGAACGGCGTGACGTCCCTGCTCATCGATGGTCCTCCCGGATCGCGTAGGCCGTGCCGGTCTCGTGACGTGTCCCGCGGAGGCTAGGCGCGGCGACTTGAGCGCAGGTCGAAGGGACCGCCGCGGGAGACGGGTGCCGGATCGGCCCGAGCGCGGCGCGAGGGGCGCTGCGGCCGGGCTCCAGGTGCCGCTTGCAGCGTGCCGGTGCCGTTGACGTCGACGATGGGGACGATGGGGAGCCGCTCATGGAGACAGGCACTGGACCCCTGCACGGCCTGCGGGTCGTGGAGCTCGCCGCGATCGGGCCCGCCCCGTTCGCCTGCATGATCTTCGCGGACCTGGGCGCCGACGTGATGCGGGTCGACCGGGCCGACGGAGCCCGCTCGTTCGCGGACTGGCACGGCGAGCTGGACCGCGGGCGCCGCACGATGGAGCTCGACCTCAAGGACCCCGAGGACGTGGGCTGGCTGCTGCGCCAGGTGGAGCGCTCCGACGTCCTGGTGGAGGGATTCCGGCCGGGCGTCGCCGAACGCCTCGGCATCGGGCCCGACGTCTGCATCGGGCGCAACCCGCGTCTGGTCTACGGCCGGATGACCGGCTGGGGCCAGCACGGACCGCTCGCCAAGGCACCCGGGCACGACATCAACTACCTCGCCCTGACCGGTGCGTTGTACGCCATCGGCGAGCGCGGCGGCCCCCCGGTGCCCCCGGTCAACCTGCTCGGCGACTTCGCGGGTGGCGCCATGTTCCTGGTCGCCGGAGTGCTGGCCGCGCTGTACGAACGGCAGGCCTCGGGCCGCGGGCAGATCGTGGACGCGGCGATCGTGGACGGCGCGGGCGCCATGCTCGGCATGCTCACCGCGATGGCCGACGCGGGCCAGTGGACCCACGAGCGCGGCGTCAACCTGCTCGACGGCGGCGCCCCCTTCTACTCCTGCTACGCGTGCGCGGACGGCGGATACGTCGCCGTAGGGGCGTTGGAGGACCGCTTCTACCGGGCGCTGCTCGACGGCCTCGGACTCGACCCCGACTGTCTGCCCGACCGCGGCGACCCCGTCAACTGGCCCACGCTCAGACGGGTGTTCGCGCACCGCTTCGGCACCCGTGACCGGGACGCATGGGCCCGTCTCTTCGAGGAGACGGAGGCGTGCGTGACACCCGTGCTCAGCGTCGAGGAAGCCGCCGCCCACCCCCACCACCGGGCGCGCGGCAGCGGTCCCGCCGCGCCCGCGCCCCGCTTCAGCCGCGCTCGGGCCGATCTCCCGTGACGCACACCGTGACGTGCGCGGACGGGTTCGAGCCCGGCTCAGGGCGGCTTCGAGGCAGTGCCCGGAATCTGTGGGAACCCCAGCCGGAAGACCTCAGTGAAGGAGGGGCGATGGCGGAGCGCGGCTTCCAGCTCTACGACACGACCCTGCGCGACGGAACGCAGATGGAGGGGCTGTCCCTGACCGTCGACGACAAGCTGGCCATTGCGCGCAGCCTGGACGCCCTCGGCGTGGGCTTCATCGAAGGCGGCTGGCCCGGCGCGATCCCGAAGGACACCGAGTTCTTCCGGCGGGCGCGCACCGAACTCGACCTGAGGACAGCCCGGTTGACAGCTTTCGGCGCCACCCGAAGGCCGGGCGTCGCCGTCTCCCAGGACCCGCAGGTACGCGCCCTGCTGGAGGCGGACACGCCCGTGGTGACCCTCGTCGCCAAGAGCCACACCGGGCACGTCGAGGCGGCCCTGCGCACCACGCTCGCCGAGAACCTCGCCATGATCCGCTCGACCGTGCAGCACCTGGTGCTCGCCGGCCGCCGCGTGTTCCTCGACGCCGAGCACTACTTCGACGGGTACGTCGCCAACCGCGAGTACGCCCTCGAAGTGGTCCGCACGGCCGCCGAGGCCGGCGCGGAGACCGTGGTGCTGTGCGACACCAACGGCGGCTCGCTGCCCGAGGAGGTCAAGGCCGTCGTCGCCGACACCATCGCCATGACCGGCGCCGCCGTGGGCATCCACTGCCACGACGACACCGGCTGCGCCGTCGCCAACACCATGGCGGCCGTCGACGCGGGCGCCGACCACGCCCAGGGCACCGTGCACGGCTACGGCGAACGCTGCGGCAACGCCGACCTGCTCACCGTCATCGCCAACCTCGTCCTCAAGCGGGACCGCAAGGTGATCCCCCTCGAACGCCTCGCGGACCTGGAGCCGACCGGCCGGGCCGTCGCCGCGGTCACCGGGCTGCCCGGCGCCCCCGCGGCCCCGTACGTCGGCTCCGCCGCCTTCACGCACAAGGCGGGACTGCACGCCTCGGCGCTGCGCGTCGACCCCGCCCTGTACCAGCACATCGACCCGGCCCGCGTCGGCAACGCCATGCGGGTGCTGGTCTCCGACATGGGCGGCCGCTCCTCCGTCGTACTCAAGGCCCGCGAACTGGGCTACGAGGTGGACGCGGACTCCGCCGCGGTGGGCCGGGCCGCGGCCCGGGTCAAGGAACTGGAGAGCCGCGGCTACACCTTCGAGTCCGCCGACGCCTCCTTCGCGCTGCTGCTGCGCGAGGAACTGGGCGAGCAGCCCGGCCGGCCGCCCTTCGACGTCGAGTCGTGGCAGGTCCGTCTCGGCTCGGACGGCGCGGGCGCCACGGCCACGGTGCGGCTGCGCTCCGACGGGGCGCCGCTGACCGCCACCGGCCGGGGCCGCGAGCCCGTGCACGCCCTCGACGACGCCCTGCACCGGGCACTCGACCCGTTCTTCCCCGAGGCGGCCCGGCTGCGGCTCCGGGAGCACCGGACACGGGAGCTGGCGGGGGACAGCGGGCAGCCGCCCCTGGTGCGGGTGCTGCTGACCTTCCAGGACGGAGAGCGCGACTGGGGCACCGTCGGTGTGGACACCCACGCCACGGCAGCGGCCCTGCGCGCCCTGCTCGACGGCCTCCACCACGTCCTGTCCGGCGGCCCGGGCCGGCCCGGGGGCACCACCGCCCCCGGCCTGGTGGCCGCGCCGGCCGGCTGACACCTTCGAACTCCCAGGAGCGGCTGTGCGCGTGGAAGAGATCTACCTGCGGGCGACCTCCGTACGTCTCCCGGCCTCGCTGAGCATCGACGACGCGGTGGCCGCGGGTTCCTGCCCGGCGGGGCTCGCCGCGACCACCGGGGTGGTGTCGGTGGCGTACTCGCCCGACGAGTCCGCCGCCGAGATGGCGGCCCGCGCCGCGCGGGACGCGCTGCGGCGGGCCGGCAGCGGACCCGGCGACGTGGACCTGCTGCTGCACGCGGACACGTACCACCAGGGGCAGGACCTGTGGCCGGTCGCCTCGTACGTGCAGCGCGAGGCGCTCGGCAACCACTGCCCGGCGCTGGAGATCCGGCAGATGTCCAACGGCGGACTGGCCGCCCTCGACCTCGCCACCGCCTACCTCACCGCCGGCCACGGCCACGGCGATGCACTGCTCACCACCGCCGACCGGTTCTGCGAGCCCGGCATCGACCGCTGGCGCACCGACCCCGGTACCCCCTACGCGGACGGCGCCACCGCCCTCGTCCTGTCCCGGCGCGGCGGCTTCGCCCGGCTGGTCTCGCTCGCGGTGCACGCCGACCCGCAGCTGGAGCCGATGCACCGCGGCGACGAGCCGTTCACCCCGGCCCCGTTCAGCAACCGCATCCCCGTGGACTTCGAGGAGGCCAAGCGCGCCTTCGTCGGCAGGGTCGGGATGTCGTTCGCCATCACACGGGCCAACAACGGCCAGCAGACGGTGGTCAAACAGGCCCTCGCCGACGCCGGCATGGAACTCGGCGACGCCTCCTGGGTGGTGCTGCCGCACTTCGGGCGCCGCCGGCTGCAGGCCATCTACTACAAGCCCTTCGGCATCGAACCGGAGCGCACCGCCTGGGAGTTCAGCAGAACCGTCGGCCATCTCGGCGCGGGCGACCAGTTCGCCGGCCTCGACCACCTGCTGGTCTCCGGCCGGGCACGGCCCGGTGACCGCTGCGTCCTGATCGGTGTCGGCGCGGGCTACAGCTGGGGCTGCGCCGTGCTGGAGATCACCGAACGGCCCGCCTGGGCCCCCTGAGAGGCCCTTCGCCCCGCCCTCGGCCCGGCCGGTTTCCACCGGGGATCAAGGCGGGCTCTAGGGCACCTGTGTCAATCTGCTGATCGCCGTCCCGTACGGCGCGAACCGAGGAAGGACACCGCCGTGGCGACGATCGTTACGAGCGAGACAGCGGCCGGACAGCCCCTGGCCGGGGAGCTGCACGTCACCGAGCACACCATCACCGTGGCCGCGTCCCCGGACGCCGTCTACGCGCTGGTGGCCGATGTCGGCGCGTGGCCCCAGGTGTTCGGGCCGACGGTCCACGTCGAGGTTCTCGAAGAGGAGGACACCCAAGACACGCACCACCAGGTCCTGCGCATCTGGGCCATCGCCAACGAGCAGGTACGCACGTGGACCTCGCGCCGCACCCTCGACCCCGCCGCCCGCGTCATCACCTTCCGGCAGACCGTCCCGGCGGCCCCCGTCGCCGCCATGGGCGGCACCTGGCGCATCGAGCCCGTCGACGACGGCACGACGCGCGTGGTGCTGCTGCACGACTACCGGGCCATCGGCGGCGACCCGGCCGCCGAGGAGCTGATCGAGCGCGCCGTCGACCGCAACAGCGTCGCCGAGCTCGCCGCGCTCAAGAACGCGGCCGAACTCGGCGACGCCGGCGCGGAGCTGCAGTTCACGTTCAGTGACTCGGTGACCGTCGCGGGCGCGGCCGGCGACGTCTACGCCTTCCTCGACCGCGCCGACCGCTGGCCCGAGCGGCTGCCGCACGTGGCCCGGCTCGGCCTCACCGAGGACGAGCCGGGCATCCAGCACATCGACATGGACACCCGCAGCCCGGACGGCTCCCTGCACAACACCACCTCGGTGCGGGTCTGCTTCGAGGACCGCAGGCAGATCGT
This sequence comes from Streptomyces sp. NPDC030799, assembly GCF_055572255.1. Classification (NCBI taxonomy): domain Bacteria; kingdom Bacillati; phylum Actinomycetota; class Actinomycetes; order Kitasatosporales; family Streptomycetaceae; genus Streptomyces; species Streptomyces sp. NPDC030799. Next base: position 293,591 of record NZ_JBVIDS010000013.1, on the reverse strand, counting down.
CTACAAGCAGCTGCGGGTACCGGTCGCGATGCGGGTGCACACCGGCCGCTGGACCATCGAGCCGAGCGGCGACGACGACGGCACCCTCACCGTCACCTCCTGGCACACGGTCGTGCTCGACCCCGCAGGGGTGAGCAGCACGCTCGGCCCGCAGGCCACGCTCGCCGAGGCCAGGGCCCTGGTCCGCAAGGCCCTGGGCACCAACAGCTCCACCACTTTGCGCCACGCCAAGAAGTTCGCGGAGGAAGTGCATGCCGGGACGTGAGATCGCCGGCCCTGTCACCGTCATCAACACGTTCGAGGTCAAGGGCGACACCAAGAAGTTCGAGCGGCTGTTCCGCGAGCACTCCCAGTTCCTGCGCAGACGAGAGGACTTCTCGTTCCTGGTGACGGTGCGGCTGGTGGATCTGCCGCACGTCTATGTGCACCTCGGCCACTGGCGCACCCTGCGCGGCTTCCTCGACACCGTGCACGACGAGACGTTCCTCGGCCACGTCGAGCGGCTCGAACCGCTCGTCGAGACGGAGGCGGACCAGGCCGTCAGCACCGGCCGGGTACTGCGCGACGCCGCCGAGCCCGGCACCCACAGCGTGCTGCTGCTGCGCGCCCAGGTCACCGGGGACTGGCGGGCCTTCGAACGCGACTTCGGTGAACTCGCCGGCAAGCTCGGCGAGTCGGACGGCTTCGGCGGCAGTGATCTGCTGCGCTCCATCCTCCGGCCGGCCGTCTACACGGGCGTCCTGTGGTGGCGCGACACCGACGCCATGGACCAGGGACTGGAGAGCGCCGTGTTCAAGAGCGCCCGCGAGGACCTCGGCCGCTTCGCCCGGCTCGACGTACAGCGCACGCAGCACGTGGCGTACGAGCGCACCATCGAATGACACCCCGCAGGGGACCGCCCGTGATCCAGCGGGAGACGAGCCGAGGGCCGCCGGTCCTCGGCTCTGCTGCGTCCGCGGCACGAGGACCTCTCTAGGGGGCGGGTGCACGCTGTCCCCATGGCGAACGACACCCGTATCACCGTGGTGCGAGGCCGGCCCGACGCGGCCGAACTCGCCGCGGTCACCGCCGTGCTGATCGCCCTGGCGCGCCGCGCACAGGAGCCCGAGGACCTGCCGGGCACGGTGTTCGCGGACTGGCGGGTCAAGGGCGGCGGTCCGGGCCCGGCGGTGTCCTGGCCCCGTCGATGAGGGAGCCGAGGGTGCAGACAGCGAAGGGGGAGGCGTTGAGCGACCAGCCGGCACGGACATTCACCGACATCGTGCGCGAGAGGGCCGCCGAGTCACCGGCCCGCCCCGCGCTGATCCTGCTCACCGAGAAGGACGGTGCGCTGCGGCCCGAGACGCACACCTACGCCGGGCTCGACCGTGCGGCCCGCGCACTCGCCGCCCGGCTCGCCGCCCACGCCGGCCCCGGCGAGCGCGCCCTGATCCTGCACCGCTCCCGGGCCCAGTTCGGCATCAGCTTCCTCGCCTGCCTGTACGCGGGCGTGGTCGCGGTCCCGGCCGCGCCGCCCGGCGGCTCGGCCCGGCACGACGAGCGCATCGCGGGCATCGTCAAGGACGCCGCCGCGAGCTGTGTGCTGACCTCGCTCGCCGAGGCCCCCGAGGTGACCCAGCTGCTGGCCCGCACCGGCCACGGCTCCCTCACCTGCATCCCGACCGACACCGGCCACCCGGCCCCGCAGGCCCACCGCCCCTCGGACGAGCCGTGGCAGCCGGCCCGCCGGGACCCCGACGACCCGGCGTTCCTCCAGTACACGTCGGGCTCCACCCGGGAGCCGCGCGGTGTCGTCATCACACACCGGGCGCTGCTCGCGGGCCACGAGGCGATCAGCGCGGCGCTCGGCACCACGCCGGGCAGCCGGATCGGCGGCTGGCTGCCGCTCCACCACGACATGGGCCTGGTCGGCCAGCTGCTGCACGCGCTGTGGCTGGGCGGCACCGCCGTGCTGCTGTCCCCGGTCGCGTTCGTCAAGCGCCCGGCGCACTGGCTGGAGACCATCTCGCGGTACGGCCTCACGGTCAGCGGGGCCCCCGACTTCGCGTACGACCTGTGCGTACGCAGGATCAACGACAGCCAGCTCGCCGGCCTGGACCTGTCGGGCTGGCGGATCGCCGTCAACGGCGGCGAGCCGGTGACCGCGGCCACCATGCGCGCCTTCGCCGAACGCTTCGCGCCCGCGGGCCTGCGCCCCGACGCGCTCGTGCCCTGCTACGGCCTCGCCGAGGCGACCCTGCTCGTCGCCGGGGACCGGGACGCCTCCGCGTTCGACGGGTGCGCTCTGCCCACCTCGCTCACCGCCGGCGGCCCCGAGCGCGAGACCGTGTCCTGCGGCCGCCCCGCCTCCGTCGAGCTGCGCATCGTCGACCCGGACAGCTGCGAGGAGGTCGCCGAGGGACACGTCGGGGAGATCTGGGTGCGCGGCGCCGCCGTCGCCCGCGGCTACTGGTCACGGCCCGCCGAGACCGCCGACGTCTTCGGCGGCCGGATCAGGAACGGCGGCAGCGGTTATCTGCGCACCGGGGACCTCGGCGCCCTCGTCGACGGACGGCTCCATGTGACCGGGCGCATCAAGGACGTGATCGTGGTGGCGGGCCGCAATCTGTACCCGCAGGACCTGGAGCGCTCGATACGCGAGGTCAGCGCCCTGTTCGGTGCGACGGCCGCCTTCGGGGTGCCCGGCGAGCGCGAACGTGTCGTCGTCGTGCAGGAGTTGCGGGGCCGCAGCCGCTACGGCGTCGACTTCGCCGAGCTCGCCGGATCGGTGCAGAGCGCCCTGACCGCCCAGTACGACGTGCGGGCCGGCGGTGTGCTCCTGGTGCGGCCCGGCACCGTGCGCCGCACCACCAGCGGCAAGCTGGAGCGGGCCGCGATGCGCCGCCTGTTCCTCAACGGGGAACTCACCGCCCTGCACCAGTGGCTCGACCCCGAGGTGCAGCGGCTCGTGCGGCAGCCGCCGCCCCGGAAGCAGAGGGGACGCCGATGACGACACAACACGATGTGCAGGAACGCATCGACGCCTTGGAGCGCGCCTTCGGGCCGCTCGACGACCCGGCGAACCCGCTGGGCGGCGAGAGCCTGGTCGCCGCGGACGCGCAGGGCACCGCGCCGCCGGGCGCCGAGCGGATCCTGGACGCCTTCGGCCTCAACGCCGAGTTCGTGCCCGCCGAACTCGGCGGCAGGCTGCGGCGGATGGACGTACTCGGGCGGATCCTGCGGCCGGTCTTCCGCAGGGACGCCTCGCTCGGCTTCGGCTACGGCCTGAGCTGCTTCTTCGCCGCCGTGCCGGTGTGGATCGCGGGTGACGCCGAGCAGCGCGCCCTGGTCGCGCGGCTGCTGCTCGACGGCGAACGCGTCGCCGTCGCCCGGCACGAGGTCGCGCACGGCAACGACTTCGTACGCGACGAGCTGCGGGCCGAGGCCACGGACGGCGGCCTGCGCATCAGCGGCAGCAAGACCGCCATCGCCAACGCGGCACGCTCCCGCGGCCTCGTGGTCTTCGTCCGCACCTCCGACGCCGCGGGCGGGCGCAGCCACGCGGTGCTGCTGATCGACCGGGCCGCGCTGCCCGCCGGGCAGATCACCGACCTGGAACGGCACACCACCACCGGCATGCGCGGCGCGCAGTTCGGCGGTCTCTCCTTCACCGGCTGTGTGGTCCCCGCCGGCGCGGTGCTCGGCGCGGACGGCGACGGCTACCAGCTCTCCCTGCGGTCCTCCCTGCTGATCCGCGGCCTCATCCCGTCGATCGTCCTCGCCGGCGTCGACACCGCCCTGCGCACCGTGGCCGCCTTCGCCACCCGGCGCCGCGACGACGGCCGTTCCTCACTCGACGTACGGCATGTGCGCGACGTGCTCACCGGTGCCTTCCTCGACCTGCTGCTCATCGACTGCCTCGCCCTGGTCGCCACCCGGTCGCTGCATCTGCTGCCGCGGCAGATGAGCGCGTACGCGGCGTCGGCGGCCTATCTCGCGCCCCGGCTGGCCGCCGAGACGATGGACGAGATGGCGGCGGTGCTCGGCGAGGAGAGCTTCGCCGTGAGCGGGACCTACGGGATGTTCCAGAAGCAGCTGCGCGACCTGCCCGTCACCTCGCTGGGCCACGCCGGCAGCGCGGGCCGCCAGGTCAGCATCCTGCCGCAGCTGCCGCACTTCGCCCGGCACTGCTGGTTCGCCGAGGACCAGGCGCCCGCCGCGCTGTTCCGGCCCCACGAGGACCTGCCGCCGCTCGACCTGCCGCTTCTTTCCCTGCTCGGCGACGGTGACCCGCTGGCCGCCACCCTCGTCGCCTGCACCGACTGGCTGGAGTCCGCCGGGCCCACCGCGCCGGGACGCGAGGACCGGCCCCTGCTGCGCGCCCTGGCACAGGCCTTCACCGGTGAACTGCGCGATCTGACCAAGGCGTTCGCCGAGATCGACCCCGGTGACCGTACGGCGCTGGCGAGCCCGCACACCTTCGCGCTCGCCGACCGCTACACCCTGGTGCTGGCGGCGGCGTGCTGCCTGGGGATCTGGCGCGAGCAGGCGCGGGACGGCACCGACGCGTTCCTGGCCGACCCGGCATGGCCGTCCGCGGTGCTCCACCGCCTCGGCCGCCGGCTCGGCCTGCCCCTGCCCGACCGGCCCGCCGCCGGTGAACAGCGCGTACTTGCGGAGGCACTGGCCCGCCTGCACGGCCGCCGCAGCTACGACCTGTACGGTTCCGCGCTGGCGTGATCCGCCGGCGGAGGTCACCCCACCCGAGCCCGAGATGGAGCACCGACCATGCCCGAACCCCAGCACGACGACGCACACGACGACTCCTTCGGCGCGGCCCAGCGCGAATGGCTCACGGAGCGGCTCACCCACTACCTGGGCGTGCCGGTGGACGAGAACGTTCCGTTCCATGAGTACGGCGGTTTCGACTCGGTGACCGCGCTCAGCCTGTACGGCGACATCGAGGAGGAGTTCGGCCCGGTGATCGACCCCACCGACATCGAGACACATCCCACCGTGCGCGAGCTGGCCCGGTACATGGCCCAGCACGACCCGCGTCCGGCGGGCGGCGGCCTGGTCCGGGCGGCCTTCGTGTTCACCGGCCAGGGCTCCCAGCACCCCGGCATGACCTCCGGCCTGTACTGGAACTGCACCGGTTACCGCGCCCATCTCGACCAGGCCGCCGCCGAGTTGCTGCCGTACACCGGAACGTCCGTGGTGGAGCTGATCCTCGGCAACGATCCGCGCATCCACCAGACCGCGTTCACCCAGCCCGCGCTGTTCGCCGTGGAGTACGCCCTCGCGCAGACCCTGCGGGAGGAGGGCGTGATGCCGGTCGCCGTGCTGGGCCACGGCATCGGGGAGTTCGCGGCGGCCGCCGTCGCGGGGGCGCTGTCGCTGCCCGACGCCGCCAGGCTGGTCGCGCTGCGCGGCGCCTTCATGCAGTACCTGCCCTCCGACGGCGGCATGATGGCCACCTGCGCGGCCCCGTTCGAGGCGGCCGAGCTGGTCGCGTCCGAGCCCGGCGTCGGCATCAGCGCGATCAACGCCGCCAAGGCCACCGTGCTCTCCGGCGACCGGGCGGGGCTGGAGCGCATCCAGGGACAGCTGGAGAGCCGGGGCATCGCCTGCCGCCATCTGACGGTGACCCACCCCTTCCACTCGCCGCTGATGGCGCCCATGGTGCCGAAGTTCGACGCCGTGGCCCGCCGGGTCGCGGGCGGCGCCGCCCGGGTGCCGTTCTACTCCACGCTGTACGGCCGGCTGACCACCGAACCGCTCTACGGGCCGTACTGGAGCGAGCAGATCACCTCCCCCGTCCGCTTCGCCGACGCCGCGCGGGCGATGCTCGCCCAGCAGACCCCCACCCATGTGGTGGAGATCGGGCCGCGGGTGGTGCTCACGCCGTTCCTGCGCCGCATGGGCGGCAGCGGGGGACCGGCCTGCCTGGCGGTGTGCCGCGGGCCGGAGAGCGACGCGGTGGACCTGGCCGGGGTGATCTCGGCGCTCGACGCGGGACCGCTGGCGGCGGCGCTGGCAGGGGCGTGAGCCGGTGACGACGATCGGCCGGCCGCTGTCCGCGCCGGGACCGGACAGCGCCTGGGAGCGGGTGCACGAGGAACTCGTGCGCACCGGCAGCGTCCTGGTGTACGGCAGGATGCCGGGCTGGCAGCCGGACGCCGGCGCGGCGGACCTGCGGCTGCTCCTCGGCCGTGACTGGGTCCGGTACGAGAAGCTCGGCAGGCCCGGCATGCGGGAGCGCTTCCTCGCTTCCCGGCTGTTTCTGCGGTACACCGCCGCGGCGGCCGTGCAGACGCTGCCGCACCTGGTGGACGTGGCGTATCTGCCGGGCGGCCGGCCCTATGTGCGGGGCCTGGACCAGATCGACATCAGCCTCAGCCACACCGACGAGACGATGGTCGTCGGCGTCACCCGCCGGGGCCGGATCGGGGTCGACGTGGAACGCGCCGACCGCCGGCTCGCGTACACCGGGTCCGAGGCGCAGGCCTGCACGCCCTTCGAGAAACACCGTCTCGACCGGGGCGGCGACCGTGCCCGCAACGACACCATGGTGCGGCTGTGGACCCTGAAGGAGGCCTACAGCAAGGCGCTCGGCCAGGGCCTCAGGTTCCGTTTCACCGAGTTCGGCTTCGCGCTGCACGGCGCGTCCGGTGCCCGTCTGGTCCGCCCCGACGGCACGGCCACCGACGACGACGGCTGGACGTTCGCCACCTTCGCCGTCGGCGACCGCCATGTGGTGAGCGTGGCCGTCTTCGACAGCGGGTTCGGCGAGCTGGCGGACGTGTCGGTGGGTACGACGCTGGACGAGGGGCTGCTGGACGCGCTGCTCGGAGCCGGGCCCGGCCCGGCCCGCTCAGGGGATCCAGCCGGCCTCCTCGGCGATGCGGATGGCGTCGACCCGGTTGCGGGCGCCGAGCTTGCCCACGATCGAGGTGAGGTAGTTGCGGACGGTGCCCTTGGTGAGATACAGGCAGCCGGCGATCTCGGCGGCGTCGGCCCCGCGGGCCGCCAGCCGTAGTACCTCCATCTCCCGGCGGGACAGCGGATTGTCCGGGTAGTCCCAGGCGGTCAGCGCGAGTTGGGGGTCCACGACACGTCCGCCGCGCGCCACCGAGCGCACGGCGGAGGCGAGCTGGTCCGGAGGGGAGTCCTTCAGGAGGAAGCCGGAGACATGCGCCGACATGGCGCGGCGCAGGGTGCCGGGCTTGCCCAGGCTGGTCAGGATCAGGGCGCGGCAGCTGGGGAGCTGTTCGTGCAGTTCGGCGGCGGCCGTCAGACCGTCCATCCCCGGCAGGTCGACGTCGATCACCGCGACGTCGGGCCGGACTTCGAGCGCGGTGCTGACGATCGTGTCGCCCCGTTCCACGGAGGCGACGACCCGCAGATCGGGTTCGAGTTCCAGCAGTGCGACGAGAGCACCGCGAATCATGTGCACATCCTCGGCGAGAAGGATGTTGATGGACAGCACCTGTTACCTCCCCCAGGTAGCGGTGTCTCGTCTGGTCAGGCCGTGGCTCTCCCCTGGTCGGGAGTGGCGGCGACCGTGGTCGTCCCGGCCTCGCCCTGGCGTGGCTGGAGCGGTGCCCGTGCCACGAGGCGGAACAGGCCGTCCTCGTCGACGCCGGCCGTCAGCTCCCCGCCGATCTCGGTGAGCCGCGTGCGGAGATTGCCCAGACCGCTTCCACCCCCGGAATGCGTGCCAGGCTCCGGCCCGTTCGTGACCCCGTCGTTGATCAGTGTGAGGAAAACCGTTTCCGTCCCGCTGGTTGCACTGATGTTACATACCTCGGCCTTGCTGTGCCGGAGGATGTTGGTGACTCCCTCCCGCAACGTGGTCGCGAGGACCGTGTCGACCACCGGGTGCAGCCGCTCGACTCGCACATCGGTCTCGACCTGCACCTCGGCCGACTCCAGGACCTTCGCCGCCGACTCCGCCTCGTCGCACAGTGACATGTCCCGGTAGCCGCGGGAGACGAGGCGCACATCGGCGAGGGCCTGGCGGGCGACGAGGAGCATGGACGTGGTCTCCTCGGCGGCCTGCTCCGGCCGGACCGGGATCAGCCGGCTGACGAGCTCGCCCTTGAGCGTGATGGTGGAGAGGCTGTACCCGAGCAGGTCGTGCAGGTCGCGGGCGAAGCGGAGGCGTTCTTGGGTCACGGCCATGCGTGTCAACTGTCCCCGGGTTTCGTTGAGTTCCCACACCAGGTCGTTCAGCCGGGTCAGGCCGTAGATCACGAGACCCGCCAGGATGACGGAGATGAGGACATAGCTGCAGTACAGCGGGCTCGAACCCTTCACCAGGGGGAACATCGGGGCGCCGACCACGACCGCTCCGAACATCGGCCAGCCGACGCGGCTGGGCAGGGTGAGCAGGACGGTCGCGGCGAGCGGCCCCTGCATGCTGCCCCAGTCGAGCCCGAACCAGGCGACGGGCAGATAGGTCAGGACTGCCTGCACCCCCAGCGTGGCCAGCCGCCGCCGCAGGGGCCAGGTGCGGGCGGCGGGCGAGGCGAGGACGGACTGTACGCCGAACTCCAGCACGACGCCGGTGACGCAGACCGCCAGCCTGGGCGTACTGGCCCCTCCTGTGCTGAGCACGTTGATGACGACGACTGAGCAATAGCAGATGAGCACGAGCTGCACGATCGTGCGGGCGAGGCGGGGAGCCATGGCCAGGCGGCTCGATGCCGGCGGGGAACTCGCGGCACCCTCGGTACCTTCCGTTCTCCGGGAAGTTTCCGGCATCGTGACCTCCTCGCCCGGGAGACATGGCGCAACGCATGGTATGGCTCACCGTAGGAACGGGCCACCGATGGCTGACCTCAACCGGATTTACACGAACAACGGAATCGGGTTGAGGTCGTCGTAATGCGTCGCGCGCGGAAGGCGGCCGAGCGCCACGGGGGTGTCGAAGAGCCGGCCGGGCGCGTACCTGCCCCAGAAGGGACGCATTCCGGGAACGATCACTTTCACCACGGGAAGCCGCACGTCAGGCCGAGTCTGATCGAGGACGAGCAGTTCCATGCCGCGCTCCTCCACCAGCCTCTGAACCGCTGTGAGGTCGCCCAGCAGGTCATTTCGTGGCTTATACACATAACTATCGGGTGTGCGGGGCGACTCGGCCGGGTCCGGCAGGAGATATGGCTGATTCCGGGTGGTCGCCCCCGACCACCAGGAGGCCAGTTCCGGATGGAGGGAGGCGAACCCGCCGTCCGCCTCCGCTTCCACGTCCGAAGGCGGGAGCAGCTGCGCCATCTCGGTCACCGCGCGGCGCAGTGCCGTACGCGGGTCGAGATGGGCGCCGAACCCGAAGCAGATGCGCTGGGCCGTTCTGTCGTTGCGGCAGGAGACGGCGGCCATGACGGGGATGCCGAAGTCCGCGGTGAGGTCCAGCACCCACAGATCGCGGCGCAGCCCGGCGTACGCCGCGCGGATCTCACCGAGCCAGGGCTCGTCGAAGGCGTCCAGGTCGACGGCGGGCTGCCGGGTGCGGTTGTACCACCACAGGGCCACTGCGTCCCGCTCGACCACTTCGAGGAATCCCTGGAGCGCCGCGTCCTCCAGGCTGCTGCCGGCCGCGTTGCCGTTGGAGTCCGCCCACGGCGCCGACAGCCGTCCGCCGGGTGCGGGCCCGAAGTAGAGCATCGAGGTGGGCAGCAGCCGGTGGGTGCCCGCGGTCACCGACCACACGGGCGTCCATTCGGTGGGAGCATGCGGGTCGAAGGGCGGCGGGACCTGCTGGAACCCGGCGGCCGTGCGGTTGTGTCGCTCCCGCTCGGCGAACTGCCGGTCCGCGTACAACTGGCAGGCGTTGGGGTGCAGCGCGCTCTCACCGAGCCCGGCGAGGGTGTCGACCACGACCGGTTCGTCCCCCTGGCGGGTCGCGCTGTAGCGTTCGACCGCCTCGCACAGCGCGCCGACCTCGGCCTCCAGCGGTGTGATCCCCTTGCCGCCGCTGTGACTGCGCAGTCCGTGCCGCAGGGCGGCGAGCGAGTCGGCGCGCAGCGCGGGGTTGCGGCCGGAGACATAGTGGTTGAGGCCCTTGGGAGTGCCGGGGGCGGGCCGCAGCTCGGGGACCACACCGGTGAGCGGGTCGACGAGGTGCCGGTAGCGGGTGAGCACGCTCTCGGGCGGCAGCGCCCGGTGACCGCCGCCGGCCGTGGCCGACTTCGGGCGGGAGACGAAGCACACCGGGCGCTGTACGCCCGCCGCCACCAGAGCGGGGTCGCCGCACTCGGGGCACTGCGGGCGCCGGGTCACCGTGTGGTGGCGGGTACGCAGGGTGTGGGTGTCGACGGTACACAGGTCGGCCTGTTCGGCGTAGCGCATCCCGGCGACCCACTTCATCGTCTCCAGAACGGCGCTCTGCAGCCCCAGTGCCCGGACGGACGCCAGAAAGGCCCGCGGAAGCGCCACCGGACCGGGCAGCCCGAGTACCCGCTGCACCGGCGCCTGCGTGGCGCGGTGCCCGCGCAGCCGGTGCGCCAGGCACGACCAGCAGGCCCGGCCGGCGACCCCGAACACCGGGCCGACCCAGGCCTCGACGCCGCACGGCTTGGCCAGCAGCCAGGGCCGGCCCGCGGCCCGGTGCCGCGCGTCCACGCCGGCCAGCGCCGGGTCCAGGTAGTCCTCGCACACGACCAGCGTGAACGCGGCGGACGCGTCGTCGTCGGCCAGGGTGAGACCGGAGGCGAGGCACTCCTCGCGGACGGGCCCGGGGTCCGTGCGGCCCAGCACCAGGAGGTGCACCGGCGTGCCGTGCAGCGCCGCCTGGGCGCCCGCGCCGCTCAGGCCCGCGAGTTCCCAGTACGCTTCGGCCGCGGCGTCCGCCGACGGAGCGCGATATCCGATGAGCTGGGCCTGGGCGAGCGCGGCGATCGTCCGGCCCGCAGCGGCGACGTCCACCACGGCCGCGGCCTCCTGGAGAACGGCCTCCAGGGTCCGGGTCCCGTCCAGCAGCGGCGCGAGAATCTCCACGTCCGGACCGTGCAGGGCGGTCGTACCGCGCTCGGACAGCAGATACACGGCCTCTCCGCCGACGACCTCGACGCGCAGGTGGGGCTTGAAGCCCACCTGGGGTGCCGCGGAGGGCAGGGCGGCTCTGTTCATGCGAGGGGCAGGGAGCCGACGATCGGGCCCTGCTGGTTGCACCAGATGCTGTCGTAACTGATGGACGTGTCCATCCGGTCCAGGTCCTCCAGCACAAACGTTTCCCCGGTGGCGCCGGACAGATACACCGGCTCCGCCGCCACCACTCCGAACTCCGCGAGGACCGACACCGGGTCGGTGAGATAACGTGCGGCGAGCTCCGGTTCGAGTCCCGCACGCGCCGTCAGCAGTGCGATGCGGTGGTCCTGGGAGGTCGTTCCGGCCGAACGGGCCGGGGCGGGCATGGTCAACGCGCTCATGGAGCCCTCCAGAGTCATGAGTGGTGAGAGACGCTGCGAATCGTGAATTCGTTCGGCGGGTCCCGCCTGACCGAATTCTGGGGGGCGCTGTTCAAGAACGCACAGTGCGGTCGTCACCATCGCGGCATGACATTTTCATAGGTCTCTTCGTGACCTGCGCACTGGGGCTGGAACCCGGCTGCTGCCAGGCTCTAGTCATGCTCGGGAGGCAGCGGCCGTCGTCCGCCGCCGACGGCACAGCCCGCGCGATACGGGGGCGGGCTCCGCCCGTGCGAGACGGGAGAGTGATCACATGGACATCAAGGTACTGGGTCGACTCACGGCCGAACTGAACGGCGTCTCGGTGGTGCCGACCGCCGCCAAGCCACGGCAGATTCTCGCTCTTCTCGCCCTGCAGACCGGACGCGTCGTCACCGTACCGACGCTGATGGAGGAGATCTGGGGCGAGCACATACCCCGCAGCGCCGCCACCACGCTGCAGACCTACATCCTCCAGCTGCGCCGCAGGATCGCGGCCGCCCTGGACGGCGACCCGGTCCGGCAGCCCAAGGACATCCTCGTCACCCAGCACGGGGGCTACCTGCTCGAAGTACAGCCGGGGCAGATCGACGTCCAGGAGTTCGAGCAGCTGTGTGCCTCCGGCCGTGACGCCCACGAGGCCGGCGACCACCGGACCGCGGCCGAACTGCTGCGCAAGGCCCTCGCCCTGTGGCAGGGACCCGCCCTCGTGGACGTACGCGTGGGCGGTGTACTCGAACTGGAGTCCCTGCGGCTCGAAGAGGACCGGATGGCGGCGCTGGAGCGGCGCATCGAGGCCGACCTGCACCTCGGACGCCATGCCGAGCTCGTGCCCGAGCTGCGCGTCCTGGTGGCCAAGCACCCCATGCACGAGAACTTCTGCGCCCATCTGATGACCGCGCTGCACCGCTGCAACAACGCATGGCGGGCCCTGGAGGCGTACCAGCGGCTGCGCGGCTCGCTCGTCGAGGAGCTCGGCCTGGAGCCGTCGCCCCGGCTGCAGCGCCTGCACCAGTCGATCCTCTCGGCGGACCCGGAACTGGACGCGGTGTCCTCCTCCGCGGCCGGCTGAGGCCCCGGCGCATCCTCGACCCGGGTTCGAGGGGGCGGGCCTACGTTCGGCCGATGACGATCCTCGACGACCTCACGGTCACCTCGACCACCCCTGACCTGCGCCGGGCCGCCGCCGAACTGCGCCGTATCAAAGAGGAAGTGAGCCGCGGCCCCGACCCCGACGCCACCCGGCGCCAGCACGCGAAGAACAAACTCACCGCCCACGAACGGCTCGCGGTCCTCTTCGACGAGGGCACCTTCACGGAGATCGAACCGCTGCGCAGGCACCGCGCCACCGGGTTCGGCCTGGAGGACAGAAAGCCGCACGGCGACGGTGTGATCACCGGCTGGGGCCTGGTCCACGGCCGTACCGTCTTCGCGTACGCCCATGACTTCCGGGTCTTCGCCGGGGCGCTCGGCGAGGCCCATGCCGCCAAGGTGCACAAGGTGATGGACCTGGCCGAGTCGGCCGGAGCACCCCTGGTGTCGCTCAACGACGGGGCCGGCGCCCGCATCCAGGAAGGCGTCACCGCGCTCGCCGGCTACGGCGGGATCTTCCGCCGCAATGTCGCCGCCTCCGGGGTCATCCCGCAGATCAGCGTGATGCTCGGCCCGTGCGCCGGGGGCGCCGCGTACTCGCCCGCGCTCACCGACTTCGTGTTCATGGTGCGCGAGACCGCGCAGATGTTCATCACCGGACCCGACGTCGTGCAGGCGGTCACCGGCGAGCGGATCACCCACAACGGCCTCGGCGGCGCCGAGCCGCACGCCACCGTCTCGGGCGTCTGCCACTTCGCGTACGACGACGAGACCGAGTGCCTGGAGGACGTACGGTTCCTGATCTCCCTGCTGCCGTCCAACAACCGTGAACTGCCGCCCGCCGCACCGGCCGGCGACTCCGCGGACCGGCGCACGGAGGCCCTGTGCGACCTCGTACCCGCCGAGCCGGGCCGCTCCTACGACGTCCGCGCCGTCATCGCGGAACTCGTCGACGACGGGGAGTACTTCGAGGTCCACGAGGCATGGGCGCGCAACATGGTGTGCGCGCTCGCCCGCCTCGACGGGCACACCGTCGGCATCGTCGCCAACCAGCCCGCCGTGCTCGCCGGTGTGCTCGACATCCACGCCAGCGAAAAGGCCGCCCGCTTCGTCTCCACCTGCGACGCGTTCAACATCCCGCTGGTCACCCTGGTCGACGTGCCGGGCTTCCTGCCGGGCGTCGACCAGGAGCACAACGGCATCATCCGGCACGGCGCGAAACTGCTCTACGCGTACTGCAACGCCACCGTGCCCCGGATCTCCGTGGTGCTGCGCAAGGCGTACGGCGGCGCCTACATCGTCATGGACTCCCGCTCCATCGGCTGCGACCTGTCCTTCGCCTGGCCCACCAACGAGATCGCCGTGATGGGCGCGGAGGGTGCCGCGAACGTCATCTTCCGCCGGGAGATCAACGCCTCCGACGACCCGGAGGCGGTGCGCGCACAGCGCATCAAGGAGTACCGGACCGAGCTGATGCACCCCTACTACGCCGCCGAACGCGGCCTGGTGGACGACGTCATCGACCCGGCCGAGACCCGCTCCGTACTGATCCGCTCCCTGGCCGTGCTGCGCGGAAAAAAGGCCGAAATCCCTGCTCGCAAGCACGGCAACGGTCCCACCTGAGGGCCCGCGGAGACAGGTCCACGCGTACACGAGCCTCCGTCGAGGACCGGCACGTTCCATGGGCTCACCGGATACGGCGGCATGCCACAAGCGGCCGGCCGTCCGGGCCGGCCGGCCGGGGCGAGTTCCCATCCACGGCAGCCCCGGCCGCCGCGACACCGCAGTGCTCCGGACGAAGGGATCGACAGTGGCCCGCACAGTTCCATCCGGCAGGGAGTGCGCGAAGCACCCCGCCCCGTCGAAGGCGAGGTAGATGATGCGTCGAGTTGCCATCACCGGACTGGGTGCCGTGGCCCCTGGCGGGATCGGCGTCAAGGAGTACTGGGACCTGCTCACCGCCGGCCGTACCGCCACCCGCACCATCTCCTTCTACGACCCCTCCCCGTTCCGCTCCCGGGTCGCCGCCGAGTGCGACTTCGACCCGCTGGCCGCCGGCCTCTCCCAGCAGGAGGCCCGCCGCCTGGACCGGGCCGCGCAGTTCGCGGTCGTCTCCACCCGTGAGGCGCTCGCCGACAGCGGCCTGGACACCTCGGCCCTCGACCCGGGCCGGATCGGCACCTCCCTCGGCAGCGCGGTCGGCTGCACCACCAGCCTGGAACGCGAGTACGCGGTGGTCAGCGACGGCGGCCGGGAGTGGCTCGTCGACCACGAGTACGCGATTCCCCACCTGTACCGGCACTTCGTGCCCAGCTCCATGGCCGCCGAGGTGGGCCGGGCGGCCGGCGCCGAAGGACCGGCGGCCGTGGTCTCCACCGGCTGCACCTCGGGCCTGGACTCGCTCGGCCACGCGGTGGAACTGATCCGCGAGGGCACCTGCGACATCATGATCGCCGGCGCGACCGAGGCCCCGATCTCCCCGATCACCTCCGCCTGCTTCGACGCCATCCTCGCCACCACCCCGCGCAACGACACCCCCGAGAGCGCCTGCCGCCCCTTCGACAGGACCCGCAGCGGCCTGGTCCTCGGGGAGGGCGCGGCCGTACTGGTGCTGGAGGAGCTGGAGAGCGCCCGGGCGAGGGGCGCGCACATCTACGCCGAGATCGCGGGCTTCGCCCAGCGCTGCAACGCGTACCACATGACCGGGCTCAAGCCGGACGGCCGCGAGATGTCCGAGGCCATCGACGCCGCCCTCGCCGAGGCCCGGCTCGACCCGGCCGCGATCGACTACATCAACGCGCACGGTTCCGGCACCAAGATGAACGACCGCCACGAGACGGGCGCGTTCAAGCGCAGCCTGGGCGAGCACGCCTACCGGACCCCGGTCAGCTCCATCAAGTCGATGATCGGGCACTCGCTCGGCGCGATCGGCTCGCTGGAGATCGCCGCCTGCGCCCTCGCCATGGAGCACGGCGTGCTGCCGCCCACCGCCAACCTGCACGAGCCGGACCCCGAACTCGACCTCGACTACATCCCGTTGACCGCCCGGGAGAAGAGGACGGACGTCGTTCTCAGCGTGGGCAGCGGCTTCGGCGGCTTCCAGAGCGCGATGGTCCTCGCGCGACCGGAAAGGAGCATCGCATGACCACGACCACCGTGGTGACCGGCCTCGGCATCGCCGCGCCCAACGGTCTGGGCACCGAGGACTACTGGAAGGCGACACTGGCCGGCGAGTCGGGCATCGGCCCGGTCACCCGGTTCGACGCCACCCGCTACCCGTCCCGGCTCGCCGGCGAGGTGCCCGGGTTCGTCGCCGAGGAGCACATCCCCAGCCGGCTCCTGCCGCAGACCGACCACATGACCCGCCTCGCCCTGGCCACCGCGGAATGGGCCCTTCAGGACGCCGGCCTGGACACCGGGGAACTGCCCGAGTACGGCATCGGCGTGGTCACCTCGGCGTCCGGCGGTGCCGTCGAGTTCGGCCAGCGCGAGCTGCAGAACCTGTGGAGCAAGGGCAAGGAACACGTCAGCGCCTACCAGTCCTTCGCCTGGTTCTACGCCGTCAACACCGGCCAGATCTCCATCCGGCACAAGCTGCGCGGCCCCAGCGGCGTCCTGCTGACCGAACAGGCCGGCGGCATCGACGCGATCGGCCAGGCCCGCCGCCATGTCCGCAAGGGATTCCAGGCGGTCGTCTCCGGCGGCGTCGACGCGGGCATCTGCCCCTGGGGCTGGGTCCCGCAGCTGGCCACCGGCCTGCTGAGCACCGAGCAGGACCCGGCCCGCGCGTTCCTGCCCTTCTCCGCCGACGCGAACGGATACGTGCCGGGAGAGGGCGGCGCCATCCTGGTCGCCGAGGACCTCGCGGCGGCCCGCGAGCGCGGCGCCTCCCACATCTACGGCGAGATCGCCGGGTACGCCGCCACGCTCGACCCCGCCCCCGGCTCGGGCCGCCCGCCGGGCCTGGCCAGGGCCGCCCGCACCGCCCTCGCCGACGCCGGACTCGCCCCCGCCGACATCGACGTCGTCTTCGCGGACGCCGCCGGGGTCCCGGACCTGGACCGGGCCGAGGCCGAGGCCCTCGCGGAGGTGTTCGGCCCGAACGCCGTACCGGTGACGGCGCCCAAGTCGCTGACCGGGCGGCTGCTCGCCGGCGGCGCCGCCCTCGACGCGGCCACCGCGCTGCTCGCCCTGCGCGACGGGGTGATCCCGCACACCGCGGGCGTCGACTCCGCCGCCGGCCACCCGATCGACCTGGTCACCGGGGCGCCCCGGGAGGCGGACCTGCGCACCGCACTGGTTCTCGCCCGCGGCCACGGCGGCTTCAACGCGGCACTCGTCGTACGCCGCACGGCGTGAACCGCCCTCAGTGAGCCAGGCACCACACCCATCACCCAACGGAGGACCCACCGTGACCACCACCACGAGCACCACCGTCACCCTGGCCGACCTGACCCGGATGCTGCGCGAGAGCGCCGGCGAGGAGGAGGGCGTCGACCTGGACGGCGACGTCCTGGACACCCCCTTCCTGGAACTCGGCTACGACTCGCTCGCCCTGCTGCAGGTCATAGGTGAGGTCCAGCGCACCTACGGCATCAGCGTTCCGGACGACGCCGTCGTCGACGCCGAGACCCCCCGCGCGCTGCTCGAACTCATCAACTCCGCCCAGGGCGACGCGGCCTGAGCCGGAGTGCGGGCCGCCCCGATTCCGGATCCCCCGCCGCCAGGGGCGGCCCGCACTCCTCCTTCCCCGACCCGACCCACCCCCCACGCCCCCTGGTTCCTTTCGATCCTTGCCCCACCGGCCGCGGCGGTCCGCGGCCCACGAGGAGGTACCCATGCCGCTGACGGCTGACAGCGCGGTGATCCGGAGGCTGATGGTCCGTCCGGGCCCCGCGGGAGAGGACAGGGCGCCCGTGCCGGCGTCGGCCGCCGCGGTCTCGGCGGTGCTGCGGGCCTTCGGCCGCTCCCCACGCGACCTGCCCGTACGGACCGTCGTCTACGTCGGTGCGCACGCACCCGACCCCGCCCTCGCCCCCGAACACGAGGGCTTCGCGGTACGGACCGCCTCGGCGCCCGGCCGCGCCCTGCGCCTCGCCCACCAGGAACTCCACGACGGCACCGCCGACTTCGCGCTCGTCGCCGGATTCGACGAACCCGAGGCCGGGACCATCACGGTCCACGCGGTCAAACGCGCCGCGGAGGCGGTCGCGGACGGCGACACCGTCCTCGGCATCCTCGACCCCGCCACCCCCGCAGACCCCGGCACCGCGCCCGAGCTGATGCCCCTGACGCACGGCCACCGCGCCACCGACCCCGGCCGGCACCGGCTGCTGCTGTGGTCGGGCCGGGACGAACAGGACGAGCAGCGGGTGCGGGGCGAACTGCTGCCCCTGCTCTCGGGCCTGCACCACGAGGCGTTCCCCGCGCTGCCCACCGTGGTGCCGTGCGGCACCGAGCCCGGACCGGTGCGCGGCGCCGCCGTCACCGTGGCCGCGCTGTCCGCCGCCGCCGTGCACAAGGCGAAGGCGGTCACCGCGGCCAGGCCCCGGCCCGTCGCCCTGCTCTTCCCGGGCCAGGGCTCCCAGCACCACGCCATGGCGGCCGGTCTGTACGGGCGGGAGCCGGTGTTCACCGCCGCCTTCGACGCGGCCGTGTCCCACATGGGCGACGAGGGCCCGCGGATCCGCGCGGACTGGCTCACCGACGGCCGCCCGCTGATCCCCGTCGACGACGTACGCCGCGCCCAGCCGCTGCTGTTCGCCGTCGACTACGCACTCGGCCGCATGGTGATCGGCTGGGGAGTGCGCCCCACCGCGGTGCTGGGCCACAGCGCGGGCGAACTCGTCGCCGCCACCATCGCCGGCGCCGTCGCCCTGCCCGACGCCGTCGCCATGGTCATGGAACGCGTCCGCGAGGCGGTGAGGATCCCGCCCGGCGGCATGCTCGCGGTCGCCGCGGAAGAACACCGCCTGCGCCCCTACCTGCGCGACGACGTGGCCGTTGCCGCCGTCAACGCCAACCAGCAGACCATGCTGGCCGGTCCCGCCGAACCGCTCGCCGAGATCGCCCAGGCGCTCCGTGCGGACGGCCTCACCGTGGTCACCGTACCGGCGACCAGCCCCTTCCACTCCCCGGCGATGGCCCCCGCGTCCGAAGCCGTGGAGGCGGCCTACCGGAACATCCCCCTGCGCCCGCCGACGCTGCCGCTGTACTCCGGGTACACGGGAGAACTGCTGCGCCCCGAGGAGGCGGTCAGCCCCCGCTTCTGGGCCCGCCAGATCACCGACACGGTGTACTTCAAACAGGCCCTGGAGTCCCTGCTCGCCGCCGACGACATGCTCCTGATCGAGGCGGGCCCGCGCCAGACCCTCACCGCCTTCGCCCGCCGCCACCGCGCGGTACGCCTCGGCGCCAGCGCCGCCGTACCGCTGCTCCCGGGCCGCCCCGGCACGGCGGAGGCCGATCGCCAGTCGGTCCTCACCGCGGCGGCCAGGCTGTGGACCGAGGGCCACGCCCCCTCCCCGGTCGCGCTGTCCGCCCTGTGGACGTGGAGCGCCGGCCCGCACACCGGCGCCGAGGACTCCGCCCCCGCCCCCCGGCTCGCCGCGGCGACCTCATGAGGAGCATGACGGCGACGAGAGCGCTGCGCGTCCTGAAGGCGATCTACGGCACTCTGATGGCGGCGGGCCGCATGTACGTCTGGGTCCCCCCGGAGGACCCCCGTCCCGGCCACTGCGACCCCCCGCCCCTCCACCCCGAACGCCTGCGCCCCGACCTCCCCCTGACCGCATACGAACGCGCCCTGGAACAGGAGCTGACGGCCCAGGACTGAGCCGTCGCACAACGGCCCGGGACCGACATCCGGACAGGCTCACGCCGGCGCGAAGACGAACAGGCCCGCGTCCGTGCCGACGTAGCCGTAACCGGTCGCCGTGTCGACGGACGGGATGTTCTCCTCGGACAGGTTCTTCGCCAGCACCTTCTTCGTCCGGGTGTCCACCGCGATGCCGGTGTCGGTGGCGCTCTTGTCGTCCGTCACCCCGTACAGCACCGACCCGTCGGCCGTGAAGCGGACCGGGTCGAGGGTGTGTTCGCCGTCCTGCTGCTCCCACAGCCGCTTGCCGTCGGCCGTCTGCCACACGGCGGTGCCGGGGAAGTCCTCGAACTTGACCACGTCCCGGGCGGCGAGGTCGCCGGAGGGTGAGAACAGCACCTCCGCCGCGCCCTTGTACGAGGTGAGGAGCGCGCCGCTCTTCAGGTCGTACCAGGCGTGGATCCAGCTGCCGGAGGAGAGGGAGGAGCCGGCCTTCCAGCCGACGAGGACCTTGCCGCCGGAGATCCGCAGAATGCGTTTCTCCTCGCTCTCGGGGTGGCCCTTGTCGTCCAGTTCCACACCCTCGGGGATCTTCGCGTCGGCGGTGCTCCACACCTGCTTGCCGGTGGCGAGTTCGTTGAGCGTGATCTGCTCGGGCTCGGTCTGGTAGTTGCTGGCGTTCAGGAAGCCCGGGTAGTAGCCGCCGCTGATGAGCGGGGCATGGGCCACCGAGGCGTCCGCCTGCCCGGTCTCGGCGTCGTAGGTGCAGCTGGCGAGGGTGCCGGTGCAGGTGACCGTGCGGGACGGGCCGCCGTCGACGGGCGTGAGGCGGAGGGTGTCGCCGGCCTTCTCGACGCGGTAGCCGTCCAGCAGGGTGCCCCGCTCGTACGAGGGGACCTTGGCGAGCTCGCCGCCGTCGGCGCCGTACAGGGTGGCCGTGGTGGTGGTCCTCGCCTCGGTGAGGCCGTCGGACTTGCTGGTCGTGGAGGAGGTCACGGCCACGGCGGGGGCGCCGTCGTGCCAGGTGACCGCCTCGACCGTCCTGGCCCTCACCTTCAGCGCCTTGCGGACGGCGCCGGTCTTCACGTCGCGGAACTCCAGCGTGAGGGGCTCGGCCTCCTCGGAGTCGGACAGCATGCCCTCGGTCGGCGTGCCGGCGTAGTCGCCCCGCGCGTCCTTGGCCAGCAGCAGGGTGGAGCCGAGGTCGAGTACGCCGGGTGCCGAGGTGCCCTCGGCGGGCAGGCTCCAGGCGGGCCGTGCGGCGAAGCCGGGCAGCGCGGGCCCGCGGTAGGCGGGGCCCTTCACGGCGCCTTTGGCGGCCGGGGCGGGCGCCGTCGCCTTGTCGCCGCCGGCCGTCGCATCACCGCCACCGTCACCGCCGCACCCGGTCAGCAGCGCCAGGGACAGCGACATCCCGACGAGCGACATCCCCCTGACCGCGCCGCGCGCCCCCGCACGTGTACCGCTTGTGTGGTTCACAGATCACACTCCCCCGTGTTCATGACATAGCGGGGGGTGATCCTAGCGGAATGATGATCTTCCATTGGCGACGGGCGATCGGGCATCGCCGCCACGGCCCGCCGTCGTCCGGGGGCCGTTTCACGGCCGGCAGCCGTCGGATCTGGAGTCCGCCTGGGCCCCGGAGGCGGGACAGCAGAATGGGCACCGCTCCGGGGCGGTTCCGGCGCCGCCCCCGCCCCGGCATGGGGAACGGTTCGGCGCCCGCCGGCGTCGTCCCTCTCCGGGGGACGGGTGGCTGTGCCCCGGAGAGGGGAGACCGGGTGCATACGGACGGCTTCGCCAAGTGGACACGGCGGTTCGAGGACGAGCGCGAGCGCAGGCACGCCCAGGGTGACCCGGACTGGGGGCAGAGCGCGACGCTGCATCCGGCGGTCTGGGCCAGCATTCAGCGCTTCCAGGTCGGCGAGGACGGTGACGGCGCCAATCTCGTCGGCAAGGCGGACGAGGCCGGCGACGGCGACTACGCGCAGGCGGTCCGGCTCTTCGTCGCCGAAGAGCAGAACCACGCCCGTCTGCTCGCCCGGTTGCTGGCTGCGGGCGGCGTACCGACGCTGACCGGCCACTGGAGCGACACGGCATTCGTACGGCTGCGGCGTCTCATGGGCCTGCGCATGGAACTGCTCGTGCTGATGATCGCGGAGGTGGTGGCACTGCGTTATTACCGGGCCCTGCGCGAGGGCACCGACGACGCGCTCACCTCCGATGTGGCGGGGCGGATCCTCGCCGACGAGCAGCGCCACGTCCCGTTCCATTGCGAGCGGCTGCACGCCTCCCTGGCGGAATTGCCCCGCGTGATGCGCCGCCCGGTGATGTCCCTGTGGCGGCTTCTCCTGCTCGCCGTCTCCCTCGTCGTCGCCGTCGACCACGGTCCGGCGCTACGACGACTCGGCATCGGACGCCTGCGCTTCCTGGCCGATGTCGCGGCCTCGTCCGGCGCGGTCGTCTCCGCGGTGCTGGCCCCCCGCCCGGATGCATGGACGAGCGCGGGCTGAAGGGGGGCCGCGCCGGAACCCGAGTGGCGGGGCGCAGTCGCTGCAGTCATCGAGGTCCACGTTGCCCTGACTTCGAGGCGAAACCCGCCGCGAGTCGTCACGACTTGGCAGTGCAGCCCTGTGAGCTGTAGATCCACTCGGAATTGTGCATCTCGATGGACAGGTAGTACGTGTGGTCCTCCGGCAGATCCCCCGTGACGGGTCCGGCGGTGTACCCCGCGGTGTGTCCCTTGGTGCTCGCGACGCGGCCCGTGCTCAGGTGTGCCTCCACCCAGAACCCGTCGGACTCCGCGTCCGTGGCGTACAGAGCGTCACCCGGGCTGCCGCCGTAGGGGTCCTGGTCGAACAGCGCCAGGCCGACGTAGTGGCCGTCCTGGTTGTAGGCGACGGTTTCCCACTCGCTGGGCGACGTGAGGTGGACGCACTTGAAGGTGAAGGTCGGAGCCGCACTCGCAGTGCCGGTCCCGAGCGTCGTCGCTGCCAGAGCGAGCATCGACACGGCCGCGAACGAAGCGGCGGTTCTTCTCTTCTGAGCCATAAAAACGCAACTCCCTTGCTTGAATACGTACTTGCCACTCATCTTTTGTCAACGACGGGCAACTCGCGCACCATATCTGCCCGGGAGCCCCCGCGACACCCTGAGAGCCCATCGTCCCGATGCCCGGACGACGGCGGACGGGGGCTGAGGCAGGCGGTGTTGTGGGCGCGGGTCACTGCGCGCAGCGCGCGACTCGTGGAGGTGTAGGGGGTTCCCTCATGCTTCGGCCGGGCCGACACGGAACGCTGATCGGACAACCGGCTGCCGTGGCGGCGAACCGAACAGAAGGACACCCATGAGACGTCTCTCCGTAATCCGCAACGCAGGGCGCGCAGTGCTCGCGTCGGGAATCGTCGCGGCGCTGTTGTCGGGCGGCGTCGCCCATGCCACGGATGCCGACCCGGGGCCCGCGGGCACGGTGCCGATCAGCAACTCCGCCGGCGGGCCGTCGATCTCCGCCGACGGCCGCTACGTGGCTTTCGCTTCCCTGGCAAGGGATCTGGTGGCGGGCGACACCAACCGAGCGTCCGACGTGTTCGTGCGCGACCGGCAGACCGGCGTCGTCACCAGGGTCAGCGTCGACTCCGCGGGCAACCAGGCCAACGACACGAGCCTGAATCCGTCGATCTCCGCCGACGGCCGCTACGTCGCGTTCGAGTCCACGGCGTCGAACCTGGTGTCCGGCGACACCAACCGCTACCGCGACATTTTCGTGCACGACCTGCAGACCGGTGAGACGAGCAGGGTCAGCGTCGGCAGGCACGGCGAGCAGAGCGACAGTGAGAGTTTCCATCCGTCGATCTCCGCCGACGGCCGCTTCGTCGCGTTCGACTCTCCCGCGTCGAACCTGGTGTCCGGCGACACCAACGACATCCACGACGTCTTCGTGCGCGACCGGCAGACCGGTGAGACCACCAGGGTCAGCGTCGACTCGAACGGCCGCCAGGGTGACGACATCAGCCAACTGCCGTCGATCTCGGCGGACGGCCGCTACGTCGCCTTCTCCTCCGGGGCGAGGACACTGTCCCTGTTCCCCGACAACAACCACGCGGACGACGTGTTCGTGCACGATCAGCTGACCGGGCGCACCGACCGGATCAGCGTCGGTCCCGACGGCAACGAAGGCAATTCCGCCAGTCGCACGGCGACCATCTCGGCCGACGGCCGCTACGTCGCGTTCGAATCCACCGCGTCGAATCTGGTGGCGGGTGACACCGGCGGTCCGTACGACACCGACATCTTCCTGTACGACCGGGTTGCCCGGACGACGACGCAGGTGAACCTCGGCCCCGATGGCCTGAGCGACAGCAGCACCCCCGGCCAGGAGCGGACGACGCTCTCCGCCGACGGCCGCTACATCGCGTTCGTGTCCGGCGAGGACAAGCTGGTGACCGGCGACACCAACTCAAGCTGGGACGTGTTCGTGCGGGACAGGGTGACCGCCACCACGACCAGGGTCAGCGTCACCAATGACGGCTCGCAGAGCGATGGCTACAGCTACAGCCCCTCGATTTCGGCCGACGGCCACCACGTCGCTTTCACGACCAGTGCGACGAACCTGGGCGGTGACGGCACCAGCCGGAAGTTCAACCTGTACGTACGCGACCTCGGCAACTGAGTCGTCGGCCGCCGTGGCGTCCTCAATCACGCGCCGCGGCGGCCCACACGCCGGCCAGAGCAGCACGACCGGAGACGCCGACCTTCGCGTAGACCCGGCCCAGGTGGACTTCGACGGTCCTGGGACTCAGGTGCAGCCGGAGGCCGATGTCCCGGTTGGTCAGGCCGTCCGAGATCAGGTTGACGATCTCGACCTCACGGGCGGTCAAGTCGAAGCGCTGGGCGCCCCTTTCGGGCCGCGGGCCGCGCGCGTTCAGGCGCCGCTCCTCACGCGCGACCTGCGGCAGGAACAGCTGCGCGTCACACCGGGTGAACAACGCGCGGGCGGACACGAGGTGCGTACGGGCCTGGTCGAGCGCCCCGCTGCCGCCGAACGCCGTCGCGGCGAGCAAGTGCGCCCGCCCGGCCTCCACGGCCACCCCGATCCGGCCGAACGTGCCGGCAGCGGCGACAGCGAGCGGTGCGGCTGCCGCCGGATCCGTCGGCAGCGTGGCGATCGCGCGGGCCTGCTGTGCGATGGCTGTGCGTAGCGGAAGCTCAAGCCGACCGGCCGCGTCCTCCGCCCGGTCGGCCCATGCCGCGGCCGCGGCAACCCGGCCGGCCGCGACCTCCGCCTCCGTGAGCAGCAGGTACACCAACGGCCTGGTGCGCAGGCCCACCGCGGGCAGCTCGGCCCCACCGCCACTGGTGAGCAGCAGCTCGATGCAGGCGTGCGGATCACCCGAGTGCAACATCGCCTGCGCCAGCATCGCCTCGGCCTGGCCACTGCGCCAGGAACTCATGGCCGTCGCCTGGTCGTCGACGACGATGGCCTCCTTGCCCAGGCGGATCGCCTCGGCCAGGTCGCCGCGCCAGGTGGTGATCCAGCACCCGAAGGTCAACGCCATGACGCGCAGCTCCTCGCTGCCGGTCAGTTCCGCCGCCTCCAGGCTGTCGTCGAAGCAGGTCGTCGCCGCCGCCAGCTCGCCGAGGTAGGCATGCACCATGCCGCGGATCGCGGTCAGCAGCGCGATCTTGTGGGACTGCCCGCTCGCGCGGGCCAGTTGCAGGCCGCGGCTCATGTGCCGGCTCGCCGCCGTGAGCCGGTCGGCGGAGATTTCCGACCAGCTCAGCCAGAACGCCGCATCGATGTCGCGGACCAGGTCGCTGTCGGGCAGCGCGTCCAGGAGTGCGGCCGCCTCGTCCAGCCGGTCCGCCCGCCGGTCGATGAGCGTCGCGGCCGACAACGCCGTCGCCAGCAGCATCGGATCCCCGACTTCCCGCGCGGCGGCGATCGCCTCGGCCACCCGGTCCTGTCCGTGTTCGCGCTCGGCACTTTCACCGGCGACGAGTGCGACGAGCAGGACGGCCGCCGCGTGGGCGTCCACACCTTCGACGCGTTTCCACTCGCTGTGCAGCATCGCCCTGGCCTCGGTGTAGCGCCCGAGAATCTGCTCCACCGTCGCACAGGCCCGCACTGTCTGTGCCCGGATCCGGGTGAGTTCGGCAGGCAGGAGCCGCAGCACCTCGTGCATGGTTTCCCTGGCCTGCCGCAGGTCGCCCGTGGCGCCGAGTGTCTGCGCCAGCCGGCCCAGCAGGATCAGGCGCTGCGGCGTGGCCGACTCCGAGTCGGGGAGCAACCGGATGGCCGCCCGCAGGAAGTGCCCGGCGGTCGTCGGCGTGGTGTGCATCGTCGCCTCGGCCGCCTCGGTGAGCGCCGCGACCGCCTCCAGGTCACCGCGGACGGCGGATCGCTCCACGTGCCGGGCGAACTCGGCCGGCGGCGTGCCCCGGCTCCGGAGTGCCGAAGCGGCCCGGCCGTGTGCCTGAAGCCGCCAGCCGGGACCGGCGTCCTGGTAGGCGACGCTGCGCACCAGCGGATGCCGGTACCGGAACCGGCCGGTCGCGCCGTCCAGCCGCACCAGGTCACGCTCGGCGAGCCGGTCGAGCGCGGCGAGCACGGACCCGGCGTCCATGGCCGCTGTCTCAGCGAGCGAATCGGCCTCGAAGTCGTCCCCCACGACCGCGGCGGCGTGCGCGACGACCCGCTCCTGCGGGGTCAACGCGGCCAGCTCCGCGGCGAGCACCGCGTGAACCGCCACCGGGATCGCCCCGTCGGGGTGGAGCGCCGCATCACCGACGGCGATACCCCGCTCACCGGCCCGCACCAGGGCTTCCAGGTAGAACGGGTTTCCGCCACTGGCCCGGTAGAGCTCCTCCCGCCGGGAACGGCCCAGCCTTTCCGGCATGAGGTGGCCGGCGTCGGCTTGGCTCAGCGGTGCGAGTTCCAGCAGCTCGGCCGCCCCGTCGGTCACGGCGCGGGACAGCGCGTGCCACAGCCGCAGCGACGTCTGCCGCGGCCTGCCCGCCACCGCCAGGACCAGCCGCGCCTGGGGCGGGTGGCGCAAGAGGTGGTCGAGCAGCTCGACCGAACCCTCGTCCGCCCAGTGCAGATCGTCGAGGACGAGCACCAGGCCGGACGGCTCGGCGACCAGCTCCAGCAACGCCCGAACCGCCCGGTGCAGCCGGTACCGCTCCGCGTCGACCAGGTCGGCGGGACCGGCAGCGGGAATCGCCGGGAACACGGTCGCGAGAAGTGCGAGCTGCTGCCGTCCGAGGGCGGCGAGACGCTCTGGGCCCAGCTCGGCGAGCTGGTCGTCGAGCGCGTCGACGAACACACCGAACGGGATGTGGGACTCGAACTCCGCCGCGCGTGCGCTGCGGACCGTCCATCCTGCTGTGTCCGCGAGCTTCCCCAGCTCCGTCAGCAGCCGGCTCTTGCCGATCCCCGGTTCGCCGGTGACCGCCACGCACCAGGGGCCACCTTCGCCCGCCAGCACCGCCCGCAGGATCGCGACTTCTCGCGCCCGGCCGGGCAATCCGCCGACGGGCTCCCCTCTCGCTGCGTCAGTCATGCTGGCGTCGACTCACTTTCCGTCCCCGACCAGGCGATGGTACCGACGCTCCCGCGCCCTCGGCAGGCGGCTCAGCCGATCACCTCAGTCCGCAAGCACGGAACAGCGCCGCGATGAAGACGACCGTGACTGCGTCGAGTACCAGGTGCAGGGCCTCCATGGACGCTTCCCCGTTGTCAGCCGTGCGGGTCGCCGAGCCAGCGCAGTGCGGTCAGGCTCGGCAGGAAGCAGTACTCGCCTCCTCGCGTGACGACGAAGCGCGGCAGTGCTGCGAGGCGTCGGCGCAGCGGCCGCCGGGGAATGGTGAAGTCGGTGGAGCCGTCGCGGGATCCGGTCACGGGGTCCTGGGCGTTGTTCGCGCCGAAGAAGACGCCGTCGTTCATCCACTGCGACTGGACGAACTCGAACTGCCGCCCCAGATGCGCGCCGATGAACGCGAACATCAGGCCGCGGTCGGCTCCGTCGTCCTCCAGGACTCCCTCGGGCAGCGGCGGACCGTAGACGGCGCCGCGCCGGATCATGCGGTGCAGCCGTACCTCTCCGGCCACCGCGGCGTCACGGGGGTTGGCCCGGCGGATGTGGCAGCCGCCCGGCGTCGTGA
This sequence comes from Streptomyces sp. NPDC030799, assembly GCF_055572255.1. NCBI lineage: Bacteria > Bacillati > Actinomycetota > Actinomycetes > Kitasatosporales > Streptomycetaceae > Streptomyces > Streptomyces sp. NPDC030799. Next base: position 266,093 of record NZ_JBVIDS010000013.1, on the reverse strand, counting down.
ATCCCGCCGGGTCGTCGCTCTCGTACAGGAAGGTGTTACGGCGGTACGGGTCGGCGCCGAGCGCGGGATCGTCGTGCTGCGGAGCCAGCGCCAGGGGAGCGCCGCTGCGCCAGCGTCCCATGATCTTCGCGGCGATCAGTTCCTCGTCCTGGGGCCCGGTGGAGTTGTCCTTCAGATAGCGCCGGAACTCGGCGGCCTTCTGGTGGAGTTTGCGAAAGACCGCGTAACTGCCGTTGCGTCCCAGCACGTTCGGCTGCGGGCTCTGGAGACCGCCGATCTCGTCCCGGTAGCCCAGCACGAACTCACCGGCTCTCAACGGCACTTCCAGCCGGTTGGATCCCGGTATGCCGCTGCCTTCGACGGCCGGATGGCTGACCCCGTCGCGATAGCCGAAGTGCTCGGTCTCGGTGGGCAGGGCGTAGCAGTCCTGCCGCCATATCGCCGTCACCCCGGACAGCCGGTCGTACGCCGGGCGGGCCCGGTCGACGGCCGCCTCCAAGTGCGCCGGGTCGGGCGCGACCGCTGTGAGCACCACATGCACGTCGGGACTGCCCAGCGGGGTCTCCCAGTGCTCCGGGCTGCTCTCGCCCACATCGCCCAGCGCTTCGGCGCGGGCCGCCATCCCCTGCCGGAACTCCCAGGCGAACGTGTCCAGCGAGGCGCGCGGCACTCCCAGCGTCTCCAGGCCACGACAGGTGACGGCCACACTCACCCACGTCTCGCCCAGGGAGCTGACGGAGTCCGCCGCGGAGGTCACCGCCGTACTCGCGCGCCGCATCAACTCCCGGCCGTGCTCCCGGTCGTCGATACGGAAGGCGAGGTAGGTCGCCGCGTACGGCGTCGGCCGGGCGTTGAGAACCCCACTCTGGATGTCGTCGAGTTCCAACGTGACGTCCGTGTTCCCAGTCACGGTCGACCTCCCCGCTGCACTATTTGGTGACGAGGTTTCGCCAGAAGTTCCGCAGACTGTCGTCCCCGCCGAACAGAGAGCTGAAGATCGTCGAGTCCGCCAGCAGCAGATCGCCGGCACGCTCACCACCGGGCGGCATCCACAGGAACATGTTGAACTCCGTGTTGCCGGCCTCGGTGAACGGATGCGGCCTCGACATGTCGATCGGCTGCCTGGCCAGCACGCGGACGGCGTCCGGGTCATCGGTCGTCACGTCGTAGTGGGGCAGGTGCATGTGGAAGTTGAAGTTCGTCACCCCGTCCAGCCAGCCCTTCGGGTCCTGGTCCCGGACTGTGGACAGAGGGGCGATCTGGTTGCCCTCGCCCGTCGCCGGACGCAGCCCGTACCGGTTCATGACCGGCACGCCGAGGCCTTTCATCACGTCCCTCACATAGGTGGCGAACCGCTGCTGCCGGGGCACCAGGGGATCGCCGTGGTGGCGGTATTCCATCTCCCGGACCTTCAAGTCGTCCGAGGCGCCGACGTCATGGTGCGGGCCCAGCACGAGGCAGGAGTCCTCCCGGGCGAGAAACGCCCGCAGGGCGTCGATCTCGCCGGGCTGGGCCTCCTGCTCGGTGACCGCGTGGTCCAGCCCGAACACGAACAGCACGTCCGTGTCACCGAGCACCCGCTCGTCGAGCGGTGTGAAGAAGCCCGCCTGGTCGATGCGCTGGTACACCGGGACGGGATGCCCCGTGACCTCCTCGACGAAGTCCTGGAACGGCACCCACGCCCAGAAGAACAGCTCCAGGGACCCGGCGATGCCCTGCTGGAACCGGTACGGGTCCGACCACTTCGGATCCTCGTACGCCGGCCAGGCAACCCGCCTGACCTCGGTCATCGTGGAGAAACGGTTGTCCAGTTCGGCCGCGTTGCGACCGGCCTCGGCCGGATAGCTCCACGAGACATAGATGCTCACCCGCCGCCCGTCAGGGGTGTACTCCCGCGGAACGTGCCGCTGGTTGTACGTCCGCGCGGTCCTGACCTCGCTCATTTCGCTCAGCCTCACTGCATCTGATCGAGCATCTCCGACAGAGCGCTCTTGATCCGCAGAGCCTTTTTGATCTCGTCCGCCGTCACGTACGGATACTCTCCGTACTCGATGAAGCTCGGACAGTGGTGCTCCCGTACGAAGCGCACGAACGCCTCCGGGTTCGTCTGCCAGTCCTCGGGAAACCCTTCGAGGTTCTCGAAGGTGGTGCTCACGCCCGACTTGCTGAACAGCGCGACGGCGTCCTCGGTGTACTTGTCGAAGTCGGTGTCGAAGATCCCCTGGTACATGAAGCGGGTGTCGTCGTCGAAGAGAACCCAGCGCAGGTAATGCAGCTTCAACGGCGCGAGGAAGTGCGGATCCTGCTCCAGCGCCTTGGCCAGGGTGTGACCGTGCTCCCGTATCGCGTCGGCCCTGCCCGGCTTGACGTTCGCGATGATGGTGAACCCGTAGCAGGCCGGAGTTCTGGGAAAGACGGGGCCGTACTTCCCCTGTTCCAAGTGGTCCGTCTCCTTTGGGATGACGACCATCTGCGGCTTGATCTCCATGTCCGCTCCTCCGCATTCCACAGGTCGGAACCCACCTACAGCGTGGCACCGGACGGCTGACCGCGCCCGCCGAGCGGCCGGGGGCCGACGGGTCAGCGTCAGTGGAGGGGCAGGGGCAAGAGATCACAATGTCTTGACCTGGCCGCCATCGATGGTGAACTCGGCTCCTGTGATGTTGCCGGCGAGCGGGGAGGCGAGGAAGAGAGCCAGATCGGCGACTTCGTGAGCTTCGGTGACTCGTCCTGTGGAGATGCCCATGCTCTGCGGCACGACTGCATCGATGGCTTCCTGCGCGGTGGTGCCGGCCTGGGCCGCCGTGGCATCGGCGAAGCCGCCCGGCGCGGTCCAGAAGGGAGTGCGAACCGGCCCCGGGGCGATCGCGTTGACCCGGACGCCTCGCGGTGCGAACTCCTCGGACAGCGACTTGGTCAGGCTGCTCAGCCCGGCCTTGGCCGCGGAGTAGTCCACGACCATGGGGAAGGGGAGACGCGCGTTGATGGAGCTGATGTTGATGATGGAACCCCCGTCCACGACCAGCAGGTGAGGAAGCGCAGCGCGGCTGGCCCGGACCGCGCTGAACAGGGTCATGTCGAAGATCCGTTGCCACTCGGCGTCGTCGATGTCCAGGAAGCTCGGACGGGGCGTCGCGGTACCCAAATTGTTGACCAGGACGTCGACCCTGCCGTACTGGTCCACCGCGTGTCGGACGAGTGCGCCCGGTCCGTCTGCGGTGGACAAGTCGACCGGGAGTGCGGTGACGCCGTACTTCTCGTGGAGCCCTTTGAGCTCGGGAGTAATGCTCCGGCTGCCGACGGTGACGTGTGCGCTTTCACGGGCGAACGCATCGGAGATGGCGAGGCCGATGCCCTTGCTCGCTCCGGTGACGACGGCGACCTTGTCCTTGAGCTGGAGGTCCATGGCGGTCCTTCTCCGGGTTGGTCACCCCCTATATCGAGGGTAGGCAGAACCGGCACCGCCGGCTCAGGCGGGCAGCCGGCCCCCGCCTCGGATGGGGGCTGACCTGGTCTGCGCTGGGGAGAGGCGTCTGCGCTGAAGGTGGGCCGCGTGAACCTGGCCTCCTGCCGGGCCCACATCGTCGAGGCGTACGCCGAGGACAACGGCAAGCAGCGGTCGTGAAGGCCGGGCTGGGTCACCTCAAGGTCATCCCGCACAAGCTGCGGCACACGGCGGCCTCGCTCGCCATCGCCAGCGGAGCGGACGTCAACGTCGTACAGACGATGCTGGACCACAAGTCCGCGACGCTGACCTTGGACACTTACGGGCATCTTTTCCCGGACCGTCTGGACGAGGTCTCGAAGAAGATGCACAAGCGCCGTGCCAAGCAGTTGGCCAAGGCCAAGCTTGAGAAGGCCGAGAGGAGGGCTCGCGAGGCCGCCGAGGCGGTGGCTGCCCTGGAGGATCCCGCAGCGTGATGTGTGCCTCAGCGTGGTGCGTATGACAGCAGAGCCGCTTCGGCGGCGTGGCGAAGCGCCCCCTGCTTTCGGGCTGCTATGGCAGGTCGCGGCGGACCAACGCCTGAGCGAATGGTTCTCCGGTGGCCCGGGCGTAGGCCATCCGCTCGCGCACCTCGCTGAGGGTGCGTGGGCGGTAGCCGGGGCCGCCGCAGCAGCTCTTGTGGAAGCGCACACCGGCGTGCAGCAGCACGGAGAGGGTGCGCCAGGCGGCGGTGTCCCGCCTCTTGGGTGCTGCGAAGGCGGAGCCGACGTGAATCAGTGGTTCGGCGCAGCGTGGACAGACCCGGTCGTGGTCGTGGTAGCCGGGGTAGGGCTGCTTGTACGAGGCCCGGCAGGGCAGGCAAACGTACGAGGTCTTTCCATGGGCCATGCGGGAAGGGTAGGGCCGGCGCAGGGTCGGGCTCGACAGATTTCCGGCATGCTGCGTCGGCTCTTCAGTAAAGGTGGGTCGGCGACGGGCGACCGTACTTCCTTCTCCTAGTGGCCGCGGAGCTCTGCGTCGATGGCATCAGCAACGTCCCCGGCGGCCAGCTCGCTGATCTCCCTGGGGACCTTGCGGTTCGTCATACACGAAGAGTCTTGCGTCAACGACGTGGGTCTTCGGTTGCCAGCCGAGACGGCGGCCCGCCTCGCGTGCAGCACGACATGTGTGCTGCAAGCGCAGGAGCCCTCCCGTCCGCTGGACGGAAGGGCTCCTGACCTGGTGTTCCTCTGTGCCCCCGGCAGGATTCGAACCTGCGACACCCGCTTTAGGAGTTCGATCCGCGCCCGCTCCGGCCGCTGCCGTCGACTGGCGCGACGGCCAGACAGAGACGCGGGTGTACGCCCCTGTCCGGCGTCGTTGATGTCAGCCGTGGATGTCAGAAGCCTTCTGATCCGTAGCTCTATGTGGCTCGGTCAGTGAGGGTCGTACTGGTCGCGCTACGGCTCTACGAGGACCCCGTTGGACGGGGCCGGTTGCTGGGGTTGCTGTACTTCACTGCTGTACCGCAGGCAAGAAGGCCCGTGACAACGGCTACTGCGTCAGCGTAGGCACCGGCAACTTCGGCAGCCGCCTTGCAGGAAATCAGAACGATGACGATCACCGTGATCAGCCATGGACGCACGACAGGGTTTGACACACCCCACGGGATGGGGGAGACACTCATCAGCGACCCTCCAAGGGTTCAGCGCCCGCCCCGGCCGCCAGGCCGGCAAGCTCCGCAGCCGAGGCGGGCATCACTCCGTTCGGCATCATGTTGAAGGCGCTCGAGGAGCTGGCGCAAAGCGTCCATGCCTCGCCCAACTAGAGGTCGAGGACTACCACTTGGTGTGCGGCTTCAACTCATTTTTGACTCACGCCAACGCGCTGATCAGCCCTGATGCGCTGTCTTGACTCCAAACGCGGTTAATCAAGGCTGCAACTAATCTCACAAGCCTGGGATGAAGTGCAGCATAAATACGCAAAAGAGGCCATCGATTCTTTGCTAACGCTTTAGCTAGCCGGGCCGGGAACGGCCCGAGACCTAACCGGTCGGGCTTCGTTGATGCCCACGAGAGACCTGTCAGCGTTGACCGCGCACCATCGCCTCACGCCGAGGGCAGATGCACGCTTTCCAAGTCTGTTGGTGGTCCAGCGACCCTGATGCCGGGGCGTTCACCTGGGTTCATGTCCGTCCGCTGGTTCAACGAGAACCGACGGTCGAACCCTCCTGAACGGTGGCGTCCATCCCTGAATGAGACGGGAACTGAGACGGACTAGCCCGGCGGGCCTTTGGGCGCTGTACACCCAGCACCTCGTCCGACGGCATCAGTAGCCGAAGAAGTGATGATGCAGCGCCGCTACCACGGGGCCCTGTTCAGGGGGCCGTTGTGACCAGCGTGGACGCTGTCGTTGTTCGTCCTTGTTGGTAGTCGTTGGCCACCCTCGGACGGCCCACAGACGGCCCGGTGATGGGTGCAGACCTAGAGGAGATCGTAGATATCTTGATCCGGCTCCGGAACCAGCTCATCGAATTCCCGCAATAGTGGATAACCTACGTCTGGCTCCACTGCGGCGATATAGCATGCCCAGCCCAACAGGCGACGCCGAAGCATCACCTCGGCCGCGCCGCCGAACTCGCTCATGTAGGTGTAGTAACCGAATTTCGATATTACGTGCAAAATCCATCGCATCTTACGCTTTAGCTGACGCGGGATCCGTGGCCCGTCCGATTCACCGACGTACAAGCCGGTGACGTATTGTGGACCACCGCGGCGCATGAAAGCGGTTTTGCGCGTGTTCACCGACCAGCCGGCGTCGTCGAGGATTTGAGCGATATCCACCGAATGGCGGTCAGTGACATCGCCGGAGAATGTGAGATCGTCGACATAGCGCGTAAACGACAAGCCCTCTGACTGTGCGTATTCGGCGAGGGACCGGTCTGTGCCCAGAAAGGCCAAATTAGACAGGAGGGGTGAAGTGCTAAGTCCGATTGGCAGCTTGCCGCCGATGGTGACGAGATTGACGGCAATGTCCGCGGCTTTCTCTTCGTAGCCTTGCTCTCGCAATGCAGTTTTTATTGTCGCGGCGCCAATTGACGGAAAGAAATCCTCAAGATCCATGCGCAAAACGCATGGTTTTGCTAGGTGCTGACTGGCGTTGCTGATCGTAGAACGCCCGCGAACAAATCCGTGAACATGATTGGGCGGATCATACGAGAACAGGTGTAGAAAGCTTCGATGCAAATTCTTGCTAATGGTAGCCAAGGGTTGCCTCGGATTGAATACTTCTCGTATTCCGCCGTGCTTCTTGCGGTATATCCGCTGATCGTAGAGCCGCCCGGCACCCGCAGGAAGAGCCAAGGATAGCGCTTCTAGAATTTCGACCGATACGCCGGCTTGCTCTGCCAGGTCATCAACTAAGTATGGCACTGCCCCCCCTGTGATGGGACAAAGCGAGGTAGGGTCGCACTCCCATGCAAGGACTATCATGCAACGCACGCGAACTCGCGCACAACGCTGACCGCGACCCTACCTCGCACGCGATTGTATCATGCTTCAATGAAGTGGGTCCTTGCGGCTAGAGATGCGACCGCGCTCGAATGAATAGAGCATGGAAATGGACGGCTCGATCTCGCGGAATGCCCTATAGGCCCAGTCTTTCGGTTCTGTGGTGCAGCCCGCTTGAAGCCATCTACTTACTGCTGCCATGACATAGTCGATGATGGCCGTAGACATGTAGTCAGTCTTGGCGACCATTGTGATCTTCAACTGCGGTAATGGTGTGGCTTTGCCGATCGTTTTGTAGGCCTGCCTGGCGACGTTACCGGGAAGTCGGCGAATGATTGCAGCCATGCCCTCGCTCTGCTCTATGTAGCAAAGCAACTCAGATTCGCGGCGATGACGGATCAATAGATCACTCAGCAATTTCACGTACATGGACTCGATCATCCCGGATTCCGTGTCGCTAGGTACACCCGTTCGATCGGTTACGACCATGTATGATCGAAAGAAGATGGTCTGCATGAGCTCTAGAAATGGACCGGAGACTTCTAGCGGATCGGTCGAGCTGTGAAAACCGTTCTTGCGAAACTCTTCGAAGCTGGGAAGTCCGGCCAGGCTACTCTTCGCAGATAGCCTTTTATGCAAATCCCGAATCTTTCCCTCTGTGTCATCTGCATCTTCACCCAGTTCAACCGCGCCGACGATCAGCGGCTGGGAGATATTCCCGTTTCCTGACTCGTCCATAAATAGCTTCACCGCAAAGAGCCTTTCGTGAGGCCTGCCGCAAGGCCGCCAAGCCGTCCGCGTCGTCGCGCTGATATCGACAGCCGCGGGAGTTGCACCTTCATCGGATACGGGGTGCCGGGCGCAGGACATAGGTGCCCCCACCGGACTCGCTTCGTACCGCCCGAGTCGGACGAACCATGGCTTCTGGACCCCGGACGATCGCGCGCGGTGGCGAGCCATCGCCACTGCGAGATAGACAAGCACAGGAGTTGCGCGACGCGGATAGACATCCTCCTCCCAAAGACGAGTCAGGAGCGAGCGGCTTCCAGCGCCGCGTTGAGCAAGAGTAGAGCCGATCCCGCGATGGGCCAGCCGACGGATCCACCGTCGCACAGCATCAGTGCACTGACCACGGGCCCAACCACCAGGCCTCACCTACGACGGCGACCCAGCAGCCCCCCCCGCGATCCTTGCAAGCTTGACCACGACTTGATCATGACAGGCGCTGCCCCCACTGCCAATGGCGAGATCCTCTCCATGGCCTGCACCTTGCACACGCGGTCGGCGGAACGACTTTGGCCGGGAGCTGCTTTGGCGCGAGTGATCATGGCCCCGTAAGCTTCCGGCGCGTCGGGCAGTCTGTGGACCTGCCCGGTAAAGCACGACGTTGGGGCCATGATCTGCGAGGCTCGCGCCAAAGTGGCTGGCTAAAGTCGTGGAGCCGACCGCCCCAGCCACAGAGGGTTTCTCCTCCCTCGGGGCTGCGCCCGCTGTCCGGCCGGCGGCCTGGCGCGGGATCAGCGGGCCGTGCGAATCGCCTGCGCACACGGCGGCGTTGGCCCGCGTGTTGTCGCCACCACGATCCGGCCTCTTGCGGGTACACGAAGCGTCTTTGACCTGCACCGTTGGGGCTCACCCATCGCACCCCGTGCCCGTGTTGGAATGTGGCCGCTGCGTGCGGCGACGGACGGGCGGCGACGTGCGGCCGGTGGCGAAGACAGTTGAGGCGGCGCGGCGGCGACCGGCCGGCGCCGCCGCGCTTGGCGCGGCCCTCGGGTCCTGATCCGACCTACTGGAGTAGGCAACCGGGTGGAAAGGGGCGCGTGGTGGCCCCGGAAGCGGGCCGTTGGCGTCGGACCGCTGTTTTGTCCCTTCCCGAGGCCGGATCGTGGTGGCGGCGACAGGTGGGCCGGGTGCGGCCGTTGATGCGCTTGGGCGGAGTGTGCGGCGGTCGGGTTGGCGATGATCGAGAGCAGCGTTGGCCGCCGGACGAGCGAGCGCAGCGAGCCTTGATCAAGTAGGGAAAGTCTTACCGCGCTCTGATCACAGAGCGAACGGTTCGTAGGCCAGGGCTCGGTCCACGACCTTCTGGGCCGTCTGCTGCGGGTCGAAGTCCCAGAAGATGTAGTCACTGATGTGTGGGCAGCCGAGCCCGCGTTTCAGTGCTTCGATGATCTGGCCGGCTTCCGCATCGTCGGCGTAGTCGGCGTCCATGAGCCGCTGGACGAGCAGGATGCCCTCCTCGCGGCTCATGCTCCGCGGTGTCGTCATGCAGCCCTGCTGCCGGGCTTCCGCCCGTGTTCGAGGTAGACCGGTGCGGCTTCGTTGCGAGCCTCGGCGGCTGCGAGGATGCGTCGGGCCAGTCGCGGGATCGTGCGCTCGGTGATCTGCTCCGGAGAGACAAACGCGAAGCTCTTCAGCTCCTCCGGCTGCAAGGTGATCGCCCCCAGGTGGTCCTGGGTGAGCTGGCCGCCGTCGAACAGGTACAGCACCTTGTCGCCCTCGGCCTCGTTGGGAGCCCAGTCGACCGCGAGCAGGCGCCCAATGGGCGGGGTGATACCCAGCTCCTCCTGGACCTCACGGATGGCAGCGTGCAACGGGGACTCGCCGGTCTCGACGTACCCGCCGGGGATCTCCCAGTAGTCCTTGTAGGACGGCTCCACCATGAGAACCCGCCCGGCGGCATCAAAGAAGAGCACACCCGCTGCCATGCGCGGGTGCGCCATCTTCGCTTCGTGTGCATTCGGCGCCATGCAGCCGAGGGTACCCAGGTCAGACCACGCGCAGCCTGTCGGCCAGGTCCGCGAGGTTCCGACTCGGCCGGCCGCGCTGTCCTCGCACCCAGGTGAGCACCAGCTCCCGCGCCAGGTAGTGGCTCCGCACCTGCTCCGGTGCCCAGCTCTCTGCTTCGAGGACCTTGGCGAGCGCGTCGTCCATTCGGTTGTGGGCGCTGAGGGCCCGGGCTACTTCGAGGTTGTGCCGTGTACGGCGTTCGGTCGGCAGTCCCCTCGTGTCGATCTGCGGGCCGAGGTCGACCGCTACCTGCATGTCGCCCAGCTCGGCCGCCGTGGCTACTCGGTGAATGGCGACGTTCGTCGGCCCGAAGGCAGTCCAGACGTGATTGGCGTCGGTGCCGAGTCGGTCGGCTGCCCGTTTCGCCTCGTCCAGGAAGGCCCGCGTCGTGGCCCGGTCGTCCGCGCGGGCTGAGGCCATGGATCCCGCCAGGAACAAGGTCCCGTAGATGGACAGGAACTCGGGCGTCGATTCCTGGAGACCCGGCCTGAGGTACTCGCCCGCGTCGCCCACCAGCTGCACGGCTGCGTCGAACCGACCGTTGGACAGCAAGCAGTGAGCAACGGAGCGGAACAGGGAGCCGGTCACGACCGGGTTGCCGGACTGCTGTGCTGCTGCCAAGCCGCGGTCGGCTGCGATCCATGCCAGGTCGGTTTCACCGAGTTTGGTGAGCACCATGGCCGCGCCCTGGTACGTCATGGCCATCAGCTCGTGTGCCCACTCTCGCTCCCGGCCCTGGTACGACTGGGCGGCAATGAGTGCGTCGGCCAGCAGCAAGGGCAGGCGCCGGGTCGCAAAGCCGTAGCGCGATTCCTGGTAGGCGTCCCGGACCTCTGCGACGTTGCGGCTCAGCTCGTCGAGCGAGGTCGGCTCGCCCTCGGTGGCGACGCCCAGCAGCGGTGTCAGCTGGCGGTAGTTCATGAGGGCCGAGCGAAGTGCCGGCACCGTGCGGGTCCCGCTGTCGGGCGTCCACTCCAAGAGGGTGGGCTCGGCCAGCAGGTCGCCGAGTGTCACGTCCAGAGCGTCGGCGAGCGACTTGATGACCGAGAGCCGATCCAGCTCGATCCTGTTGTTCTCCGCCTTGCTCAGCCAGTCCACCGTGCGGCCCACGATTCCGGCCAGGACCTCTTGGGAGATGCCCCGCCTCCGGCGGTACCAAGCGACTCGTTCACCGATCGTCAGGTTCGTCGTCATTCCTCGCATGGCTAGAGCGTCTTCCCATCTCCCTATGGGACCCCGGAGGAATTTTCCGGGGTAGTGCGCCGCCTCGCTTCTAGCGTCGTAGCTACCCCGAGAGGTTGCCCGGCCGAACACGCGACGAAGGAGCCACGATGCCGCTGACCCCGGCCGAAGTGGTGGAGCTGACCCGAGAGTTGAAGGAGCTGGCCGAGGATGTGAACGTCATCGCACGCCGTGCCGACGAGTTGGTCAGCCGTCTTGCGGCTGCTTCCGCACCAGTTGCTCCAGCTGGTCCATCCGCTCCGCGAGCCGACGCACCTCGCGCCGCACGTCGGACAGATAACCGGCGATCTCCTCGAACTCCGGGCTGTGCTTCGTCTGGCGGGGTTCCTCGGGAAGGGTGACGAAACTGCCCTTGCCCTGATGGGAGATCGCGTAGCCGTCTTCACGGAGTCGTGAGATCGCCTGGCGGGCCACGGTCCGCGAGACGTCATGCTCGTTCATCAACTCGGTCTCGGACGGCAGTTTGGTGCCCGGTTCCAGCTCTCCCTGCCGGATGCGCCTCTTGAAGTCGTCGGCGATCTCCAGGTACTTCGCCCGCCCGGTGAACTCGGCCATAGCCCCTCTCAGTGCTTGTAGCACTAAGTGCAGCACATCCCACCGACACCCGTCGAGAACCACTTGACGTACTAAGTATGTCAGATGCACTCTCGTGACAGGTTGACGTACTAAGTACGTTAAGTTCGTATCTGAGGAGCGCACTCATGCGTCAAATCCCCGTCGACACCTCCTCCGCGACCGTGATGGTTGCCAAGAACCCGCAGCCCAAGGTCAAGGACCGGCGTACGGGTGAGATCGCCACCGACGCCGAGACGGGCGCCAAGCTGATGACCGTGGACGTGATGTTCGCGGCGAACGACGATCCGGAGTCTTGATGGGGCTCGCCGCATACCCGCCGACGCCGTACGGGACTTCATCCTCGGCCAGATCGAAGAGGCCGCCTGATGGCAAGTCAGCGCAAGCGCAACCCGAACGGCGCCGGGACCATCACCAAGCGCAAGGACGGCCGCTACCAGTGCGCGGTCTACGTGCTCCAGCCCGACGGCACCCGCGCCCGCAAGTTCGCTTACGGCAAGACCTGGGCGGAGTGCGATGCCAAGCGCCGTGAACTGCTCGACAAGGTGGACCAAGGAGTGCCCGTGCCCACTCGCTCCGCCAAGCTCTGCGAGTGGCTCCCGTACTGGCTGGACAACGTCATCAAGCCCCGGCGCAAGCTCAGCACCTACGACAAGTACGAGGCACACGTCCGGATCTACCTGGTGCCCCTGCTCGGCGGCAAGAGGCTCGAATCCCTCAGCGTCGCCGACGTCCGCCGGTTCCTCGTGCGCCTGGAGAAGGAGGCCACCGCGGCGACCGCCAAGGAGTCGCACCGGATTCTGCGCTCGGCGCTGTCCTCCGCCTGCCGCGAGGAGCTGATCACGCGCAACGTTGCCAAGCTCGTCGAGCCGCCTCGCACCGACAACCGGGAACTCAAGCCCTGGAGCCTGGAGGAGACGCTCGACTTCCTCGCGGCCTCTCGCAAGGACCCGCTCTACGCGGCCTTCGTGCTCGCCATCGCCATGGGCTCCGTCGGGGCGAGATTATCGGGCTTCGCTGGTCGGACCTCGATCTCGAAAACCGTGTCCTGTACGTCCGGCAGCAGACCCAGCGCCGCCGTGGCCTCCTCTACGACGACGATCCGAAGAGCCGTCGCCGTCGAGCCGTTCCGCTGCCCGCCCTCTGCATCGCGCCCCTGCGCTGGCACCGCATGCGCCAAGCGAACGCTCGCGCCAAGGCGGGGGAGAAGTGGCAGGAGTCGGACTACGTCTTCACGACTCGCACCGGGCGCCCGGTCGAGCCGCGCAACGTCTACCGCTCCTTCACCCGCATCGCCCAGTCCGCCGGCCTCCGCGTCATCCGCCTGCACGACGCTCGCCACGGCACAGCCACGCTCCTCACGGCGGCCGGAGTCGCGCCCCGCGTCGTCATGGAGATCCTGGGCCACTCCCAGATCAGCATCACCATGGACGTCTACACCCACGTCGTCCAGGACACGCAACGCGAAGCCATGAGCCACATGGACCGCCTGCTGCGGAGGCGTCCCGGTCGTCAGTGATCAGCGGCGACCACCCGCGTTGATGTCAGAAGTAGATGTCAAAGGCCCCGGACCATGATCGGTCCGGGGCCTTTTGGCTGGTGCCCCCGGCAGGATTCGAACCTGCGACACCCGCTTTAGGAGAGCGGTGCTCTATCCCCTGAGCTACGAAGGCAACCTTGCCTGCACCACGGATGAATACTCTCAGTGAGCAGTCACTCGCGCCCGGCAAGGGGGAGACCGCCGCTGGGGACGGTCCCTGACAGGGTAGCGGATCAGGCCGGGGTGGTGGGGCCGAGGGCTCGGTCGTCCCGTCGGCGGCAGCCGCGTTGCGGATGGTGCACGCACGGACGTGGCCGAGCCAGGGGCGATTATCGGACAGAGATGGTTGCGGGTATGCCACCGTCATGTCCCGGGCTAGGACGGATTCCCGCGTCGCGTCAATGTAATTTTTTGCGTCGTGATCGCGTAGCTTTCCGGTCAGTCTCCCCGTCCGGTCGGTGCTATATGCAGCGATTCGTTTTATAGTGCGCCGTTCTCTGTGGTGCGGTTCGGTCCTGTTCGTGACTGGAAACACTGTGGAGTGCCGATCCGGCTCGTGATGTGCTTGCGGTGCGATTTCGGTTTCCATAGGAGGAGGTGAATTCAGTGAACGAGTTCGAGACGACTGAGTACGAGGCCCCCCAGATCGAGCCGATGGGCGACTTCAACGAGCTGACCATGTGGTACGGCTGGGCGAGCAAGGACGGCGAGGGTGAGGCCATCATCTGACGCCCTGTGAGGATTTGGTCGGTGGGAGGGACCTGAATTGGGTGCATCGTGGTTCGTGACTTTCTCGGGAAAGTACACGGAAACGTATCCTGGTCCATTCCCGGAAACCGGCCAGATTTCGGTCGCGCGCGACCTGTCGGGGAATCCGTGGATTGTCGCTGACACCACGCACGCCCGGCTTGTCGTCGCCGACGCGGGTGCCAGACGTCTCGCTCTGTTCGGCGAGACGGATGCCGACACGGGGCGTCTGGCACGCATCCTCGACCGGCACGAGGACGCACCCGCGGTCATGGAAGCCGCGCACCGCCGGCCCGGCAGCTTCCACATCCTCTACACCGACGGGCGCACCACGTACGTCCAGGGCACCGCCTCGGGCCTGCGGCAGGTGTTCCACGCCCGCCGGCCGGACGGAGGCCACGCCGCGTCCGACTCGCCGGAACTGCTGGCCCGTCTGTGCGGCGCCGCTCCCCGGATCGAGATGGCCGCCTGGGAACTGATGCAGCCGACGCTCGACTACGGCCTGACCGAGGCGACCTGCTGGACCGGTGTGCACCGCCTGATGGCGGACCAGCGGCTGCGCATGAGCGGCGACACGGTGGACACCGTCACATGGTGGCGGCCGCCCGCCCCGGAACTCTCCGTCGCAGAGGGTGCGCCACAGCTGAGAGCGGCGCTGGATGCCGCCGTCGGCGTACGGGTCGCCACGGCGGCGGGACTGTCCGCGGATCTCTCCGGGGGCATGGACTCCTCGTCGCTGTGCTATCTGCTGGCCCAGCACGGCGCCCCCTTCCAGGCGTTCGTCGAGCAGACCGTGGATCCCAACCACGACGACGCGAAATGGGCCGCCCTCGCGGCCCGGGAGATCGGCTGCGACCTGACCGTCTTCCAGCCGGACGACATACCCGGCCCTTACGACGGCATCTGCGACACCGAGGGTGTCCTCGACCGTTCCGTCCCGCACAGCCTGTCCACTCCGTACACGCTGATCCGCAACCGTGCACGCAAGACCGCGATGGCGCGCACGTTCGCCGCGACGGGCGCCACCGTGCACATGGCCGGCTTCGGCGGAGACGAGCTGTTCACCGTCACCCCCGCGTACTTCAGCGATCTGTACCGCACGGCACCTCTGAAGGCCCTGCGCGAGATACGCCCGCTCGCCCGGCTGCGCCGCTGGCCGATGCGGGCGGTGATGCGCGCGCTCGCGAGCGGACAGTCCTATGGGGAGTGGATCGACGAGCAGGTGCGGTCGCTGCACCTGCCCCGGCCGGCCGTGCAGGGCCCCACGGTGCAGTGGGGCCCGCAGTGGCGCATCCCCGTCTGGGCGACACCGAGGACGGCGGAGGCGGTCCGTTCGCTGGTGCGCTCGGCACCGGACGGTATCGCTCCGCAGGCACCGGAGAGATCCGTCCATGTCTGTCTGGCCGGCCAGCGCATCGGGGGCCACCGGCTGGCGCCGCTGCGCGAGTTGATGCAGCGCCAGGGCGTACTGCTCTCGTTGCCGTACATGGACGACGGCGTACTGGAGGCCGCCCTGTCGCTGTCCCGCGCCGAGAACCGGCCCGGTGTGAGCTACAAGCCGGGCCTCAAGGCCGCCATGCAGACGGACGGTCCGAAGGCGGTGCTGTCCCGCTCCACCAAGGGGGAGTTCAGCATGTCGGTGCACCAAGGCATCGCCCGCAACCGCCGCAGCCTGCTCGCCCTGTTCCAGGACTCCCTGCTCGCCGAGCACGGATTCATCGATCCGGCGCGGCTGCGGTCGAGCATCCGGAACAGCATGCGTCCGGAGGCCGAGACCTCCGCCCTGGAAGTGACCGTGGGCGCCGAGATATGGCTGCGGACGGCCGTCTCGCCCGGGAGCGTTCCGGAGCAGTTCCTCGGCAAGCCGAACCAAGCACTCTCTAACGGAAGTTGACCCATCCCGTGCTGAAGCCGTCACCGGACGTCGTACTGACGAAGAGCGAGGACGCGGCCGTACTGCTCGACAAGAAGTCGGGCAGCTATTACCGCATGAACCCGCTGGCAGTGGCCGTGTACGAGAGCCTCTCGGCCGGGCGCGCCGAGGACGCCGTCGTCGCGGAACTGCAGACCCGGTTCCCCGACGCCCGCGACCGCATCCCCGGTGATGTGGCCCGGCTGATCACCATGCTGCGGTCCGCGGGCATCCTGGTGGCCTCATGACTCTGCCCATGACGCTGGAGCCGCGCTCGCCGCTCCCCGTCCACAGAAGACTCCTCCCGCTGGTCGCCGTAGGGCTGAGCCGGCTCCTCATCGCGGCGTGCACCCCCCGGCGGCTGGAGAGGGTCCTGCGTGTTCTCAGCCGGGGCGCCGCACCGGCCTCGTACGCCGAGGCACTGCGCGCGCGCAGCGACGTGGTCTCCGTCAGCGGCCGCTGCGCGGGCCAGTACTGCCTGGACCGGTCGGTCGCGGCGGTGCTTCTCGCCCGGTTGCGGGGGCGCTGGCCGGACTGGGTGTCGGGCGTCAACCTCGTGCCGTTCGCCGCGCACGCCTGGATCGAGGTGGACGGCCGTCCCGTCGGCGAGGCGCTGAAGCTCGACGGTTTCCAGAAGAACATGGTGGTCGGCTGCCGCGGTGCGGCGGACCGGCCCGTCCCGGGGGGAGAGGCGTGAGATGAACGTCGAGGCGGTGGCGGAAGAGATCGAGGCCCGGGGATACGCCCTGATTCCCGGTTTCCTGTCGGCGGGGGAACTGGAGCAGGCGGTCGCGGCCATCGAGGAGTACTTCCCCGACCCGGAGGCCGGCCCGCAGGCCGGCGCGGCGGACGCCGTCGACGTCGGCGCGTTCAAGCACGCGGTCCCCTTCCCCTTCGCCAGCAACGCCCTCAACCGGCTCCCCCTCGACCCGCGGGTCATCGCGGTGGCCGAGCGTCTGCTGAGCACCCGGGACATCCTCCTGACGAGCTCGTACGTGCAGGCCAAGTACGGCACCGCCTACGGGGAGACCAAGGACCAGTCGCTGCACAACGACACGTGGGCCGTCAACAGCCTGCTGCCGCCCCGGACGGACGGCGTCTACCAGCGGCTCTTCGGCATCGTGTACCTGACCGACGTGACGGCCGGCACCGCACCCACGTATGTGGCCGGACGCGCCGGTGACCTCGGAGTGCCCCTGATCACCTCGGAGCGGAGGGCCACGTACAGCAGCGCCGAGTACCCGGGACTGTACGAGCGCGAGCGTCCCGTCGAGGCGCCGAAGGGCTCCCTGCTCCTGTTCACCGGAGATCTCGTGCATCGCGGCTCGGCCTACCGGGACCGGTACGGCCGCCGGCTCGCGCTGTTCTTCAACCTCCACTCCGCGGCGGCCCGCTGGACCGGCAAGCACCTCTGGGCGCTGCTGCCCTCGTCGCCGGGCTGGGCGACCTTCCAGGAGCTGATCAGTGAACTGACGCCCGAGCAGCGGCAGTTGCTCGGATTCCCGGAGCCGGGCGATCCGTACTGGACGGCGGACACCGTGCGGCGCCTCTGTGAGCTGTACCCGGGGATCGACGTGACGCCGTACGAGCCGGCCGTACGGGAGCCGGCATGACGGTCACGGCGGGCACCGCGGCGGCCGGCTCCGGTACGGCCCGGGAGGAGGGCTACGCGGCCCAGGCGATCCGCGGACTGACGTACCTGGGGCGGCTGTTCGGCGCGGAGGCCGGTTTCGACACGGCGGCGCGGGACGCGGTGGAGGCGCTGTTCGCCGGGTGGGGGCACCGCACGACGCGGGGCATCGACGAGCCGGAGGCGGCCCGCGGCCGGGCGCCCTTCGAGTTCTCCCTGGTCATGAAGGACAGCGGCCCGGAGATCAGGATCTTCCTCCGCCCGCTGTCCGGCGAGGGACCGACCACCGCGGACTCCAGCTGGCAGGCCGGGTGGCGTGCCGTGCACGCACTGGAGGAACAGGGCGTCGCGTCCCTGGCACGGGCACGGACCGTGCGGGACCTCTTCGTCCCGCGCAGCGACCGGGCGGCGTTCGGATTGTGCATCGCGGCGACGGTCCGGCCGACGGGCGTCGCCGGCGTCAAGATGTACTTCGACACCCTCGCCGCGGGCACCGCCGAGAACCGGCGGGTGATCGGCGAGGCGATGGAACGCCTCGGCCTCGGCGACGCGTGGCAGTGGCTGCGGCGGCAGGACCCGGAGGGCATGGCGTGCCTGATGCCCGCGTTCTTCGCGCTCGACCTCGACGACTCGCCGCAGGCCCGGATCAAGTTCTACACGACGGTGGGCGAGCGGTCCGCCGATGCGCTCCGGGCCCGGCTGGGCAGGCTGTCCGGCACGGCCGGCCGAAGTGCCGCAGGGCTGCTGCACGCTCTGTCGGCCGGCGGTCCGGCCGCTCTTGCCGCGCCCGGGGTCCGGCCGACGCTGTGCTGGAACCTGACGCAAGGAGAACGGCAACGCCCCGGTGACGCCACGCTCTATCTGCCGTTCCAGCGGTACACCCCGTCCGGCGACGAGGCGCTGGACCGCTTGCGGCCGTATGTGCGCGCCGAGCAGCTGACCCGGCTGGACCGCTTTCTGGCCCACTGCGCGGCAGACGGTGCACACGACCGTGCCGAGCGGCAGCTGCCGAACCCGTTCCACTGGGCGGCGGCGAAAGTGAACCGTGAGGTCGTGGGGCCGCTCACCCTCTATGTGTCGGCGGCGGTCGTGGACGGGGCGAGCCGCGCGGAGAGCTGATCGCCGGCCGGCCGCTCGGCCGGTACGGCGGTCGGCTGCCGGTTCACCGCGAGGACGACGCGGACCGCGCCCGCCCACACCAGGGCCGAGCCGAACAGATGCAGGATGACCGCCACCGCGGGCAGCGAGGTCAGCGACTGGAACACGCCGATCAGTCCCTGCGCCAGGAAGACGGCGAGGAAGACGCCCGTGCGCCTGCGGGCCGGGGAAGCGGCGGGCAGAGCGGCGAACAGCAGACAGCCCAGGACGAGGCAGCCCAGCGCGACCGCGCCGTGCACCGCGGTGACGCCCGCCCAGTCGAAGGGCATCCGCTGCACGGCGGAGGAGTCACCCGCGTGCGGCCCGGAGCCGGTGGCCGCCGTGCCCACGACGAGCAGCAGGGCCGTTCCGGCCGTCAGGAACCGGCTCAGCAGGACGGCGCGTCGCGTCGGGACGGCGGCCGTCGCCGCCGCCTCGTGCGCCGGCCTCTGCACGTACTCCAAGGTGACCGCCGCGGTGGTCAGCAGCAGCACCGCGGCGAGGAAGTGCGCGGCGACGATGTACGGGCTGAGCCGCATCCACACGGTGATGCCACCGACGACGGCGTTGAGGACGATGACCCAGAACTGGGCCCACGCCGCGCGCAGCACTGCGCGTGACGGCTCGCGTTGCAGCCGTGCCGCGATGATGAGCCAGCCCACCACCGCGCACAGCGCACCGGTCAGCATCCTGTTGCCGAACTCGATCGCACCGTGCACGCCCATCTCCGTCGTGGGAGCCAGGCTCTGGGCGGTGCACGACGGCCAGTCCGGGCAGCCGAGCCCGGATCCGGTGACCCGCACCACACCGCCGGTGACGATGATCGCGACGGCTGCTGCCACCGAAGCCACCGCGGCCAGGCGCAGGCTGCGCGGCCCCCATGTGTACCGATCGGCTAACCAGGACAGCGGTGTCCGCACGATGACTCCTCGCTGACGACGTCCGTATCCCCCGCCGCCCACCCTAGCCGGGGCCGCCGGAGCCCCGGCCACCGCCCCTGGCGTGGCCCGCCCGCACAGAGCTCCCCCCGAAGAGCCCCTACGCCCGCGTGACCCGCACCCGGTAGCCGCCGTCCTTGTCCTTGCCGAGCACCTGGACGGTGATGCCGTGGCGGGGGTCCTTGAAGGCGGTGCCGGGGGAGAAGGGGGCGTCGGAGAGTTCTGCCTGGACGTTGGGGCTGCGGGTGCAGCCGCCGCTGTTGGGGTGGCTGTCGTAGACCCTGACGGGCCCGCGTCCGGTGTCGATCGTGCCGTCGACCTTGTAGACGAGCAGGCCCGGGCGGCAGACCGCCTCGTCGTTGCCGCCCTGCTCGCGCACCTCCAGCGCGTAGGAGCTGTGGGCGCTGACGGGGACCAGGACCAGCTTCCCGCCGCCGGGCCTGTACAGCGGCGTCAGCAGGTACTCGACGCTGCCCCGCGCCACCGCGCAGCCCACCTGCGAGCTGTCCAGCCAGCCCAGCTTCCACTTGTGCCAGGCGAGCAGATCGTTGTTGGCCCCCCAGTCCTCGCTCATGATGTCCCAGTGCCCGACCGCGCCCCCGCCCTCCTGCGTGTACAGGTCGGGCAGGCCGAAGGCGTGGCCGTTCTCGTGCGGCAGCACCCGGTAGCCGGTGCGGCCGTAGGAGCCGGAGCCGTCGTCCTGGCGGGAGTAGACGAAGGACGCGTTGGCGATGGGGACGCCGTCGGCGACCGGGGCGTCGGTGTTGCCGGCGAAGGTCACGGACAAGACGGTGTCCAGCGCGGAGGGGCCGGCGTTCGGGGTGATCAGGATGTTGAAGAGGTCGTACGAGCGGAAGTCGACGGCCGGGTCGGCCGCGTCCACGATGTCCTGCACCAGCTGCCGGTACCCGGGGTCGAAGGGCGCGCCGCGATCGATGCCGTACTCCTTGAAGGACTTGGGCATGCGCAGCCACCCGGGGACCGGTGTCTCCGGCCGGTAGTCCAGCCGGCCGTACGACGCGGTGCGGAACCACTCCTGGGTCTGCGGGAAGAACTCGTGGAAGCGGTCCATGGCGCTGCCCTGCCCGGGCGCGTCGGAGAAGTCGACCATCAGGGTCAGGGCGTGGACCGTGCCCGTGGAGCGGGCGTAACCGTGCGGGGTGGGCAGGCCCTCGGTCATCTGTACGTCGAGAGCGCCGTGGACCGTACAGGGGGCGAGGGCGGAGGAGCGGGCCATGCCGATGGGCCCTGCGGTGGTGGGCGCCGTCAGGTGTCCGGTCCCGGCCGAGGTGCTGACCGCGAGGGTCAGTGCGGTCACCGCGGCGAGAGCGGCCGCCCGGCGCGGGCGTATGGGGCGGCGTATGCGGCTGCGGCCCGTGCGAGGGGCGCGGCCCCGCGATCCCTGGGAGGAACCCCCGCCGGACGGGCGGCCCCGGGCGCGGCCTCCGTCGGGGAGGCGCCCGTGGGGAAGGGATATGCGGCGGGGCGGCTGCGGCTGCATGCATGGGCCCTTCGCTCCACGGCAGCCGCCGGTCACCGGCTGCACCCTTGGGCTCACCCTGTGTCGGCGGGGTGGGGGCCGCGCGCTGGAGGAGACCGATCGTGGGAATGGCGGTGCGCACGGGGGTGAATCCCGGCGGGCGAGGAGTGGGCCGGCGAAGTGGCTCAGGTCACAGCGGTTCTTTCGCCGGGCGGGAAATAACCGGGGAGCGTTTCCCCGTTTAGCCCTGTGTCCGAGCGAAACGGGGACTGTCTCCCCGGATCGCCCCCTCATCGCCGGCCCAGCACCGGCAGAGACCACCAGCACCGAGGAGTCCCCGTGCCGACCGCGACCACCCCCGCACCGCGCAAGGCGCACCGGCCCCGCGCCGACGCCCTGCGCAACCGGGAGCGGATCGTCACCGCCGCCCGGGAGATGTTCGTCGAGCACGGCCCGGACGTGCCGCTCGACGAGATCGCCCGCCGGGCCGGCGTCGGCAACGCCACGGTGTACCGCAACTTCCCCGACCGCGAGGCCCTCGTCCGCGAGGTCGTCTGCTCCGTCATGGACCGTACGGCCGAGGCGGCCGAAGTGGCCCTCGCCGAGACCGGGGACGCCTTCGCCGCGCTGGAGCGCTTCGTGCACGCCGCCGCCGACGAGCGGATCAGCGCGCTGTGCCCGATGATCTCCGGCACGTTCGACCAGCACCACCCCGACCTGGAAGCCTCCCGCGAGCGCGTCGAAGAGCTCGTGAAGGAGGTCATGGGCCGGGCCGAGGCGGCCGGACAGCTCCGGCCCGACGTCGGAGTCGGCGACCTGCTGCTCGCCGTGGCCCAGCTGAGCCGGCCCCCGGCCGGCACGGACTGCCCGCGCGGCGACCGCTTCGTCCACCGCCACCTTCAGCTGTTCCTCGACGGCCTGCGGGCGCCCGCCCGCTCCGCCCTGCCGGGCACGGCCGTGACCCTCAAGGAACTGCGCGCGTGCTGACCGATTAGTTCCGCCCCCGACCCCGGTCCTTCCCTGAGCCCACCCCTATGGCACCGGAGACGGCCGCACATTCTCCGCCACGGCCGTTTTCTCGCGTTTTTCCCATCTTTCCCCGCCTTTCTCATCCTTTCCGATCTTTTCTAGTCTTTTCCCCGCCGTTTTCCATCCTGAAGTCCCGAAGTGGGTCCCTCCATGTCCGAAACAGCCCGCAAGGCTCCCGGCGCCCCCGCGCCGACCGGCTTCGCCGCACGCGCCGGCGACGCCAACCGCTGGAAGGCGCTCGTCTTCATCGCGCTCGCCCAGCTGATGGTCGTCCTCGACGCCACCATCGTGAACATCGCCCTGCCCTCCGCCCAGACGGACCTCGGCATATCCGACGGCAACCGGCAGTGGGTCGTCACGGCCTACGCCCTCGCCTTCGGCGGTCTGCTGCTGTTCGGCGGCCGTATCGCCGACAAGTGGGGCCGCAAGCGCGCCTTCGTCACCGGCCTGGCCGGCTTCGCCCTCGCCTCCGCGCTCGGCGGTGCCGCCACCACCGGCCCGATGATGTTCGGCGCCCGCGCCCTGCAGGGTGTCTTCGGCGCCCTGCTCGCCCCGGCCGCGCTGTCGCTGCTCGCCGTGATGTTCACGGACGCCAGGGAGCGCGCCAAGGCGTTCGGCATCTACGGCGCCATCGCGGGCGGCGGCGGTGCCGTCGGCCTGATCCTCGGCGGTTTCCTCACCGAGTACCTGAACTGGCGCTGGACCTTCTTCGTGAACGTTCCGTTCGCCGTTGTCGCCGCGCTCGGCGCCTGGTTCGTCATCCGTGAGCCGGAGGGCGGCCGCAACCGCAACCCGCTCGACATCCCGGGCGTCCTGCTGTCCACCCTCGGCCTGGTCGCCCTCGTCTACGGCTTCACCCGCGCCGAGTCCGACGGCTGGGGCGACGCGGTCACCGTGGCCATGTTCGTGGCGTCCGCGGTGCTGCTGCTCGCCTTCGTGACCGTCGAGTCCCGGGTCAAGGCCCCGCTGCTGCCGCTGCGCGTGGTCAGCAACCGCAACCGCGGCGGCATCTACCTCTCCCTGGGTCTCGCGATCATCGGCATGTTCGGCCTGTTCCTCTTCCTGACCTACTACCTGCAGGTCGTGAAGGGCTACTCGCCGGTCAAGACCGGCTTTGCCTTCCTGCCGATGGTGGCCGGCATGATCACCGGCTCCACTCAGATCGGCACCCGGCTGATGACCCGGGTCCGCGCCCGGCTGCTGATGGGCCCCGGCTTCCTGGCCGCCGGTCTCGGCATGCTGCTGCTGACCCAGCTGGAGACCGGCTCGTCGTACCTGACCCTGCTGCTGCCCGCGATGGTGCTGCTCGGCCTCGGCATGGGTACGGCGTTCATGCCCGCGATGTCGCTGGCCACCCAGGGTGTCGAGCCCCGGGACGCCGGTGTCGCCTCCGCGATGGTCAACACCTCGCAGCAGGTGGGCGGCGCGATCGGCACCGCCCTGCTGAACACCATCGCCGCGTCCGCGAAGACGTCGTACTTCAAGGACCACATCGCCGGCGCCGCCACCAGGCCCCAGCAGCAGCTGGTCGGGCTCCGGGCCATGGTGCACGGTTACAGCACGGCGATCTGGTTCGCCGTCGGCATCCTGGGCGTGGCCGCCCTGATCGCCTTCACCTTCGTCAATGCCGGCCGCCCCGGCACCACCGAGCTGATCTCCGGCGAGAGCGTCGAGGACGAGGTGCCGGTGCCGGTGCCGGCGCACTGACCGGCCCTGCGGCACATCAGCGGAGCCAGGGCAGGTCTGCACCCGCTTCATTGGGCTGAAGGCCCTCGGCGACGATCTCCATGATCTCGCCGAGGGCCTTCTGCTGCTCGGGGCTGAGCCGGTCGAACATCGCCTGCCGTACGGCGGCCACATGGCCGGGCGCGGTGCGCTTCAGCACCTCGGCACCCTCCTCGGTGAGCACCGCGAACTGGCCGCGCTTGTCGGAGGGGCACTCCTCGCGGCGCACCCAGCCGTTCTTCTCCAGCCGTGCGATCGCGTGCGACAGCCGGGAGCGGGTGATCTTCGCCTTCATCGCCAGCTCGGTCATCCGCAGCCGGCGGCGCGGGGCCTCGGCGAGGCCGACGAGAAGGCCGTAGTAGATGTGCGGCATGCCCGCGTCGCGCTGCAGCTGCCGGTCGAGGTGGTCCTCCAGCAGGGTGGTGGCGTGCAGGTAGGCGCGCCAGACGCGCTGTTCCTCGTCGGTGAGCCAGCGGGGCTGTGCGGCGGAGTCGGATGCCGTGTTCATGGATCCCACTGTACGAGCCGGCTCCTTGAAACTTGAACAAGTCGGGCGTACGGTATGGAATGAAACTTGAGAGTTAAAGAATCCGGGAGCCGTCGTCATGTCCACCACCGCACAGGAGAAGCCTGCCGCCGGGCCCGACCGCATGCCCGCCCTGTACCTCAGCCACGGCGCCCCGCCGCTCGCCGACGACCCCGTCTGGCCCGGCCAGCTCGCCGCCTGGTCCGCGGACCTGCCCCGCCCCCGGGCGATCCTCATGGTCTCCGCCCACTGGGAGGAGGCCCCGCTCGCGCTGGGCGCGGTGCACACCGTCCCCCTCGTCCACGACTTCTGGGGCTTCCCCGAGCACTACTACCGGGTGCAGTACGCCGCCCCCGGCGCCCCCGGGCTGGCCGAAACCGTCCGCAAGCTGCTGCGCGCCCCCGGCACCCCCGTCCAGGACATCCCCGACCGCGGCCTCGACCACGGCGCCTACGTCCCCCTCGTCGAGATGTTCCCGGCCGCCGACATCCCCGTCCTGCAGATCTCCATGCCCACCCTCGACCCCGTGCGACTCATGGACATCGGCCGCAAGCTCGCCCCCCTGCGCGACGAGGGCGTGCTGATCGTCGGCTCCGGCTTCTTCACCCACAATCTCGCCGCCCTGCGGCACACCGGCGGCGGCGTGCCCGGCTGGTCCTCGGAATTCGACGACTGGGGCCGCCGCGCCCTGGAGGGCCGCGACTGGGACGCCCTGCTGGACTTCCTGGACAAGGCGCCGGCCGGCCGCTACGCCCACCCGCGCACCGAACACTTCGCCCCGCTGTTCGTCACCATGGGCGCGGCCGAGGCGGGCGGGGAACTGGATGCGCACCGGACCGTGATCGACGGCTTCTGGATGGGGCTGGCGAAGCGGTCGGTGCAGTTCGGCTGACCTACAGCTGCTTCTCGTACCAGGCCACGTCCCAGTAGCGGCCGAACTTGCGGCCGACCTCGCGGTACGTGCCGACATACCGGAAGCCGAAGCGGGTGTGCAGCCGCTCGGAGGCCTCGTTGGGCTGGGCGATCCCGGCGTAGGCGCGGTGCACGTCCTCACCGGCCAGCGCCTTGAAGAGGGCGTCGTAGAGCAGCGTGCCGATGCCGCGCCGGCCCGTGCCCGGGGCGACGTACACCGAAACCTCCACGGATGTGACGTACGCGGGCTTCGGCCGGTAAGGGCTGGATGTGGCGTACCCAAGAATTCGCTGTGAGTCGCCCTCCGGTTCCGTTTCCGTGGCAACCATCAGGCGGTACGGGCCGTCTTCCGGGTGGGAGAGCAGCCAAGGGCGGCGCTCTTCCGGAGTGAAGATCGCGGTATCGAATGTGATGGCCGTCTCACGTACATAGTGGTTGTAGATCGCCGTGAGGGCGTTGAGATCCCTCTCGACTCCTGGTCTGACCTGCACCTCTGTACGTTCCGTGGGCATCTCGCCTCCCAGTGTGGCGGAACAGGGTACTGCATGATCAGAAAAATTGGGGGGCGGGTTGGGAATTCTGTCCGGATTCCAGTCGTTGTTTCCCACGGATGCAGGGCACCCGGAGAGAGTCGCAGAGGACTCGGAAGGAGTCCCGGTGACGGTCCCCGCCAGTGCCGAGCGTTCGCAGGACCACCCGCCAGCCCACCATCGCAAGGGAGCACGCATGGCAACCCGTGCCGTCGCCCGTCGTCAGTCCGCCACCGGCGAGACGGCCGACTCGGCAAGCAGTGTTCGCGCTCATGGCGGCGAGATCGCGGACCGCGACCTGGTCGGCATGTACCTCGACGAGATCGCGCGTACGCCGCTGCTCGACGCCGCAAAGGAGGTCGAGCTGTCCCAGACCATCGAGGCGGGTGTCTTCGCGCAGCAGATCCTCGACGGTGAGGAGAAGTCGGCGACCGACGCCTCCCGCGAGGAGCTCGAGGCGCTGGTCGCCGCCGGCGAGCGGGCGAAGGACATCTTCATCCGTTCCAACCTCCGCCTCGTCGTGGCGGTGGCCCGGCGCTACCCGCGCAGTGGCCTGCCCCTGCTCGACCTGATCCAGGAGGGCAACGCCGGCCTGGTGCGCGCGGTCGAGAAGTTCGACTACCGCAAGGGCTTCAAGTTCTCGACCTACGCCACCTGGTGGATCCGCCAGGCCATCACCCGCTCCATCGCCGACCAGTCCCGCACCATCCGGCTCCCCGTCCACCTGGTGGAGGAGCTGGGCCGCATCCGCCGCGTGCAGCGCGAGTTCAACCGTGAGAACGGCCGGGACCCGGAGCCCGCGGAGATCGCCGCGGAGCTGGGCGCCACACCGGAGCGCGTCATCGACGTCCTCGACTGGGCCCGCGACCCGGTCTCGCTGAACATGTCGGTGGACGACGAGGGCGAGACCCAGTTCGGCGACCTCCTGGAGGACACCTCGGCGGTCAGCCCCGAGCAGTCCGTCCTCACCCTCCTCCGCAGCGAGGAACTGGACGACCTGATCGGCCGCCTGGACCAGCGCACGGCCTCCATCATCAAGATGCGGTACGGCATCGAGGACGGCCGCGAGCGCACCCTGACCGAGGTCGGCAAGGAACACGGCCTGACCCGCGAGCGCATCCGCCAGATCGAGAAGCACGCCCTCCTCGAACTGAAGAAGCTGGCCCGCGACACCGGGTTCGACGCGGCGGCGTAAGGGGTTTCCGGGGGATGCGGCGGCTGTGGGTGTCTGCGGCCACTGGGGCGCGCTGTCGCGGGACGGGGCGTGCGTGGAGTGCCGGCGCCGCCCGGGGTGCGCGCGTCGGCGTGGCGTGCGCGGGCCTCGGACGTCCGTGCCTCGCCTGCCCTGGAGCGTGCGTGTGGTGTGCGCGTGCCTGGGGCGTACGGTGCCTGGGACGCGCACGCCGGTGGCGAAAGACGGCGCAAACATGGCGTGGTCCCATCGCTTCAACCCCGGGGCCCGCGGGAAAAACCCTTCCGGGCCCGGCAGCAGCAGCCCCCGGAACCGCACTCCCCACACCGCACGGACTTCCCACACCGCACGGACCGGCGACCCCCACGCGCCCACGCCGCACCACAGAGCCAGGTCCCGACGCAATCCCCCCCGGCGCCGGGACCTTCCCGAGCCGGGCTTCGGCACCCATCCCCCCTGGGCGCCGAAGCCCGGCTTCATCCGCGCCCGCAGGCCGCCCGTCCGCGCCAACCCCTGGGCCCCATGAGCCTGTTACGGTTCCCCGGTCACCCGGCCGCACACCTCGGCGGAGGGGAATCCCGGCCAACCGCTCGGTTCGCCCGGACGTTCCCCTCAGGCCACTGCCCGCGCCCGCAGCGCCGAGGCCGCCCAGTCGATCACCGGAGTCACCGGCTCCGGCGCCGGCCAGCCGTTGATGAGGGACAGAGCCGTACATACGTGTCCCTGCGCGGCTCCCGCACGGCTTCCAGGCGACCGAGCAGCCACTCGTGCGGCGAGGCACGGCCAGGGCGCCCGGAGACGGGGGCGCACCGGGTGACCAGGGCCGCGACGACGGGATCCGCTTCCGGCGCCTCGGGCCGGATGCCGGATGCCATGGCGGCGCGCACGACCTCCCGCGCGACGGCGACGAGGTCCGGAACGGGTGGCGCGCCGGCGGCGCCGACGGCCTCCGGCCGGTCCCCGGCATGCCCCAGGACCAGGCGCCGTACGGCGGCACGGAACGCGTCGTCGAGTGACAGCTCGGCCAGCTCCACCCACGCCGCCACCTGCTCCTCGGTCGGGTTGCCGGGCAGCTCGGGGGTGAGGGAACACCGAAGCGCGGTGTCGGAAGGCCGAGGCGCGCCGAAAACGGCGTCGAGGAAGCCGTTCACCAGGCGTCGCCGTTCCGTTTCGGACAGGGCCGCCAACCGGTGCATGAGTTCCATCTCCTCGAAGGTCGGCTCGCGCCTGGCCGCCACGGCGGACAGCACCGCCCGGCGCAGCCGCAGCACACGGATCTGCGCATCCAGCGCGGCGGCCTGCTCCGCAGCGATCCGGCCGAGGGCGAGCGGCCGGTCCACGATCCGCCGGATCACCTCCAGGCCGAGTCCCGGCTCGCGCAGCGTCCGCACCAGCGCAAGCCGGGCGACGGCTTCCGGGCCGTAGCGGCGGTAACCGGCCGGGGTACGGCTCGCCGGCACCACGAGGCCGTGATCCGAGTAGAAGCGGATCGTCTTGACCGACAGGCCGCTACGCCGCGCCGGCTCACCGATCGAGTACGAGGTGGCGGGGCGGGAGGAGTCGTCGGGCGAGATGTCGTCGCATGAGATGTCGTCGCGTGAGGTGTCACCCTGCGGGTCAAAGATGCCGTGCATGGGTCCCACCTTCCGGTCTCCCCCCCGCAGGAGACTCAAGTCCGCTGGGACGGTGGAGAGTCTGCACGGATGGGGGAGCGGCGCCGCAGCGGTGGCGCGTCGTGGAATGGCGGCCCACCCCGTACCTGAACCCCGGGGTGGACCGCCGGATGGCAGATTCTGCCACATGGGCATAGCCTGCCGGTGTGAGCACCACCCCCAGCGCCTCCCACCAGCTGTTTTCTGCCTCCCCGCCGGTCTCGCTGACCGAACGCCGCAAGGCCGAGACCCGGATGGAGATCGCCCGCGCGGCGGCTGCCCTGTTCGTCCGCCAGGGCCTGCGGGCCACCCGCGCCGAGGACATCGCGCAGGCGGCGGGTATCGCACCGCGGACGTTCTACCGCTACTTCGCCACCAAGGAGGAAGCGGTCGCCCCCCTCTACGCCGCGGGCGCCCAGCGCTGGTCGGAAGCGCTCCGCTCGGCCCCGGCCCACCTGACCGTCCTGGAGGCCCTGGAGCACGCCGTCCACCACACCCTCACTCCCGGTGTCGGCGTTTCGGCGGGGTCCTGGGAATGGGTCCGCACCCTGATCCGCCTGGCCGGCGACAGCCCCGCCCTGCGCAAGGTCTGGGCCGAGGTGTGCCAGGCATCCGAACAGACCCTGGCCGAGATCCTTGCGGCCCGTATGACGCCGACGGCTCTACGGACCACCCCCGCGGCCCCCGTCCCGGTCACCCCCCATCTCCGCTTCGCCGCTGCCGTAGCCGGCGCCGCCGTCCGCGTGGCCGTGGAGTCCTGGGCCGCCACCTCCTGCCCACCCGCCGGCCCCAACGGCCCCGCAGCCCTGGCCCTGCGCAACCTCGCGTCCCTACGAGACTTCGAGTGGGCCACCGAGCAAGCGAAGACCGACAACGAAGGCACCTGAGACGGGCAGGACTTGGTCTTCCCAGCAGGGGTCTGCTGGGCAGGCTCGGGCTGTCAGGGCAGGGGGTGAGGCTGGGCAGGGCCGGGCTGTCAGGGCAGGGGGTGAGGCTGGGCAGGGCCGGGCTGTCACGGCACAGGGGTGAGGCTCGGCAGAGCCGGGACGGCACCGAAGAATGCGTGAGGCCGGGCAAGCGCAGGCCGTCACCCTAGAGACCCTCCCCAGCACCACTCTCCCCAGCACCGCCGCCCCAGCCGCCACCCTTCCCGGTGGCACTCTCCCCGGCATCACCCACCCCTGCCCGGCTCAGCCGCCCGCCCAACTCCCGTACGCATGCCATCAGTTCACCGGGCTCCCGCACGGTGAACTCGTACCCCGTCATCGCCAGCCGAACAGCCAGCCACTCCACGGAATCACCGGCGGTGCCCCGCAGGACACAACCGCCCTCGCCGTCGTCCTCCAGCGCCCCGAGCCATACCGGGAGCCGGGCGGAGACCCGCTCCGCCGGCGCGGCGAACCGCACCGCGAACGCGTATGTCTCCTGCCGCCGCTGGATGGACTGCCGCAGGTATTCGGCGGCGTTCCCCGTCGGCAGTTCCCGTGGCGAGAACCGGGCTCCGGTCGCGAACGGCTCGCTCACCCGGTCCACCCGGAAGGTCCGCCAGCCGGCGCGGTCGAGGTCGTAGGCGACGAGGTACCACCGCAGCCCGGTCGACACCAGCCGGTGCGGCTCGGTCAGCCGCCGCGACTCGCTGCCGTCCTTGTCCCGGTAGACGAACCGCAGCCGCTCGTGCCCCGCCACCGTCGAGGCCATCACGGTCAGCGTCTCCGGTGCGATGCTCGGCCCGTCCCCGCTGGTCAGCGGTGTGGTCGCCGCCTGCAGTGTGGACACCCTGTGCCGCAGCCGGGCCGGCAGCACCTGCTCCAGCTTGGCCAGGGCCCGTACGGACGCCTCGTCCACGCCCTCCACGGCATGCCCGGCACCGGCCCGCAGGCCCACCGCGATCGCCACCGCCTCCTCGTCGTCCAGCACGAGCGGCGGCATCGCCTTGCCCGCGACCAGCCGGTACCCGCCGTCCGAGCCTTTCGTGGCCTGCACCGGATAGCCCAGCTCCCGCAGCCGGTCGATGTCCCGCCGCACGGTACGACGCGACACCCCCAGTCGCTCGGACAGCTCCCCGCCGGGCCACTCGCGGGGCGTCTGGAGGAGCGAGAGCAGCTGCAGCAGCCGTGCCGGCGTGTCTGTGGTCATGAGAACGAGAATGCCGTAGCACTAGGACATGATCTGACCTAATGGGGGCCTACCTTCATTTCATGACCGACACTGCATCCGCCCGCACGGCACTCCCCTCCCCAACCGACAGGACCCGCTGGCTCGCGCTGGCGATCGTCATGACCGCTGCCTTCATGGACCTCGTCGACGTGACGATCGTCAATATCGCCATCCCGTCGATCAAGCGGAGCGCGAACGCCTCGGTCAGCCAGATCCAGTGGATAACCGCGGGTTATGCCCTGGCCTTCGCCGCCGGTCTCATCACCGGTGGCCGTCTCGGCGACGTCCACGGCCGCAAGCGGCTGTTCCTGATCGGTATCGGCGGCTTCACTCTGGCCTCCGCCCTGTGCGGCTTCGCCGCCAATCCGGAGATGCTGGTCGCCTCGCGCATCCTGCAGGGCGGCATGGCGGCGATGATGGTGCCGCAGGTGCTGTCGATCGTCCACGCCACCTTCCCGGCCCACGAACGCGGCAAGGTGTTCGGCCTGTTCGGCGCGATCGTCGGGCTGGGCGCGGTCTCCGGTCCGCTGCTCGGCGCCCTGCTCACCGAGTGGAACCTGTTCGGCCTCGAATGGCGGCCCATCTTCCTCATCAACCTCCCTGTCGGTGTCCTGTCCTGGCTGCTGGGCCGTCGCTTCATCACCGAGTCGAAGGCCCCCAAGGCGCTGAAGCTGGACCTCGTCGGTGTCGCCCTGGTCTCGCTGGGCCTGCTGATGCTGCTCTACCCGCTCACGCGCGGCCGGGAGCTGGGCTGGCCGCTGTGGGGCCACGTCTGCATGGCCGGCGCGCTCGTCGTCTTCGCGGTGCTGGTGTCGTACGAAAAACGGAAGGCGGCCAGGGACGGTTCCCCGCTCATCGAGCTGTCCCTCTTCCGGGTGAAGAGCTTTGCCGCGGGCATCGCCGTGCAGACCGTCTTCGGAGTCGCGCTCGGCATCTTCTTCCTGGTCTGGACGCTGTACATGCAGATCGGCCTGGGCTGGAGCCCGCTGCGGGCCGGGCTGACCGGGGTGCCGTTCTCCCTCGCTGTGTCCACGGCGGCCGGCCTGTCGGTGCAGCAGCTGGTGCCGAGGTTCGGGCGGAAGGTCCTCCAGGCGGGCGCGCTGGTGCTCGGCGCGGGCGTCCTGCTCTATCTGTGGGAGGCGCATCG
This sequence comes from Streptomyces sp. NPDC030799, assembly GCF_055572255.1. NCBI lineage: Bacteria > Bacillati > Actinomycetota > Actinomycetes > Kitasatosporales > Streptomycetaceae > Streptomyces > Streptomyces sp. NPDC030799. The sequence continues at coordinate 234,298 of NZ_JBVIDS010000013.1, read as the reverse complement.
GTACGGCCTGTCCATCGCCTCCTGGCAGATGGCCCTGCCGCTGGTCGTGATGGGTGTCGGGATGGGCCTGATCGTCGCCCCGCTGACCGACGTGGTGCTCTCGGAGGTTCCGCGTGAGCACGCCGGTTCTGCGTCAGGCCTGATCAACACGGTGCAGCAGATGGGCAACGCGCTCGGTCTCGGGCTCGTGTCCGTGGTGTTCTTCGGGGAGATCGGCGACCGGCTGGCCCCGGCCCGGGTCGGGCCCGCCTTCGTGCACGCCTTCCAGCATGCGCTGTGGTGGGTCGCGGCGATCATGGGTGTGATCTTCCTGCTGATGACCGCCCTGCCGAAGCAGCCCGCGCAGGCGGCGGCGACGGAACCGCCGGCGAGGGAGCGGGAGCCCGAACTGGTCCCCTGACCGGCCGGCGGCCGGCCAGCCGGCAACCCGACCGGGCGGCAGTGACCAGCGAGGCCTGACCAGGCAGGACTGTCCGGCCACGACAAGGCCCGGCACCGACCAGGTGCCGGGCCTTCGCGTGTCCGCAAGCGCCGTGCCGCACGGCTCCTCCGGACAGCACTGGAAGTCCGTTCACGCCCGATCGACATCCGAACCTGTTTACTTCCGGGAAATCCGGGCGTAGTCTCGCCTTGGAACCACACGTTCGGGCATCAGCCAGAAGTGATCGGACATCGGGTGGAGGCCGGCGACATGTACGCACCGGAACGGCAGCAGGAAATCCTCCGGCTCGCACGCGACGGCGGCCGGGTGGACGTGCTGTCGCTCGCCGAGGAGTTCCAGGTCACCGCGGAAACGATCCGCCGCGATCTGAAGGCCCTCGACCGCGCCGGCCTCGTCCGCCGCGTGCACGGCGGAGCCATCCCGGTCGGCCGCCTCGACTTCGAACCGGACCTCAGCGAGCGCGAGGCCACCGCCGCCGACGAGAAGGACCGCATCGCCAAGGCCGCCCTCGCCGAACTCCCGACCGAGGGCACGATGATCCTCGACGCCGGTACGACGGTCGCCCGGGTCGCCGCCGCGATCCCGCTGGAGTCCTCCCTCACCGTCGTCACGCACAGCCTGCCCATCGCCGCCCGCCTCGCCGACCACCCGGGCATCCAGCTCCACCTGGTCGGAGGGCGCGTACGGCACCGCACACGCGCCGCCGTGGACGCCTGGGCGCTCCGCGCGTACGGCGAGATCCGCGCCGACGTGCTGTTCGTCGCGGCGAACGGCTTCTCCGCCGAGCACGGTCTGACCACCCCGGACCTCGCCGAGGCCGCGGTCAAGCGGGCCGCGCTCGCCGCCGCCCGCCGCGTGGTGCTGCTGGCCGACTCCGCCAAGCACGGCCAGGAGCACTTCGCCCGCTTCGGCGACCTGAGCGACGTGGACCTGCTGATCACCGACAGCGGGCTGAGCCCCGAAGACGCCACCGCCATCGAGCGCGCCGGCACGGAAGTAGTACGCGCATGATCCTCACCGTCACCCCCAACCCGTCCCTCGACCGCACCTACGAGGTCCTCCGCCTGGAGCGCGGCGAAGTCATCCGCGCCGAGACCGAGCGCATGGACCCGGGCGGCAAGGGCGTGAACGTCTCGCGCGCCGTCACGGCCGCCGGACGGCGCACGGTCGCCGTCCTGCCCCTGGGTGGTGCGCCGGGGGCGCTCGTCGCCGATCTGCTCGACGCGCAGGGCATCGAGGTCGCGCCCGTCCCGATCAGGGGAGCCACCCGCTCCAACATCGCGCTCGCCGAGGCGGACGGGGTGCTGACGAAGATCAACGCGCCCGGCCCCGAACTGTCCCCGGCCGAACAGGAACTCCTCCTGGACACCGTCCGCGAACAGTCACACAACGCCGACTGGATCGCGTGCTGCGGCAGCCTGCCCCGCGGGCTCGCGCCCTCCTGGTACGCCGATGTCGTCACGCGGGCGCACGCCGAGGGCGCACGCATCGCATTGGACACCTCGGGGTGTGCGCTCCTGGAGGCGCTGCGCGCGCGGCCGGACGTGGTGAAGCCCAACGCCGAGGAGCTCGCGGAAGCCGTCGCGCGCCCCCTGGCGACCGTGGGCGACGCACTGAAGGCGGCCGAGGAGTTGCGCGGCATGGGCGCACGCGCTGTGCTCGCGAGCCTGGGCGCCGACGGGCAGCTCCTCGTGGAGGACGCGGGCGTCTGGTTCGCCACCGCGCGCGTGGACACCGTCCGCAGCAACGTCGGCGCCGGCGACTCCTCCCTCGCCGGCTTCCTCATCGCCGGCGGCACCGGCCCCGAGGCCCTCGCCTCCGCCGTCGCCCACGGCGCCGCCGCCGTCCAGCTCCCCGGCAGCGTCATGCCGACCCCCGCCGACCTGGACCCTGCGGCGGTGACCGTCACGGCCGAGATCCCACTCGACCGCGAACTGACGGAGCCGGCGTCATGAACGCCCTGATCCGCCGTCGTACGACCACTCCGGCCCGGCCCTGGCGAGACTCCCCGTCACTCACCACGGCCACCCTCCCCACCGCCTCCCCCCGCAGCACTCCCGTCCCCACACCCGCCCACCCCTCCCCCCGGGCGATACGCGTGCATAGGAGCCCGCGATGAGCTACATGATCACCGAGGACCTGGTCGACCTCGACCTGTCCGCCGACACCAAGGAAGCGGCGGCGCGCGCCCTCGCCGAGCGCATGGTGGCCCAGGGCCGGGTGACCGACCTGGAGGGCTTCCTCGCCGACGTGGCCGCCCGCGAGGCCCAGATGCCGACCGGCCTCGACGGCGGCATCGGCATCCCGCACTGCCGCAGCACCCATGTCACCGAGCCGACCCTCGCCTTCGGCCGCAGTGCCGCCGGCATCGACTTCGGTGCTGCGGACGGTCCGGCCGACCTGATCTTCCTGATCGCGGCACCGGCCGGCGCCGACGACGCCCACCTCACGATCCTCTCCTCGCTGGCCCGCCAGCTGATGGACAGCGAGTTCACCTCGGCGCTGCGCACGGTGTCCGACGCGGAGACGACGGCGGTACTGATCCGCGGGGACGAGGCACCGAGTACGGCGCAGACGCCGGGGGCGTCTTCGGGCGAGGGCGCGGAGACGGATGCGAGCGCGGGCGCGGCCGACACGGCGGGCGCGGGCGCGAACGCTGGGTCAGGCGCTGCTCAGGGCGCCGTGGGCGCTGCGGGCGCCTCCGAAGACACCGCTGCGACGCCGGTGGCGGCCTCCGCCGGCGCCGCAGCGGGCACCACGGCCCCGGCGCCGGGGGTGGCGGACCAAGGATCCACCCCGGCGCCGGGCGCCACCGCCTCCGGCGAGCGCCCCTTCCGAATCGTCGCCGTCACCTCCTGCCCGACCGGCATCGCGCACACCTACATGGCCGCCGAGTCCCTGGAGAACGCGGGTCGCGAGGCAGGCGTCGAACTCGTCGTCGAGACGCAGGGATCGGCCGGTTTCACCCGGCTGGACCCTGCGGTGATCGCGGCGGCGGACGGCGTGATCTTCGCCCACGACATCCCCGTACGCGACAAGGACCGCTTCGCCGGCAAGCCGACCGTCGACGTCGGAGTGAAGGCCGGCATCAACAGGCCCGTCGAACTCATCACGGAGGTACGTGAGAAGGCGGCGCGCGGCGAGAGGAGCGCGCCGGCGCCCGCGTCGGGCAGCACGCCGGTCGAGCGCGCCGGCGATTCCACCGAGGGGTACGGCACCAAGCTCCGCAAGTGGCTGATGAGCGGCGTGAGCTACATGGTCCCGTTCGTCGCCGCGGGCGGCCTTCTCATCGCCCTGGGTTTCGCGATCGGCGGCTGGCAGGTCAACAAGGCACCGTCGGTCATGGACCACTTCGTATGGACGCAGACCGACAGCTGGGGCGCCCTGCTCTTCCAGATCGGCGGCGTGGCCTTCAAGTTCCTCGTCCCGGTCCTGGCCGGCTACATCGCCTACGGCATGGCCGACCGCCCCGGTCTCGTCCCCGGCTTCGTCGGCGGCGCCATCGCCCTGGACATCAACGCGGGTTTCCTCGGCGGTCTCGTGGCCGGTCTCATCGCCGGTGGTGTCGTGATGGGCATCCAGAAGGTGAAGATCCCGGCGCCCGCGCGCGGCATCATGCCGGTGGTGGTGATCCCGTTGATCTCCTCGGCGATCGTCGGATTCCTGATGCTCGTCGTGATCGGCAAGCCCATCGCCACCGCCCAGAAGGGCCTCACCGACTGGCTGAACAGCCTCACCGGCACCAACGCCATCCTGCTCGGCGCCCTGCTCGGCCTGATGATGTGCTTCGACCTCGGCGGCCCCGTCAACAAGGTCGCCTACACCTTCGCCACCGCCGGTATCGCGGTCTCGAACCCCAGCGACTCCGCGATGAAGATCATGGCAGCGGTGATGGCGGCCGGCATGGTCCCGCCGCTGGCGATGGCCCTGGCCACCACCGTGCGCGGCAAGCTGTTCACACCGGCCGAGCGTGAGAACGGCAAGGCCGCCTGGGTCCTGGGCGCCTCCTTCATCTCGGAAGGAGCGATCCCGTTCGCCGCGGCGGACCCGCTGCGGGTCATCCCGTCCGCCATGGTGGGCGGCGCGCTCACCGGCGCCCTGTCGATGACCTTCGGCGCCACGCTGCGCGCCCCCCACGGCGGCATCTTCGTGGTCCCGCTGATCGGCAACCCGTTCCTGTACCTCGTCGCCATCGCGGCCGGCGTCTGCGCCACCACGGCCCTGGTCGTCCTCCTCAAGGGCATGCGCAAGCCGACCCCGGAGGCCACGGCCACCGACCCCGCCGCCAACGCGGCCAACACACCGAAGGACACCAAGCAGCCCGTGGCGGCCTGAGCACCGCACCCCCCGCCACCGCGCCTTGTCCCTTTAGTTCGCTGTGAGTTGTTCACGGCACCTGCGAGATACGTCACGGTCCGGGACCAAAGTCCCGGACCGTGGTGTGTACTGGGACGCATGCCTGAGCACGTCCCGACACTCCAGCTGATAGGCGAGGCCGTCCTCGCTGTGGCAGCCATCGCCTGGATCGTCGTCCTGACGCGCCTGCTGCGCCGCACCGGACGCCAGGCCCCCGCCCGGCGCACCACTGCCCCGCTCCCGGCCCTGCCGCGCCAGAACCGGGTCGGCCCGCCGCTGGAGTCCGTCGAGCTGACGCCCGACGAACAGGCCGCCTTCGCAGGCCTGGCACGGCAACTCACCAACGACTGACGGCGGAAGGACGCCACAGCGCCCTCGTACCGGGCGCACGCCGTCTGCGTGCCCTACCCCTGCCGCGCCGCGCGCCGCTCCATGGCTTCCCGGGCGGCGTCCTCCGACATGTACACCTCGCACATGTGCCGCCCGTCGGGCGTCGCCGTGTGCTCGACCTCCCACAGGGAGATCTCGCTGTCGTCCGGCAGCAGGAACGCGTGCTCGTACAGCGCGTAGCTCAGTCCCGCGCGTCCTGCACGCCCCGGGCGCCCGAACGCCTGCGTGATCTCGTGCGCGGTCGCCGTCGCCAGCAACGCCGCCGTCTCCGCACCGGGACGGTCCGGGTTCTCCGCTCGGCGCAGGAGCCGACGCGCGTGGTCCGCCGAGTCGTCGGAGGCGAACACATGCCGGGGCTCGGGAATCGCCCACAGCCGCATCAGCGCGGGCAGCTCGAACTCCGGTGTCTCCGGCGGCATTCCGAGCCGCGCGGTGGCCGTCTGCAGCTCCTCCTCGTCGACGTACACCTCGTGCTCCGAGGGACCGCCCGGAGTGGGGTTGTGCACGAGCTCCCACAGGGTGACCGCGGAGCCGTCGGCGAGGAGCCAGGTGTGCCGGTACGTCTCCCGGTGCAGGCCCGCGCTGTGGTGCGCGGAGTGCAGCGAGCTGTCGTGGGCCAGCGCGCAGTCGAGCTGCCGTATCACCTCGTCGGGCAGTTCGAAGGAGTTCAGGGCACGGCCGAGGAGTCGCGCGAGGTGCTCCTCCGGAGACTCGGGCGACTCGGCTGGTTCGTACGCTGCTGTCTCGTACGGAACGCTCAAGGTTTCTCCCGGCGTTGCTGCATGTCACCTTGTGGGTGCATACGGTAGCCCCTCGGTCGGACATCATGTCCGGGAACCGAGAAAACGTACGCCGGGAAAACGCGCGGGCCGCGCGAGAAGTTCCCGCGCGGCCTCACGTGGCGTCAAAAGCTGCAGATCAGGCGGCGCTTCCCGCGGTCCAGGCGCTCCACGGCATGTTCCAGCCGTTGAGTCCGTTGTCCGGGGCGACGGTTGTGTCGGGGGAGTTCTTCACGATCACGACGTCCCCGACGAGCGAGTTGTCGAAGAACCACTTGGCGGACGTGTCGCCCTGCGCGCCCTGCACGTCCGCGAGGCCGATGCAGCCGTGGCTGGTGCCCTCCCGGCCGAAGGGCGGGTTGCCCTTGTTGTACCAGTAGTTGCCGTGGATGAACGTCCCCGACGACGTCAGCCGCATCGCGTGCGGCACGTCCGGGATGTCGTACTCGCCGCCGAAGCCGACCGTCGAGCCGTTCATACGCGTCTGCACGAACTTCTCGGCGATCACCATCTGCCCGTTGTACGTGGTGTGCTGCGGGCTGCCCGCGGAGATCGGCACCGTCTTGACCGTCTTGCCGTCCCGCACCACGGTCATGGTCTGCGCGTTGACGTCGACCGTGGAGACCTGCGAACGCCCGACGGTGAAGGAGACGGTCTTCTTCTGCACCCCGTAGACGCCCTTCGCGCCCTCGACCCCGTCCAGGTCGATGTTCATCGTGACCTTGGAACCGGCCTTCCAGTACTCCTGCGGCCGGAAGTCCAGCCGCCGGTCCCCGAACCAGTGCCCGACCACCCGTTGACCACTGCTGGAGTTGACCGAGATGTGCGACTGCACGGACTTCTTGTCGGTGATCGATTTGTCGAAGGTGAACGACACCGGCATACCCACCCCCACCGTGCTGCCGTTGTCCGGCGCATAGGTGCCGATGAAGCTGTTCGCCGACGTGACCGTGGTGAAGATGGAGTTGGCCGCCGCGGTGCGCCCGTCGGCGTCTTTCGCCGTCGCGCCTATCTGGTACTTCGTCCCGCGCTCCAGCTGCTGCTTCGGCTTCCAGGTGCTGCCGTCCGCCGATATCGCCCCGGCCACGGTCTGCCCCGTCCCCGCCACGGTCATCTTCACGTCGGTCAGCTTGCCGCCGCTGACCTTCACTCCGGTCGCGTTGATGGACGCGTCGGTCGAACCGTCCTTGGCCGAGATCACGATCTTCGCCGTCGACGTCTTCGGGGAGTCCTTGCCGCCCTTGCCGTCGCTTGTCGCGTTGGCGCTGCCACCGCAAGCGGTCAGGGCGAGGGCCCCGACCATCATGGCGGCACAGGCCCCCAGCGCGCGCCGCGCTGCAATGTCCGGCGTTGTCACGTGCTGCTCCAGGTTCATGTGATGTGCGTGATCCGTTCCCGTGCGTGAAGAAAGAGCGCACTGGCCCCCGGGAAGGTTCCGTCCAACCCCCGTAAACGCCATCACGTGACAGAACCGCGACAATTCAAGCCCGGCGCACGGGTCAGTCCCTCATCACCCCTGTCGCGCCCCGTACAACTCGCTGTACGACGGCCACGTTCCGCCTGGGCCGACGACCGACTCGGCGGCGCGCACGCCCCGCACGATCGCGCGGGTCACGGCATCCGCGCCGGCGGCGAGGATCCCATTGAGCTCCAACGGGCGCTCGGCCAGCGAGCGTGCGCCGGTCGCCAGCGCGAACACCGTGTCGCCGTCGTTCATGAGGTGTACCGGCCGTACGGCGCGCGCAATCCCGTCGTGCGCCGTCCCCGCCAGCTTCTGCGCCTGCGCCCTGGAGAGTCCGGCGTCGGTGGCGACGACGGCCAGCGTCGTGTTGAGCGGGGGCGGCGCGTTCTTGGCGGCGGTCTCGGCGAGGCGCCGGCGCGCGTCCTCGTGCACGCGCCCCTCGGGACACTCCACCCGCCCCTGCAGCAACTCCCCGTACAACGCCCCCGTCTCGGGCTCGATCACCGACCCCGCAGCGTTCACCACCGCCAGCGCGGCCACGGTGATCCCCGAGTCGAGCACCGTGCTCGCAGTGCCCACCCCGCCCTTGATCGGGCCCGCCACGGCGCCCGTGCCGGCCCCGACGCACCCCTGCGCCACCCGGGCGCCCGGCGCGCTCGCCGCGGCGGCCTCCACTGCCGCGCGCCCCGTCGCCGCGTCCGGCCGCGCGCGGAAGTTCCCGCCGCGCCCCAGGTCGAAGACGCACGCGGCGGGCACCACCGGCACGACGTGCGCCGGGTCCGTCCCCACCCGCACCCCGCGCCGCTGCTCCTCCAGCCAGGCCATCACCCCGGAGGCCACGTCGAGCCCGTACGCGCTGCCGCCGGTCAGCACCACCGCGTCGACCCGCTGCACCACGTTGCGCGGGTCGAGCGCATCGGTCTCCCTGGTACCGGGACCGCCGCCGCGCACGTCCACGGCGACGACCGCGCCGCCCTCCGGAGCGAGGACGACCGTGGTGCCGGTGAGCCAGCCGTCCCCGCTGCGCGTCGCGTGGCCCACCCGCAGGCCGGCGATGTCCGTGATTGCGTCCACTGTCATGACGGCCAGTCTCGCCTGCCGCGGCACCTGCAAGGAGAGCTCAGCCCGCCGGAGCGGTGGTGTTCGCCGCACGCCCCCGACGGACCATGCGTGCCGTCAGCGTCACCCCGGTCGCCACCGCGGCCGACGACACGAGCCCCGCCGCGAGCACCGCCCATTCGCCCAGGAAGGTGCAGCAGATCACCAGCAGCGCCGTGACCGGCAGGACCAGCTGCTGGGTGATACCCACCTTGAAATGCCTCGAGTGAAGCGCCCACACGGTCAGCAGATACAGCGCCGTGGGCAGCGTGACGGCAGCAGACGCGGCCAGGGCGGAGATGTGGGTCTTGCCGGCCGCGTGTTCCACGGCCACCTCCAGGCCCGCGCCGATCGCCGCGGCCGAGGCGAAGATCAGGTAGTGCCCGTAGCCCCAGAGGAACGCCTGCTTGTTGGAGCGCAGGTGACCGTGGATGGGCACCACGAAGTAGATCCACCACGCGGAAAAGACGATCAGGAGACCGCCCGCAGCGGCCGGCAGCAACGCGCCCAGCGCATGGTGCTCGTCCACGGCCGACTTCACGGCGACGGTCGCCGCGGAGATCGTCTCGCCGAGCACGATGATGGTGAACAGCCCGTACCGTTCGGCGATGTGGTGCGGGTGCCAGGAGGTGCCGTGCCCCTTCTCGGCGAACAGCGGCACGCACATCTCCGCGACCGCCATCACGAGGAACACCCAGGGCCGTGCGGGTCCGGGCAGCAGCACCAGTCCGAGCCAGCCGATCTGGCACAGCAGCACGCCGCACGCGTACCGCAACGCCATGGCTCTCTCCGCGCCCTCAGACGATCTCGCGGCTCTCAGCCATTGCGTGGCCATCGCCAGCCGCATGATCGCGTAGCCGAGCCAGACCACCAGGTAGTCGTGCTGCTGGAAGGCCCGGGAGATGCCGGCCGCCAGCACCAGCACGCCGGCGATCTGCACCAGGGTGACGACCCGGTAGAGCGCGTCGTCGTTGTCGTACGCCGAGGCGAACCAGGTGAAGTTCATCCACGCCCACCAGATGGCGAAGAACTGCATGGCGTAGTTGAGGATTCCCCCGCCCGCGTGCCCTTCGGCGACGGCATGCACCAGTTGCACACCCGCCTGAGCGATCGCCACGACGAAGCACAGGTCGAAGAAGAGCTCCAGCGGCGAGGAGACCCGGTGCGCCTCGTCACGCCCGCGCGCGGTGAGCCGTCGCAGTGGTCCGGAGGACTGTGGTGCGCCCGAGGGGGCGGGCGCCGGAGCGGAACTCGACGTCATGTCTCTCAGCACACCAGAAAAGCGGGCGGACGGCCTTGCAGAGGCACCGGCAGACAGTGAACGCATTCACAAGCGGCTCCTGCCGGCGGTGCCGGACGCGCGCGGGCGCGTGGACCGGGGCCGTACCCTTGGGGCATGCGCACCGCCCCCGGATCCGAGCCCCGCGACCCGAAGCCCTCGCTGGTCTTCGACGACCCGCTGGACCAGCAGTCCTCGGACGACACCGATCGCGGCTGGGGCGAGCGCACGGACGGCGACAGCGCCGCCGACCTGAAGCGCTTCCTCGACGAGAAGCCGCCCCACCACCTCTGAGCCGTCCGCAGCAGCGCCCCTAGCGCTCGTCGCGCCCCGGTCCACGCTGTGCGACCAGCGCGTCGCGGATCTCCTTGAGCACCTCCAGCTCGGTCACCTCGATGACCTCCTTCGTGCCCTCCCGCGCCGCCTTGCGGGCCGCCTGCCGGGCCAGGTACTTCGACATCGGCAGGACCATCAGGAAGTACACCACCGTCGCGGTGATCAGGAAGGTCAGCGTGGCACCGAGAACAGAGCCCCACATCAGCCGGATGCCGTGCGTCCCTTTGCACGAGGCGCTCAGGCACGAGCTGTAGTTGTCCAGGTTCTGCGTCCCGATCGCGCCGACCAGCGGGTTGATGATCCCCTTCACCACTGAGTTGACGATGTTCGAGAAGGCCGCACCGATCACCACGGCCACGGCCAGGTCGACGACGTTGCCGCGCATGAGGAAGGCCTTGAAGCCGTGCCAGACGCTCGGTTCCTGCTTCGCACTCACCTAGGGGACTCTCCTCGTGTGCACAGGGTGTGGAACGAAACGCTCCGCAACCTACGGCACGGGGAGGCCATTCTGTCCAGTGCGGTCGCTTGATCGAGCAGCGTGACAGCAAGCCGCCCAGGAACTGTCGGAGCCGGTTCAGCACAGCGTCACCGCCAGCCGCGCCGTCGCGCTCGCGCCGACGAGCCGTGCCGCCGTGGTGCGCGGCACGGACAGCACGACCAGCGCCCCGCTCTCCGCTCCGCCCTCCAGGGGCTCGGGCACCCTGGTCACCCGCACACCGCGCGCGAGCACCCGGGCGCCGCCCCCGGCCGACGGGTCCCCGGCGGCGATGACGTCGACACGGTCACCGGGGCGCAGAAGCCGGACCGTGGCCGCGTCGGCGATCCGCACCGGCGCCGTCACCACGTCCACCACCGCGTGCCGGCGTACGGGTTCGGTGACCCGGTGACCGGGGGCCTGTTCCGCGCGGTGCGGTCCGGCCCCGTCGCGCGGCCCTGCGGCGACGAGTGCGGCCGCGGTCACCGCGAGACCGGCAGCGATGGCCCGCCTGCGGTGCCGTACGAGCCGCTGCAGCTGATACCGCCCGCCGCGCACGCGCACCGGAGGGAACTGCGGGATCTCACAGGTCGCCGGGGCGTCCGTGCCCAGCGGATGCGGGAGCCGGAGAGGAGGCGGGAAGGGGGGAGGAGACGAGGACGCATACGGGGAGGACGAGGACCGGGGCATGGGAATCACCGCCTGCGACGAGGAATTCGGCTTGCGAGGCCACGATGAGGCCTCGTGCCGAATCCCGCCGGAGCCGGTGGATCACAGACGGATTGTGGATAACCCGCTCACCCGGACGGGGAAGTCCGCTCGGTTGCCCGCGTGCCCTACGGCAGCTCGAAGCCAGGATCCATTCCGCCGAGCGCGTTCATGCACAGGCAGTCCCGCGCCGCGGTCTCCGGCAGTGCCGCCACCGCGTCGAACAGCACGCCGCGCAGCCGGTCCACGTTGGCCGCGAACACCCGCAGCACCTCTTCGTGCGAGACGCCCTCGCCGGTCTCGGCGCCGGCGTCCAGGTCGGTGACCAGGGTCAGCGACGTGTAGCACAGTTCCAGTTCCCGGGCGAGCGCCGCTTCCGGGTGACCGGTCATGCCCACGACCGACCAGCCCTGCGCCTGGTGCCACAACGATTCGGCACGCGTGGAGAAGCGCGGCCCCTCGACCACGACCAGCGTGCCGCCGTCCACCGGCTCCCAGTCCCGCCCCCGGGCGGCCTTCAGCGCGACGGCCCGTCCGGTGGGGCAGTAGGGGTCGGCCATGGACACGTGCACGACGTTCGGCACGGTGCCGCCGGGCAGCGGCAACCCGTCGAAGTACGTCTGCACCCGGGACTTCGTACGGTCCACGAACTGGTCCGGGACGAGCAGGGTGCCGGGGCCGTACTCCGGCTGCAGGCCGCCCACCGCGCAGGGGCCGAGAACCTGCCGTACGCCGACGGAGCGCAGCGCCCACAGGTTGGCGCGGTAGTTGATGCGGTGCGGCGGCAGATGGTGGCCGCGGCCGTGCCGGGGCAGGAAGGCGACCCGCCGGCCGGCGATCTCGCCGAGGAAGAGGGAGTCACTGGGCGGCCCGTAAGGGGTGTCCACCTGGACTTCGGTCACGTCGTCGAGGAACGAGTAGAAACCCGAGCCGCCGATTACGCCGATCTCTGCGTTCGCCATGACCAGCACACTAGCGGGCGCCGAAACCGCTGGGGAGCCGGTGCCGGCCAGTGCCGAAGACCCTGCCGTCGTACGACGGCAGGGTCCGGGGAAGAGATGTCAGGCGGCCGAGCTGCTGGCGGAGCCGGCCGCGGACGACGTCGAGGAGGACGTGGACGACGCGGACGACTTCGAGTCGGACGAAGACGTGCCGGAGCTCGACGCCTTCGACGCCGGGCTGCTGCTCGACGTGGAGCCGCGGGAGTCGTTGCGGTAGAAGCCGGAGCCCTTGAAGACGATGCCGACCGCAGAGAACACCTTCTTCAGGCGGCCACTGCAGCTGGGGCACTCGGTCAGGGCGTCATCGGTGAACTTCTGCACCGCCTCAAGGCCCTCGCCGCACTCGGTGCACTGGTACTGGTAGGTCGGCACTGTCTTCCTCCTGGCACTCTCACTCGATGAGTGCTAACGACGATCCATAGTGACGTATTCCCGGGGATCAGTCCACCGTGACCGGCACGCGGTGACCGACGCCACGTGCGACGGTCCGGTTCTGCTGCCGCGCGACCAGCCGCGATCGCAGCGCCAGCAGGGTCGCCAGCGCGAGCACGGTGCCGGCCATCGGCACCAGGAATCCCGCGCCGCCCCACAGCCGGTCCTCCAGCTGTCCGGCGACCGTGACGGCGGCCGCCTGACCGAGCGCGACCGCGCCGGTCAGCCAGGTGAAGGCCTCCGTGCGGCCGCCGGCCGGGACCAGGCCCTCGACCAGCGTGTAGCCGGTGATCAGCGCCGGCGCGATGCACATGCCGACCAGCAGGCCGAGCCCGGCGAGCAGCAGCACCGAGTGCGCCGTCCACAGGGCGGACGCGACGATCGCGAGCGCCGCGTAGCCGATCACCAGGCGCCGCTGGGGGGCGGCCTTCCAGGCGATCGCGCCGCACACGATGCCGGACAGCATGTTTCCGGCGGCGAAGACGCCGTACAGGACGCCGTTCAGGCCGGGCTCGCCGATCGACTCGGTGAACGCCGCCAGCGAGACCTGCATGCCGCCGAAGACGGACCCGATACCGAGGAAGGTCACGACCAGCACGCGCACACCGGGCACGCGCAGGGCGGAGGCGTGCTCCACGCGCGCGTGTCCGCTCTCACCGTTCACCGGTGGCTGCGTGCCCTTCTGCGCGGCGAACAGCAGCCCGCCGACGAGGGTCAGCGCACCCTCCGTGACCAGGCCCGCGGCCGGTGCCACGGTGGTGCACAGAGCGGTCGCCAGCAGCGGACCGAAGACGAAGGTCAGCTCGTCCGTGACCGACTCGAACGCCGCCGCGGTGGTCATCAGGGGTGAGCCCTGCAGCTTCACGCCCCAGCGCGCACGCACCATGGGGCCGACCTGCGGTACCGAGGCGCCCGTCGGGACGGCGGCCGCAAACAGCGCCCACAGGGGCGCGTGCGCCAGCGCCAGCGCCGTCAGGGACAGGCCCGCCAGCGTGTGCACGAGGACGCCGGGGATCAGCACGGCGCGCTGGCCGTAGCGGTCGGCGAGGCGGCCGCTGTACGGCGCGAACAGCGCCATCGAGACACCGGTGACGGCGGCGGTGGCGCCCGCGGCGCCGTACGAGCCGGTGGTGTGCTGCACGAGCAGCACGATGGAGAGGGTGAGCATCGCGAACGGCTGGCGCGCCGCGAAACCGGGGAGCAGGAAGGTCCAGGCGCCGCGGGTGCGCAGCAGCTGTCCGTATCCCGGGCGGGACGAGGCCGGCGAGGTCTTCTCCGGTTCGGTGGTGGTGACCGTGGATCCCACGGCCCGTGCCTTTCTGCCGCCTGGTAGCGCGGGCCGTGTGGGCCCGGGTGCCGAGAGCTGTCCTCTTGCGCGGACTGCGGTAGATACCGGCGCCCACTGCGGGTGGGGGGACCCGGCCGCCATACGGTCGCGCCAGCTCTGCGTCAGGCAGAGTTGGTTCGATCAGGGTGCGCCTTCATGCTACAGGGATCATCGCCGCCCACGGCTGTGAAAACGAGCACCACGAAACGGGCCGCCTGGGATTTCATGGGGCGTGAACTGTCCGAAACGCGCCCTTAACGCAAGCTGCCCGCCCCGTTCGTGCCCAGCCAGCCCGCCAGCTTGCCGCCGTGGGCGACCGCGCGCAGGCGTCGTTCCGCCGCGTCGCGCACCGGGTCGGTGGCGACGACGAGCAACTCGTCGCCCCGGCGCAGCACGGTGGTGGGCAGCGGAACGAACGATTCTTCTTCGCGGACGACGAGCGTGACCGCGGCCCCGGGCGGCAGGCGCAGCTCGCTGACCTCCACGCCGTGCATCCGGGAGCCCTCCGGGATCGAGACGGACAGCAGGTGCCCGCGCAGCCGCTCCAGGGGTGCCGACTCGATCCCCAGGTCGGAGGCCTCGCCCTGCTCGCCCAGGCGCAGGGTGCGCGCCAGCCACGGCAGCGTCGGCCCCTGGACGAGGGTGTAGACCACGACCAGCACGAAGACGATGTTGAAGATGCGGCGGCTGCCGGCGACGCCGTTCACCATCGGGATCGTCGCCAGGATGATGGGCACGGCACCGCGCAGTCCCGCCCACGACATCAGCGTCTGCTCCTGCCACGGCACACGGAACGGCGCCAGGCTGAGCACCACGCTCAGGGGACGGGCCACCATGGTCAGGACCAGCCCGATCACGAGGGCGGGCCACACGTCGTCGCCCAGTTCGTGCGGGGTGACCAGCAGGCCGAGCACGACGAACATGCCGATCTGCGCGATCCAGCCGAGCCCCTCGGCGAAGCCGCGCGTGGCGGGCCAGTGGGGCAGCTTGGCGTTCCCGAGCACCATCGAGGCCAGGTAGACGGCCAGGAAGCCGCTGCCGTGCGCCAGGGCGCCGGCGGCGTACGCGGTGACGGCGATGGCCATCACGGCGATCGGATAGAGACCCGAGGCGGGCAGGGCCACGTGCTTGAGCCCCCAGGAGCCGAACCAGCCCACAGCGAGCCCTATGGCGGCGCCGATGGCCAGTTCCAGGGCTATCTTGCCCAGCAGGACGTACCAGTGCTCGACCGGGCCGGCCGTGGAGAAGGCGACGACCAGGATGACCACCGGGGCGTCGTTGAAGCCGGACTCCGCCTCCAGCGTGCCCGTCACGCGCGCGGGGAGGGGAACTCTGCGCAGCACCGAGAAGACCGCCGCCGCGTCCGTCGACGACACCACCGCGCCGATGATGAGCGCCTGCCGCCACTCCAGCCCGACCAGATAGTGCGCGCCCGCCGCGGTGACCCCCACGCTGACGGCGACTCCGGCGGTCGCCAGGACGGAGGCGGAGGACAGGACCGGCCTGATCGCCTTCCACTTCGTGCCGAGACCGCCCTCGGCGAGGATCACGACCAGCGCCGCGTACCCCATGACCTGGGTCAGTGCGGCGCTGTTGAAGTGGATCTCGCCGATGCCGTCCTGGCCCATGAGGACGCCGATCGCCAGGTAGACGAGCAGGCTGGGGAGCCCGCTGCGGGAGGAGACCCGCACGGCCGCGACGGCGACGAGCAGGACCACGGAGCAGACGAGCAGGAGCTGGTTGAGGTGGTGAACAGTCAGCGGCGTTTCCTCCCCTGAGATCTCCGGTTACTTCGTTACCTTACCTAACTCTTGACGCTTTCTTGACGCTCGGCGGGGCAAGATCGAACGCCCGTGCGCGCTGGTTCCCGACTCCGCGTCAAGGCGGACAGGGCCCTGCGCCTATGGTTGCTCCAGCGCTCATTCAAAGTCACAGCCCGACCTGCCGCTCGCGTTAGGACAGCAAGGACAGCGATGCCCCCCAACACCACCGCCACAACGGGTGACACCGCCACCACCGGTGCCGCGCCCGCCAAGTCCGGCAGGAAGAAGGGGCGCAAAGCCCGACTGATCGTGCTGGTCCTGGTACTGGCCATCATCGGAGGCATCGCCTACGGGGCGTACTGGTCGATCAGTACGGTCCGCGCCTCCTTCCCGCAGACCACGGGAACGATCAAGCTCCAGGGCCTGTCCGGGCCGGTCGACGTCAAGCGGGACGGCAACGGCATCCCGCAGATCTACGCGACCTCCGACGAGGACCTGTTCATGGCGCAGGGGTACGTCCAGGCGCAGGACCGGTTCTACGAGATGGACGTGCGCCGGCACATGACGTCCGGGCGCCTGTCGGAGATGTTCGGCAAGAGCCAGGTCAAGAACGACGAGTTCCTGCGCACGCTCGGCTGGGACCGCATCGCCAAGCGGGAGTACGACACCAAGCTGTCGGCCGCCACGAAGAAGTACCTCCAGGCGTACGCCAAGGGGGTCAACGCCTATCTCCAGGGCAAGGACGGCGAGGACATCTCCCTCGAGTACGCCGCCCTCGGCTTCACCAACGACTACAAGCCGGCCGACTGGACCCCGGTCGACTCCGTCTCCTGGCTGAAGGCGATGGCCTGGGACCTGCGCGGCAACATGCAGGACGAGATCGACCGCGCCCTGATGGCCGGCCGCCTCGGCCCGCAGCAGATCCAGGACCTGTACCCGGACTACCCCTACAGCCGCAACAAGCCGATCGTGCAGGAGGGCCAGTACAGCCGGCTGACCAAGTCCTTCGAGCAGAGCGGCGCCACGGGCACCGCGCAGGGCACCGGCACGACGGGCACGACGGGGGCGACGGGCACGTCCGGTACCACCCGCGGCGCCACAGGCGCCTCTGCGGGCGCGACAGGCTCGGCGGGCTCCTCCGCTTCGGGCGCGGGCGGATCGACGCTCAGGAGCCAGCTGGGGGGCCTCTACCACGTCCTGGACGACGTTCCTACCGCCGTCGGTGTGAACGGCCAGGGCATCGGCTCCAATTCCTGGGTGGTGTCCGGGAAGTACACGATCAACAAGAAGCCGCTGCTCGCCAACGACCCGCATCTGTCGCCGTCGCTGCCGTCCGTCTGGTACCAGATGGGCCTGCACTGCCGCAGCGTCTCCAGCAAGTGCCAGTACGACGTGACCGGCTACACGTTTGCCGGGACGCCCGGTGTGATCATCGGCCACAACGCGAACATCGCCTGGGGCATGACCAACTCCGGGGTGGACGTGACCGACCTCTACCTGGAGAAGGTGAGCTCGAACGGCTACCTGTACGACGGCAAGGTCCGGCCGTTCAAGACCCGCGAGGAGACCATCAAGGTCGCCGGCGGCGCCTCCAAGACGATCGTCGTGCGCCAGACGCAGGACGGGATGCCCCTGCTGTCCGACCGCGACGACGAACTCGTCGATGTCGGCAAGAAGGCCACGGTCAACACCGCCGCCCCCGACCGCGGCGACGGCTACGGCATCGCCCTGAGGTGGACCGCGCTCGACCCGGGCACCTCCATGGACGCCGTCTTCGCCCTCGACAGGGCGGCGGACTGGAGCGGCTTCCGCCAGGCGGCCGCCCTGTTCGACGTGCCGTCGCAGAACCTGGTCTACGCCGACACCGACAACCACATCGGCTACACGCTGCCCGGTAGGATCCCCACCCGCTCCTCCGCCGACGACGGCTCCGTCCCGGCGCCGGGCTGGGACTCGAAGTACCGCTGGACCGGCTTCATCAAGCAGGACGAGCTGCCCTACGAGTTCGACCCCAAGCGCGGCTACATCGTCACCGCCAACCAGGCCGTGGTCGACAAGAACAAGTACCCGTACACCCTCACCACCGACTGGGGCTACGGCACCCGCAGCCAGCGCATCGCCGACCTGATCGAGTCCAAGGTCCGCAACGGTGGCAAGATCTCGCCAGACGACATGCGGCAGATGCAGCTGGACAACAGCAGCGAGATCGCCAAGCTCCTGGTGCCGAAGCTGCTGAAGATCAACCTCGACGACAAGAACGTGCGCGATGCACAGAAGCTGCTCGAGGGCTGGGACTACACCCAGGACGCCGACTCCGCGGCAGCCGCCTACTTCAACGCCGTGTGGCGCAACATCCTCAAGCTCTCCTTCGGCAACAAGCTCCCCAAGGAGCTGCGCGTCAAGGGACAGTGCCTGTGGGTGGACAAGGTCGACAGCACCGGTCCGGTCGACGACGACACCAAGGTGCGCGAGTGCGGCGAACGCGACGCCGACCAGGCGCAGCCGGACGGCGGCGACCGCTGGTTCGAGGTCGTGCGCACCCTGATGGAGAAGCCGGACAGCGACTGGTGGAAAACCCCCAAGTCCGGTACGCGTCCTGCGGCGAACACCATGGACCAGCTCTTCGCCCGCGCCATGATCGACGCCCGCTGGGAGCTGACCGCCAAGCTCGGCAAGGACATCGACACCTGGAGCTGGGGGCGGCTGCACCGCCTGTTCCTGAAGAACCAGACGCTCGGCACCGAAGGTCCCGAGGTGCTGCAGTACATCCTCAACCGCGGCCCCTGGAAGCTCAGCGGCGGCGAGGCCACGGTGAACGCGACCGGCTGGAACGCCGCCGGCGGCTACAACGTCGTCTGGGTGCCGTCCATGCGGATGGTCGTCAACCTCGCCGACTTCGACAAGTCCAGGTGGATCAACCTGACCGGCGCCTCCGGGCACGCCTTCAGCGCGCACTACACCGACCAGACGAGCCTGTGGGCCAAGGGCGAGCTGCTGCCCTGGTCGTTCTCGGGCAAGGCGGTCGACGAGAACACGAGCGACACACTGGTCCTCACACCGTGACCCGCTGACGGCACGGTACGAAAACGGCCCTCCACGCACGCGTGGAGGGCCGTTTCGCCTACTTGGGGTCCGCTCAGGCGCCCGGGAAGCGGTGCACGCCGGAGGGTGTCACCACCGCGTGCACCGGCTTGTCGTGCGCCTCCGCCGGGACGTGTGCGACGACCTCCGTGTCGTACAGGAGCACCACGAGTCGGGGGCGTACGCCCGCGCGCTCCAGGCGGGCCAGTACGCGGTCGTACGACCCTCCACCACGCCCCAGGCGCATCCCGCGCGCGTCCACCGCGAGCCCGGGCAGCAGCACCACGTCCGCGGCCGTCACGGCGTCCGGACCGAGACGCGCGCCGGCGGGCTCGAAAAGCGCCATCTTCCCGCTGTGCCGGACCTGAGCAAGGGAGCCCGGGCCGGCGTATTCACCCCAGTCCAGGTCGTTGTCGGGCAGGAGCGCCGGGAGCAGGACACGCACGCCCCGCGCGCGCAGCGCGTCCAGCAGCGCCGCCGTGCCGGGCTCGCTGCCCACGGAGACGTACGCCGCCACCGTGCGCGCATGCGCCAGCTCGGGCAGTCCCAGTGCACGCTCCGCCAGCGCGCGGCCCGTCTCGCGGACGTCATCGTCGGTCAACCTGTTCCTCACCGAGAGGAACTCCCGCCGCAACCTCCGCTTGTCAGGCTCGCTCACGCGTCCTTGGTCTTCCACGGCTCGTCCTCGCACCCTTCCCGTGCAGAGCTATATAAGGGTCAACCAGCCGGAGCCACAGAAACGCTGCAAAGGCACCGGATAAGGTTGCGGGCATGACTCAGTCGCACCCCAGGATCAGCAAGGCTGTCATTCCGGCGGCAGGTCTCGGTACCCGGTTCCTGCCGGCGACCAAGGCCACTCCCAAGGAGATGCTGCCGGTCGTGGACAAGCCGGCGATCCAGTACGTGGTCGAGGAGGCCGTGTCGGCGGGGCTCGACGACGTCCTCATGATCACGGGGCGCAACAAGCGTCCTCTGGAGGACCACTTCGACCGCAACTACGAGCTGGAGTCGGCGCTCGGCAAGAAGGGTGACGCCGAACGGCTCGCGAAGGTGCAGGAGTCCAGCGACCTGGCGACCATGCACTACGTGCGCCAGGGAGACCCCAGGGGGCTGGGCCACGCGGTGCTGTGCGCCGCGCCGCACGTCGGCCACGAGCCCTTCGCGGTGCTCCTGGGTGACGACCTGATCGACCCGCGCGACCCGCTCCTGCAGCGCATGATCGAGGTCCAGGAGCAGCACGGGGGCAGCGTGATCGCCCTGATGGAGGTCGCGCCCGAGCAGATCCACCTCTACGGCTGCGCGGCCGTGGAGGCGACCGCCGACGGTGACGTCGTGCGGGTCACCGGTCTGGTCGAGAAGCCGGACACGGCGGACGCCCCGTCGAACTACGCGGTCATCGGCCGTTACGTCCTCGACCCGCACGTCTTCGACGTGCTGCGCAGGACCGAGCCGGGCCGCGGCGGCGAGATCCAGCTCACCGACGCGCTCCAGCAGCTCGCGACGGACGAGAAGACCGGCGGCCCGGTGCACGGTGTCGTCTTCAAGGGCCGCCGCTACGACACCGGCGACCGGGGCGACTATCTGCGTGCCATTGTCAGACTCGCGTGCGAACGTGAAGACCTGGGCCCGGACTTCCGGACCTGGCTTCGCAGTTACGTAGCCGAGGAGATGCAGCAGTCTTGAGCAGCGCCGCGACCCACCCCGCCGGCCCGGACCAGCTGTGGTCGGTGGACGACCACCTGGAGGACATCCTCTCGACGGTCCGCCCCCTCGAACCCATCGAGCTGCAACTGCTCGACGCCCAGGGCTGCGTCCTGGTCGACGATGTCACGGTGCCGGTGTCCCTGCCGCCGTTCGACAACAGCTCCATGGACGGGTACGCGGTGCGGGTCGCGGACGTCGCCGGCGCCGGCGAGGAGTTCCCGGCCGTCCTGGAGGTCGTCGGTGACGTCGCGGCAGGCGCGGCCGACCCGGTCCGGGTCGGCCCCGGCCAGGCCGCCCGCATCATGACCGGCGCTCCGCTGCCGCCCGGCGCCGAGGCCGTCGTCCCGGTGGAGTGGACCGACGGCGGACTCGGCGAGGGCCCGGTGAACGGCATGCGGGCGCGCAGCCTCGCCCCCGAGGGCGCCGAGGGGCACGTGCGCGTGCACCGCCCCGCCGAGGCACGCGCGCACGTGCGCGCCAAGGGCAGCGACGTGAAGGCCGGCGACCGCGCCCTGGAGGCCGGCACGATCCTCGGCCCGCCGCAGATCGCGCTGCTGGCCGCGATCGGCCGCGGGACGGTACGCGTGCGCCCGCGCCCGCGCGTGGTCGTCGTGTCCACCGGCAGCGAACTCGTCCAGCCCGGCGAGGAACTGGCCGGCGGCCAGATCTACGACTCCAACAGCTTCGCCCTGACCGCGGCCGCGCGGGACGCCGGCGCCATCGCCTACCGGGTGGGCGCCGTCGCCGACGACGCCGACACCCTCCGCTCCACCATCGAGGACCAGCTCGTCCGCGCCGACCTGCTGGTGACCACGGGCGGCGTGAGCGTGGGGGCGTACGACGTGGTCAAGGAGGCGCTGTCGTACGCCGGTGACGAGGACGAGGCGGGCAGCGGCGTGGAGTTCCGCAAGCTCGCCATGCAGCCCGGCAAGCCCCAGGGCTTCGGCTCCATCGGCCCCGACCACACACCGCTGCTGGCCCTGCCGGGCAACCCCGTGTCGTCGTACGTCTCCTTCGAGCTGTTCGTCCGTCCCGCCATCCGCGCCCTGATGGGCCTCACGGACGTGCACCGGCCCCGTGTCCGCGCCACCCTGAAGGCGGACAAGGCGCTGCACTCGCCCCAGGGGCGCCGGCAGTTCCTGCGCGGTGCCTACGGTGACGGCGAAGTGACCCCCGTGGGCGGCACCGGCTCGCACCTGATCGCCGCGCTGGCGCACGCCGACGCGCTGATCGTCGTGCCCGAGGACACGGAGTCCGTCGAGCCCGGCGCCGAGGTGGAGGTGGTCCTGCTCGGCTGAGCCCTGCTGGTTGGCGGTACCGTGTCGCGCACAGCAGGCCCGTGCACCGCACTGTGACGGGCCCGGACCGGGAGCGGCACACAGCATGAGTACGCAGGACGGACTGACGCACATCGACGAGGCGGGCGCGGCCCGCATGGTCGACGTATCCGAGAAGGACGTGACCGCGCGCACCGCCCGCGCCAGCGGCCGCGTCCTCGTCTCACCCCGCGTGGTCGAGCTGCTGCGCGGCGAGGGGATGCCCAAGGGGGACGCACTCGCCACCGCGCGTATCGCAGGCATCATGGGCGCCAAGCGCACCCCGGATCTGATCCCGCTGTGCCACCCGTTGTCGGTGTCCGGTGTGAAACTGGATCTGTCGGTCGCGGACGACGCCGTGCAGATCCAGGCCACCGTGAAGACGACGGACCGCACGGGCGTCGAGATGGAGGCCCTCACCGCCGTGACGGTCGCCGCCCTCACCGTGATCGACATGGTCAAGGCGGTCGACAAGGGAGCGGTCATCACGGACGTACGGGTGGAGGAGAAGACGGGCGGCAAATCGGGCGACTGGAGCCGGGCATGACCTACCGCGCTCTGGTGGTCACCGCCTCGAACAGGGCTGCCGCGGGTGTCTACGAGGACAGGGGCGGCCCCCTGATCGCGGACGGCCTCAAGCGCTTCGGCTTCGACGTCGACGGGCCGCAGGTCGTCCCCGACGGCGATCCCGTGCAGGCGGCCCTGCGCGCGGGAGCCGACGCCGGGTACGACGTCATCGTCACCACCGGCGGTACCGGGATCTCGCCCACCGACCGCACGCCCGAGGCGACCCGCGCGGTGATCGACCACGAGGTGCCGGGCATCGCGGAGGCCATCCGGGCGTTCGGACGGGAGAAGATTCCCGCCGCGGCGCTCTCCCGGGGCCTGGCCGGGGTGGCGGGACGGACCCTGATCGTCAATCTGCCGGGCTCCACGGGCGGGGTGAAGGACGGCCTCGCCGTGCTGGAACCCCTGCTGGTCCACGCCGTCGACCAGATCCGCGGCGGCGACCACCCCAGACCCAACAGCGGGGGTGCGAGCTGAACAGCCTTTCCTGGCCCGTCGTGCTGGTGGACGGCGATGTCGTCCTCCGCCCGATAAAGCTGCGCGACCAGCGGGCCTGGCGCGAGGTGAACCGGCGCAACCGCGACTGGCTGCGCCCCTGGGAGGCGACCATTCCGCCGCCCACGCCGAGCGGGCCGATCACGCACCGGCCGACCTACCGCCAGATGGTCCGGCACCTGCGCTCCGAGGCCAACGCGGGCCGGATGCTGCCGTTCGTCATCGAGTACCAGGGGCGGCTCGTCGGGCAGCTGACGGTCGCCGGGATCACCTGGGGATCGATGTGCTCGGGGCACATCGGCTACTGGGTGGACGAGGCCGTGGCCGGACGCGGCGTGATGCCGACGGCCGTCGCGCTCGTGGTGGACCACTGTTTCCGCGCGGTCGGACTGCACCGCATCGAGGTCTGCATTCGCCCCGAGAACCGGCCCAGCCGCCGGGTCGTGGAGAAACTCGGATTCCGTGAGGAGGGGCTCCGGCCGCGTTATCTGCACATCGACGGGGCCTGGCGCGACCATCTGGTGTTCGCGCTCACCGCGGAAGAGGTGCCCGACGGGTTGCTCGCGCGGTGGCAGCGGGCACGCTCCCAGCAGGTGCGGCAGAAACCCCAGAGCACGGGAAATTGAATACATGTTCGAAATAGATCGGATGTTGACCGCCTCGGAGCATTGAATTCGGTCCTGAGGCGGTCCGCTGATCGCATCGGTCGCAAAAGAAGCTGGAAATATCAGCCAGATCGTGCGACACACCGGCCCAATTGGCAGATGGCCTCATGCAAACCCCTCTACGGTGTGAGACGTGAGCAGCAGCGGCCTCATCTACGCAGTCATTGTCGGGGCCTGGGCCGCCTACTTGGTGCCGATGTGGCTCCGTAGGCAGGACGAGCTGAACGAGGCCCGTCCGACGGAACGCTTCAGCACCGCCATCCGGCTGCTGTCCGGACGGGCGGGAATGGAGCGCCGGTACGCCAAGGACCTGCGGGCGCGCTCCACCCAGGAGGGGGAGCCGGACACCGATCCGGACGCCGTCACCGACTCGGTGGACGTCCGGGCCTTCGCCATGCCTCCGACCCGCCGTCACGTGCATGCCGACGCCGAACTCGACGCGCCCGGGAAGGCGGACCCGGCACGCGAGCAGGCCGCCGGACCGGCGCCGAAACCCGCGCCCGCGCCTGACGCCGTGCCACCCTCCGGCGCCATGGCCCCCTCCGGTATCGCGTCCGCGACCAGCACCGCGCCCGCGTCCGGCTCCGTGCCGGCGCAGAAGCGAGTGCCGTCGGCGCGGCGTGCGCCCTCGGCGCAGGCGGCCGCAGCGCGCGCCCAGCGCTCGAAGGTCCTCGCGCGCCGCCGGCGCACCACGGTGGTGCTCTTCCTCGCCTTCACCTTCGGCGCCATCGTCGCCGCCGTCGGCGGGCTCACCTTCCTGTGGGCGCCGGCCGTACCGGCCGTGCTGCTCAGCGCGTACATCGCATACCTGCGCTCCCAGGAACGCCGCCGCTTCGCCTACCAGATGGACCGCCGGCGCGCCGAGGACGCCGCCCAGCGGCTGCGGGAGCGCGAGCGTCAGCCGCGTCGGCGCGCACCCGTCGAGGCGGGTGCCGCCGCGGACGAAACGGAGGAGGCCCCTCAGGTCGAGACGGACACCGGGCTCGCCGCGCTCGCCGCGGACCGGCGCGCCCTGGTCGAGCAGACGGACCATGCCGAGTGGGTGGACCAGCAGCGCGAGCGGCAGCGGCGGCCCGGCGGGGACAGCTGGGACCCGGTGCCGGTGCCCCTGCCGACGTATGTGACCGCGCCCGTCGCCCCGCGCGCCACGTCCGACGTGGACCTGGGGGCGCCCGGCACCTGGAGTTCGGCGCGCTCCAGCTCGGTCGCTCCGGAGTACGAGACGGGTCACGCGCCGCAGGCCGCAGCGGCCGAGCCGGCGCCCGCGGCCGAGGGCAAGCCCGCCGACGGTCGCAGCGACGCGCGCCGCGCGGCCTCCGCGCGCCGCGCGCGCGAGCGTGGCGGCACGCCCCTCTTCGATCAGTACGAGGACGGCGACCGTCCGCGCGCGGCCAACGAGTGACGGCCGCCACACCTCGGGAAGGCGTGCTGACCAGTCAGGGAGCGGATTTCCAAGCACCCCGATCGGGATGCTAAAGTTTCACTCGTTGCAAGGGCCTGTGGCGCAGTCCGGTAGCGCACCTCGTTCGCATCGAGGGGGCCAGGGGTTCAAATCCCCTCAGGTCCACGCAGCGTGAAGCCCCGGTCGACGTAAGTCGACCGGGGCTTCATCGTCTTCACAGCCGCTTGGCGAAGCAGCGGCTCTCCTCGTGGTGACGGTAGTAGCCGAACTTGGCGCACGGCTCGTAGCCGCTGGACGTGTACAGGGCGATGGCCTCCGGCTGCTTGGAGCCCGTCTCCAGGACCATGCGGACGCGGTCGGCCATGCGGGCGCCCTCCTCCAGCTCCGCCAGGATCCGGCGGGCCAGGCCCCGGCCGCGCATCTCCGCTATGACGAACATCCGCTTCAGCTCGGCGTCGCCGTCCAGGTTGCCCTCCTCGTTGCGGTCCCGGCTGCGCCAGCCGCCGGTGGCCACGGGGCGGTCGAACTCGTCGTACGCGATCAGAAAGACGCCGTGGGGCGGGTCGAAGTCCGCCGTGTCGAGGACGGTGGCGTCGCCGTCGTCGCCGTAGCGCTCGGCGTACTCGGCCTGGACCTCGTCGTTGAGTTTGACGGCGTCGGGGTGATCGAAACGAACACGACGTATATTCATGCTGGGCATCGTACTTCTATGCGAGGGTCGGGGTGCTGGACGTTTTCCGGGCCCCGACCAGTGTGCCGGTATCGTGCCCTGGTGCTGACTGTGACCTCGGTGAACGTGAACGGGCTGCGAGCCGCCGCCAAGAAGGGCTTCGTGGAGTGGCTCGCGCAGACCTCCGCGGACGTCGTCTGCCTGCAGGAGGTGCGCGCCGAGCCGCATCAGCTGCCCGAGGAGGTGCGGCAGCCCGACGGCTGGCACGTCGTGCACGCTCCGGCAGCCGCCAAGGGCCGCGCCGGCGTCTCCCTCTACACCCGGCGTGAGCCCGACCGTGTCCGCGTCGGTTTCGGCTCCGCCGAGTTCGACGGCAGCGGCCGCTACGTCGAGGCCGACCTGCCCGGCGTCACCGTCGCCTCCCTCTATCTGCCCTCCGGTGAGGTCGGCACCGAGCGGCAGGACGAGAAGGTCCGCTTCATGGGCGAGTTCCTCGGCCACCTCAAGGAGCTGCGCGAGCGGACCGCCGCCGACGGCCGCGAGGTGGTCGTGTGCGGCGACTGGAACATCGCCCACCAGCAGGCCGACCTCAAGAACTGGCGCGGCAACACCAAGAACTCCGGCTTCCTGCCCGAAGAGCGGGAGTGGCTCGGCCGGGTGCTCGCCGCCGAGGAGGGCGGCTACGTCGACGTCGTACGGGCCTTGCACCCGGATGTCGAGGGGCCGTACACCTGGTGGTCGTACCGGGGGCGGGCCTTCGACAACGATGCAGGATGGCGCATCGACTATCACGTGGCCACGCCCCGTCTCGCCGGCAAGGCCGTCAAGGGCTTTGTCGAGCGCGCTGCCACCCACGCCGAGCGCTGGTCCGACCACGCGCCGGTGACGGTCGTCTACGACCTGTAGGCGCGCGGCCGCCGGCCATGCGCCGGGGCGCGTTCACATGTCGTGCGCGCCCGTCTCCTTGGCGAGCCGGCGGTCCAGGGCCAGGGACAGTTCTGCCTCCACCACGCTGCGGGCAAGGGGACGCAGGCGGTGCAGGTCCTCTCTGGGGGCGTGGCGGAGGATCAGGTCGGTGAAGAGTTCGGCCAGGGCATCGGCGTGTTCGCGGACACGGGCGGCGGCCGTGAGCACCTCGCCGAGCGGGATGCCCTCGCGGACCAGTGCGGAGGAGACGTCCAGCAGGCGGCGGCTGATGTGGACGATCTCGTCGCCGTCGGTGCCGAGGTAACCCAGCTCCAGGGCGGCGGCGAGGTTCTCGGGGGTGACCTCGCCCTCGAAGCGGGCGGCGAGTTCCTCGGGGGTGAGGCGGACCGGCTCCTCCTCGCTCGGGGTGCCGACGCCGAGCAGGTCGGCGACGTTCCGGCCCTGGTCGAGGGCCTCCGCGAGTTCCGCGATGCCGTTCAGTGTGTGGCCGCGTTCCAGCAGGGCCGCGATGGTGCGCAGACGGGCCAGGTGGTGGTCGTCGTACCAGGCTATGCGGCCCTCGCGCCGGGGTGGGGGGATCAGCTTGCGCTCGCGGTAGAAGCGCAGGGTGCGCACGGTGATGCCGGCCAGGCGCGCCAGCTCCTCCATGCGGTACTCGTGCCCGGCTCCCTGGTGTTCTGCGTCCTCTGCCACGTCCGCAGCCTATGGTGTACCGCCGGTAACTTCCTTCCCGCGCCCCCTACCGCTCGGTACGGAGCTGCTCTACAGTCCCATTGCGCCAGTGTTCACTGGCAGAGTCCGAGGCGATGCGTGGAGGCTCCGGGATGGCCGAGCACGAGCATGTACGGGTGGCGGTGATCGGGTCCGGATTCGGCGGGCTGGGGGCCGCCGTGCGGCTGCGCCGCGAAGGAATCACCGACTTCACCGTCCTGGAGCGGGCGGACGGCGTCGGCGGCACCTGGCGGGACAACAGCTACCCCGGGTGCGCCTGCGACGTGCCCTCCCACCTCTACTCCTTCTCCTTCGCCCCCAACCCCGACTGGCCGCGCACCTTCTCCGGACAGCAGCACATCCGCGCCTACCTGGAGCACGTCACCGACCTCTACGGGCTGCGCCCGCACATCCGCTTCGACTCCGAGGTCAAGCTGATGAGGTGGGACGGCGAGCAGCTGCGGTGGGAGATCGAGACCGCGCGCGGGACGCTCACCGCCGATGTCGTCGTCTCCGCCACCGGGCCGCTGTCCGACCCGAAGATCCCGGAGATCCCGGGCCTGGAGACCTTCCCGGGCAAGGTGTTCCACTCCGCCCGCTGGGACCACGACTATGATCTGCGCGGCAAGCGCGTCGCCATGGTCGGCACCGGTGCCTCCGCCATCCAGATCGTGCCGTCCATCCAGCCGCAGGTCGGCCGGCTCACCCTCTTCCAGCGCACCCCGCCCTGGGTCATGCCCCGAGTCGACCGCGCCATCAGCGGCGCCGAGCGCCTGCTGCACCGGTCGGTCCCCTTCACCACCCAGCTCAGGCGCGGCCTGCTGTGGGGCATCCGTGAGCTGCAGGTCCAGGCGTTCACCAAGCATCCCGACGAGCTCGGACTCGTCGAGAGGCTCGCCAAGCGCAACATGGCCCGTGCCATCAAGGACCCGGCCCTGCGCGCCAAGCTCACCCCCGACTACCGCATCGGCTGCAAGCGGATCCTGCTGTCCAGCACGTACTACCCGGCGCTGGCCAAGCCGAATGTGGACGTCGTCGCCAGCGGGCTCAGTGAGATCCGCGGCTCCACCGTCGTCGCGGCCGACGGCACCGAGGCCGAGGTCGACGCGATCATCTTCGGTACGGGCTTCCGCGTCACGGACATGCCGATCGCCGAGCGGGTGATCGGGGCCGAGGGCATCACGCTCGCGGAGTCCTGGAAGAACGGCATGCAGGCGCTGCGCGGCGCCGCGGCCGCCGGATTCCCGAACTGGATGACGATCATCGGGCCCAACACCGGCCTCGGGAACTCCTCCATGATCCTCATGATCGAGTCCCAGCTGAACTACATGGCCGACTATCTGCGCCAACTGGACGTCCTGGGGTTCCCCGCAGGCCCTCAAGGCACGGGGGGAGGCCGTACGGCCCTCGACGCCCGGCCCGCGGCCGTCGAGGACTGGAACCGCACGGTCCAGGAGCGCATGAAGCGCACCGTGTGGAACACCGGCGGCTGCACCAGCTGGTACCTGGACGCGAGCGGCCGCAACACCACCATCTGGCCCGGTACGACGACCGAGTTCCGCCGTGCGACCCGGCGGGTGGACCTGGGGGAGTACGAGGTCATCCGCAAGCCGGCAGCAGTGCCCGGGAAGCAGAGCGAGGCCGTCGCATGAGTCGCCGCACCCCCCTCACCTCCGTCACCTCCGGCCCCTACGCCCCGCCGGTCCCCTCTCGTGAACTCACCGTCGTCTCCGCCGACGGCGCGCGGCTGCACGTCGAGGTGCACGGCCCCGACGACGCGCCCCCCGTTGTCCTCTCCCACGGCTGGACCTGCTCGACCGCCTTCTGGGCGGCGCAGATACGGGACCTGGCGACCGACCACCGGGTGATCGCGTACGACCAGAGAGGGCACGGGCGTAGTCCCGCAAGCCCGGCGTGCACGACCCACGCGCTGGCGGACGACCTGGAAGCGGTGCTCGCGCAGACGCTCGCGCGCGGGGAGAAGGCGCTGATCGTCGGCCACTCCATGGGCGGCATGACGGTCATGGCCGCAGCCGCGCGGCCCCGGTTCCGGGAGCACGCCGCCGCCGTCCTGCTGTGCAGCACCGGCAGCTCGCGGCTGGTCGCGGAGTCGCGTGTGGTGCCGTTGCGCGCCGGGCGTGTGCGGACCTGGATCACGGGGCGCGTGCTCGGCTCGCGCGCCCCGCTCGGACCGGTCACGCCGGTCGCGAAGAGCATCCTCAAGTACGCCACCATGGGTGCCGGTTCCGCCCCGCACATGGTGGAGGCGTGCGCGCGGATCGTGCACGCCTGCCCGCGCGCCGTGCGCCACGCCTGGGCCTCCGTGCTGGAGGCGCTCGATCTCGACCACGGCGTACGGGAGTTGCACGCGCCCACCGCGGTGGTGCACGGCGCGTCCGACCGGCTCACGCCCCTCGTGCACGCCCGTGCGCTGGTCGCGGCGCTGCCGCACTGCGCCGGCCTCACCGAACTGGCCGGCGTCGGCCACATGACCCCCATCGAGGCTCCCGACCTGGTGACCGGCAGGATCCGGGAACTCGTCACCACGTACGTCACCGTCAGCGGGACCGACCCCGAGGACGAACCCGGTGAGCGCGGCGAGCACCGTTCCACCCCGGCGCAGATCAAGGAGGGCGCATGAGCAGGGTCAGCCTCGAAGGACAGGTCGCGGTCGTCACCGGAGCGGCGCGCGGAGTCGGTGAGCTCCTGGCGCGCAAGCTCTCCGCGCGCGGCGCGAAGGTCGCGCTGGTCGGGCTGGAGGAGGAGGCGCTCAAGGAGGTCTCCTCGCGCCTGCACAGCGACAGCGCCCACTGGTATGCCGACGTCACCGACCACGAGACGATGAGCCGGGTCGCGCAGGAGGTGAAGGCGCGGTTCGGGAAGGTCGACATCGTGGTGGCCAACGCCGGTGTGGCGACGGGCGGTCCGTTCGCCGACTCCGATCCGCAGGCGTGGCGGCGCGTGATCGAGGTCAACCTGATCGGCTCGGCGGTGACCGCGCGGGCGTTCCTGCCGGTGCTCGTGGAGAGCCGGGGCTATCTGCTGCAGATCGCCTCGCTCGCCGCGATCACCCCGGCGCCGATGATGACGGCGTACTGCGCGTCCAAGTCGGGTGTGGAGGCGTACGCGCACAGTCTGCGCGCCGAGGTCGGCCACCAGGGCGTGCGCGTCGGCGTCGGCTACCTGTCCTGGACCGACACCGACATGGTGCGCGGCGCCGACCAGGACGACGTCATGCGGGAGTTGAGGCAGCGGCTGCCGTGGCCGTCCAACAAGACGTACCCGCTGGGGCCGGCGGTGGACCGGCTCGTCGCCGGGATCGAGCGGCGCTCGGCGCATGTGTACGGGCAGTGGTGGCTGCGTGGCATGCAGGGCGTGCGCGGGTATCTGCCGACGCTCATCGGGACGGTCGGGCAGCGCGAGATGAAGCGGTTCGCGCCGCGTCTGCAGGGGATGCGCTCGGGGCTCGTCGGTGCAGGTGGGGCGGCGGACGAAGCGGCGCGCGCTACCCACCGTGACTGATCCACATGCACACCGTGGTCGGCCGTGTGAATCTGGGTGAGGCCCCACCGAGGGGCCGATTCCCCACACCTCACCCACCACGGGAGTGAACCCACATGGGTATGAAGGACAAGGCCAACGAGTGGCAGGAACAGGGCAAGCAGAAGCTCGGTGAGGCCCGTGAGCGGGCCGGCCAGCAGCAGCCCCAGCGTGGCCAGCAGCCTCAGCGCGGCCAGCAGCAGCCCCAGCGTGGCCAGCAGACCCAGCGCGGTCGCGAGAACATGCGTGACATCGAGGACACGGAAGCGGAGATGGAAGACCGCTTCGACCGGGACTACGACGCGTAGTCGCTGCGCTCGGCTCCGGCCGGTTCGGCGTGGGGCGCCCTTCTTCGTGGAGGGCGCCCTGCGTGTGTTTGCGGGGCGGTTTCCCCCTCGTCGAAAGGCTAATGGCGTGCGTCGAAAGGCTAATGGCGTGGCGGCAGCTTGGGGCGGGAGCGGTCGGGGACCTCGCTGTAGTCGGGGGGGACGGCCGCCGGGTTGGACTCCAGGAGTTCCAGGGCGAGCTGGACCGCGTCGTCGAGCTGGGCGTGGCGGCCCTCCGCCCAGTCCAGGGGGGTGCGCAGGATCTCCAGATCGGGGGCGACGCCGTGGTTCTCCACGGACCAGCCGTAGGCGTCGAACCAGGCCGCGTTCATCGGCACCGTGATGACCGTGCCGTCGCCCAGCCGGTGGCGGCCGGTCATGCCGACCACGCCGCCCCAGGTGCGCTGCCCGACCACCGGGCCGAGCTTCAGCAGCTTGAAGGCGGCCGTGATCATGTCGCCGTCGGAGGAGGTCGCCTCGTCGGCAAGGGCCACGACCGGGCCCCTCGGCGCGTTCGAGGTGTACGACACCGGCTGTGCGTCCCTGGTCAGGTCCCAGCCCAGGATCGTCCGGGTCAGCTTCTCGATGACGAGTTCGCTGATGTGCCCTCCCGCGTTGCCGCGCACGTCCACGATCAGGGCCGGCCGGGACACCTCCATGCGCAGGTCGCGGTTGAACTGGGCCCAGCCGGAACCGCCCATGTCGGGGA
Organism: Streptomyces sp. NPDC030799; assembly: GCF_055572255.1. Taxonomy (NCBI): domain Bacteria; kingdom Bacillati; phylum Actinomycetota; class Actinomycetes; order Kitasatosporales; family Streptomycetaceae; genus Streptomyces; species Streptomyces sp. NPDC030799. Next base: position 202,337 of record NZ_JBVIDS010000013.1, on the reverse strand, counting down.
TGTGCAGGTAGCCGCACTTGCCGCCGCTCAATTCCCGGACGACCTCCCGGCGTTTGGCCACCCAGTCCTGGTAGCGCAGCGGCCGTTCGTCGATCAGCGGGACGACGGCGACCCGGCGGGCCCGGCCCGGCTGCCCCTGAGGCGGGGCGAACGTCAGCTCCACGGTCGTACCCCCGGAGCCGGCGAGGAGCGGATACGGCCCTGTCACGGGATTCACCGGGCGGCCGTCGACGTGGGTGAGGACGGCGCCCTCGCGGATGCCCGTGCCGGCCAGCGGTGAGCGGGCCTTGGAGTCGGAGGAGTCGCCGGGCAGGATGCGTTTGACGATCCAGCCCTCTTCCCGGTGCACGAAGTTGGCGCCGAGGAGGCCCTGCCAGCGCTGGTAGTGGGGCGGGCCCTCGTTGCGGCGGGCGGCGGTGACGTAGGCGTGCGAGGTGCCCAGTTCGCCGAGGACCTCCCGCAGCAGATCGGCGAACTCGTCGGGGGAGGCGACCCGTTCGACGAGCGGCCGGTACTGGTCCAGCACCGCGTCCCAGTCGACGCCGCTCATGCCCGGGTCCCAGAAGTAGGCGCGGATGATCCGTCCCGCCTCGTCGTAGGCCTGACGCCACTCGGCGGGCGGGTCGGCCGCATGGAGGAGGCGGCGCAGGTCGATCCAGACGGTCGTGTCGCTGTCGCCGAGCTCCGTGGCGGGGACCGCGCGCAGTTCGCCCTCGTCGACGACGACCAGGCGGGTGCCGTCGCCGCTGACCGTGAACCAGTCCAGGTCGTCGACGAGTTCGGACTTCTTCGCCTTGGTGATGTTGAAGTACTCCAGGGTCGGGCGGCCGCTGATGTCGGAGGGGTTGGCGAACGTCTCGCCGAGCGCGCCGGAGATCGGCCAGCGCAGCCAGACCAGGCCGCCGCCGGCGACCGGGTACAGCGCGGAGTACTTGGAGGCGATGACCGGGAACGGTGTGACCCGCATCGCCAGGCCCTCCACCTCCACGGTCACCGTGCCGGCCTCGCCCGTCTCCTCGTCCTCGACCGGGTCGAGCCCGCCGGCAGCCGGACGGCCCTCGGGGTTGAGGGCGAAGGGGGAGGGGGTCGCCGAGTTCAGCGGGACGAGGTACGGGCGGCAGCCGAGCGGGAAGGACAGGTCGCCGGTGTGGACGTCGTAGACCGGGTCGAAGCCGCGCCAGGAGAGGAAGGCGAGATAGCGGCCGTCGCGGGTGAAGACGGGGTTCTCGTCCTCGAAACGGCCGTTGGTCACGTCCACGATCAGCCGGTCCTTGATGCGGGCCAGCTTGATCTGGCGCAGGGAGCGGCCGATGCCCGGGTGGGACCAGGCGAGCCAGGCGCCGTCCGGCGAGAAGGCGAGGTCGCGGACGGGGCCGTTGACGGAACGGATCAACTCGGTGACCGGGCCTCCGGCGGCTTGCCCGGGTCCGGTGCCCTGCTCTGCGGCGGCAGTTGCGGTCCCGGTCCCCTGCGCGTCGGCGTCTGCTGCGGTCCCGGTCCCTTGTTCGCCGGCGTCTGCTTCGCTTCCGGTCGCCTGTACATCGGCACTCGCCGCAGCCCCGGCGCCCTCCTCGCTGCTCCCGCCGCCTTGACCGCGACCCTCCGTCTCCTCGGCCCCCTCGACGTCCTCACCGCCCTCTGCTTCCTCGGCACCCCCGCCGCCCTCTGTGGCCTCGTCCCGGCCCTCTGCTTCCTCCCCCGCCCCGGCGCCCTCTGCCTCCCCGGCACCCCCGCCGCCTTCTCCCACCTCGACCGCCCCGCCACCCTCCCCCTCCCCCGCATCGATCAGCAGCAGCCGCCCGTCGTGTGAAGCGATCGCCAGCCGTTCGCCCGAGGGGTCGCAGACCATCTCCAGGACCCGGCCCAGTGCGCCGGAGGCGAGCCGGCGGGGCGTGCGGTCGCCGGTGGCGCGGGGGAGCTGGGCGATCTCGACGGCGTCCTCGCCCTCCGCGTCCGTCACATACGCCACCTGGCCGGTCGTGCCCAGCATCTCCGGCAGCCGTACCCGCACCCCGGGCGTGTCGGTGATCGTACGGGCGGGGCCGTCGCGGTGGGTGAGCCAGTACAGGCTGCCGCGTACGACGACGGCGCTGGCCCGGCCGGTGTCGTCCACGGAGATGCCGTCGACGTGCTGCGCGGCCGGCACCTGGTACCGGCGGCGCCCGGTGGCCGGCCCGCTGAGGCGGATGTCCAGCTTGCGCGGTACGGCGTCCGGGGAGAGGTCGTCCACCAGCCACAGGTCGCCGGCGCACTGGTAGACCACCCGGCTGCCGTCGCCGGCGGCGTGCCGGGCGTAGAAGGCGTCGTGGTCGGTGTGGCGGCGCAGGTCGGTGCCGTCGTGGGCGCAGGAGTAGAGGTTGCCGACGCCCTCGTGGTCGGAGAGGAAGGCGATCCGGCCGGCGACGAACATGGGGCAGGCCAGATGGCCGCCGAGGTCGGGCAGGAGACGTTGCCCGTGCAGCCAGAGGCGGCCCATGGCGCCGCCGCGGTAGCGCTTCCAGGAGGCCGGTTCGTGCGGCGGGGTGCCGGTGAGCAGCAGGGTCTTGTGCTGTCCGTCGATGTCGGCGACCTGGATGTCGGCGACCGGACCCCAGGGCAGCTTGCGGCCGGGGTCGCCGTCGGGGGACACCTTGTAGGCCCAGGTGTAGTAGGAGAAGGGTTCGCCGTGGGAGGCGACGGCCAGGATGTCGGCGTCGCCTTCTCCTTCGGGGGGTGTCCATCCGCAGACCTGCGTGTCGGTGCTGCCCCAGTACGTCAGCTGCCGCGCGGGGCCGCCGTCGACGCCCACGAGGTGGATCTCGGGCACGAGACTGCGCCAGGTCGTGTACGCGATACGGCGGCCGTCGGGCGAGAACCGGGGGTGCCCGGCCTTCGTGCGGTCCGCCGTGAGCCGCCAGGCCCGTCCCGGGGCGTCGAGAGGGGCCAGCCACAGGTCGTCCTCGGCCACGAAGCACAGCAGGTCGCCGCTGAGGTGGGGGAAGCGCAGATAGCTCACCTCCCCATGCTTTTCCGCGCACGGGGGTGCAGCAACTCGTGCGTCCTTCACGGTCGTGACCTTATGCGTCCTTCACGGCCGTGACCCAGGGCACGTACGAAACCGTTTCGTTTCGCAGTCGGCCCGGGGTATCTTCATGGTGTACGAAGCAGCAGGGACCGGAGCGGAAGGTGAGTGGCATGACCGAAGCCGCATCCCAGGGCGCGGCGTCAGCCGCTCCGGCGCAGCCGGTGCTCGCACCGGGGCGTCGCAGCCGGATCACCCCCGAGCGCGAGGCCGAGTTGTACGAGGCCGTGCTCGACCTGCTCCGCGAGGTCGGCTACGACGCCCTCACCATGGACGCCGTCGCCGCCCGCACCCGCTCCAGCAAGGCCACGCTCTACCGCCAGTGGGGCGGCAAGGCCGAACTGGTGGCGAAGGCGGTGCGGCACAACAAGCCGGGCCGGGTCGGGGACGTCGACACCGGGTCGCTCAGGGGCGACCTGCACGCCCTCACGCTGGCCTCGGACGACTGCGAGATGGAGCAGAACTCCGCGCTGATGCGCGGACTGGCCATGGCCGTCCACAGCAATCCGGATCTCCTGCGGGCGTTCCGGGACCATCTCATCGAACCGGAGATGGCGGAGTTCCGCCGCGTGCTGCAACGGGCGATCGACCGGGGCGAGGTCCGTGCGGACAACCCCGCGATCGACTACGTGATGCACATGATGATCGGCGGGTTCGCCGCCCGCACGATGATCGACGAGCAGCCGCCGACGCAGGCCTTCCTCCTGTCGTACATCGACGCCGTGGTCCTCCCCGCCCTCGGCGTCTCCACCGGCTGACCCCTCTCCCCAGCAAGCCCACCACCTGACGTCACCGCTCACGTCGTCGGGCTGATCACCCCTGCCCTGATGAACCCCACGACCTGACCGGGAGTACGCCTCACATGGCCACGTTCCTCTACAGAATCGGCCGGCTCGCCTTCCGGCGACGCCACTTCGTCGCCCTCATATGGGTCGCGCTGCTCACCCTCGCCGGGGTGGGCGCCGCCTCTGCGCCGGCCGCCGGCACCACGTCCTTCTCCATCCCCGGCACCGAGGCCCAGAAGGCCTTCGACCTGCTGGAACAGCGCTTCCCCGGGATGAGCGCCGACGGCGCCACCGCGCGCGTCGTCTTCAAGGCGCCCGGCGGCGGGAAGATGACCGACCACGAGAACAAGGCGACCGTCGAGAAGACGGTCGAGGAGCTCCGGCGCGGCTCCGAGGTCGCCTCCGTCGCCGACCCCTACACCAGGCACGCCGTCAGCAGGAACGGCACGATCGCCTACGCCTCGGTGAAGTACAAGGTCTCCGGCATGGAGCTGGAGGACTCCTCCAAGGACGCCCTGAAGCAGGCCGCGCAGCACGCGCGGGACGCCGGGCTGACCGTCGAGATCGGCGGTGACGCGCTGCGCGCGAGCCCGGAGACCGGCTCCAGTGAGGTCATCGGCCTCGCGATCGCCGCCGTCGTCCTCGTGATCACCTTCGGCTCGCTGCTCGCGGCCGGATTCCCGCTGCTCACCGCCGTCATCGGCGTCGGTATCGGCGTCTCCACGATCACCGCGCTCGCCAGCGCCCTGGATCTCGGCTCCACGACCTCCACGCTGGCGTCCATGATCGGCCTGGCCGTCGGTATCGACTACGCCCTGTTCATCGTCTCCCGCTACCGCGCCGAACTGGCCGAGGGCCGCGAGCGCGAGGACGCGGCCGGACGCGCCGTCGGCACGGCCGGCTCGGCGGTGGTCTTCGCCGGCCTCACCGTCGTCATCGCCCTGGTCGGCCTGTCGGTCGTCGACATCCCGATGCTGACCAAGATGGGCGTCGCGGCGGCGGGCACGGTCGCCGTCGCCGTCCTCATCGCGCTGACGATGATCCCGGCGCTGCTGGGCTACGCGGGCCGCAGGATCAAGCCGGCGGGTGAGAAGAGCAAGCTGCTCGGCGGCGGACGCGCGCCGAAGAAGCCGGGCCGGCCCAACATGGGCACCCGCTGGGCGAGCTTCGTCGTACGGCGTCCGGTGGCCGTCCTCCTGCTCGGCGTGCTCGGCCTCGGCGCCGCGGCGATCCCGGCCGCCTCCCTGGAGCTGGGACTGCCCGACGACGGCTCCCAGCCCGCCTCCACCACCCAGCGCCGCGCCTACGACCTCCTCTCCGAGGGCTTCGGGCCGGGCTTCAACGGCCCGCTGATGGTCGTGGTCGACGCCAAGGACAGCGCCCGCCCCAAGGCCGCCTTCACCGAGGTCGGCGACGAGATCAAGGGCCTGAAGGACGTCGTCACCCTCACCCCGGCCCTGACCAACAAGGCCGGCGACACCGCGACGATCACCGTCGTACCGGGGTCGAAGCCGTCCTCGCACACCACCGAGGACCTGGTGCACGCCATCCGCGGCAAGGGCGCGGACATCACCGCGAAGACCGACGCCAAGGTGCTGGTCACCGGCTCGACGGCGATGAACATCGACGTCTCGCAGAAGCTGAACGACGCGCTCCTGCCCTACCTCGCCCTGGTCGTCGGCCTGGCCTTCCTGCTGCTGATCGTGGTGTTCCGCTCGGTCCTCGTCCCGCTGAAGGCGGCGCTCGGCTTCCTGCTGAGCGTGCTCGCGGCGCTCGGCGCCGTGGTCGCGGTCTTCCAGTGGGGCTGGCTGTCGGGCCTGATGAACGTCGAGCAGACCGGGCCGGTCATGTCGATGATGCCGATCTTCATGGTGGGTGTGGTCTTCGGCCTCGCGATGGACTACGAGGTCTTCCTCGTCACCCGGATGCGGGAGGCGTTCGTCCACGGCGAGACGCCGGGCCAGGCCGTGGTCACCGGATTCAAGTACGGCGCGCGGGTCGTCACGGCCGCCGCCGTCATCATGATCGCCGTCTTCTCCGGCTTCATCGGCTCCACCGAGTCGATGATCAAGATGATCGGCTTCGGTCTCGCGATCGCCGTCTTCTTCGACGCGTTCATCGTGCGCATGGCCATCGTCCCGGCGGTGCTCGCGCTGCTCGGCAGTCGGGCCTGGTGGCTGCCGAAGTGGCTCGACCGCGCCCTGCCGAACGTGGACGTCGAGGGCGAGGGTCTGCGCACCCCGTCCGGCAGGGAGGAGGAGCGGGAGCTGGTACGGGCCTGACACACCGCTTCCGGCCGGCAGCGACCGGCCGGTGAGGGTTCCGTGGGGACGGGACCGGCCCTCACCGGCCGGTCTTCCTCATGCCCGGGGGGAAGGTTCCGCCCACGGATGTCCCGGACCGGTCGTCCTCAGCCGGAACTTCGGGCAGACGTCCGGGTCGTCGTCCTCGTAGAGGTACGTTCGCTTGGCATCCGTGGCGATCGACAGCTTGTCGAGGGTGTCGCCGTTCAGGAAACTGCGCGGCTCGGTGAAGGAGAGCTGCACGCGCGCGTGGGCTTCGGGGCCGGTACCGGACTGCACGGACCAGGTGCCCGACCCGTCGAACGTCGCGCCCATGGGCCGGGCCGCCGCGACGGCACGGCCCTGAACGTCCGTTCTGGTGCACGCCAGGTAATGACAGAGCCGCCGCATGATCACAGTCGAGCCCCGGTGGCCGGTGAAACCACCGTGAGGGCGGCCGGAGCGATGCCGTAGCGTGCCGTGCATGACGACGACCGCGACCGACACCGGAGAGTCCGGAGCCCATCCCCGGTTCGCCGAAGCGATGCGTGCGCTCGGGCTGCACGACGTCCTCGCGCGCATCCGGCGGTTCCCGGAGGCCACCCGGACCGCCGCCGGGGCCGCCGCCGCGATCGGGTGCGAGCCGAGCCGGATCTGCAAGTCGCTGGTCTTCGCCGCCGACGAGGTTCCGGTGCTGGTGCTGATGGACGGTGCCTCGCGCGTGGACGTGGAGCGGCTGCGCGAGGAACTGGGCGCCGGGAAGGTCGGCCGGGCCGACGCCGGCGTCGTACGCGGGACCACCGGGTACGCCATCGGCGGCGTGCCGCCCTTCGGGCACCGCACACGCACGCGTGTCCTCGCCGACCGCTCGCTGCTCGCGCACGACCTGGTGTGGGCGGCGGCCGGCACGCCGTACACCGTCTTCCCGATCGAGCCGAAGGCGCTCGTGGCCCATGCCGGCGCCGACCTGGTGGACGTGCGCGAGTAGACCGCGTGACGCCGCTCGTCGCAGCCGCCGTCCTGTTCGCCGCGGTGACCCACGCCAGCTGGAACGCCATCGCACACCGCATCACCGACAAACTGGTCGGATTCACCCTGATCTCCGGGGGCGGGCTGCTGATCGGACTCGCGATCGCGCCGTTCACGGCCTTCCCGGCGGGACCCGCCTGGCCGTACCTGCTGGTCTCGGCCCTCGTGCACATCGTCTACTACGCCCTGCTGATGACCTCGTTCCGGCTCGGCGACTTCGGGCAGGCGTACCCCATCGCGCGCGGCAGCGCCCCGCTCGTGGTCACCGTGCTGGCCGCTGTTTTCGCGCACGAGGTGCCCGGGGCCTGGGCGCTGGCCGGGATCGCCGTGTCCTGTGTGGGGCTCATGGGCGTCAGCCTGTGGGGGCTGCGGGGACGCCGGCCCGACTGGGCGGCGATCGGCGCGGCCTTCGCGACCGGGCTGACCATCGCGCTGTACACCGTGACCGACGGCCTGGGCGTGCGGGCCGCGCACGCGCCGCTCGGGTACATCGCCTGGCTCATGGCCGTCCAGGGAGCCGTCATCCCCGGCTGCATGTACGCACGCGCGCGTGCCGACACCGTCCGGCTCCTCCGGCCGTACGCTGCCCTCGGCCTCCTCGGCGCGGCCCTCTCGGTCGCCGCGTACGCCCTGGTCCTGTGGGCCCAGACCCGCGCGGAACTCGCGCCGGTCGCCGCGCTGCGCGAGTCCTCGATCATCGTCGGGGCCGCGATCGGTGCGGTGTTCTTCAAGGAACGGTTCGGGGCACCCCGGATCGCGGCGGCCGGACTGCTGGTCGTGGGCATCGGGTTGATGATGCACGGGGGGTAGGCGGGCAGCCCGGTGGGGACGGGTAGCCCGGTGGTGAGGAACATCCGGGCAGCAACAGGAACGACAGGGAGCCGTCATGACCGACAAGCCGACCGTCAGCGTGCTGGGCACCGGCATCATGGGGGCCGCGATGGCCCGCAACCTGTGCCGTGCGGGGCTGGAGGTGCGGGCGTGGAACCGCACGCGTGAGAAGGCCGAGCCGCTCGCCGCCGACGGCGCCCGGATCGCCGCCACCCCCGCCGAGGCCGTCGAGGGCGCCGACGTCGTCCTGACGATGCTCTACGACGGCAACACCGTCCTCGACGTCCTGCGCGAGGCCGCACCGGCCCTGCGGCCCGGCACGGTGTGGGCACAGTGCACCACCGTCGGCGTCGATCTGATCGGCGACCTGGCCGCCTTCGCCCGCGAACACGGACTCGTCCTCTACGACGCACCCGTCCTCGGCACCAAGGAGCCCGCCGAGGCCGGCCGGCTGACCGTGCTGGCCGCCGGGCCCGGGGAGGGGCGGGAGACGGTCGCGCCCGTCTTCGACGCGGTCGGCGCGAAGACCGTGTGGACGGGGGACGACGGCGGCGCCGGCAGCGCCAGCCGGCTGAAGCTGGTGGCCAACAGCTGGGTGCTTGCCGCCACCGCCGCCACCGGTGAGGTCCTTGCCCTCTCCCGGGCCCTCGGCGTGGATCCGCAGGGCTTCTTCGACCTCATCGAGGGCGGCCCGCTCGACATGGGCTATCTGCGGGCCAAGGCCGCGCTGGTGCTCGACGGCAAGCTGTCCCCGCCGTCGTTCGCGGTGGCCACCGCGGAGAAGGACGCCCGTCTCATCGTGCGGGCCGCCGAGCGCGGCGGCGTACGGCTGGACGTCGCCGCCGCCGCAGCGGAACGGTTCGCGCGTGCCGCCGCGTCGGGCCACGCGGACGAGGACATGGCCGCCGCGTACTTCGCCAGCTTCGACGAGCCGGGCAGGAAGGCGTGACCCGTCCCGCCGAGGTGACGTTCCCCGCGCACGGGAGCACCCTGGAAACAGCTGGAATCAGCTGTCCCCGGAGGTGGTCGTCATGATGCACACAGCTGTCGGATGGCATGTCGAGCTGGAGTTCATGGAGGACGAGCAGCACACCAAAGCGGTGGCTCTGGTGCGCTTGCCCGACGGTACCGAGGTACGGGCACACGGCCACGCCACCCGGCACCGCGTCGACGCCAACCAGCCCAGGGTCGGCGAGGAGATCGCCGGCGCACGTGCCCTCAACGAACTGGCCATGCAACTGCTGACCAAGGCACACGACGAGATCGACGCGGAGTCCGGCCGGACCTCGCACACGATCAACGTGTGACAGCGCCGTCCATGACGCCGTGCGTACGGCCCTGTGCGAGCGCCGCGCGTACCGCCCGTACCAGCGCCTGCGCCCGCGGGTCCGCCGTCACGCTCTTCCGGAAGCCGTTGGTGACATAGCCGAAGGCGATGCCGGTCTCCGGGTCGGCGAAGGCCAGGGCGCCGCCCCGGCCCGGGTGACCGAAGGAACCGGGGGAGAGCAGCGGGGAGGCGGCGCCGTGCAGCATGTGGCCGAGGCCGAACCGGGTGCCGACCACCAGGACCCGGTCCGGCCCGGCGGACTGCTCGGTGCGGGCCAGTGCGCCCGTCTCCGGGGTGAACAGGCGGATGCCGCCGTCGACGTCGCCGATGAGCGAGGCGTAGAAGCGGGCCAGCCCGTCGGCGGTGGCGATGCCGTTGGAGGCGGGCAGCGCGGCCGCACGGTAGGCGGGGTCGTTCTCGTCGGGGAGCGGTGTGATCGCGGCGAACGCGCGCCGGGTCAGCGAGTCCGGGTCGGCGTAGGCCTCGGCCACCGCGCGCTTGGGGCGGGTCTTCAGGCCCCCCACGGCCTCGGGCGCCTCGGCCGGACCGACGCGCCCGACGCGCGCGTGCTCCGACTCCGGCAGGCCCAGCCACAGGTCGGCGCCGACGGGCCCGGCGATCTCGTCCGCGATCCACGCGCCGGCCGGACGGCCGGTGATGCGCCGGATCAGTTCGCCGGTGAGCCAGCTGTAGGTCTGGGCGTGATAGCCGTGGTCCGTGCCCGGCTCCCACACCGGCGCCTGCGCGGCGACCGCCGCGGCGCCCAGGTCGGGATCGGCGGCCTCGGCGGGAGTCAGCGGGCGGTCCAGCACGGGCACGCCGGCGCGGTGCGCGAGCAGGTGCCGGACGAGGGTGCGTTCCTTGCCGGCCGCCTTGTACTCGGGCCAGTACGCGCCGACCGGGGCGTCCAGGTCCAGCTCGCCGCGCTGGTGCAGGAGCAGGAGCGCGGCGGCCGCCACACCCTTGGTGGCGGAGCGCACGATCTGCGCGGTGCCGGGCTCCCAGGGAGCCGCGCCGTCCACGTCCCTGGTGCCGGCCCACAGATCGACGACCCTGTGGCCGTCGCGGTACACGGCGACGGCCGCGCCGCGCTCCCCGAGCAGCGCGAAGTTCGCGGCGAACGCCTCCCTGACCGGCTCGAAGCCCTCGGCCACTGTGCCGTTCACGTCCACGTTCGCCGTCCTTTCGGTCTGTCCCTCGCCTGCGACAGTGGGTGCAACGCGGCCCGGGTGCCTGCGATTCCTCGGTGGATCAGCCCAGCAGGATCGTTACGTCGATGTTGCCGCGCGTCGCGTTGGAGTACGGGCAGACCTTGTGCGCCGCGTCCACCAGCTGGGCCGCCAGATCCGGGTCCAGGACCGGCAGGGAGACGCTGAGGGCGACCGCGAGGCCGTAGCCGCGCTGCCGGTTCGGGCCGATGCCGACCTTGGCGGCGACCGTGGAGCCGGTCAGGTCGTAGCCCGCGCGGTTGCCGACGAGGATCAGCGCGTTGTGGAAGCAGGAGCTGTAGCCGGCCGCGAACAGCTGCTCCGGGTTGGTGCCGTTGCCGTCGCCGCCCAGCTCCGCAGGCATGGCGACCTTCAGCTCGATCCGGCCGTCCTGGCTGGTGACATAGCCGTCGCGACCGCCGTGGGCGGTGGCCTCGGCGACGTACATGATCTTCGTCGGACGGGTGTCGACAGCGGTGTCCTCGGTCATGGCAGGCCTCCCCCGGAACAAGTGGTGCACAAGTACATCGTGCACAAGGTACTGGCCGGTTGGTCAACGGGAGGGACTCGGGGGGTGGCAACCGGGGGTAACGCCGGATCAGCGGGAGGCGTGCGGGGTCAGCGGGAGGCGCGCGGGACCAGCGGGAGGCGCGCGGAATCAGCGCCGGTCGGCCGCCGCGCCGGCGCGCTCGGTGAGCTTCCACAACTCCTCGCGCAACCGCGCGACCTCGGGGCCGCCGAGGCCCGTGGTGGTGAGAAGGGCGCCCGGTACGCGCGCCGCGCGCTCTCGGAGTTGCTCTCCGCGACCCGTGCACGCGACAAGCACCGAGCGCTCGTCGTCGGCCGCGCGCTCCCTGCGGACCAGACCCGCCCCCTCCAGCCGCTTGAGCAGCGGCGAGACGGTCCCGTAGTCCAGCCGCAGGGCGCGCGCCAGTTCCTTCACGCTGGTCTCGCCGCGCTCCCAGAGCACCAGCAGCACGAGGTACTGCGGATAGGTGAGGCCGAGGTCGTCCAGAAGTGGACGGTATGCGGCGGTCACGGCGCGCTGCGCGGCGTACAGCGCGAAGCACAGCTGGTCGTCCAGCAGCAGCGACCCCTCTGCGGCGCGGTCCTCGTTCGTCACGCGCCCATTGTCACGGACTTCGGGTCGAAGCCGAACGGCAGCTCCAGGCGGTGTGCTCGCATCAGCTCCTCGTCCGAGAGCAGCCCGGCGGTCGGGCCGTCGGCCGCGATCACGCCGTCGCTGAGGACGAGGGAGCGCGGGCACAGCTCCAGGGCGTAGGGGAGGTCGTGGGTGACCATGAGGACGGTGACGTCCAGGGAGCGCAGGATGTCGGCGAGTTCGCGGCGGGAGGCCGGGTCGAGGTTGGAGGACGGCTCGTCGAGGACGAGGATCTCCGGCTCCATGGCGAGCACGGTGGCCACGGCCACGCGCCGGCGCTGGCCGAAGGACAGGTGGTGCGGCGGCCGGTCGGCGAAGTCCTGCATGCCGACCCGCTCCAGGGCGGTGCGCACCCGCTCCCGGAGCGCGGCCCCCTTGATCCCGGCGGCGGCCGGCCCGAACGCCACGTCCTCCCGCACGGTCGGCATGAACAACTGGTCGTCCGGGTCCTGGAAGACGATGCCGACCTTCTGCCGGACGGCGGCCATGTGCTGCTTGCCGACGGGCAGCCCGGCCACCGTCACCGTGCCGGTGCCGCCGCCCAGGATGCCGTTGAGGTGGAGCACCAGGGTGGTCTTGCCGGCGCCGTTCGGGCCGAGCAGCGCGACCCGTTCCCCACGCGCGATCGTGAAGTCGACGCCGAACAGCGCCTGGTGGCCGTCGGGGTAGGCGAAGGCGAGGCCGGAGACCTCCAGGGAAGCAGTACTCACAGGACCCATCCCAGCAGACAGACGACAAGGGCGGCGCAGGGGAGGGCGAGAGCGTGCCGCCACTGCGCGCCGGACGCGGTCACCTCGTCGATGACCGGCATGGAACCGGTGTAGCCGCGGCTCACCATGGCCAGGTGCACGCGCTCCCCGCGCTCGTAGGAGCGGATGAACAGCGCACCGGCGGACTTGGCGAGCACGCCCCAGTGCCGCACGCCCCTGGCCTCGAAGCCGCGCGACTCACGGGCGATCCGCATGCGGCGCATCTCGTCGGTGATGACGTCGCCGTAGCGGATCATGAAGGAGGCGATCTGGACCAGCAGGGGCGGGAGTTTCAGCCGCTGCAGGCCCAGCAGCAGTTCGCGCAGCTCGGTGGTGGCGGCCAGCAGCACGGAGGCCGCGACACCGAGCGTGCCCTTGGCGAGCACGTTCCAGGCGCCCCACAGGCCGTTCACGCTGAGCGAGAGGCCGAGCACATGCACCCGCTCGCCCTGAGCCACGAACGGCATGAGCACCGCGAACGCCACGAACGGCACCTCGATCAGCAGCCGCCCCAGCAGGAAACCGGCGGCCACGCGCGCGTGGCGCGCGACGCCGGCGAGCAGGACGGCGTACAGCGCGAACGCCCACATCGCCTCGCGCGGGGTCGACACGACCACCACCACGAACAGGAAGGCGGCGGCGAGCTTGGTGTGCGGCGGCAGGCCGTGCACGGGCGAGTGCCCGTGCCGGTACAGCCTGTGCGCGTGCCCGGCTCCCATGTCAGAGGCCGGTGCTGACGGGGGAGACGTCCTCGGCCCGGCGCCGGCGCAGCGCCCAGAACACCGCGCTGCCCGCCACGACCGTGACGCCGACTCCGATCACGCCCGCGAGGCCCCCGGACAGGCGGGCGTCCGAGACGTTCCTGACGCCGTAGTCGGCGAGCGGGGAGTCGGCGGCGGCGTGCTTCTCCTCCTTCTTGTCGATCCCCTTGTCGTGCGCGACCTTCTCCAGGCCGTCGGGGGCGGAGGAGGCGTAGAAGCTCACGAACCCGGCGAGCACCAGCGAGGTGACCAGGCCCGTCACCCACAGCGCGCGCCGGGAGGCGCGCGCCGCGACGGGCGCCGTGGGAGCCGGGGCGTCCACCAGCGCGCCGTCCACGCGCAACTTGAGCCGCTGCCGCAGGCCGCGCGCGCCGTGCACGAGATCCGGGCGCACGGCGATCACCGCGCTCACCGTCAGCGCGGTGATGACGGCCTCACCGATGCCGATCAGGACATGGACGCCGATCATCGCGGTCGCGACCTTGCCGAGGGAGACGTCGGTCGTCCCGCCGGCCGCGTACAGGAGCGTGAAGACGACCGCGGCGGCCGGTACCGACACCAGCGCGGCGACGAAGGAGGCGACGGTCACCGAGCGCCGCTTGCGGGGCAGGACGGCGAGCAGCGCGCGGAAGACGGCGTACGACACGACCGTCGTGGTGAGCGCCATGTCGGTGATGTTCACGCCGAGCGCGGTGAGACCGCCGTCCGCGAACAGCACGCCCTGCATGAGCAGCACCACGGACACGCAGAGCACGCCCGTGAAGGGGCCGACAAGGATGGCGGCGAGCGCTCCGCCCAGCAGGTGGCCGCTTGTTCCGGCCGCGACGGGGAAGTTGAGCATCTGTACGGCGAAGATGAACGCCGCCACCAGGCCGGCCAGCGGGGCCGTCCGCTCGTCCAGTTCACGGCGGGCGCCGCGCAGGCTCACCGCGAGGGCGCCGGCGGCGACCACTGCGGTGACGGCGGAGGTGGGGGCGTCGATGAATCCGTCAGGTACATGCACCGGATGATTTTAGGCCCTTGTTGCGAACTATTTGCAAGAGCCAGTCGGTCGTGCGCCTGTTCCGCAGGACGGCCCGCTCCGGCGGGCGGCCACCGGAAAATGTGCGACATTGGAGAGAAAGCGGAAGCACAGCTTTCACTTTGGTCACTCAGCGTGAAAGGGCGGTACGATGTCTGTGGTCGAACAGTACGCACGCGCCCATATCGTCACCGACGAGGAGGACCCGGGGGCCGTACCGGTGGTGCTGCGGTACGACCCCGACACCGATCCGCGCTCGGTCCGGGTCGGCCTGCCGGGGCCGCACGAGTGGACCTTCTCCCGTGCACTGCTGGAACGGGGACTGCGGGTACCGGCCGAGAGCGGCGCGGTGCGGGTGTGGCCGTGCGGGCGGGTCCAGGCCGTCGTCGAGTTCCACTCCGACCACGGCGTCGAGGTGGTCCAGTTCGAGTCGAAGGCACTGCTGAGGTTCCTCCGCCGCACCTACACCGCAGAGCCCGTACGGACCTGATCAGCCGCCCGTCTTCAGCAGCGCCGCCACGATCGGCCCGGCCGTGTCGCCGCCGTGGCCGCCCGCCTGGACCACGCCCGCGGCGGCGAGGTCGCCCTTGAAGGCGGTGAACCAGCCGTTCGGCTTCTTCTGCCCGTCGACCTCGGCGGAGCCCGTCTTCGCGCCGTAGTCCCCGCTCATGCCCGCCATCGCCTTGGCGGCCGTGCCGTAGTCCGCCGTGAACCGCATGACGTCCTTCAGCTGGGACTGCGTCGCCGCCGACATGGTGCGCGCGGCCTTCGCCAGCGTGCGGTGGTCCACCTCGGGGGACACCAGGTAGGGCTGGTGGAAGGCGCCCGACGCGACCGTCGCCGCCACGGACGCCATGTTCAGCGGGTTCATGCGCACGCCGCCCTGACCGATCAGCGAGGCACCCATCTGCGCGCCGCTCTGCACGGGGACGGAGCCGTCGAACGACGGGACGCCGATGGCCCAGTTGTTCATGCCGAGGCCGTAGACCTGCTGGGCCTCCTTCGTCAGGTCGCTGTCCGACAGCTTCGGCGCGAAGTTGATGAAGGCGTTGTTGCAGGAGGCTCCGAAGCTCTGCTTGAACGTGCCCTTCTTGATCTCGGAGTCGCCGTCGTTGTGGAACGTCCAGCCGGCCAGCTTGTACGTCTTGGGGCACGGGTGCGATGCGCCCGGGGTGACGAGCTTCTTCTCGAAGAGCATCGTCGACGTCACGATCTTCATCGTGGAGCCGGGCGCGAGGGAGCCCTGGAAGGCGACGTTGAAGCCGTGCCCGCTGTTGGCGACCGCGAGGATCTCCCCGGTCGAGGGCCGTACGACGACCACGGACGCCCGCGCGCGCTTGCCGATCTGCTGCTCGGCCGCCGCCTGCAGGGCCGGGCTCAGCGTCGTCCTCACCGTGCCCGGGGTGCCCTTGCTCAGCTCCACGAGCGTCTTGTCGGACAGCTCGGCCTTCTGCGACGCCTTGCCGCGCACCACGCGCAGCTCGACGCCCGCCCTGCCGCCCGCCGTCTTGCCGTACTTCTCCCGCAGCCCGTCCAGCACCGTGCCCAGCGACGGATAGGTGGCAGTCGTCAGCTCGCCGCCGTCACGGTCCAGCGCCTTGATCGGCGGGGTGCCGGACTCGCCGGTGACGAGGGTGTCGCCGTCCTTCAGATCCGGGTGGACGACCGAGGAGTGCCAGTCGACCAGTGGCTTGCCGTCGCTCGCCCGCCGCACCACGGTGAACGAGCTGCCGTACGCCAGCGGCTTGCTCAGGTTCTTGTACGACACCGTCGCCTTGACGGTGAACGGCACCCTGGAGCCCTTGGCCGCGCCCGGCGTCAGCGTGACGTCCTTCAGATGCGCGTCCTTGGCGTAGCCGGTGAGCAGCGCGGCGGCGGCGGAGGCGTCGTCCGTGGCGGCGGCCGCCTCGGCGGGCCTGCCCTGCTGCCACGCGGTGAGAAAGCGGGCGGAGGCCGTGCGGATCTCGGCGGCGCTGAGCGGGCCGGTCTTCACCGCCTTGTGGCCGGCTGTGGCGGACGTGCGCTCGTCGGCCGCGGCACCGCCGTCGTACAGCGCGTAGACACCGACCCCGGCGCCGCCGACGACCAGGGCGATCATCCCGCCGAGCACGGCGGGACTGGTCGTCTTCCGTCGCTCGGCGACGCGCCTTCTCTTGCCCACAGCCTCAGATCCTCCGTACGTTCCCCAGGCTCCCCGTAGCCCTCACACTCCCCAACGACGGCACTCACCTTAAAGTCCCCACCTCGGAGGGTGATGTCGGCGGCCGATCCGTAGCAGGCTTGCGACAATCCGACTGGAGCACACCCCCGAGCGGCCGCGGCTCACACCCAGGTGTCCAGCCACATCCTCGACCGCCACGAGTCGATCGGGATCGCGGTGCCCGTGTACAGCGGCCAGAAGTAGATGAAGTTCCAGGCGATCAGCAGCACCAGTACGCCCGCCGCCGATGCGCCGATCACCCGGCGGGTGTCGGAGGAGCCCGGCGGGCCGACGACCGCGCCGATCATCATCGCCACCGCCAGACACAGGAACGGCACGAAGACGACCGCGTAGAAAAGGAAGATCGTCCGCTCCTGGTACAGGAACCACGGCAGATAGCCGGCCGCGATCCCGCACGCCACGGCACCGGCGCGCCAGTCCCGGCGGAACGCCCACCGCCACAGCACGTACAGGATCGCGAGGCAGGCCGCCCACCACAGCAGCGGCGTGCCGATCGCCAGCACCTCACGGGCGCACTTCTGGCCGGCGTCGGCCGGGCAGCCGTCGGCGCCGGGGTTCGGCGACTCGTAGAAGTACGACACCGGGCGGCCCAGCACGATCCAGCTCCACGGGTTGGACTGGTAGGTGTGCGGGGACGTCAGGCCGACGTGGAACTCGTACACCTCGTGCTCGTAGTGCCACAGGCTGCGCAGCCAGTCCGGCAGGAAGGTCCAGCTGCCGCCCTTGCCGTCGGTGGCCGCCCAGTTGCGGAAGTAGCCGCCGGTGCCGTCCGCGGGGGAGAGGATCCAGCCGGTCCAGGAGGCCACGTAGACGACGATCGCCACCGGGACCGTCGCCAGGAAGGCGCCACCCGTGTCGTACTTCAGCGCCGCCGCGTACGGATGCTGCGCACCGGCGGTCCGGCGGGCGCCGACGTCCCACAGCACCGCCATGACACAGAAGGCGGCCAGGATGTACAGGCCGTTCCACTTCGTGCCGATGGCCAGGCCCAGCATCAGCCCGGCCGTCCAGCGCCAGGGCCGCAGACCGAAACGGAACGTGTCGGCCACGCGCGCGTGCGGCCGGACCCGGCCGTCCGGGTCGGCGGGCAGCGCGGCGGCCAGCCTCTGCCGCGACCGGTCCCGGTCCAGGACCAGGCAGCCGAACGCGGCCAGCACGAAGAACATCAGCACGCCGTCGAGCAGCGAGGTCCGGCTCATCACGAAGTGCAGGCCGTCCACCGCCATCAGCGCGCCCGCGAGGCAGCCGAGGAACGTCGAGCGGAACATCCGGCGCCCGATCCGGCACAGCAGCAGAACGGAGAGGGTGCCCAGCAGCGCGGTCATGAACCGCCAGCCGAACGGGTCGAACCCGAACATCAGCTCGCCGAGCCCGATGACGTACTTGCCGACCGGCGGATGCACGACGTACGCCGCGTCCGCCGGGACCGCCAGGTGGCCGTGCGTGTGCAGCACCAGGTCGTTGGCGTTCTTGTCCCAGTTGACCTCGTAGCCGCGGTGGACGAGCGCCCAGGCGTCCTTGGCGTAGTACGTCTCGTCGAATATCACCGCGCGCGGGCTGCCCAGG
This sequence comes from Streptomyces sp. NPDC030799, assembly GCF_055572255.1. NCBI lineage: Bacteria > Bacillati > Actinomycetota > Actinomycetes > Kitasatosporales > Streptomycetaceae > Streptomyces > Streptomyces sp. NPDC030799. The sequence continues at coordinate 184,334 of NZ_JBVIDS010000013.1, read as the reverse complement.
TTCCAGAACCGCATCAGGCCCGCCATCAGCGTCACCAGCAGCGGACCGCCCCAGCCCGACCAGCGCGTGAGCCGCTCGGCGAGCACCGGCGGCACGCCGAGCACCTGCCACAGCCGCGGGCTCGGCTCGGCGTACGGGGGCACCAGCCGGTCGCGCACATCACCCGAGGGCGCGTCCTGCGCCGGTGCGTACCCGAATCGGCGCAGCCGCTGCTGCCACGACGGCCGCCGGTCGTGCGGCGCCTGGCCCTGCCGGAGGTCCATGGAGGACGCGGTACTGGTCACCGCGCCATCGTAGGGAACGGTTCTGTGCGAGTCCCGTGCATGTGCGGTACCGGTCGGCTTTCGGGAGGGCTGTCAGTGGTTCCTGGGAGGATGGGCGTGTGACTGGAACCCTTGTCCTCGCAGGTACCCCCATCGGCGACATCGCGGACGCGCCGCCCCGGCTGGCCGACGAGCTGGCCGGCGCCGACGTCGTCGCGGCCGAGGACACCCGGCGGCTGCGCCGGCTCACCCAGGCCCTCGGCGTCACGCCCAAGGGCCGCGTCGTGTCGTACTTCGAGGGAAACGAGTCCGCCCGTACGCCGGAGCTGGTCGAGGAACTGCTCGGCGGCGCGCGCGTGCTGCTGGTGACCGACGCCGGGATGCCGTCGGTCTCCGACCCCGGCTACCGGCTGGTCGCCGCCGCCGTGGAGCGGGACATCCGGGTCACCGCCGTGCCGGGGCCGTCCGCCGTGCTCACCGCGCTCGCCCTGTCCGGGCTGCCCGTCGACCGGTTCTGCTTCGAGGGCTTCCTGCCGCGCAAGGCGGGCGAGCGGCTGTCCCGGCTGCGGGAGGTCGCGGGCGAGCGGCGCACCCTCGTCTACTTCGAGGCCCCGCACCGGCTCGACGACACCCTCGCCGCGATGGCCGAGGTCTTCGGTGCGCAGCGGCGGGCCGCCGTGTGCCGGGAGCTGACCAAGACGTACGAGGAGGTACGGCGCGGTCCGCTGGCGGAGCTGGCGCGATGGGCCGCCGAGGGCGTCCGCGGGGAGATCACCGTCGTGGTCGAGGGGGCCCCCGAGACCGGCCCGGAGGAACTCGGCGCGGAGGAACTGGTGCGCCGGGTGCGGGTGCGGGAGGAAGCCGGTGAGCGGCGCAAGGAGGCGATCGCCGCGGTTGCGGTGGAGGCGGGAGTGCCGAAGAGGGTCGTCTTCGACGCGGTGGTGGCAGCCAAACGTTCCGGTGAGTGAGGGGCGCGTGTCGGGACCGCGTCCGCGGGAATTCGATTTGCTGCGCAACCGCCTCTGAGCAGGCCTGTTCTCGGGTGAGCAGGCGCGCCATGGGACGGCAAAAGGCTGTCGCCGAAAGCAAAGCCCAGCGGGGTGGAAGAGGGCGGTTTCTGCAAGGAACTGCCAAATCGCCTCCAACACTCGACAGCCCTGCTGCATTCGCGCCGGCGGAAGAGTCCACTGGTTGAAGAGGCGCCCCGTTGCGGGGCGCCTGTCCAGCGGACAAGAGGAGCTGGCATGAGTGAGATCGCAGGGCACTCCGGCCTCCGCGGTACGGCCACAGCCGTCGTTCACGAGTCGTATTCCTTCGCCTGCATGCGATGCGGGCACGGCTGGGAGCAGTCGTACGAGATAGAGCACCACACCGACGCCGACGGGCACGAGTTCGTGCTCTACGTGGCCGACGGCCGTGTCGTGCCGTCGCCGCTGAGCCGGCCCAGCTGCCACAACTGCGACGGTCACGTCGTGCGGATCATGCGCGCGGGGCAGGTCTCGTCGGTGCGCGGCGCCGCGGAGCGGCACCACAGCGTGCCGCAGGCGGGCCCGGTGGAGGTGCCGCAGGTGCCCGCGCAGGACAGGGAACCGCACCACTGGCACCTGTCCGATCTCCTGCATCCGTTCCAGCGCAAGGCGAGCTGAGCGGATCGCCGGCGGCCTGCGGCATGCCCCTTTCGTAGGATCGGGGCATGCCTTCGAACGCCGGCCAGAACACCAAGGGCGACAAGAACGCCGCGCCGCCGCTTCCGGTGCCGCTGCGGGTTCCGGTCGCGGACTCCCACACCCACCTCGACATGCAGTCCGGCACGGTCGAGGAGGGCCTCGCGAAGGCCGCGTCGGTGGGGGTGACGACGGTCGTCCAGGTCGGCTGCGACCTCAAGGGCTCGCGCTGGGCCGCCGAGACCGCGGCCGCGTACGACAGCGTCCACGCCGCCGTCGCCCTGCACCCCAACGAGGCCCCGCGCATCGTCCACGGAGACCCCGACGGCTGGTCGCGGCAGGGCGCGCGGGAGCCGGGCGGTGACGCGGCGCTGGACGAGGCCCTCGCCGAGATCGACCGGCTCGCCGGGCTGCCCCAGGTGAAGGGCGTCGGGGAGACGGGTCTTGACCACTTCCGCACGGGCCCCGAGGGCAAGGCCGCGCAGGAGCGGTCCTTCCGCGCCCACATCGAGATCGCCAAGCGGCACGGCAAGGCGCTCGTCATCCACGACCGCGACGCGCACGCCGACGTCCTGCGCGTCCTGAAGGAGGAGGGCGCCCCCGAGCGCACCGTCTTCCACTGCTACTCCGGCGACGCCGCGATGGCGGAGATCTGCGCCCGCGAGGGCTACTTCATGTCCTTCGCCGGCAACGTCACCTTCAAGAACGCCCAGAACCTCCGGGACGCCCTCGCCGTCGCCCCGCTGGAACTGGTCCTCGTGGAGACCGACGCGCCCTTCCTGACCCCGGCGCCGTACCGGGGCCGGCCCAACGCCCCGTACCTCGTCCCGGTCACGGTCCGCGCCATGGCCGCCGTGCGCGGCATCGACGAGGACGCGCTGGCGACGGCGCTCGCCGCCAACACCGCGCGCGCCTTCGGCTACTGAGCGCCTGTTCGGGCGGCGGGCGCGCTCCGGTGCACGGGTGGCGAGCGCACACTCGGCGGGCAACAGTACGCAGTCGCGTCGCTTTGGAGAGTGACGGTCGCTCCGCTAGGTTCTGGGGGCCCGATCCGGACCCCTCTGGCACCTCTGGAGCGTGTCGGCGTGAGCAAGTCGCAGTACGAGACGTTCGAGACATGGTGGCCGTACGAGCCGTACGAGCCGTACGGCCCCGGCGCCTCCGTGTACACCGCGGACACCCAGCCGTACGCGCTGTACGAGGACACCTACCGGCCCGCCTACGAGGCGCAGGCGTACTTCGTCACCGAGCCGCTGCTGCCGCGGCAGGGCGGGCGCGCGCAGCAGACCGGGAGCGTGCCGCAGGCCCGGAGCGCGCCGCAGGAGCGGAGCGCGCCGGACGAAGAAGGGGCGGGCGGACCCGAGACGCTCGCCGGCGTGGGCGGGCGGGCCGCGCGCCGGCGCAGGGGGCGCTGCGCCGAGCGCCCGGAATCCGCCGTGCGCCGTCTGCTGCCCCAGGCGCTGGTCGTGGCCTTCCTCGCCGGCGGCACCACCGCGTTCGTCGCCAAGGACAAGGCGGTCGAGCTGACCGTCGACGGCAAACAGCGCACCCTGCACACCTTCGCCGACGACGTCAGCGAGCTGCTCGCCGATGAGCGCGTGCCCGTGGGAGCGCACGACCTGATCGCACCCGCCCCCGGCACCCCGCTCGCCAGCGGTGACACGGTCGCCGTGCGCTACGGGCGCCCCGTCCGGCTCACCCTGGACGGCCAGCAGCACGAGGTGTGGACGACGGCGCACACGGTGGAAGGAGCGCTCGACGAGCTGGGGGTGCGCGCGGAGGGCGCGTACCTGTCCACCTCGCCCTCCCGGAGCATCGGACGCGCCGGGCTCACGCTCGACGTGCGCACCGAGCGCGCCGTCACGGTCATGGCCGACGGCCGCACCCGCACCATCCGCACCAACGCGGCCACCGTCCGCGAGGTCATCGGAGAGGCCGGGATCGGGCTGCACGGCGAGGACATCACCTCCGTGCCGCTCGACAGCTTTCCGCGTGACGGGCAGACGGTGACCGTGCTGCGGGTCAGCGGCACCCGGGAGGTCCGCGAGGAACAGATCCCGTTCGCGGTCGAGCGCACCGAGGACCCCACCCTCTTCAAGGGCACCGAGGTCGTCGCACAGGCGGGGCAGCCCGGGCTGCGGCGCGACACCTACCTGCTGCGCATCGTCAACGGGGTCCGGGAGAAGCCGCGCCGGGAGACCTCCGAGGTGGTGCGCAAGCCGCGCAAGCAGATCGTGAAGGTGGGCACCAAGCCGCTGCCGCCCTCCGTGGCCGGCGCCGACCACCTGAACTGGCACGGCCTCGCCACCTGCGAGTCCGGCGGCCGCCCGAACGCGGTCGACCCCTCGGGGACGTACGGCGGCCTCTACCAGTTCGACGCGCGCACATGGCACAGCCTCGGCGGCACCGGACGCCCGCAGGACGCACCGGAGGCCGAACAGACCTTCCGCGCGAAGAAGCTGTACGTGCGCCGCGGGTCGACGCCCTGGCCGCATTGCGGGGCGCGGCTGCGGGGATAGCGCCGGGGAGGGGCTCGCCGTCGCCGGGGCCCGCCCCGGCCGGCCGCGGCAGCGGGCACCTGGCAACCCGCCCGGGCAGACCCCCGTACCCTTGTCCCGTGAGCAGCCCCACCCCCGACGCCCTCCTCGGCCCCGCCGACATCCGTGAGCTCGCGGCAGCGCTCGGTGTCCGTCCCACCAAGCAGCGCGGCCAGAACTTCGTGATCGACGCCAACACGGTCCGCCGTATCGTGCGCACCGCCGACGTCCGCCCCGACGACGTGGTCGTCGAGGTCGGCCCGGGGCTCGGCTCCCTCACGCTCGCGCTGCTGGAGGCCGCCGACCGGGTCACCGCCGTTGAGATCGACGACGTACTCGCGGCGGCCCTGCCCGCCACCATCGGGGCGCGCATGCCGGCGCGCGCCGACCGGTTCGCGCTGGTCCACTCCGACGCGATGCACGTCACCGAGCTGCCCGGCCCCCCGCCGACGGCGCTGGTGGCGAACCTCCCCTACAACGTCGCCGTCCCCGTGCTGCTGCACATGCTCGACACCTTCCCGAGCATCGAACGGACCCTCGTCATGGTGCAGTCCGAGGTCGCCGACCGGCTGGCCGCCGCGCCCGGCAACAAGGTGTACGGCGTGCCGTCGGTGAAGGCGAACTGGTACGCCGAGGTGAAGCGGGCCGGGGCGATCGGCCGCAACGTCTTCTGGCCCGCGCCGAACGTCGACAGCGGACTGGTGTCGCTGGTGCGGCGGACCGAGCCGATCAAGACGACCGCCTCCAAGTCCGAGGTCTTCGCCGTCGTCGACGCGGCCTTCGCACAGCGCCGCAAGACCCTGCGGGCGGCACTGGCCGGCTGGGCCGGCTCCGCCGCTGCCGCCGAGGCCGCCCTGGTCGCGGCCGGGGTCTCGCCGCAGGCGCGCGGGGAGTCGCTGACGGTGGAGGAGTTCGCGCGGATCGCGGAACACAAGGAGAGCGGCAAGTGAGCGTCACGGTACGGGTACCGGCCAAGGTCAACGTCCAGCTCGCGGTCGGCGCAGCCCGCGCGGACGGGTTCCACGACCTCGCCAACGTCTTCCTCGCCGTCGGCCTGTACGACGAGGTGACGGTGACCCCCGCGGAGGAACTCCGGATCACCTGCGAGGGCCCGGACGCCGACCAGGTTCCCCTGGACCGCACCAACCTCGCCGCGCGCGCGGCCATCGCCCTCGCCGGGCGCCGGGGCATCGAGCCGGACGTCCACATCCACATCGCCAAGGACATCCCGGTCGCCGGCGGCATGGCGGGCGGCAGCGCGGACGGCGCAGGCGCACTGCTCGCCTGCAACACGCTGTGGGGTGCGGGCGCTTCCAGGGCCGAGCTTCTCGCGATCTGCGCCGAGCTGGGCAGCGATGTGCCGTTCAGCCTGGTGGGCGGCGCGGCGCTCGGAGTCGGGCGCGGGGAGCAGCTGACGGTCCTGGAGGCCGGCGGCACCTTCCACTGGGCGTTCGCGATGGCCGAGCGGGGGCTGTCGACCCCGGCGGTCTTCCGTGAGTTCGACCGGCTTGCCGAGGGGCGGGAGATCCCGGAGCCGGTGGCTTCGGCGGAGCTGCTGGAGGCGCTGGCGAAGGGGGACGCGGAGGCGCTGGCGGCGGCCGTGTCCAATGACCTTCAGCCCGCCGCGCTGTCCCTGTTCCCGGAACTGGCGGACACGCTGGAGGCGGGGCGCGGGGCGGGCGCGCTCGCCGCGCTGGTCTCCGGGTCCGGGCCTACGACGGCGTTCCTCGCCCGGGATGCCGAGTCGGCGGAGAAGGTGGCCCAGGCCCTGCGGGGGTCGGGGACGTGCAGGGCGGTGCGGAAGGCGGCGGGGGCGGTGGCGGGGGCGACGGTTCTCTGAGGGCAGGGCTCAGAGGTTGTCAATGGCGGTCAGGTCGACGTCGATGGGGTAGGGCTTGTCGACCTTGACGCGGTCCCCGGTAGAGGCCGATCGACTGGTACATGCCCGTGTCCGCCGACAGCTCGAAGACCTCGACGGAGGGGTACTGATCCGGCTCGGTCATCTCGACCAGCCAGTAGTACTGGATGCCCGCTGCGGCGTATTTGTGCGTCTTCGTGAGCCGGTCGCGGGCCTCGCAGGCCGGCCACCAGCAGGTCGATCGTGGCGACATGGAAGTGGCGCTGCGGGCTCACGAGGACCAGGCTCCCGTCGATCAGCTCGGTGTGCGGCGGGAGATCGGGCATGGTGAGCAGGTCGTCGACTGTGTAGCCGTCCATCGGGGGCATCCGCCATCCCGGCTGCTCAGCAGGCTGGGCTGTCATGGTGCCTCTCATGGACAAGGTCCTGGTGCCTGCCCTCCACGGTAGCGGCCGTTTCCCGATCACGTCATCACAAAGAGTGACAACCTCCTCGCGCCCCGCCCTCACCCCCGCAGGCCCTACGCTAGAAGGCTGACCGACCCCCGCGCACAGGAGTGAAATGGCCGTCAACCTGGTCAATGTCGAGAACGTCAGCAAGGTGTACGGCACCCGTGCCCTGCTGGACGGCGTCTCGCTCGGTGTGCAGGAGGGGGACCGGATCGGAGTCGTCGGGCGCAACGGCGACGGCAAGACCACCCTCATCCGGATGCTCGCCAAGCTGGAGGAGGCGGACACCGGGCGGGTCACCCACTCCGGCGGGCTGCGCATCGGTGTGCTGACCCAGCACGACTCCCTCGACCCCGCCGCCACCGTCCGCCACGAGGTCATCGGCGACATGGCCGACCACGAGTGGGCGGGCAACGCCAAGGTGAGGGATGTCCTGACCGGGCTGTTCGGCGGGCTGGACCTGCCCGGGTTCCCGAAGGGGCTCGACACGGTCATCGGTCCCCTCTCCGGTGGCGAGCGGCGCCGTATCGCGCTGGCCAAGCTGCTCATCGAGGAACAGGACCTGATCGTCCTCGACGAGCCCACCAACCACCTCGACGTCGAGGGCATCGCCTGGCTCGCCCGGCACCTGCAGAACCGGCGCTCGGCCCTGGTGTGCGTCACGCACGACCGGTGGTTCCTGGACCAGGTCTGCACCCGCATGTGGGACGTGCAGCGCGGAGACGTGTACGAGTACGAGGGCGGCTACTCCGACTACGTCTTCGCGCGTGCCGAGCGCGAGCGGATCGCCGCCACGGAAGAGGCCAAGCGGCAGAACCTGATCCGTAAGGAGCTGGCCTGGCTGCGGCGCGGGGCACCCGCCCGTACGTCCAAGCCGCGCTTCCGGGTCGAGGCCGCCAACGAGCTGATCGCGGACGTGCCGCCGCCCCGGGACAGCTCCGAGCTGATGAAGTTCGCCTCCTCGCGGCTCGGCAGGACCGTCTTCGACCTGGAGGACGTCACCGTGCAGGCCGGGCCCAAGGTGCTGCTCAAGCACGTCACCTGGCAGCTCGGGCCGGGCGACCGGATCGGCCTCGTCGGCGTCAACGGCGCCGGGAAGACCTCGCTGCTGCGGGCCATGGCCGCGGCCGCGCGCACCGAGGGCGAGGAGCAGCCGGCCGGTGGGCGCATCGCCGTCGGCAGGACCGTCAAGCTCGCCTACCTCTCCCAGGAGGTCGCCGAACTCGACCCCGCCTGGCGGGTCCTGGAGGCCGTGCAGCGGGTCCGCGAGCGCGTCGACCTCGGCAAGGGGCGCGAGATGACCGCCGGGCAGCTGTGCGAGACGTTCGGCTTCGGCAAGGAGAAGCAGTGGACGCCGGTCGGGGATCTGTCGGGTGGTGAGCGCCGCCGGCTGCAGCTGCTGCGGCTCCTCATGGACGAGCCCAACGTCCTCTTCCTGGACGAGCCCACCAACGACCTCGACATCGAGACCCTCACCCAGCTCGAGGACGTCCTCGACGGCTGGCCCGGCTCGATGATCGTCATCTCCCACGACCGGTTCTTCGTCGAGCGCACCACGGACCGGGTCTTCGCCCTCCTCGGCGACGGCACCCTGCGGATGCTGCCGCGCGGCATCGACGAGTACCTGGAGCGGCGGCAGCGGATGGAGGAGGCGGTCGCCGCGCAGGCCGCCGCCGCGGCACCCAGGCCGGCCGCACCGGAGAAGAGCGCGGCCGACCAGCGTGCCGCCAAGAAGGAACTCCAGAAGATCGAGCGGCAGTTGGACAAGATCTCCGAGAAGGAGACCAAGCTGCACGCCCAGATCGCCGAGAACGCCACCGACTTCGCGAAGGTCGCCGGTCTGGACGCCCAGCTGCGCGACCTCGCCGGTGAGCGCGAGGAACTGGAAATGCGCTGGCTGGAGTTGGCGGAGGACGCGTAGCGGGGAGTTCGGGCGCGGTCGCGGGTGGGGCTGCGCGGGCGCGAGGGGATTGGCGCCGGCGTGAGTCGTGGGCGTGCGCGCCGCCGGGTACGGCGCTCGGGCCGAGGTTCGCGCGCGGTCACGGGCGACGCCGGGCAGGGGCTTGCCGCCGTCGGGAGCGGTGTTCGCGCTCGGCGTGCGCTCCCCAACGCGCGGCGCGCGCAACCCGCGTACGCATCGGCACAGCACCTCGCGCCCGCTCCCACGTTCACGCCCGCTCCCCTACCCGCGCCCGCGCCCCGCTCCCGAGGCGCGAACCGTGACCGCCCGCCCCGCAGTGTGAACCAGCCACCGCCCACGCCCGCCTCACTGTGCAACGCCCCCGGCGCGCGCCGCTGTTGCGTGCGCCGCGTGAAGGGGGCGTGAAGGCGCGTAACGGAGGCATCACGGCCCGGTCGTCCCTTGGGAACAGCGGCGGATCCGAGCCGCTGTGCTGTCGGTGCCGGGTGATAGAAAGGGCCGTCTGAGAACTGTCTGAGTAACGACCCAGGGTCCGTCAAGAACCTCAGGGCGTGGCTAAAAATCAGTGAACGAGGGGGAAGAGCGCTGATGACTCAGCCGCCCAACCAACCGCCGCAGGGCGGATTCGGAGCGCCGCAGGACCAGCCGCCGCAGGGTGGCGGTTTCGGAGCCCCGCAGACGCCACCGGCGCAGGGCGGTTTCGGCGCCCCGCAGAGCACCCCGGGCGCTCCCCAGGGCGCCCCCGGTGTGCCTCCCGCACCCCCGCCGCCGGCCCAGCCGCCCGCCGCCCCGCCGCAGCAGCCCCAGCCCGGCTACGGCTACCCCCAGCAGCCGGGTCCGTACGGCGCCCCGGGCCCCTACGGCCACCCGCCGCAGCAGCCGGGCCCCTACGGGGCGGCGCCCCAGCCCGGTTTCGGATATCCGCAGCAGCCGCCGTATCCGGGCATGCCCGGCGCCGCGCCCGGCGGTTCGCCGGCGTCGAGGACGAAGCCCGCGCTGATCATCGGTGCCGCGGTGGCCGCGCTGCTGGTCATCGGCGGCACGGTGTACGCGTTTTCGGGCGACGGCGGCGGCAGGAAGAAGCCCGTCGCCCAGCAGAGCGACGACCCCAAGCACTCCGCCTCCGGCACGCCGAGCCCGTCGGGCGGCGGTGACGACCCGGAGAACCTCAACGAGGGCCGGCGGGCCGGTGAGGCGAAGGTGCTCTGGTACCAGTCGGCGCCGGACGCCCCTCGTACCGGCGCCGAGGCGCCCGGCATGTGGGTCACGGACAAGGCGGTGGTGAAGGCGGCCTACAAGCAGGTCTTCGCCTACGGCGTCGGTGACGGCAAGCCGGCGTGGTCCCCGGTCTCCTTCCCGCAGAAGATCTGCGCGGTCACCCCGCAGAAGTCGGCCGACGACAAGGTCGTCGTGGCGTACATGAGCGGTGTCAGCGACCACGCCAAGTGCAACCAGCTGCAGCAGATCGACCTGGCCACCGGTGAGAAGGGCTGGAGCACGAAGGTCGCCGACGGAGGGCTGTTCGACAGCGCGCTCAACGTCGAGCTGACCGTGAGCGGCAAGACGCTCATGGTGGGACGTTCGGAGTCGGGCACGGCGTACGACATCGACAGCGGCAAGAAGCTGTACGACAAGGAGAAGTACGGCGCGGCCTGCTTCCCGGCCGCGTACGCGGGCGGCACCGGCCGGCTGATCCAGGTGTCCTCCTGCGGCGCGGGCGGCAGCAACGAGCACGACGAGATCCAGGAACTGGACCCGGCCACCGGCAAGGTGCGCTGGTCGCAGCCGGTCAAGAAGGGCTGGCAGGTCACCCGGGCGTTCTCCGTCGACCCGCTGGTGCTGTATCTGACCAACGAGGACAAGAAGGCGTGGAACATCTCCACGTTCACCAAGGACGGCAAGTTCCGTTCGGAGGTCAAGGTCGACGAGAAGTTCGCCCCCCGCTGCGGCTGGGCGGTCCTCGAACGCGATCTGCAGGGCTGCCAGGGCGTCGCCGTGGACGCCGACACGCTGTACCTGCCGACGGACGCCACCAGCAGTGCCAACGAGATCGTCGCGATCAGCCTGGCCGACGGCAGGGCGAGGTGGCGGGTCAAGTCCCCGGCAGACGAGCCGATGTACCCGGTGAAGACCGAGGGCGGCAAGCTCGTCGCGTATGTGCAGCCGTCGTACGACGCGGGCGGCCAGGTGGTGTCGATCCCGGCCACCGGCTCCTCCCCCCGGACCACGAGGCTGCTGCAGAACCCGCAGGGCACGGCCCAGATCGAGGACACCTTCTTCGACGCCGTCGTGGACTGGGCCGACGGGCGGTTCTTCATCTCCACCGGCCGGCTGTCCGGCAGCGACCAGGCGAAGGAGAAGCTGATCATGGCTTTCGGCAACTGAGCCGCCGTTCCGGCTTCCGCCGCCCGTCCCAAGTCCCCGATGCCATACGGCTTTTCCGGCCTCACCGAGGTGCCCACCCCATGACGCAGCCGCCCCCTCCGCCGCCGAACCAGCCCCCGCAGCAGCCCGGTTTCGGCCCCCCGAGCCCACCGCCGCAGCCGCCGCAGCAGCCTCCGCAGCCCCCTCAGCCGCAGCCCGGCTACGGCTACCCGCAGGCCGCTCCGGCCCCGCAGCCGCAGCCGCCCCAGCCCGGGTACGGCTACCCCGGCGCTCAGCAGAACCCGTACGGCCAGCAGCCTCCGGCCCACGGCCAGCAGCCTTCTGCCTACGGCCAGCAGCCTGCTGCCTACGGCCAGCCGCAGAACCCGTACGCGCAGCCCGGGCAGCCGGGTTACGGCTATCCGGGTCAGCCGCCGACCGTGCCGGTTCAGACGCAGCCGGGGCAGAGCGGCGGCGGGCGGAACAACACGGTGCTGTTCATCGTCGTCGCGGCCGTCGTCGCCATCGCGCTGATCGTCACCGGCGGCATCTGGTACGCCCACTCCTCCGGCGACGACGGCAAGACGCACGGCACCGCCTCCTCCAGCGGCGGCAAGGGCGGCAGCGGCGGCACGGGCGGCGGCGGCAAGGAGAAGGTGCCGGCCGACCCCGCCGCCAAGGTGCTGTTCGAGGTTCCGCTGCCCGTCACGAACGACACGGTGAGCACCGTGGGTTCATGGCTGACCGACAAGGTGTACGCCAAGAGCGGCGTCGCCGAGATCGCCGGTTACGACCCGGTCAAGGGCACCAAGCTGTGGACGATCAAGCTGCCCGGTCCGGTCTGCGCGGCCAGCAAGCAGGTCACCTCGGACGGCCGGACCGCGATCACCTACCAGCCGAAGTGGGACACGAAGAACCACTTCGCGGGATGCACGCAGATCGCCGCGCTCGATCTCGACGCCGGCACCAAGCTGTGGACGAAGACGGTCAAGGCCGGCGACTACCCGGTCAACTACCAGAACGTGACGGTCGGTCAGCGCACCGTCGCGGTCGGCGACAGCGAAGGCGGTGCCGCCTTCGACATCGACTCCGGCAAGCCGCTGTGGCTGCCGAAGCAGGGCGACGACTGCAACGACGAGGGATACGGCGGTGGCGCCAAACTGGTCGCGGTGCGCAGCTGCGGAGACGTCGACAACCCGCGGCTGCTCATCCAGAACCTCGATCCGAAGACGGGGAAGGTGATCTCCGAGTACAAGATGGACCCGGGCATCGACGAAGCCTCCGTCGTCTCCACCGACCCGCTGGTGGTGGCCGCCGCCGTGGGCGACAGCACCCAGGTCTCGGACTACTTCTCCATCGACAACAAGACGGGCAGGCTGCTCGCTCACATCTCCGCGCCGTCCGACAACTACGCCGGCAAATGCGACGGCATCACCCGCTTCGAGGACTGCCACGGCATCGTCGTCGGAAACGGCAAGCTGTATCTGCCGACGGAGGAGCACGAAGGCTCCGGCGACGCCCTCAGCGAGACCAACGAGATCGTTTCCTTCGACCTGACCACCGGGAAGCCGACCGGCCAGCGCGCCGAGGCCGGCGAGGACACCACGCTCTTCCCGCTGCGCATGGACGGGAGCAATCTGCTCGCCTACAAGCCGCCGACGTACAAGCAGGGCGGTCAGGTCGTCAGCCTCGACGGCGGCAGCTTCAAGGCGACCAAGCTGCTGGCGAACCCCGACACGAGGAGCGTGCGGGAGACGGAGAGCAACCTGCTGCCCGACAGCGACGAGATGCTCTTCCGCGACGGCCGCCTCTACATGGCGCAGGTCTTCGCCAAACGGAAGGGCATGTCGTCGATCGGCAAGGAGGACCTGGTGCTGGTCTTCGGCGCGGGCGGCTGACGCCGAGCCGCTGCCGCAGCAGGTCTCGCCCGAATGGGTGACATACCGAGAAGTGCCCCGGATTTCATCGATCCGGGGCACTTCTCATCAAGAGGGGCAGCGCGACGTCGAACAAGCGTGTAGCTTCCGGGGGGCATATGGAGGGTGGAGGTGCCGGGGGGCCCTCTGTCCTTGCGGACCGGTGGGCGTCCATAGTGGGGCATCCATGGGGGGGACTGGGGGGTTGCTCTATGGGAGTGCGGCTCATGGTCGTCGACGACCATCGCCTGCTCGCGGAGGCGCTGGCGTCGGCGCTCAAGCTGCGCGGGCACCGGGTGCTCGCCGCGGCGGCACCGGCCGCGGGCGCGGCGGATCTGGTGATCGCGCGGGCGCCCGAGGTGTGCCTGCTGGGTACGGCGGCGCCGGCCGAACCGGGCGTGTTCGACCCGGTGGTGAAGATCAAGCGGGAGCGGCCGCAGGTGGCGGTACTGGTGCTCGGCCCGGTGCCGTCGCCGCGCGGGATCGCGGCGGCGTTCGCGGCCGGGGCGTCGGGGTACGTGCGGCACGACGAGCGCATCGAGGGGGTCGAGCGGGCGATCATGAAGGCGCGGGCGGGGGAGGCGGCGGTGGCCCCGCAGTTGCTGCAGGGGGCGTTCGGGGAACTGCTCAATCCTGCCGCGCAGCCCGATGACGAGGCTCAGCGGTTGCTGTCGGTGCTGACACCGCGGGAGGTGGAGGTGCTGGTGCGGGTGGCCGACGGGGAGGACACGCGGCTGATCGCGGCGGGGATGGGGATCGCGCCGAGTACGGCCCGTACGCATGTCCAGCGGGTGCTGATGAAGCTGGGTGTCGGGTCCCGCCTGGAGGCGGCGGCCCTGGCCGCGCGGACGGGGTTGCTGGACCGGGCGGGGGCTTTGGGGTCCGGCCCCGAGTAGGCGCCCTGCGCTGGTCCCGGCCGGGGGCCGGGTCGCTTGCCCGCACTTTCGGGGTGCCTCCCCCAGAGGGGTGCCTCCCCCAGAGGGGCGCTCCCCTCTGGGGGTACCCCCGGCGTCCACCCGTGCCGCCCCTGGGGATACCTCCCAGGCCCTCGACGCACTGGGGGAGGCGCGACTGCCCGCAGGTCACGGCGGCGGGGCGCCCCGCAAGGGGCGCGGGGAACCGCGCGACCAGCCCCCACGCACCCGCGGACGGGAAGGGTGCTTCAGTCCCCCTGCCTCTCCTCCGGCAGACCCTCCGGAGGAAGCGGCGGCGGAGTGGGCCGCAGCTTCAGCCAGGCCAGGAAGAAGAGGCCCAGCAGGAGCATGCCGATCCCGGTCCAGAGGTTGATGTTGACGCCCTGGGCCTTGTCGATCGCGGACCGGGAGTCGGTGATGCCGGTGATCGTGACGATGACGCCGTACACCACGAACAGGCCGCCGATGATGCGGCGCAGGTCGAAGATGCGGGCGGCGGTCGCCGACTTGGTCTCCAGCTCGGCGACCTCGTGCGCCACCTCCTCCTCGGTGTAGTGGTGGCGACGGTCGGGGTGCTCGGGGTGTTCAGACATGGTTTCCTCGGTCCTCCCGCGTCAGAACGAGAACGGGATGTAGCAGGCGGCGGCCAGGACGACCGCGCCCCAGCCCAGCAGGGCCGGCTTGCGGTACCAGGCGTCGTCGCCGGCGGCGGGCGGCTCGGACATGCCGGGGGAGCGGGTGCCGTAGACCAGCCCCTGCAGCTCCTGCGCCGGCTTCGGCTCGGTGAACAGGGACACCGCGACCATCACGACCGCGCCGGCGACGAAGCCCGCGATCGCGGAGACGAAGTTGGCGCCCTGGTCGGAGGGGATGGAGATGATCCCCTTCTTGTAGAACACGAAGTAGTTGATCATCGCGGTCACGGTGCCCGCGAGCAGGCCCCAGAAGCCGGACTTGGCGGACGCGCGCTTCCAGAACATGCCGACGATGAACACGACGAACATCGGCACGTTGAAGAAGGAGAACAGCGTCTGCAGGTAGGCCATGATGTTCGAGAACGAGGACGCCAGGAACGCCGTGCCGATGGACGCGCAGACGCCGATCACGGTGATCAGGCGGCCGAAGCGGACGTAGTACGTGTCCTCGCGGCCGGGCACCACGTACTTCTCCCAGATGTCGGTCGTGAACACCGTGTTGAAGGACGACACGTTCGCCGCCATGCCCGCCATGAAGGCCGCGAGCAGTCCGGTGACCGCGATGCCGAGTACGCCGTTGGGCAGCAGCTCCTGCATCAGGAAGGGGATGGCGTCGTTGTACTGGTAGCCGGAGCCGGGGGTGCCGAACTTCGGGATGAGGGCCGCCGCGACCAGGCCGGGGATCATCACCAGGAAGACGATGAAGATCTTCGGGTAGGCGGCGATCAGCGGGGTCCGCCGGCCCGCCGAGAGGTTCTTCGCGGACAGGGCGCGCTGCACCTCGGCGAAGTTGGTCGTCCAGTAGCCGAAGGAGAGGACGAAGCCCAGACCCAGGACGATGGTCAGCCAGTTGGCGCCCAGCGGGTTGGCGCTGCCGATGCCGGTGCCGCCCCACGCGGTGGTGAAGTTCGTGCCGTGGCTCGCGGTGAGCTTGTCGGTCAGGCCGTTCCAGCCGCCGGCCTTCTTCAGGCCGAGGATGGTGATCGGGATGAGGGCGGCCAGGATCACGAAGAACTGGAGCACCTCGTTGTAGATCGCCGAGGACAGGCCGCCGAGGGTGATGTACGCGAGGACGAAGGCGCCGGCGACGACGATGGCGACCCACTGGGGCCAGCCGAGCAGCGCCTCGACGACGATCGCGAGGGCGTAGAGGTTGACGCCCGCGATCAGGATGGCGGCGAACGCGAACAGGATCGAACTGAGCAGGTGGGCGGCCCGGTCGAAGCGCAGCAGCAGGAACTCGGGGACCGAGCGGACCTTGCTGCCGTAGTAGAAGGGCATCATCACCAGGCCCAGGAAGACCATGGCCGGGATGGCGCCGATCCAGTACCAGTGCACGGTGTAGGCGCCGTACTGGGCGCTGTTCGCGGCCATGCCCAGGATCTCGGTGGCCGCCAGGTTCGCCGAGATGAAGGCGAGGCCGGTGATCCAGGCGGGCAGCGAGCGTCCGGAGAGGAAGAAGTCGAGGCTGGTCTTCACCGAGCGGCGGGCCGCGAAGCCGATGCCGAGGACGACGACGAAGTAGATCGCCAGGATCGTGTAGTCCAGCCAGTTGGTGGGGAGCCGTAGCTCCGCCGCCAGATACAGGGGGCTGTCTGTGGGGGTTTGCATGAGAACTCGCTTCGTTGCGCGAACTGATCCAGAGCGGAACCTACGTCTCCGCGTTCAGCAATTGAACACTTCTGTTGATGTTCTTTGTTTGATTGTGATGATCCCTGTCGGTGGTGGGTTGTGATCTGTTATGTTTGATTGTGTTGGCTGATTGGGTGCGGGGCGTAGAGGAGTCCGGCGTTGAAGAAGACCTCGACACGGCTGGCCGACGGTCGTGAGCTGATCTACTACGACCTGCGCGACGACACCGTGCGCGACGCCGTCGACCGCCGTCCCCTGGACCGCACGGTCACCACCTCCGAGATCCGCCGCGATCTGCTGCTCGGCGACGCGGTCGCCGTCGCCTCGCACCGGCAGGGGCGCACGTACCACCCGCCCGCCGACGAGTGCCCGCTGTGCCCGACCCGGGGCGAGCGGCTCAGTGAGATCCCGGACGCGTCGTACGACGTCGTCGTCTTCGAGAACCGGTTCCCCTCCCTCGCCGGCGACTCGGGCCGCTGCGAGGTCGTCTGCTTCACGTCCGACCACGACGCCTCCTTCGCGGACCTGAGCGCCGAGCAGGCGCGCCTGGTGCTCGACGCGTGGACGGACCGCACGTCGGAGCTGTCGCATCTGCCCGCCGTCGAGCAGGTCTTCTGTTTCGAGAACCGCGGTGCCGAGATCGGTGTGACCCTGGGCCACCCGCACGGGCAGATCTACGCCTACCCGTTCACCACGCCGCGCACCGCGCTGATGCTCCGCTCGCTCGCCGCGCACAAGGAGGCCACCGGCGGCGAGAACCTCTTCGACGCCGTTCTGGAGCGGGAACGCGCCGGGGAGCGGGTCGTCCTTGAGGGTGAACACTGGGCCGCGTTCGTGCCGTACGCGGCGCACTGGCCGTACGAGGTTCACCTGTACCCCAAGCGCCGCGTCCCCGACCTGCTCGCCCTCGACGAGGCGGCGCGCACAGAGTTTCCCCAGGTGTATCTGGAACTCTTGAGGCGCTTCGACCGGATCTTCGACGGGCGGGACGGAGGGGAGAACGCTGCGGGTGAGCTTCCGACGCCGTACATCGCGGCCTGGCACCAGGCCCCGTTCGGTGCGCTGGAGGAGTTCGACGGGATCACGCGGGACGACTTCGCGCTGCACCTCGAGCTTTTCACCATCCGCCGCACTTCCGGCAAGCTGAAGTTTCTCGCGGGTTCCGAGTCCGGCATGAGCGTGTTCATCAACGACGTGCCGCCGGAGCGCGCGGCCGAGCGACTGCGAGAGGTAGCGAGTTCATGAAGTACCTGGTGACGGGTGGCGCGGGTTACGTCGGCAGTGTCGTGGCCCAGCATCTGCTGGAGGCCGGCCACGAGGTCACCGTCCTCGACAACCTCTCCACCGGCTTCCGCGAGGGCGTCCCGGCGGGTGCCGCGTTCATCGAGGGCGACATCCGCGACGCCGCCAAGTGGCTCGACCCCTCCTTTGGCGGCGTGCTGCACTTCGCCGCGTCCTCGCAGGTCGGCGAGTCGGTGGTGAAGCCGGAGAAGTACTGGGACAACAACGTCGCCGGCTCCATGGCGCTGCTCGGCGCGATGCGCGAGGCGAACGTCCGCACGCTGGTCTTCTCCTCCACCGCGGCCACGTACGGCGAGCCGGAGCAGGTCCCGATCGTGGAGAGCGCCCCCACGAGGCCGACGAACCCCTACGGCGCCACCAAGCTGGCCGTCGACCACATGATCACCAGCGAGGCGAACGCCCACGGCCTGGCGGCGGTCTCGCTGCGCTACTTCAACGTGGCCGGTGCCTACGGCGCGTACGGCGAGCGCCACGACCCCGAGTCGCACCTCATCCCGCTGGTCCTCCAGGTCGCCCAGGGCCGCCGCGACACGATCTCGGTCTACGGCGACGACTACGCGACCCCCGACGGCACCTGTGTGCGCGACTACATCCACGTCGCCGACCTGGCCGAGGCCCACCTGCTGGCCCTGACGGCCGCGCGGCCGGGCGAGCACCTGATCTGCAACCTCGGCAACGGCAACGGCTTCTCCGTCCGCCAGGTCATCGAGACCGTCCGGCAGGTCACCGGCCACCCGGTCCCCGAGACCGTGGCCCCGCGCCGGGGCGGCGACCCGGCGGTCCTGGTCGCCTCGGCGGACACCGCCCGCGAGAAACTGGGCTGGAACCCGACCCGCGCGGATCTCGCGGGCATCGTCGCGGACGCGTGGCAGTTCGCGCAGAGCATCACAAGGGAGCACTAGTGGGGGCACAGCAGGTCGCGGAGCGCTTCACCGAGCTGTACGGCACGCAGCCCGAGGGCGTCTGGGCGGCCCCGGGCCGGGTCAACCTGATCGGCGAGCACACCGACTACAACGACGGTTTCGTCATGCCGTTCGCGCTGCCGCACCGGGCGGTCGCGGCGGTCTCCCGCCGCACCGACGGCGTCCTGCGCCTGCACTCGGCGGACGTCGAGGGCGGGATCGTGGAACTGTCGCCGGACGCGCTCACCCCGCAGGGCGACGACGGCTGGACGGCGTACCCGGCGGGCGTGGTCTGGGCGCTGCGCGAGGCGGGTCACGAGGTCACCGGCGCGGACGTCCACCTGTCCTCCACGGTCCCGACGGGTGCGGGCCTGTCGTCGTCGGCGGCCCTGGAGGTGGTGATCGCACTCGCGCTCAACGACCTCTACGCACTGGGCCTTCCGGGCTGGAAGCTGGCCCGGCTGTGCCAGCGCGCCGAGAACGTCTACGTCGGCGCGCCGACCGGCATCATGGACCAGACGGCGTCGGCCTGCTGCGAGCAGGGCCACGCCCTCTTCCTGGACACCCGCGACCTGTCCCAGCAGCAGATCCCCTTCGACCTCGCGGCCGAGGGCCTGCGCCTGCTCGTCGTGGACACCCGGGTCGAGCACGCGCACAGCGGCGGCGAGTACGGCAAGCGCCGGGCCGGCTGCGAGAAGGGCGCGGCCCTGCTCGGCGTCGACGCCCTGCGGGACATCCCGTACGCCGGCCTGGACGCGGCGCTGGCCCGGCTCGGCGACGAGGAGGAGGTCGTCCGCCTGGTCCGGCACATCGTGACGGAGAACCGGCGGGTCGAGCGGGTGGTGGAACTCCTCCGCGCGGGCGAGACCCGGGCGATCGGGCCCGTCCTCACCGAGGGCCATGCCTCGCTGCGCGACGACTTCCGCATCTCCTGCCCCGAGCTGGACCTGGTCGTGGACACGGCCCTGTCCGCCGGCGCGCTCGGCGCCCGGATGACCGGCGGCGGCTTCGGCGGCTCGGCGATCGTCCTGGCGGAGGCCACGGACGTCGACACACTCACGAAGGCCATCGACGGGGCCTTCGCAGCAGCGGACTTCACGGCCCCGCGCACGTTCGAGGCGGTGCCGTCGGCGGGAGCACGGCGACTGAACTGACACCGCCCGTCCCGTACCGGCCTTGTCCTGCAGTGCACTTGGCCCGACCGGTAATGTGCATGCCTGTCATCGCCGTGCCCGGCGGTGCGCGGGAGGCACGGGGCGTCGCTTCCGTGTACGTGCCCTGTGAGCCGAAGGATGCGAGGGAAGGGGAAGGCGCCGCGTCCGTGCCCGGGGGTTCGCGTGACTTCCCGGCACAGCTGCCGCGCTGCGGGGACCGCTGATGGAGGATGAAGGCCCGGGCCGAGGGGATCGCGCACGCGCTCGGGTACCGGCTGATCGCCACGGACGGGCGGCCCCGTGCTCGCGGACGGCGAACTCCCGGCACCGCCCCCGCCGGTGCCTCGGCGGGAGCGCAGCGACTGAACCGACACCCGCGTCCCGGTGCCGTTCGGGATCAGTAGTTGGGGTTGCCGTCCCAGCTGGACTCGTCGCATCCGAGGGCCTTGTCGCCCTCGAAGACACAGACCTGGATGCGCAGGGCCCAGATACCGCGGTTGTCCTGCAGGGAGGTCGGCCACGTCTTCTCGGTGCCGGCGCCGGTGTAGACCTTGTGCCAGCTGTAGCTGGTCACCTTGCGGTCCGGCGTCAGGGACTGCACGCGGACCCCGACGGAGTGCCCGTCCTTGCCCGTGTCGGCCACCGTCACGTAGATCTGCGGGGCGATGTAGTGGCCGTCGTAGCGGAAGGTCCCGGAGCCCTGCGCCCCGAAGACGTTCGCGCCGACGTTGCCGGCGAAGGCGGGGCCCGTGGCGAGGGCGACGGCGCCGACGGCGGCGGCACCCACGGTGAGCATGCGGCTGAGCTTCTTCTTCAAGGGTTTCACTCCTGAGTCAAGATCGGAAACACGCCACCGTACATCGTATGTGAGTCATGTCCATGCCGTTTTCCGGCGGGATGGGCATGGTGGCGTGCGGCAGATGGCGTCGGGCTTTGTCGATTTCTGTCCCAGGACGAAACAGGCAGCACACGAGACACACATCGGTCGGCCAGTTCTGCAAATCTGCTTCCGCAGCGTGCTCTCGTCCGTACTCTGTGGAACAGCACCGGTGGGGGCCGGTGCTGATCAGGGGGCGAGACAGGCGGGTACGGCACCCGCGGTGGGGGTAGCAGTTTCCGCGACGGCGGCGGCCGCGCGGCGCGTGTCCTTTCCGTGGGCTGTCGTACCCGTGCGGGTCGTCGTTCTCCGGGCCGTTCCGGTCCTTGCGGACCGGCTGATGGCGGCCGGGCCCTTTCCGGACCTTGGTTGTCCCCTGCTCCGTGCGGAGCCTGGGGAAGGGGGTTTCGTGGTTCGTATCCGAGTCCTGGTCGTGGACGACCACCGCATCTTCGCCGAGTCGCTCGCCGCCGCGCTGGCCGCCGAGCCCGACGTCGACGTCTTCGCCGCCGGCAGCGGCCCCGCCGCGCTGCGCTGTCTGGACCGGGCGGCCGGGGAGGGCCGCCGCTACGACGTCCTCCTGGTCGACGCCGACCTGGGCGGCAACATGCCCGCCAGCCGGCCGGCGGTGCCCGTGCAGGAGGGCGACGAGGAAGGGCTGGTCGACGGCATCTCGCTGGTCGCGGGCGTGCGCGCCGCCCAGCCCGCCGTACGGATCGTGGTGCTCGCCGAGAAGGACGATCCCCGGCGGGCGGCGCTCGCGCTGCAGGCCGGGGCCTCGGGCTGGGTCGCCAAGGACTGCTCGCTGTCCCGGCTGCTGACGGTGATCCGGGGCGTGCTGCGCGACGAGACCCATCTGCCGCCCGCCCTGCTCACCGGCGTGCTCAGGGAGCTGACGGCCGCGCGCCGGCACCGCACCGAGAGCGAGCGGCTCGTGGAGGCGCTCACCCCGCGCGAGCGGGAGGTGCTGCGCTGCATGGTCGCGGGGCTGGGCCGCAAAGCCGTCGCCGAGCGGCTGTTCCTCTCCCCGCACACCGTGCGCACCCATATGCAGAACGTCCTCGGCAAGCTGGGTGTCCACTCGACGCTGGCCGCCGTCGCGCTCGCCCGCCGCGCGGGGGTCGGACCGGCCGACCTAGCCGGGGATGTTGTCGAACGGGGCGGTCAGCTGGCGTAGCAGACCGGCGAGTTCCAGGCGCTGGGCGCGGGAGAGCTCGCCGAGGATCGCCCGCTCCTGCTCCAGCAGACCCGCGAGCGCCTGGTCCGCGCGGTCCCGGCCGGTGTCGGTCAGCCGGACCAGCACGCCCCGCCGGTCGCTCGGGTCGGGCAGCCGCTCCACCAGGCCCTTCTTGGCCAGCCGGTCGATGCGGTTGGTCATCGTGCCCGACGTGACCAACGTCTGGGTCAGCAGCTGGCCGGGGGAGAGCTGGTACGGCGTGCCCGCGCGCCGCAGCGCGGTCAGCACATCGAACTCCCAGGGCTCCAGCTGATGCTCGGCGAAGGCGAGCCGGCGCGCACGGTCCAGATGCCGGGCGAGTCGGCTCACCCGGCTGAGCACTTCCAGCGGCTCCACGTCGAGGTCCGGACGTTCCCGGCGCCACGCTGCGACCAGCCGATCGACCTCGTCCTCCATGGAGATCAGTGTAGTGGTTGTGTCGACATGAAGTCTCTTGAAGTCGAGTCTCTTGACATCGAGATACTTGGGCGGGGAGAGTGACCGGCATGACGACTCCCAGCTGGGACCCCGGCCAGTACCTGCGGCACGCCGGTCACCGGGCCCGTCCCTTCACCGACCTCCTCGCCCGGATCCCGGACCCGCGCGGCGAGCGGCCCCGCATCGCCGACCTCGGCTGCGGCCCCGGCAATGTCACCGTCCTGCTCACCCGGCGCTGGCCCGCCGCCCATGTCACCGGCTACGACAACTCGCCCGCGATGCTCGACGCGGCCCACACCGGCCACGAGGGGCCCACAGCGGGAGGCGGCCGGCTGGACTTCGCCCACGCCGACGTCCGCACCTGGACGCCCGAGGAGCCGTACGACCTGATCGTCTCCAACGCCACGCTCCACTGGGTGCCGGGGCACGCCGAGCGCTTCGCCGACTGGATCGCCGGCCTGCGTCCCGGCGGCACCTTCGCCTTCCAGGTGCCCGACAACATCGACGCCCCGCTGCACGCCCTGATGCGTGAACTCGCCGGCAGCCCCCGCTGGAAGTCCCGCCTCGCCGGCGTCCTGCGGCACACCGACTCCGTGCACACCCCCGGCGTCTATCTGGACCGCCTGGCCCGCCTCGGCTGCGCCGCCGACGTGTGGCAGACGACGTACTTCCACGTCCTCACCGGTGCGGACCCGGTCCTGGACTGGGTGAAGGGAACCGGCCTGCGGCCCGTCCTGACCGCGCTCGCGGACGATCCCGAGGCGCGGGACGCGTTCCTGGCCGAGTACCGCGATCTGCTGCGGCAGGCCTACCCCGCCGCGCCGTACGGCACCGTCCTGCCCTTCCGCCGTCTGTTCGCCGTCGCCGTGAAGGAGGCCTGAGCGTGCTCGTCGCCGTCGATCACGTGCAGCTGGCGGCCCCGCCCGGGTCGGAGGACGCGCTGCGCGCCTACTACGTCGACGTCCTGGGGATGACGGAGATCCCCAAACCTCCGGTGCTCGCCGCACGCGGCGGCTGCTGGTTCCGGGCCGGGGCCGTACAGCTCCACCTGGGCGTCGAGACGGATTTCCGGCCCGCGCGCAAGGCCCACCCGGGGCTCAGGGTCGCGGGGATCGAGGCGTACGCGGCCCGGCTCACCGCCAAGGGCGCGCCGGTGGCCTGGGACGACAACCTCCCCGGTCACCGGCGTTTCTACACGGAGGACCCCGTCGGCAATCGGCTGGAGTTCCTGGAGCCGCAGGGTCCGTGACGGGGCATCATGGAAGACGGCGCCGGGTCTTCCCCGAATTGCAGTCGGGGAAGACCCGGCGCCTCACGCCTGGTGCTCAGTGACCGCCGGTCAGCAGCTGCCCAGACCCGCGAAACGGGCCGTGATGGCCACCGTCTCGGAGTGCCAGTGGCCCGGCGCATAGGTCTCGCACGAGCCGTCGACGTGCCGGTCCCACTTGAAGTAGTAGCGGTACGTCTGCGAACAGTTGTTGGTGACCCGCGTCGTCGTGGTCACCCAGCTCGACGTGTTCTTGATGGTGATGCACGACGGCACGGCCGCGGGCCGTGCCGGCGCGGCGGACGCCGGCACGGCGCCGAGCATCCCCGTGAGCGCTCCCGTGGCCAGGACGACCGTGGCCGCGCGGGCGCGCATCTTTCTTCCTGCTGCCGTTGTCTCCGACATGAGAAAGTTCCCCCTTTTCTCTTATCCGGGTTGGTCGGACCCGTCTCGGGTCGGTCGGGCCCGAGTGCTGGCGAAGCTACGCCAGGGCGGCGGGGGAGGGAACGCTTCCGAATTGACTATGGGTAGTTCTGTGGCCAATGTTCGAAAAGTGGTGGCGTGGTCACCCGGATTTGGCCGAACTCATCTGTCGACGTGGCCGAAATCCTCTGTTCGGCAAGGGAGTTGAGAAAAATCCCGGGAACCGTGAACCGCTCGCGACCCCTCGTCCGATGAGGAGGTGTGACGGACATGGGCGGGGAGCGGCGCAGCGACAGCATGCTGTTGCGCGCGATCGAGGCGGGCGACAGCCATGCCTTCGAACTGCTCTACCGGCGGTACGAGCCGTGGTTGGTCGCCCGGCTCTCCTACCGGTGCCCGGACCCCGCGATCGTCGACGACGTGGTGCAGGAGACCTTCCTCGCGGTGTGGCACGGCACGGCCCGCTTCCGTGAGACGCCGGGGTCGGACGGCAGCGCCGCGGGCTGGCTGTGGCGCATCGGGGCGCGCAGGCTCGTCGACGTACAACGCGGGCACGGAGCGCGTGAGCGGCTCGCCCAGCTGCTCGGCCGGCTGCGCCAGCGCCCCGCTCATCCGTCCGCCGAGGACGAGGCGCTGCACGGGCTGCCGTACGGCGAACTCGCCGACGCACTCGCCCGGTTGCCGGCCGAACTCCGCGACGTCCTGCAGGCCACCGTCGTCGACGGGCTGAGCACCGCCGAGGCCGCGAAGGCGCTGCGGATCCCGGCGGGCACCGTCAAGACCCGGGCGATGCGGGCCCGCAGACGACTGCGGGAGGAACTGGCGTGAGCGGGCCGCACCAGCACAGGAACGGAGACCAGGTGGCAGTGGAGCATCTCGGTACGCAGGCACTGCGCGACTACCAGGGCGGGCAGTTGCGCGGCGCCGCCCTGCTGCGCGCCGACACCCACCTCGCCGGCTGCGCCGCCTGCCGCGCCGGTCTCGCCCGGTACGCCGACCAGGACCGCACCGCCGCCACCTGGGCCAGGCTGACCCGGGCCCGCGACGTGCCGAGGCCTGGTGCCGTGGAGCGGGTGCTGCTCGCCCTGAGGATCCCCGGGCACACCGCGCGGCTGATCACCGCGACCCCGGCGCTGCGCCGCTCCTGGATCGCCGGGGCCACCGTCACGCTGCTGCTCACGCTCGTCGTGGCGCGCCTGGGGCACGCCGTCTCCGCCACGCTGCCGTTCTTCGTGGTCGCGCCGGCGCTGCCCGTGGCGGGCGTCGCCCTGTCGTTCGGGCCGCGCACCGACCCGATGTACGAGATGACGGTCGTCGCACCGTTCCACGGGCTGCGGCTGCTGCTCCTGCGCACCGTCACCGTCGTCACCACCGCCCTCGCGCCCGCCGCCGCGATCGCCGTCGCCCTGCCCGGACCCGCCTCCCGGACGCTCGGCTGGCTGCTGCCCTCGCTCGCCCTCACCTCGCTCACCCTCGCCCTGTCGGCCCGTGTCGAACCCGTCGTGGCCGCGGGCGCGGTGGCCGGGACCTGGGCCCTGGGCCTGCTGGTGCTCTTCGACCCCGTCCGCGATCTCGTGCTCTCGGCGGGCGGACAGCTCGGCGCGGCCGCCGTGCTGTGCGGGGCCGCCGTCTCCATCGCGCTGACCCGCACCTCCTACGACCGCGGCGCACCGCAGCCCGCGCACTGACCGACCTCACCGAAGACCTCGAACCAGGCACCCACCAGGGGGAATCCATGACCGTCTCCACCGCCGTGGCGGTGAGCGACCTCACCGTCGACTACCGCAGCGTGCGCGCCCTGGCCGGCGTCAGCTTCCGGCTCGCCCCCGGTGTCACCGGACTGCTCGGACCCAACGGCGCGGGCAAGACCACCCTGCTGCGCACCCTGGCGACCGCGGCACCACCGGGCGGCGGCGACGTCCGCGTCCTCGGGCACGACCCGCGCACCCCGCAGGGCCGCCTCGCCATCCGGCGCAGCCTCGGCTATCTGCCGCAGGACCCCGGCTTCCACCCGTCGTTCACCGCCTTCGAGTTCGTCGACTACGTGGCGATCCTCAAGGAGATGACCGACCGCGCCGCCCGCCACCGCGAGGTGCAGCGGGTCCTCGACGCCGTGGGCCTGCCCGAGCGGCGCGGCAAGAAGATCAAGCAGCTGTCCGGCGGCATGCGCCAGCGGGTGGCGCTCGCCGCAGCACTCGTCGGTGACCCCGGCTTCCTCATCCTCGACGAGCCCACCGTGGGTCTCGACCCCGAACAGCGGCTGCGGTTCCGGGAGCTGATCGCCGACCTCGGCGCCGGCCGCACCGTCCTGCTGTCCACGCACCAGACCGAGGACGTCGCCGCGCTGTGCCGGCGTGTCATCGTCCTCGACCACGGCACCGTCAAGTTCGACGGCGAACCGCCCGCCCTCGCCGCCGTCGCCGCCGGCCGCGTCTGGGCGAGCACCGAACGCGACCCGCGGGCCCTGGCGGGCTGGCGCACGGGGGCCGGCACCGTACGCAACATCGGCACACCGCCACCGGGCGCCCCCCTGCTCGAACCCACCCTGGAGGACGGCTACCTGCTGCTCCTCGACGCCACCACGCAGCGGGAGCCGGTTCTGTGAGCACCCTGACCGTCGCCCGGCCGGGCCCGCGGCCCACGGTGCGGACCCGGGGCGCCGTCGCCGCCCTCGCCCGCACCGAGGCACTGCGGCTGCTGCGCCACCCCGCGTTCCTCGCCTCCGTCGCCGCCTACCTCGCCCTGTGGGCGTACGACCTCACCCTCGGCGCCGACGCCCAGCGCTACCCCGTGCTCCAGGACAGCTCCCGCACCGGCCAGCCGCCCCTGCTGCTGATCGCCGCCGGCACCCTGCTCGCCGCCGACTTCGGGGTGCTGCGCGGGCGACGGCACGGAGTGGAGCCGGTGTACGCCGTCCTCGTGCTCGGCCGGCGCGCCCGCGCCGCCGCGCATCTGCTCGCCCTGCTGCCCGCCGTCGCCCTCGCCGCGGCCCTCGCCGTCGCCCGGATCCTGCACCTGGCGGCGCTGCCCGGCGCCGTCGGCACCATCGACTGGGCGGAGGTCGCGACCGGGCCCGCGGCGGTGCTCTTCGCCGGGGTGCTCGGGGTGCTGCTCGCCCGCCTGAGCGGCTCGCTGGCCACCGCGTCACTGACGGTGGCCGGGCTCGCGGTGCTCACCTTCGTCGCCGCCGTGCAGAACACCTCGGGCTGGCGGTGGCTGACCCTCGTCGCCATCGAGGACGAGTTCGCCCAGCCACTGCCGTCCGCGCTGCTGGCCCGGCCCGCCGGCTGGCACCTGCTGTGGCTCGCCGCCCTCAGCGCCGTGTGCGCCGCGTTCGCGCTGCTGCGCGACGAGCGTGACACGGCGCCCGGCGCACCGAGCCGGACCACCGGCGCCCTGTGGACCTGCGCCGCACTCGCCGCCGTGCTCGCCGCCCTGGCCGGCGCCCTGCAACTGCGGCCCGTGCCGGACGACATCGCCCGCGCACGCACCCTGGCCACCGAGCACCCGGCGCGGGAACAGGACTGCAGCACCCGGGGCCATGTCACCTACTGCGCCTTCCCGGAGTTCACCGGGCGCATCCGGCAGTGGGACGGCGTCGTACGCGGCATCCTGCACCGCACCCCCGCACAGACCGCCGACGCCCGCTACGCCGTGCGCCAGCGCCTCTTCCACCCCGGATCCCAGGCCTCCTCCGGGCAGCCGCTGCCCCAGGCCGCCTGGGACGCCGACGACCGCCGCGCCCACACGCCCGGCGCCGTACCCGTCGGCACCTGGTGGAGCGCGGGCAGCGCCGGAGCGGACGCCGAGAGCGACGCCGTGGCCGAGTTCTCCGCCCTGTTCGCCTACCGCACCGTCACCGGAGCGCCCCCGCACGAGCCCCGCATCGACACGGTGTGCGGCTCCCGCGCCGTCCTCACGCTGTGGCTGGCGGGGCAGGCCACCGACGAGACCCGCGCCGCCCTGCGCGACCTGGCCTCCCGGACGACCGGCGGTCTGAGCCTGCTCGTCCTGGACTCCTCCACCGGTCTCGCCTTCGACGCCCGCGAGTCCACCTACGCCGTCGACCTGCTCAAACGGCCCGCCGACGACATCGGCGCCAAGGTCCGCGCCGCCTGGAGCGAACTGACCGCGCCGGACACCACGACCGACCGCGCCGCCACACTCCTCGGCGTGCCCGCGCCCCCGCAGGTCCCGGCCGGCGAGCGGACGTGCCGATGACACCCGTGAGCACCCCGAACCGGTACGCCTGCCTGCGACCGCTGATCCCCTACGCCGTGCGCGCCACCAGGATCGCCCCGCTGGCCATCGCGGCCGCCGCCGCGCTGCTGCTGACCGGCGGCCCCGCGCTGGCCGGCGGGATGCGGATGACCGACGTCGTCCTGCTCATGCGGGCCGCGGCGGTGCTGATCGCCGTCGGCGCCGCGTTCGTCCTCGACGACCCGGCGGCCCGCACCACCGAGGTCGTGCCGGTGCCGCGCTGGCTGCCCCGGGCCGTGCGCGGCGCACTCGCCGTGCTGTGCGCGGGCTGTGCCTGGGCCGGTGTCGTCGTATGCGGCACCTACGCGACGAACCCGGACGAACGCCCGCTGCTGCCCGCGGGCGGGCTGACCCTCGAAGCCGTGGCGCTGTTCAGCCTGGTCCTCGCCCTGGCGGCGCTCGGCGTGCGCCTGACCCCGGGCGGCGGCGGGGCGCTGGCCGCGCCGGGCACGGTGCTGTGCGTCCTGGTCGCGGTCCTGCTGCCGCTGCCGGACGCCGCCCGGCCGTTCGCGCAGCCCCTGTCGCAGGCCTGGGACACCTCGCGCTGGACCTGGGCCGTGGTGCTGTGCGCGGCCGCCGGCACGGCCGTGGCCCTGTGCCGGGAACCGGGACCCCGGGCCTGACGCCGCCCGCGCCCCTTCGGACAGCGCACGCGCAGTGCGCGTCCTCGGGGGCGCGGGCCCGCTCAGCTCTTCCGGTGGCCTATCAGACGCGGCTTCGGCTCCAGCCCGTCCAGACCGTGCCACGCCAGGTTCACCAGATGCGCCGCGACCTCCGCCTTCTTCGGGCGGCGCACGTCCAGCCACCACTGCCCGGTCAGGGCCACCATGCCGACCAGCGCCTGCGCGTACAGCGGCGCCAGCTTCGGATCGAAGCCGCGGCTCTTGAACTCGCGGCCCAGGATGTCCTCCACCTGCGTGGCGATGTCCGAGATGAGAGAGGCGAAGGAACCGGTCGACTGGGGGATGGGCGAGTCACGGACCAGGATGCGGAAGCCGTCCGTGTACTCCTCGATGTAGTCCAGCAGCGCGAACGCCGCCTGCTCGCACAGCTCCCGGGGATGCCCCGCCGTCAGCGAGCTGGTCACCATGTCCAGCAGGCGCCGCATCTCGCGGTCCACCACCACCGCGTACAGGCCCTCCTTGCCGCCGAAGTGCTCGTACACCACCGGCTTGGACACCCCGGCCTTCGCCGCGATCTCCTCCACCGAGGTGCCCTCGAAACCCTTCGCCGCGAAAAGGGTGCGACCGATCTCCAGCAGCTGCTGGCGGCGCTCGGCACCGGTCATACGGGTCCGGCGGGTCCGCCGGGGTTTGTCGTTGCTGGAGGTGCTGCTGGAGTCGGTCGCCACGGCGTCAATCATGCCGCCTTCGCGGTCTCCTTCCGGCGCCCGGAGCCGTCCTGGCCGGTGTTCCGGCGCGAATCGATACGCGAGCGTGACGGCCAGCGCACGTCGTACGCCCAGCCGAGCAGCTCGAAGATGCGGATGATCCGGGCCGAGGAGTCGATCTGGCCGCGCATCACACCGTGCCGCGCCGAGGTCGGGTCGGCGTGGTGCAGGTTGTGCCAGGACTCACCGCACGACAGCACCGCCAGCCACCACACGTTGCCCGAGCGGTCCCGCGACTTGAACGGCCGCTTGCCCACCGCGTGACAGATTGAGTTGATCGACCACGTCACATGGTGCAGCAGAGCCACCCGTACGAGTGAACCCCAGAAGAACGCGGTGAACGCACCCCACCAGGACATCGTCACCAGACCGCCGATCAGCGCCGGCGCCAGCAGCGACACGGCCGTCCACAGCACGAACTGCCGGGAGACCGCCCGGATCGCCGGGTCCTTGATCAGATCCGGCGCGTACTTGTCCTGCGGAGTCTGCTCCTCATCGAACATCCAGCCGATGTGCGCCCACCACAGGCCCTTCATCAGCGCCGGAATCGTCTCCCCGAACCGCCACGGAGAGTGCGGGTCACCCTCCGCGTCGGAGAACTTGTGGTGCTTGCGGTGATCGGCCACCCAGCGCACCAGCGGGCCCTCGACCGCCATCGAGCCCATGATCGCGAGCGCGATCCGCAGAGGCCGTCTGGCCTTGAACGAACCGTGGGTGAAGTACCGGTGGAAACCGATCGTGATGCCGTGGCACCCCAGGTAGTAGAAGAACACCAGCAGGCCCATGTCGAGCCAGCTCACCCCCCAGCCCCAGGCCAGCGGCACAGCCGCCACGAGTGCCAGGAACGGCACGGTGATGAACAAAAGCAGCGTGATCTGCTCGATCGAACGCTTCTGCTCGCCACCCAGCGTGGCGGACGGGGGAGGAGTGTCGTCGGCCTTACGGGCTTCTTCGATCACATCGGAACTTGAGGTCATGCGCGTCCCCTGTGGGGTCGAGGGTCGAGACGGATACCGGGCCGCCGGGACCGGACGGGACTCGACGGTACTTCCCTACGGTTCCGTAACCTACGGCTTCGTAAGTATGGCAGCGTGTCGTGCGGCGGCAAGAGCCCCACGGCCTGCGCGTCCGCAGGGACACCTATCCTTGGAACCGGTCGGACAGCGCGGTCCGCTGACGTTTCCTTCCCGGACGCTCCGGCCCGTATGCGGCGCACGCCGCCCGGCAGCCGCCCGGGTTCCCTCCCAGACGAGCTTCAACACTGCAAGGAGCCGCACCTGTGAGCAGTGCCGACGACCAGACCACCACGACCAGCAGCGAGCTGCGCGCCGACATCCGCCGGCTGGGTGATCTCCTGGGCGAGACCCTCGTCCGGCAGGAGGGCCCCGAGCTCCTCGACCTGGTCGAGAAGGTCCGCCGCCTCACCCGCGAGGACGGCGAGGCCGCCGCCGAGCTGCTGCGCGGCACCGAACTGGAGACCGCCGCCAAGCTGGTGCGCGCCTTCTCCACCTACTTCCACCTCGCCAACGTCACCGAGCAGGTGCACCGGGGCCGCGAGCTGCGCGCCCGGCGCGCCGCCGAGGGCGGCCTCCTCTCCCGCACCGCCGACCGGCTCAAGGACGCCGACCCCGAGCACCTCAGGCAGACCGTCCAGAACCTCAACGTCCGTCCGGTCTTCACGGCCCACCCCACCGAGGCCGCACGCCGCTCCGTCCTCAACAAGCTCCGGCGCATCGCCGCGCTCCTGGACACCCCCGTCCAGGGCTCCGACCGCCGCCGCCACGACGTCCGCCTCGCCGAGAACATCGACCTCGTCTGGCAGACCGACGAGCTGCGCGTCGTCCGCCCCGAGCCCGCCGACGAGGCCCGCAACGCCATCTACTACCTCGACGAGCTGCACGCGAACGCCGTCGGCGACGTCCTGGAGGACCTGACGGCGGAGCTGGAGCGGGTGGGCGTGAAGCTCCCCGACGACACCCGGCCGCTCACCTTCGGCACCTGGATCGGCGGCGACCGCGACGGCAACCCCAACGTCACCCCCCAGGTCACCTGGGACATCCTCATCCTCCAGCACGAACACGGCATCAACGACGCCCTGGAGATGATCGACGAACTGCGCGGACTGCTCTCCAACTCGATCCGCTACACCGGCGCCACGGAAGAGCTCCTGCAGTCCCTGAAGACCGACCTCGACCTGCTGCCCGAGATCAGCCCCCGCTACAAGCGCCTCAACGCCGAGGAGCCCTACCGGCTCAAGGCGACCTGCATCCGGCAGAAGCTGGAGAACACCAAGCAGCGCCTCGCCAAGGGCACCCCGCACGAAGCGGGCCGCGACTACCTCGGCACCGGCGAGCTGCTCAGCGACCTGCGGATCATCCAGGCCTCGCTGCGCGAACACCGCGGCGGCCTCCTCGCCGACGGCCGCCTGGCCCGCACCATCCGCACCCTGGCCGCCTTCGGCCTCCAGCTCGCCACCATGGACGTCCGCGAACACGCCGACGCCCACCACCACGCCCTCGGCCAGCTCTTCGACCGCCTCGGCGAGGAGTCCTGGCGCTACGCCGACATGCCCCGCGAGTACCGCGCCAAGCTCCTCGCCAAGGAACTCCGCTCCCGCCGGCCGCTCGCCCCCACCCCGGCACCCCTCGACGCCGCCGGACAGAAGACCCTCGGCGTCTTCGAGACCGTCAAGAAGGCCCTGGAGGTCTTCGGCCCCGAGGTCGTCGAGTCCTACATCATCTCCATGTGCCAGGGCGCCGACGACGTCTTCGCCGCCGCCGTCCTCGCCCGCGAGGCCGGCCTCCTCGACCTGCACGCCGGCTGGGCCAGGATCGGCATCGTCCCCCTCCTGGAGACCACCGACGAGCTGAAGGCCGCCGACACCATCCTGGAGGACATGCTCTCCGACCCCTCCTACCGGCGCCTGGTCGCGCTGCGCGGCGACGTCCAGGAGGTCATGCTCGGCTACTCCGACTCCTCCAAGTTCGGCGGCATCACCACCAGCCAGTGGGAGATCCACCGCGCCCAGCGCCGGCTGCGCGACGTCGCCCACCGCTACGGCGTACGCCTCCGCCTCTTCCACGGCCGCGGCGGCACCGTCGGCCGCGGCGGCGGCCCCTCCCACGACGCGATCCTCGCCCAGCCCTGGGGCACCCTGGAAGGCGAGATCAAGGTCACCGAACAGGGCGAGGTCATCTCCGACAAGTACCTGATCCCGTCCCTGGCCAGGGAGAACCTGGAACTGACCGTCGCGGCCACCCTCCAGGCCTCCGCGCTGCACACCGCCCCCCGCCAGTCCGACGAGGCCCTGGCCCGCTGGGACGCGGCGATGGACGTGGTCTCCGACGCCGCGCACGCCGCCTACCGCCGGCTCGTCGAGGACCCCGACCTCCCGGCCTACTTCCTCGCCTCCACGCCCGTCGACCAGCTCGCCGAGCTGCACCTGGGCTCGCGGCCCTCCCGCCGCCCCGGCTCGGGCGTCTCGCTCGACGGTCTGCGCGCCATCCCGTGGGTGTTCGGCTGGACCCAGTCCCGGCAGATCGTGCCCGGCTGGTTCGGCGTCGGCTCCGGCCTCAAGGCGCTGCGGGAAACCGGTCTGGACACCGTGCTCGGCGAGATGCACGAACAGTGGCATTTCTTCCGCAACTTCATCTCCAACGTCGAGATGACCCTCGCCAAGACCGACCTGCGCATCGCCCAGCACTACGTCGACACCCTCGTCCCCGACGAGCTCAAGCACGTCTTCGACACCATCAAGGCCGAACACGAGCTGACCGTCGCCGAGGTGCTCCGGGTCACCGGCGAGAACGAACTCCTCGACGCCCAGCCGGTCCTCAAGCAGACCTTCGCCATCCGCGACGCCTACCTGGACCCGATCTCCTACCTCCAGGTCACCCTGCTCAAGCGCCAGCGCGACGCGGCAGCCGCGGGCACCGACCCCGACCCGCTGCTCTCCCGCGCCCTGCTCCTCACCGTCAACGGCGTGGCAGCCGGCCTGCGCAACACCGGCTGACAGCCACGGCACACAGGGGTGCCCCCGAGGTCGTACGACCCCGGGGGCACCCCTGTGCAGGGAGGTCTCAGCCCCGCCGGGCCGTCCGGCGGCGGGTCACCAGGTAGCCGCCCAGGCCGACCAGCGCCGCGGCACCGGCCGACAGCAGGCCCACCGGAGCACCGTTACCCGTCTCGGCGAGGTCGCCGCCGGCGGACGGGGAGGAGGACGGAGCCGCCGCGGCGGGCGATCCGGACGCGGACGCGCTCGGGGCCGTACCGGACGACGAGGACGAGGACGACGAGGAAGCCGGCGAAGACGGGTGCGAGGAGGACGACGGCGCCGCCGAGCCGGACGGCTTCCCGCCACCCCCCGCGGAGCCCGTGCAGTCCGTCCAGAACACCTTGTGCTTGGTCGCGCCCTTCTCGCCCTCGAAGTTCCAGAACAGCTTGTAGTGCCCGTCCGGCAGCGACAGGTCGCCCGTACGGCCGTGACCGTCCGCGCCCAGCGTGATCGCGCCGGTCTTCACGGTCGCGCCCTTCGCGGCGGCCGTCGGCGCCCAGGCCTCGATGTGCCAGTCGACCTTCTGACCACCGTCGAAGCCGAAGGCGTCCAGATAGAACGTGCACACGTGCGGCTCGTTACGGCGCAGCTCCTCGCCGGTCCGGGCGTCGTGGATCTTGACGCTGCCATTGTCACCGGGGGCACTTGCGTGGGCGGCCGGGGCGCACACGAGCGCCGCCGCAACACCGGCGCTCAGCGCGCCGACGGGAATGAGGGTACGCATGGTACTGATCCATCTTCGAGTGGTGAACGGGGAAGATGTGGAGGGGGCGGTACAGCTTCCAGCCACGCCCGACAGCCGGTCAAGCACGAACAGGCCACGAACAGACCCCCCACAGACGTGAAGAACGCCCAACCCCTCACAGAGTCACGAAAGCAGCCGTCAGCAGCGCCATCCCCGCCCCCGCCAGCACCCACCCGGCCCGCGTCAGCCGCATCCCGCCCGCCACCACCACCGACGCCAGCAGCAACGCCCCGCCGAACGGCACCCACGCGTACAGGATCCCCGCCGGGCCCGAGCGCACCGCCACCGCCGTACCCGGCTTCAGCACCACGTCGTACGTCCGCCCCTTGCGCACCGCCACCGACTGCCCGAGCTCCACACGCGCGCGTGCCCGCGCCCCCTGCGACGCCGGCGTGAACGGCCCCGTGCAGACGTCCCCCGCACACCCCGTCACCCGCACCGTGCCGGTCTCCCGGCCCTTGGTCAGCATCACGTGCTGCGCGGTCCCCCAGGAACCCCACACCCCGCAGAACAGGATCAGCGCGGCGAGCGCACCCATCGCCGCGACCCGCCCGAACCGCAACGCGGTCACGGAGGCCCGGAGAGCGGTGGCGGCAGTGGCAGGCATGGCCGGGATCATTGGCCATCACCGTACGACCGGTCAACTCGTCCGGGAGGCAAAGCCGTACAAGTCGGCAGTTGTACGTCCCGTACGTCAGGAGTACGGGACCTCAGGAGTACGGGAGCTCGTCAGCGGTGACCGGCGTCAGGAGTTGTACGCGCTCTGCGCCCGCTCCAGCCCCTCCGTCACCAGACACTCCACCGCATCCGCCGCACGGTCCACGAAGTAGTCCAGCTCCTTGCGCTCCGCCGACGAGAAGTCCTTCAGCACGAAGTCCGCCACCTGCATACGACCCGGCGGACGCCCGATCCCGAACCGCACCCGGTGATAGTCCGGCCCCATCGCCTTCGTCATCGACTTCAGACCGTTGTGCCCGTTGTCCCCGCCGCCCAGCTTCAGCCGCAGCACCCCGTAGTCGATGTCCAGCTCGTCGTGCACCGCCACGACATGCGCCACCGGCACCTTGTAGAAGTCCTTC
The DNA here is from genome assembly GCF_055572255.1 of Streptomyces sp. NPDC030799. Classification (NCBI taxonomy): domain Bacteria; kingdom Bacillati; phylum Actinomycetota; class Actinomycetes; order Kitasatosporales; family Streptomycetaceae; genus Streptomyces; species Streptomyces sp. NPDC030799. The sequence continues at coordinate 149,014 of NZ_JBVIDS010000013.1, read as the reverse complement.
AACGCGTTCACCGGACCACCCGACAGGTTCATGTACGACATCGGCTTCGCCACAACCACCCGCCGGCTCCCCGGCCCCGCCGGACCGATCCGCCCCTCCAGCACCTGCGCCTGCGCCTTGCCCGCCCGCTTGAACTTCCCCCCGATCCGCTCCGCGAGCAGGTCCGCCACCATGAACCCGACATTGTGCCGGTTCATGGCGTACTCCGGCCCGGGATTCCCGAGCCCGACGATCAGCCAGGGGTCAGTACTGGCGGGGGTGGTCACGTCCATCTCTCCTTGATACGCGCCAGCCGCCGCTCCCGGCGAGGGAAGCAGCGGCTGAACAGTTGACGACGACGGCGAGGATCAGACCTCGGCCGACTCCTCGCCCTCGGCGGCCTCACCCTCGGTCTCCTCGGCCTGCGCGGCCAGGACCTGCAGGACGACCGCGTCCTCCTCGACGGCCAGGGTCACACCGCTGGGCAGGGTGATGTCCTTGGCGTGGACGGAGGCACCGGCCTCCAGGCCCTCGACGGAGACCGTGACGGCCTCGGGGATGTGCGTGGCCTCGGCCTCGACCGGCAGCGCGTTCAGGACGTGCTCCAGCAGGTTGCCACCCGGGGCCAGCTCGCCCTCGGCGTGCACCGGAATCTCGACCGTGACCTTCTCGCCACGCTTGACCAGCAGCAGGTCGACGTGCTCCAGGAAGCCCTTCAGCGGGTCGCGCTGCACGGCCTTCGGGATCGCCAGCTCGTTGGTCTTGCCGTCGATGTCCAGGGAGATCAGGACGTTCGGCGTACGCAGCGCCAGCAGCAGGTCGTGACCCGGCAGGGTCAGGTGCACCGGGTCGGAGCCGTGGCCGTACAGAACAACCGGAACCTTGTTGTCACGGCGGATGCGACGGGCGGCACCCTTGCCGAACTCGGTACGGGTCTCGGCGGCGAGCTTCACCTCGGACATGCGGATCACTCCTCGTAGAAAATCGGAACGGACGTGGTCACCCGGCCACGAACGGCCTGCTACGAAGAGCGCGTCGATAACGGACCGCCGTGCCCCCGTCCAGAAACGGAGTACGGCCTCCCTCGCCGAGCAACTTCGTCAGTTTACTCGGAGGAGGAGGCCGTACCCAAAAGGATCTTCAGCTAGCCCGCGTCACGCGCCTGCAGAAACCTCACTGCTCGTCGAAGAGACTGGTCACCGACCCGTCCTCGAACACCTCACGCACCGCACTCGCAATCGTCGGAGCGATCGACAGCACCGTGATCTTGTCCAGATCCCGGCCCAGCTCCGCCGGCGTCGGCAGCGTGTTCGTGAACACGAACTCACTCACCCGCGAGTTCTTCAGCCGGTCCGCAGCCGGACCCGACAGCACACCGTGCGTGGCCGTCACGATGACATCCTCCGCACCGTGCGCAAACAGCGCATCGGCCGCGGCACAGATGGTCCCACCCGTGTCGATCATGTCGTCGACCAGCACACACACCCGGCCCTTGACCTCACCCACGACCTCGTGGACGGTCACCTGGTTCGCCACGTCCTTGTCACGCCGCTTGTGCACGATCGCCAGCGGCGCACCGAGCCGGTCACACCACCGGTCCGCCACCCGCACGCGACCCGCGTCCGGCGACACGACCGTCAGCTTGTTCCGGTCCACCTTGTCACCCACATAGTCGGCGAGCAGCGGCAGCGCGAACAGGTGATCCACCGGACCGTCGAAGAACCCCTGGATCTGATCCGTGTGCAGATCCACCGTCAGGATGCGGTCCGCCCCCGCCGTCTTCATCAGATCCGCGATCAGACGCGCCGAAATCGGTTCACGACCCCGGTGCTTCTTGTCCTGCCGCGCGTAACCGTAGAACGGCACGATCACCGTGATGGAGCGGGCCGACGCACGCTTCAGCGCGTCGATCATGATCAGCTGCTCCATGATCCACTGGTTGATCGGAGCCGTGTGGCTCTGGATCACAAAGCAGTCCGCACCACGCGCCGACTCCTGGTAACGGACGTAGATCTCACCGTTCGCGAAGTCGAAGGCCTTCGTCGGGACGACCCCGACACCCAGCTGCTGGGCGACCTCCTCGGCAAGCTCGGGGTGGGCGCGGCCGGAGAAGAACATCAACTTCTTCTCGCCGGTCGTCTTGATCCCGGTCACAGCACAGTCTCCTCAGAGGTTGTCTCAGCCAGCCGGCTCCGTCTGCGACCTCCCGTCTGGGCATGAGAGGCCGAACCAGCTGGTAGGGGTGCGGGTGCACGCGTGCGGATGTGCACTTATCACGGTACGCCGACTTTGGCGCACACGATTCCGCTCAGTCCTCGTCCTGGCCCCTCCGGGACGCCGCCTCGGCCGCCTTCGCCGCCGAACTCCCCGGACGCTTCCGAGCCACCCAACCCTCGATATTCCGCTGCTGACCGCGGGCCACGGCCAGCGAACCGGGTGGCACATCCTTCGTGATCACGGACCCGGCAGCGGTGTAGGCACCGTCCCCGACCGTGACAGGAGCCACAAACATGTTGTCCGAACCCGTCCGGCAATGCGACCCCACCGTCGTGTGGTGCTTCTCCTGACCGTCGTAGTTCACGAACACACTCGCCGCCCCGATGTTCGTGTACTCACCGATCGTCGCGTCACCGACATACGACAGATGCGGCACCTTGGTGCCCTCACCGATCCGGGCGTTCTTCGTCTCGACGTACGTCCCGATCTTGCCCTTGACCCCCAGCCGCGTACCCGGACGCAGATACGCGTACGGCCCCACACTCGCCTGCGCGCCCACCACGGCCCCGTCGGACACCGTGTTGTCCACCCGCGCCCCCGCACCGACCTGCGTGTCCTTCAGCCGGCTGTTCGGCCCGACCTCGGCACCCTCACCGATGTGCGTGGACCCGATCAGCTGCGTGCCCGGATGAACGACCGCGTCCCGCTCGAAGGAGACGGTCACGTCGACCCACGTGGAGGCAGGATCCACGACGGTGACCCCGTCCAGCATCGCGGCCGTCAGCAGCCGGTCGTTCAGAATCCGGCGCGCCTCGGCCAGCTGCACCCGGTTGTTGATCCCGGCGATCTCCCGGTGATCGGCCGCCACGGAGGCACCGACGCGATGCCCGGCCGCCCGCAGGATGCCGAGCACGTCCGTCAGGTACTCCTCACCCTGGCTGTTGTCCGTCCGCACCTTCTTCAGCGCGTCCGCCAGCAACTGCCCGTCGAACGCGAACACCCCGCTGTTGATCTCCCGGATCGCCCGCTGGACGTCGGTGGCGTCCTTGTGCTCCACGATCGCCGTCACCGCACCCGTCGCCTCGTCCCGCACGATCCGCCCGTACCCGGTGGCGTCCGGAACCTCGGCGGTCAGCACGGTCACGGCGTTGCCGTCGGCGGCGTGCGTCCCGGCGAGCTGCTTGAGCGTGTCGGCGGTCAGGAGCGGCGTGTCCCCGCACACGACCACCACGGTCCCGTCGACGGCCCCGCCCAGCTCCTCCAGGCCCATCCGCACGGCGTGCCCGGTCCCGTTCTGCTCCGCCTGTACGGCGGTCCGGGTGGCCGGGTCGATCTCGTTCAGGTGCGCGGTGACCTGCTCACGGGCATGCCCCACGACGACCACGAGATTCTGCGGGTCCAACTCACGGGCGGCGGCCAGCACATGGCCCACGAGGGAGCGGCCGCAGATCTCGTGCAGGACCTTCGGTGTGGCCGACTTCATACGGGTGCCCTCACCCGCTGCGAGAACGACGACGGCTGCCGGGCGAATGGCGCTGCTCACGGGGTTGCCCTTCGGCTGTGGGTGAGTGGGGGTGACAGCCGCAGGATACCGGGGTGTTTCCGGGGGGACATGGGAGCGGGCCCTGTCGGGCTTTCGCCGGTCAGGACCCGAACCTAGGTTTTGTGTGCTGGGGGCTCCCGGAGAAGGATTCGAACCCTCATTCAACGGACCAAAACCGTTTGTCCTGCCCTTAGACGATCCGGGATGGTTTGCGCGTTATGTCCGATTTGGCTGATCGGCTTCGCGTGCGGCCTCCACTATGCCGTACCAAGAGCCTTCGATGCGACGGTACAAGTCCGCCCCTTTCAGGACTTTGATCACGAGACAGCCTCGGTAGTTGTCGCCGGTGTTCTTGCGGATCGTCTTCGGGTTGTGCTTCTTGACGGTGGTCTTGTTGAAGGAGCCGGAGGAGGCGCCGACGAAGTCTGCCCAGTAGCGCTCGGCTGCTGCGATGTCTGCCGTCTCGTGAATCATCACCGTGAACCGCAGGCGGTCACGTTCCACCCCCAAGAGGTCCAGCCAGGCCAGGAACACCTCGATCATCCCGGGGTCACTGTTGACGAAGGCGACGTTTTCTCGACGGTCGTACGGCTTGTCCTTGCCGCCCTCGGCCCAGTACAGGCCCACGCCCACCAGGAACAGCTCACGCGTCGACAAGCCGCCGATCGCCAGCTTGGCTTCTTCTTTCATGCGCCGACGCTCCTCGTCCCGGAGGCGCAGCTTCTCTTCCCAACCCTTGCGTGCGATCGCTGCCGCCTGCTCAGGGCTGCGGCTGCGCTCGGGCCTCGGCAGATCCCGTACCCACAACGACACCGAACTCCGCGAGCACCCCAGCTCCGCCTCGATCCGGTCGTAGGTCCACCCCTGGAGCCGTAGCTCCCGGGCCTTGGTCCGGAGGTCGTCCTTCGCCCTCGGGCGCTTGGTCCATTCCGGCGGCGGTTCCCCCTTCACCAGCTGGTTGAGGATGTCGTTGTTGAAGATCTTCAGCTCGTCCCGGATCTGCCGGAGGCTGTGGCCCGCCCGGCGCAGGGCGACCGCCCGGTCCCGCAGGCTCTCGAAGTCGGCGTACTTGCCCGGTGCATGTGTCATACGCATACCGTCCGGCCGGAATGGGGCGTTCCGGGGTCGAACAGGAGGGGTTCACCAGTTCGAGGGATACCGGTGGGTTTCGAGGTCGTTCGGTTACGGAGTGTGGTGCGTGGCGGTAGGGGAAAGTCACCGGAAAAGGCCTGGCTGTCGCCCGTAGGCTGGAGGTATGACCACGACGGGGGAAGAGCGGACCGGGGCCCTGACCGGGCCCTGGTGGTGGGCCAGGTGGCGCAGTGCGGTGCTGGACGGGGGTCTCGCGCTGGTGTCGGCCGTGGAGTGCGGCGCGGAGGGGATCCCGTTCGCCAGGGATGCCGGGATTCCGGTGTCGGTGGGGATCGTTTTCGGTCTGATCGCCGGTTCTGTGCTGCTCGTGCGGCGGAAGTGGCCGATCGCCGTCGTTCTCGTGGCCATTGCGATCACGCCCGCGCAGATGGGGTTTCTGCTGGGTGTCGTCGGCCTGTACACCCTCGCCGCGTGTGAGCTGCCGCGGCGGATCATCGGGGCGCTGGCGGGGATGTCGCTGGTGGGGACGGCGGTGGTGACGTTCGTGCGGGTGCGCCAGGACATGGCGCGGGGGGACCTGACGCTGGGTGACTGGTTCGTGCCGTTCGCGGCGGTGACGACGGCGTTGGGGCTGACGGCTCCGCCGCTGCTGCTGGGGTTGTACGTGGGGGCTCGGCGGCGGTTGATGGAGAGTCTGCGGGAGCGGGCGGACAGTCTGGAGCGGGAGCTTCAGTTGCTCGCGGAGCGGGCGGAGGAGCGGGCCGAGTGGGCCAGGAACGAGGAGCGGACGCGGATCGCGCGGGAGATGCATGACGTGGTGGCGCATCGGGTGAGCCTGATGGTCGTGCATGCGGCGGCGCTTCAGGCGGTGGCGCGGAAGGACCCGGAGAAGGCTGTGAGGAATGCGGCGCTGGTGGGGGACATGGGGCGGCAGGCGTTGACGGAGTTGCGGGAGATGCTCGGGGTGTTGCGGGCGGGGGAGGATGCGGGGCGGCGTGCGCAGGCGGTGCCGTTGGCGGGGGTGGGGGAGGCGGCTGCGGCTGCGGCTGCGGCTTCTCGGGTGGCGGTGGAGGAGGGGCCGTGTCTGTCGGAGTTGGAGGAGTTGATCGGGCAGTCGGCGGCGGCGGGGATGGTCGTGGATCTGTCGGTGGAGGGGGAGGTGCGGTCGTATGCGGCTCGGGTGGAGCAGACGGCGTACCGGGTGGTGCAGGAGGCGTTGACGAACGTGCACAAGCATGCGGCGGGTGCGAAGACGCATGTGCGGTTGGCGCATCGGGTGTCGGAGATCGCGATGCAGGTGGAGAACGAGCCGCCGCCGGAGCCGGGGTCGGCGTCGGCGGCGGGGTTGCCGTCGGGTGGGAACGGTCTGGTGGGGATGCGGGAGCGGGTCGTGGCGCTGGGCGGGGTGTTTGTGTCGGGGCCGACGGATGCGGGGGGTTTCCGGGTGTCGGCGGTGATTCCGGCGGCGTGAGTGCGGTGTCTGAGCCGGGGGGTCTGAGCGCGGTGTCTGAGCCGGGGCTGAGCGAGGTGTCTCAGTCGGCGGTCTCGGTGCGGTGTCTCAGCCGGCGGTGAGGCGTACGGGTTCGATGCCGGTGATGAGGGTGGCGAGGGCGTGGTCGATGTCGGGGCCGACGTACCAGTCGCCGGTGTGGTCGAGGGTGTAGACGCGGCCTTCGGTGTCGATGGCGAGGGTGGCGGCGGTGTCGGTTTCTTCGCCGAGGGGGCAGAGTTCGGTGCCGAGGGCGCGGCCGAGGTCGCCGAGGGTGCGGGCGTGGTGGAGGCCGTGGAGGGGGTCGAGGTGGAGGGTGGCGGGGGCGATCTGGCGGCCGGGGCCGTTGGGGGTGATGGTCAGGCCGCCGAATTCGGCCCAGGCTTCGACGGCGGCGGGGAAGACGGTGTGCCGGTGTCCGGCGGGTGAGGTGTGGTCGCGCAGGGCGTCGGCCCAGATTTCGGCCTGCTTTATGTCCCAGCGTCCGGGTTGCCAGCCGGCGGCGCGCAGGGCGGCGTCGACGAGTACGGGGAAGCGGGCCGGGCCGGTTCCGTGCTCGTGGCGGGTGGCGGGCTTGGGGGTGGTGGCGTGGTCGGGGTGCATCTGCCCTTCGTTCGTCTCGTGCGTCGTGCGTGGTTCGTCGTGCCGGCGGTGTGGTGCGGTGTATCGGGATTGACGGTGGTGGTCAGCCGTCGGTTGCCGTGGGGTCGACGATGCGGACGCCGAAGTGGGCGCTGAGGGCGGTGCAGGCGCGGCAGGGGGTGGCGAAGCTGCCGTGGAGGGGGTCGCCGTCCTCGCGTATGCGGCGGGCGGTGAGTTTGGCGTGTTTGAGTGCTTTGCGTGCTTCGCTGTTGGTCATGGGTTTGCGGGCGGCGCGTTTGCTGCGGGTGGCGTCGGCGGCGGTGAGGTGCCGGGAGATGAGGATGGTTTCGGCGCAGCGGCCGGTGAAGCGGTCGCGTTCGCTGCTGGTGAGGGCGTCGAGGAAGTCCTGGACGAGGGGGTGCAGGGCGGGTGGCTGGTCGCTGCGGGCGGCGGTGCCGGTGAGGGTGGCGCCGCGGACGGAGAGGGCGGCGGCGACGGTGGGCAGGATGCCGTCGCGACGGTGGCGGAGGGTGGGGGTGGGGGGTGTGTCGGTGCCGCTCCAGTCGATGCGTGGGTCGCCGGCCCGCACGTCGGTACCTCCGGTTCGCAAGGTGCTCATGATCTTTTTCCCCTCCCCGGGTGTTCCCCGGCATCCCCCGAAGGACACAGGGTGCCAAATGCCGTGGCGGGTGCGGAAGCTGGGGCGGCGCGACACGCCCGGGTCGGGGGTGGGTGGTCACGGTGGGGTGACGGCTGGTCACGGAAGCGGAGGGCTGGTTTCCTCCGGGATGCGGTGGGCCGGTGACCGGGGTTCGTGTACCGCATAGGCTGTCGCCGTTCGCGATCGACACCGCCGATTGAGGCCAGAGAGAACGCCGCAGGGGGCTACCGCCATGACGACAGGTCGGCTCGGGCTGGGGACACCGCCCAGCGGCCAGGCCGGGGGACAAGCCGTGCCGCCGAACGCGGCCTATGCCGGGCAGGTCGTGCATTTCCCGGATCCGGTGCGGGCGGCGCGTCACCCGAGAGGGGTACGGGTCGATGAGCGTGGTTACCCGGATTTCTCTCCGTACGCGCGCGTGGCGGTGGAGATCGCCGAGCCGCCGGAGGGTTTCGGTGTCGACGAGTTGCGGCTGACGGACTATGTGTCGGCGAACGCGGCACTGGCGGCGGCGGAGCACGAGTTGTGGGACACGGTGCCGGATGTGGCGACGCCGCACGGCTGGACGTGGCATCACGTTCCGGGTACGCGGCGGCTGGAGCTGGTTCCGGTCGAGGTGAAGGCGTTGTTGCGGCATCACGGTGGGGTGGCGACGGCGTCGGTGGACCACGGCAAGCGGGGGACGCGGCCGTTGCAGGAGACGCGGCCGGCGCATTTCGGGCTGCCGAAGTCGGGTGTGGCGGTGTCGGAGGCGCAGGTGCAGGGCGTCGAGGAGGATTTGGGGTACCGGCTTCCGGGCGCCTACCGCTCGTTCCTGAAGGCGGCGGGCGGGTGTGCGCCGGTGGGTACGGCGCTGGACGCCGAGTTGGGTCTGCTGCTGGACCAGCCGTTCTTCACGGTGCGCGACGAGGCGGCGGTCAACGACCTGGTGTACGTGAACAAGTGCCTGCGTGACCATCTGACGAAGGATTACCTCGGGGTGACGTTCGTGCAGGGCGGGTTGCTCGCGGTGAAGGTGAAGGGCGAGCGGCCCGGTTCGGTGTGGTTCTGCGCGTACGACGACGTGCGTGATGTGGATCCGTCGTGGTCGCCGGCGGAGCGGGTGGAGCGTCTGCTGCTGCCGTGCGGTGACGACTTCGACGCCTTTCTGTCACGGCTGGCGGGCAGTCCGCCGGAGTTGGAGACGGTGGCGAATCTGATGGTCGACGGCGGCTTCGCCCGTGTTGTTCCGGTGTCTTCCGGTGCGGCGTCGTCCGGCCCGGTGGGGGAGTGAGTTTCAGGCGATGGTGACCTATGCGCAGGCGCAGGAGCGCGCCGAGGAGTGGATCAACGGTGACGTGCCCGCGTACCAGCATCGTGAGGTGCGGGTGCGGGAGTTCGAGCTGGGTTTCGTGGTGTGGGGTGAGGACCGGGCGGAGGGGCCGCGGGCGGACGCGGGTGCGCAGCGGCTGGTGATCGCCCGGGACAGCGGTGAGGCCACGCTGTGGCCGGCGCTGCCGGTGGGTGAGGTGATCCGCCGGTACGAGGAGGAGTACGGCCGTGCCGATGGGCCGCAGGACGCGGTTCCGGCGCCGGCGGCCGCCCGGGTGGACCTCAATCAGACGTCGTTCCTGCTGACTCCTCCGGAGTGGCTGCAGGAGGCGGCGGACAAGCTGGGGATCGGGGATCGGGGGGCCGGGACCGGGACTGGGGCCGGGGCTGGTGCGGGTGTCGGCGCTTCGGGCGCGGGGTCCGGTGCTTCGGGCGTGGGCGCGGGCGCGGGTTCCGGGGACGGTGCCGGTTCGGAGGCGTCCGGTGCCGGTGGCGGGGCTTCGTCCGGTGGGGCGGGGTTGGCGGAGACGCAGGGCGGGGTGCCGGCGGTCGCCTCCGGGGTGTCCGGGGCGACGGGTGGGGCGCAGGGCGGGCCGGGTGCGCCGGGCGCCTCCGGTGGGCCCGGGGCGCCTGCTCCGCACGGTGCGCCTTCCGCGGATGTGCCGGTGGGGGCCACGCCCTGGGCCGGTACCGACACGAACGCGGGTTCCGGTGAGGACGACCGTTCGGTGCCGTTGCCCGCGACGGTGTTCGCGCCGCCGCTGAGCGACTCCGCCGACGAGGCGCCGACGCCGCCGGTGAGCGCACCGGATGCGAAGACGGCGCTCATGTCGGGGGGCAGCCAGCTGCCGCCGACGGCGGTCGCTCCGGCGCTCGACTCCACGAACGCGCCGGGCGCGCAGGGCTTCCCGCCGGGCGCTCAGGGCGGCCCGCCCGCTCCTGGTGGTGCGCCTGGGGCGCCTGGCATCACGTACACGCCGGGCGCGCCCGGTGCACCCGGGGCGCCCGCTGCTCCCGGTGCGCCGGCTGTTCCGCAGGGCAGTACGCCCCCGCCGCCGCCCGGCACGCCGCCGTACGGCCACCCGCAGCCGCCGGCGGCTCCCGGCACGCCTGCGCCGGGCGTACCCGCGTACCCGCCGGCGCCCGGAGCTCCGTTCCCGCCCCCCGCCGCTCCAGGTGCGCCGGGCGCGCCGCAGGGCAACACGCCCCCGCCGCCGTCCCCGGGCGTCCCGACGTACGGCTATCCGCAGGGTCCCGGCGCCCCGCAGGCTGCCCCTGGTTACGGCTACCCGCAGGCGCCGGGTGGTGCGGCGGGCGCGCCGCAGCCGCCGGCCGACACGGGTGCGTCCGCGCGTCATCTCGCGCCGAACGCAGGGGACATCGCGGATGCCGCGACGAGCAAGGCCGCGCCGCCGCCGAAGAAGGCGCGCGGTGGAGTGGGTGCGCCGCCTCCGCCGCCGAGCGCTCCTGGCGCGCCGGGCGCGCGCTCGGGGGGTGCGGCGACGCCGCCCGCGCCGGGTGCGCCTGCCGGTGGATATGTGCCGACGCAGCTGGTGTCGGCGCTCGGACCGGAGGGACCCGGCGGCCCGGGTGGCGCGGAAGGGGTGCAGGCGCCGGGCGCGCCGAATGCTCCGGGCGCCCCCCAGCCGCCTGCCGCCCCTCCCGGCAGCGTGCACCATGCGGCCACGATGCTGGCCGACCCCAGCCAGTTGGGCGGGGGCGCGCCGCAGCCGCCGGGTGCCCCGGGTGTTCCGGGTGCGCCGGGCGCGCAGGGTGGTCCTGGCGCTCCGGGCATGCCGAATCCGCCCGGCGCTCCTGCGGCTCCGGGTGCCCCGGGCATGCCGCCCGCGCCTGGCGCGCCGCAACCTCCGGGCGCCCCCGCAGGCCCCGGTGCCCCCGGCACACCGCCGCCGCCGAGCGCCCCTGGTGGTCCGGGCGCGCCCGGCGCCCCCGGCGCTCCCGGAGGCGGGCGCGGGACCGTGCATCACGCGGAGACGGTGCTGGCGGCACCGCCCGTGGCAGGTCCGGGCGCACCCCCGCCGCCGCCCGCCCCCGGCGCACCCGGTGCGCCGGGCGCTCCCGGCATGCCTCCAAGTGCTCCGGGTGCTCCCGGCATGCCTCCGGGTGTTCCGGGCGCTCCGGGTGCGCCGCAGCCGATGGCGTCGGGTGCGATGCCGCCGCCGGGCGCGCCGGTTCCGGGGCAGCCGCCCGCGTACGGGTATCCGCAGCAGGGGCAGCCGACGGTCGGGCCGGGCTATCAGGCGGTGCTGCGCTACCGCGCGCAGGACGGTTCGGAGCAACAGCTGATCCGGCGTTCGGCGCCGGGCACCCCGCACCCGGAGTGGCAGATCTTCCACGAGCTGCGGGCGATGAACGTGCCGCCGGACCAGGTGCTGGAGCTGCACACGGAGCTGGAGTCGTGCGAGCTGCCGGGCGCCTACTGTGCGCGGATGATCCGGGAGCAGTGGCCGCAGGCGCGGATCACGAGCATCGCGCCGTACGGCACGGACCATGCGAGCCGGCAGCAGGGCATGCAGCAGTTGCTGGCCCACCAGGGCGAGTTGCACCAGGTGGCGGACGGCCCCGCGCGGCCGGCGCCGGTGCGGGCTCCGCTGCCGCCGGTGCAGGCGGCGCCGCCGATCCCGCCGGAGGGCATCGGGCAGGAGCTGGCGGCGGTGTTCGGGCCGGGGGTGTTCCGGTTCGAGCAGCAGGCGGTGTCGCGGCAGGGGGTGCCGCCGGTGGTGGCGCACACGCTGGTGGTGGCCGGTCTGCCGGTGGACATGGGCCCGTTCTTCTGGGCGCAGGCCCAGCCGGGCCGCCCGGTGCCCACGCTGGCGGAGCTGGCGGCCGAGCGCGGGGTGCAGCCGGCGGCGGACGCGGGTTCGTATCTCGTCATGGGCACCGACTTCGGCAAGGCGGTCTGTGTGCAGTACGGGACGGCGAACATCGTGGCCGTGCCGGTCGAGGCGGGGCCGGGCGGGGCTCCGGTGCCGCCGCAGTTCGTGAACACGGGGCTGCCGGAGTTCGTCCGCTGCCTGGCCCTGCTGGGCCGGATGTGGCGGCTGCGGTACGGGCTGAACCAGGAGCAGGCGGGCCGTTGGACCGTCGACTTCCAGGCGCAGCTGGCCGCCCTGGACCCGGCGGCGCTCGGTTCGCCGGAGAGCTGGTGGTCGGTGCTGCTGGAACAGATGTGGGACGGGCTGCTGTAGGGACGCCCACCGCACGGGAACACAGTCGTGGCCCTCCCGCGTGCGTGAAGGGCACGACGCTTTTCCGGTCGTGCTTCTGGTCGTGCCGGTCGGCCGAACGGGTGGCCGCGGCCGTGCTCTCCGGTCGTTCCGGGGCGGCGGATTCGCTGCACTCCGGGCGTGAGATGCGCGAGCGTGAGCCTGATGCGACCGCGGAGTGTCGCGTTATGTACGGTTACGTCCCATCCATCAAGATATGCGCGAAATCATTCTGTCGTGTATGTCCGGTGGAGAGGGGTTCCCAGGGTGAGCAGTGCATCGGAGTCGCCGCACGGCTTTGTGACCGTCCGGGGGCGCGGCTACCGCACCGATCAGGTCGACGCCTACCTGGAGGCGTTGTCGTACGACCGCGATGCCGCGTGGGAACGTGCCGCGCGGCTGACCGTGCTCGCCAAGGACATGGAGGCGGAGGCCGCGCGGATGCGCGAGGTCGTCGCCCAGCTTCCGCCGCAGACATACGAGTCGCTCGGGGGGCGCGCACGGCGCTTGTTCCAGCTCGTGCAGGAGGAGGCGGCGGACCTCCGCGAGCGCACGCGGCGGGAATCGCAGCGGCAGATCGCGCAGGCCGAAGCGCGCGCCGACAGCGCACGCCGGAAGGCGCACGAAGCGGCGGACGCGCTCCGCGCGCAAGCGGACGAACACGCCCGCCGGCGGCTGCTCTCCGCGCGCGCCGAGGCCGACGGCATCCGCGTCAGGACGCGGCGCGAGGTGAGGAGAGGACGCGCGGAGGTGCTCGCCGCGTTGCGTGAAGTGCGGCAGCGCTCGACCGGCTTGACCGCCCAGCTGTCCCGGGAGCAGGCCGAGCGGTGGGCCGAGGTCGAGCGTGAGGAGGCCGAGCGGATCGCAGCCCTGGATGCCCGGTATGCCGAGCGGATGAGCCGGGCCGAGGCGGCGCTGGCCGACGCCGAGCGGGTCTTCGCCGAGGCCGAGGAGTTCGCGCGCCGCACCCAGGAGGACGCGTGCGCGCGCGCCGCCGACATCATCGCCGACGCGCGCGTGCACGAGGAGCGCATCGCCCGGGAGACCGAACGGGTGTTGCGGGAGCACGGTGATGCCTGGGACGACGTGCGCGCCCACATGGACGAGGCCCGCAGCAACCTGATCTCCCTGACGGGAAGAACGGCGCTGGAATGACCACCCGGGCCCGCGCCCTGGCCGTCGTCGCCGGTCACCGCCGTGGCTGCCGCGCCCAGCGGGCCGGGCGCGGCGCGGTCACCCTCCCTCCCGCACCGCCCCCGCCAGAATGCGGCCTTCCACCGCCTCGTACTGGTGGCGTTGCTGTTCCGCCTCGGCGCGGCCGGAGAGCACCGTGCCCAGCCAGCCGAAGAGGAAGCCGGCCGGGATGGAGACGATGCCGGTCGTGGTGAACGGGAACCAGTTGAAGTCGGCGTGCGGGAAGGCCGAGACGGGTGAGCCGGAGACCAGATTGGTGCCCGGCATCAGCAGCAGCACGGTCAGCGAGCCCCCGATCAGCGTGCTCAGCAGCCCGCTGCGGGTGTAGCGGCGCCAGAAGAGCCCGTAGACCAGGGCGGGTGCGATGGCCGAGGCGCCCAGGCAGAAGGAGAGCGTCACGAGGGGCTGCAGGCTGTGGTGCTGCACCAGCGTGGCCAGCAGGATCGTCGGCACGCCTGTGGCGAGCGCCGAGATGCGGGCCAGGGCCATCTCGCGCCGGGCCGGCATCTCCTGCACGCGGGCCGCGAACACGTCGTGTGCGAGGGAGTTGGCGCAGGCGAGGATCATCCCGGCCACCGACGCGAGCAGGGTCAGGAAGATCGCTGTGGTCACCATGGTGAACAGGAAGGTCTCCGCGTTCGACACGTTTGCGCCGAACGCCGCCCGGGAGCCCAGCAGATAGGCGGTGTTGCCCTGCGGGTCGGCCCCGGCGATCACGGCGCGGCCGACCAGTGCCGTGGCGCCGAATCCCACCACCATGATGATCAGCACGAACAGGGCGACGATCGACACCGCCCAGGACATCGAGCGGCGTACCTGGCGGGCGCTGGAGGCGGTGTACATGCGCATGGTGATGTGCGGCAGGACGCCGCCGCCCAGCACCACGGTCAGCTGCGAGGCGATCATGTCGAGGCGGGACCTGCCGGAGGTGCCGAACTCCAGCCCCGAGTGCAGGAAGGCCGGTCCGGCGCCGCTCTGCCGTGAGGCCGCGGTGAACAGGGCGCCCGGGTCCCAGTCGAAGCGGTGCAGGATCAGTACGGCGACCACGGCGCCCGAACCGACCAGCATCACGATCTTCAGGATCTGGATGAGCGCGGTGCCCTTCATGCCGCCGATCGCCGCGTAGGCGATCATCAGGGCGCCGAGTCCCATGACGCATCCGGTCTTCAGCGACTCGTTGGAAAAGCCCAGGATGAACGCCATGAGCTGCCCGCATCCGGCGAGTTGGACCAGCATCAGCGGCAGCAGGGCGGCGATGGTCACCGCGCAGGCCGTGATGCGCACACAGCGGCTCGGCAGCCGGCGGGCCAGCGCGTCGCCCATGGTGAACCGGCCGGCGTTGCGCAGCGGTTCGGCCAGCAGGAACATCAGCAGCATCAGCGACAGCGCCGTACTGAGCGCGAGGACGACGCCGTCGTAGCCGCACAGGGCGATCACTCCGCCGGTGCCGAGGACGGTGGCCGCGGAGATGTAGTCGCCGGCGATGGCGAGGCCGTTGCGCAGTGGGGACAGGGAGCCGTAACCGGTGTAGAACTCGTCGAGGTCGTCCCGGTCGGGGCCGGTCATCACACAGAGCAGCAGGGTCACCGTGGCGACGGTGGAGAAGGCGACCAGGGACATGGCCTGGCCCGAGCCGCTGAAACCGGTGAAGCCTCCGACGGCCGGGGTACCCGTGGCAGCGGTCATCGGGTCGCTCCTCGGCGTGCGTCCAGTTCGGTCTCCTTGCGGATGCGGTCCGCGAGCGGATCGACGTGCCGGCGCGCGGTGTGCTCGTACAGGGCGATCGCCAGCCAGGTGACGGGGAGTTGGAGCAGGGCGAGCAGCAGGCCGGTGGGGATGCCGTCGGCGAAGGTGCGCGTCATGACGCCCGGTGCGCACGCGGACAGGACCAGGAACAGCGTGAAGTAGCCCAGCGCGGTGAGCGTGGCGGTGCGCCGCTGCCAGCGGTAGGCGCTGCGCAGCACGCGCAGATCGCTGTGGTGGCCGAGGGGTTCGCGGGGCGGGCGGTGACCCGGGCGGGGCGGCTCGGGCGGCGCGGGCTGCCAGGGGTAGGTGTACGACGGCGGGGACGGGGCGTACGACGGCTGGGCGTAGGACGGCGGGGGCGGGGCGTACGACGGGTGGGCGTAGGGCTGTTGGGCGTAGGGCTGTTGGGGTGGGGTGTGCGGCGGGTCGTAGGACATCCCGGGGCTCCTTGCGTGGCTCGGGTCCGTGGCGGCGGACCGCAGGGAGGTGGGGGGAGCGGAGCCACGCACGCTACCCGCGCGGTCCGGGGCCGCGCGGGCTTTTCACCGAACTGGCCGGTCGGTATGCGCTTACTGCGCAAAAACGCGTCTGTCCTCGGGTGTCACCCGCAGGGGCCGAGCCCGTCGGGTGGGCGGGCGCGGCGCCGGTGAAGGGGGACAGCACCTGGGCCGGCGGGCTGTCGGTCGGCATGTCCGTCTCCTGCTCCTTGAAGCTGCCGTCCTCCTTGAAGCTGTCGTCGCCGGCCCGGCGGGAGGGTGGCTGCCCGCCGGGCCGGACCGTGGCCGACCGGTGGTCAGTGGCGGCGGGGCAGACGCAGGGCTCCGGCGAGGGTGAGCAGTCCGATCACGGCGAGGGCCGCGAAGGCGGTGGTGTAGGAGCCCGTCGAGGCGCCGTGGGAGCCGTGGCCGGCGGCGCTGAGCTGGATGGAGGCGAGCAGGTTGACGCCGACGGCGGCACCGATGTTCCGGCACAGGGTGACGGCGGCGGTGTAGGCGCCGAGCCACTGGGCCGGGGCGGTGTTCTGGGTGTGGACCAGGCTGGTGGTGGCTACGAACCCGGTGCCGAGACCGGCCAGGGACTCGCCGGCGACGGCCAGCGGCAGCGAGTGGGCGGCGCCCGCGGCGAGCAGCGCGGGGCCGGCCGCCAGCAGCAGACCGCCGATGGCGGCGGTGGCGCGCGGGCCGAGGCGCTGCAGCAGGCCGCCGCACACGGCCGAGCCGACCACCCAGCCGAGCGCGCCGGTGATGACGAACAGTCCGCTCTCGGTCGCGCCGGCCGCGCCGCCCGCGGTGAGGGCCAGCGGCAGCAGGGTCACCGAGGCGTACAGCACGGCGGCGGCGCCGACCGCGAGCAGCCCGGAGACGCGCTGGTCGCCCTGGGTGGCGAAGGCGGACGGGACCAGGGCCGCGGCGGGGCGGCGCCGGACCAGGACGATGTGCGCGGCGAGGCCGAGGAAGGTCACCAGGGCGAGTGCGACGACGTAGGGGGCGCGCACGTGCAGGGCGGGCGCCTGGATGAGCAGGAGCAGACCCCCGAGGCCGGCCGCGAAGGACAGCAGTGCGCCGGGGCTGATCACGCGCGGGGCGGTGGCCGGGGCGGCGGGCACCTTGCGGACCAGTACGGCGGCGACGGCTGCCAGCGGCAGGTTGAGCAGGAAGATCCAGCGCCAGCCGACGGTGGCCTGGGCGGCCGTGCCCAGTGCGGGTCCGGCGACGGCGGCCAGGCCCCACACCGAGGACAGCATGCCCTGCATACGGCCGCGTTCACTGGCGTCGAAGGCCTGGCCGATCAGCACGTAGGTCAGCGCGGCGACGGCACCGGCGCCGATGCCCTGGGCCGCGCGGGCGATGATCAGCAGGGGCATGGTGTGCGCGGCGGCGACGCCCGCGGAGGCGGCGGCGAACACGGTGAGGGCGGCCAGCATCGCCCGGCGCCCGCCCCAGCGGTCGGCGGCCGCCCCGGCGACCGGTGTGACGAGCACACTGGCCAGCAGGAACGCGGAGATCAGCCAGGAGTACAGATCCTGGCGGCCGAGCTGGCCGGCGATGGTCGGCAGCAGCGAGCCGACGACGGTGGAGTCGGCCGCGGCGAGGAACAGGGAGAGCAGGACACCCGCGAGCAGCGCGGTGCGGCCGGCGGGGGCCGCGGGCGGCTCGGGGGCGGGCGGGGCCGTGGTGGCCGGCCGGGGGGCGGTCGTGTGTGACATGTCGGTCCTTGAGGGTCGTGGCGTGGGGTTCACCAGTCGGTGGGTGTCCGGAAGGGGCCGAGTCCGCGCAGGAGGTGGCCGAGTCCACCGGTACGGGGGCGGGGCCGGCCGTCCAGCCAGGTGAGGGTGGCCTCCAGGGCGGCCAGCACGTGGTCGATCTGTCGTTCGGTGACGGTGAGCGGTGGGCAGAACGGCAGCACGGGGTGAGCGGTACGGCCGCCGGGGTGGTGCCGGGAGTGGCCGGTGCGCAGGCCGTGGCCGGCGAGCATCATCGAGATCTGGAACTCGGCGGAGGAGTCGCGGGTGCGCAGACCGGTCATCAGGCCGGTGCCGACGGCGCCGAGCAGATGGGCGGGGTGACGCCGGCAGGCGTCCTCTAATCCGGCCAGCAGCCGGGGGCCGAGCCGGGCGGCGTGGGCCGGCAGGTCGAGGTCGGCGGTTTCCCGGACCGCGGCGCAGGCGGCGGCCAGCGACAGCGCGGAGGGGCCGCCGTGGGGGAGCGGGTGGTCCTCGACGGCCCCGGCGAGGGCCGTGCCGAGCGCGCAGACGCCGACGCGGGGAAAACCGGCCCCCGCCTTGGACAGGAGCATGACATCAGGGACCACGGCGTCGTGGTCCACGGCGAACATCCTGCCCGTGCGGCCGAGACAGGTCTGGAACTCGTCCGCGACGAGCAGCGTGCCCGTGCGGGCGCAGGCCTCGGCGACCCGGCCGACATAGCCGCGCGGCGGCACGGTCAGCCCGGGGCCGTCCAGCACCGGCTCCAGGAACACCGCCGCGACCGACCGGTCCGCCAGCGCCCGGCCCATCGCCTCCGCGTCCCCGTACGGCACTTCGACCATCCCGTCGACGCGGCCGAGGGTCACACCGTGATGCCCGCCCGCGGCCACGGCCACCTGCCGCCGGGCGGGCCGCGCGCGCCGCACGGCACGCAGGGCGACGTCACAGACCTCGGCCGCGGAACTCCCGAGGACGTACTGGTCGAGCCCGTCGGGGAGCACGGAGCGCAGCAGACCGAACAGGTCGGCGACAGCGCCGGAGGCAGCGCCCTCGTGCGCACCGCCCCGCCGGTCGTGCACCGGCCGGCCCACGCTTTCCGGCGCGCCGTCGCGCCGGCGGCGGGATGCCTCGGTCCTGTCCCCGCGCCCGCCGGCGCGACCGTCTCCCGTCACGCCGAAGGAACTCGCGGACAACGCCCGCCCCGTACCAGGGGCCGCCCCCCACGCCTGCCCGGCCGCGCTGCCGTCCGGGCTCGGAGGGCGCGGGCCGGTCAGGAAGGGCTCGGGGTCGTCGGTCAGGTCCAGGTAGCGGGGCGGGGCGCTGGCGGTCACGTGGGGTCGGCCTTCGTCAAAGGGGGCGGGCGGGATGCGGCGTCAGGCGTGGACGTGGTCGCTGCCCGAGAACTCCACCAGCAGCGCACGCGTCGCGGCGTCGATGTGCTCGTCCACCGGGACCGGCGGCCAGGACTCGGCCAGGGCCGCGCGGAAGGCGCCGGTGAGCTGCTGCTGGATCTGCCAGGCCCGGTTGCCGGGCTGGTGGTCGAGGCCGAACAGCTCGCGGACCAGGTCCTGGAAGCGGTTGGCCAGTTCGCGGTCGAGCTCCTCGGTGCCCCGGAACAGCTCGTAGGCGCGATCCCGCTCGGCCTCGGTGAGGGAGGGGATCACATGCTCCAGGACGACGTGGTCGACCTGCACGTGCCGGGCCTCGTCCATGCCGTGCGCCCACAGCAGCCGGGTCAGGAAGTGCTTCTGCCCCGGGTCGAGGTGGGCGGTGCGCTTCTCGAACACGGTGATGACCGACTCGCCGATGTACGCCGACATGCACATCGCGGCGAGCTTCACGTACGGCGAGTCGTCGCCCTGGTACAGCGCGAGCCGCTCCATGAAGAGGGAGTCGGCCAGCTTCACGTCCTTGCCTGCCAGTTCGCGTACGTAGCGGTAGAAGAAGTCGGAGTGCAGATACTCCTCGGCCGCGAACAGGTTGAGGGCGTGGTGCAGGTCGTAGCCGGCGCTCAGCGGCGAGTCGTCGGCACCGAGCTGGGCGGTGATGATGCCGAACACGGCGGACACGTGCCGCTCGATCTCGGCGAGCTGGGCCAGCTCCTTGACCAGGTAGGCGCTGGCCTCGACCCCTTTGCCGGGGCGGTCGTAGACGACCCGGGAGAGGAAGTCCAGCTCCGTCTCGTCGGGACGGCCCGGCCAGCCCAGCAGGTTGGGGTGCAGGGTCTGCTCGTGGGCGTCGGCGTAGATGTCCCGCAGCCTGCCCCGGGCGTCGTCAGCGGTCGTCGTCAGCATGGAGAACCTCCTGGGCGAAGTGCCGGTAGCCGTCGGCGAGTCCGACGTGGATGACATCGATGCGGGCCAGCCCCTGGGCGAAGAGCGGGGTGTCGCGCAGTTCCTCGATGAAGAAGTAGTAGGCGGTCAGGTCCTCGGTCTCGATGAACGCGAAGTCCGTCGGCGACGCCGAGAACGCCTCGGCGTCGTACTGCTGGATGCTCAGCCGGCCGGTGTATTTGGCGTAGAGGGGCGCGAGGTGCTCCTGCTGGAACTGCTCGCGCTCGTCCCAGCTCTTGGCGAGCCAGGCGGGGCTGAAGGTGTAGCCGATGAAGATGCCGTACTTCACAGCCTTTTCCTGGGTGTTCGTGGGTGGGCGCGGACCGTGCTCGTCACAGCCGCAGTTCGAAGGCGAGCCGTACCAGCTGGGCGCGATTGTCGAGGCCGTATTTGGCCCTGATCCGCCGCAGGTACGTGTGGACGGTGTACGGGCTGATGCCCATGCGCTTCGCGGTCTGGGAGTCGGTGTAACCGCGGGCTATGTAGCCCAGCGCCTCCTGCTCCCGGGGCGCCAGCTCCGGCGCCTGCAACTCCACGCGACGCGCCGGCGGGGCGGTGGTGGGCATGCGTGTCCTCCGTGCGGAATTGAATATTCCGTTACAACGGCCGTTATGCCGGCCGTTACGCGGTGGGCTTCACGACGCCCCATTCCGTGGTGCCGCCCGGCGAGGCGGCCGCGGAAACCGCCGTCGCGGATCTGGAGTTACCGGCGTGGGCGACGGCCTGGCCGAGCGTGCCGAAGCCGGAAGTCAGGGTCGCGATGACGACGAGAGCGGTGCTGGCGAACTTCATTTCATCCCCCATTGATTGAAGCGCGGCAAGAAGCCGACTATCGCGTTGCAGTGGTTTTCGGGACCGCCCGCTGCGGGCACTTTCCCTGGCCACGATCTTGCCTGGATTTGATTCGGCCAAGCCAGCCCGACAAGGGATCATGAGCATGCACGCATCAACAGGAAGCGTGAACAAAGTGGGGTAGATGTGGACATCATGGATGGCTGGGTAGGGCTTCCCCGGCTGGACGGCGACGCCACCGCCGTCTACGAGTGCGCGTTGCGCCAGGACAGCCTGGACGTCGACCAGGTCGTCGCCGTACTCGGGCTGACCAGGGAGCAGGTGGAGGCCGCCGCGGAGAAGCTGAAGGTGCTCCATCTGCTGCGCCCCAAGCCGGGCGACCCCTCGGCGCTGGTGGCGGTCAGCCCCGACGCGGCGGCCGGCGAGCTGCTCGCCCCGGTCGAACTCGCGCAACGCCGCAGGCAGCAGGCGATCGACGGAATCCGTGTCGACCTCGCCGCGCTCACCTCGGTCTATCAGGCGGCCCGTCGCGAGCGCGGCCGCGACGCCGCGGTCAGCGTGGTGCCCGAGGTCGGCGAGGTGCTCTCCCTGCTGCGCAACGCCACCGCCCGGTGCACGGAGATCTCCGCCATCCAGCCGGCCCGGCGGCGCACCGGCACCCTGCTCAGCGACGTCCTGCCGCGCGACCTCGCCATGCTGGAACGCGGTGTCACCATGCGTTCACTCGTCCAGCACACCGCACGCTACGACCTGGAATACCAGAGCTATGTGGAACAGGTCGCGGGATATCGCGCCGAAATGCGGACGCTGGAGGAACTTCCCGACCGGATGATCATCTTCGACCGGGAGACGGTCTTCCTGCCCACTCCGGGAAACCGGGGCGGCGCGGCCGTCGTCCACGAACCCAGCGCGGTCCAGTACCTGTGCGGTGTTTTCGACCATCTCTGGGACGTGGCCCTTCCCTTCGAAGGCGGAGCCGCCGTCACCACGACCATCAGCGACCTCGTGAAGAAACGCATCGTGCGACTTCTCGCCGAAGGGGCGAAGGACGAGGTCATCGCCCGCCGGCTGGCGATGTCGGTGCGCACCGTGCGCAAGCACATCTCGGAGATCACCCAGACCCTCGGCGCCGAAAGCAGGTTCCAGGCCGGGGTTCTGGCCGCCCGGGCCGGACTGACCGAATACGAGTCGACGCCCGACTGAACCCGCGCCGAACAACGCGTCCTTTCCTCCGCCCCGCCGCTGTTCTCCTCAGTGGCGGGGCGCGCGCGGTACGCGCGAATATCAGCCGTCCCGGCCACGGTCAAGACACTGTTTCTCGCGACTTTTTCCCGGCTTTCCGGATCCCGAAGATGGATCACGTCGAGGTCCCTCGGCGGACACCGCAGCGAACGGTGTTCCCAGGGAACCGGAAATGTGAGGAGACAATCGTGCGCATTACTGTCGCCAATCGTCTGACGCCCAGCTGGAGCAACGCCAGCGACTTCGCCAGGGAACGGTATTCGAAGGCATTCGGTGCCGATGTCATACCCGCCCCGGACTATTTCATCGTCGCCTCCGGCCCACAGCAGGAGGAGTACGACGGCACGGACCCGGCCGATCGCATTCTCGCCTGCGTCGGCATGACGTTCGACTCGGAGCGGGGCTTCTTCTCCGAGCGCTATCTCGGCGGCGAACCCGTCGAGGAGGCCGTCGCCCGGGTCACCGGCGCCACCTGCACCCGTGACTCCATCGTGGAGATCGGCTCCCTCGCCGGCGGCGGCGACCGCTCCGGCCTGGAACTGATCCGGCTCACCCCGATCATCGCCTGGTGCCAGGGCCTGCGCTACATCCTGTGCACGGCCACCGGCCAGCTCGCCCGCACTCTGGACCGGCTCGGCATCCCCTTCAAGCCGATCGTCTCCGCCGACGCCTCCACCCTGGACGACTTCGAGCGGGAGCGCTGGGGGACGTACTACCAGCAGACCCCGCGCACCGGCGTCATCCCCCTGCACGCCATCGGCGCCCTGCTGTCCTCCACCACCGGCCGCTACCGCTTCAGCGGCCTGGACATCGAACTCACCGCCGACCGCCGGGAGAAGGTGCTCGCCGATGCCGCTGCCTGACGCCCACGACAAGTACGGCGCTCTGCTGGAGGAGCGCACCGCCGCCGCGCTGGCCGACCCCGCCGCACAGGACCTGCCCCTGGTGGAGGTGCTCGGTGAGGACGGGCGGACCGCGGCCCGCTACACCTACCGCCAGATGGGCTGCGCCACAGCCGCGCTGCGCTCCCTGCTGGACCGCTGGCCGGCCCGCGGCGAACGCCTCAAGGTGGGCGTGGCCATGGGCAACACCCCCGAGTTCCTCGTCGCCGACCTGGCGCTGCTGCAGCACCGGGCCACCGAGGTGCCCGTACCGCTGGCCTTCTCGCCCGAGCAGGCCGCCGGGCTGCTGGAGGACATCGACGTCGTCCTGACCGACCAGGCCGGCTGGGAGCGGCTCGCCCAGTGGTCCGCAGAGACGCCCGTAATCCCTGCCGACTGCGGTCATCTCCTGGTCGACATCGAGGAGTTGCTGGACGCCCCGGCACCGGCGCACTTCCTGCCCGCGGCACCCGCGGCACCCGCGTCCCCGGCACCCGAGTCCGCCGTGCCCGCGCACGCCGCGCCCCCGGCCGCCCGGCCGGACTGGATCTGCAAGGTCATCCACACCTCCGGCACCACCTCCCGCCCCAAGGGCGTGCGGATCCGCTCGGCCGGGGTGAACGCCCTGGTGGACTCGCTGCACCAGGAGATGCCCGCCGGCTCCTACACCCGCTATCTCTCCCTGGTCCCCTTCAGTCTGCTGATCGAGCAGGTCACCGCCGTCTACCTGGTCCTCGCCGACCGCGGCACGGTGGTCCTGCTGCCCCCGTCGGCACCCCTGGTCGGCACCTCCGCGACCGCACCTCAGCGCGTCCTGCCCTACCTGGCGGCCGCCGCGCCCAGCGCCCTGGTGGTCACCCCCGCCCTGGCCGAGGTGCTCGCCGCGGAGGCCGAACGGCTCGCCGTGGACCAGGGAGCCGGACAACGGGCCGCCGCCGAGGCCCTGTTCGGCCGCTCACCGGCCCCGCTGATCTGCTGCGGCGGCGCCCCGGTCACCCCGCAGGTGCTGCACCGCCTGGAGGCGCACGGCATGCCCGTGCACGAGGGCTACGGGCTCAGCGAGAACAGCTCGGTGGTCTGCTGGAACACCCCCACCGCCCGCCGTATCGGCACCGTCGGCCGCCCGCTGCCGCACGTGACCGTACGCCTGGCCCACGACGGGGAGCTGCTGGTGCGCAGCGCCTCCCTGTTCGCCGGCTACAGCCGCACCGACCCCTCCAGCTGCGCGCTGGACGAGGACGGCTGGCTGCACACCGGGGACCTCGCGACCATCGACGACGACGGGTTCGTCCGCATCGTCGGCCGCAAGAAGAACGTCATCATCACCGCCTCCGGCCGCAATGTCGCACCGGAATGGGTGGAGGCGTCGTACACCACGCTGCCCTTCGTCCGGGCGGTCGCCGTCAGCGGCGACGGGCTGACCGCCCTGCAGGGCCTGTTCCTGGTGGAACCGGGCACCGACCCGGCCGAGGCCGAACGGGAGATCGCCGCGCACGGCGAGCGTCACCTCTCGATCGTCGAACGGGTCCAGGAGCCCACGGTGTTCGTCGCCGACGAGGACCTGTACCTGCGGTTCTTCACCGTCACGGGCCGCCCGCGCCGCCCGGTCATCGCCGCGTTCCTCGCGGAGCCGGCCGTGCCCGACCGGATGCCGGTGGCCGTGTGAACCGCACCGACCGATTCACCACTGTCGCGAAGCACCGGCTTCGCCTGTGCACAAAGGAGACACCCACACCATGATCGCCGGCGTCGACCTCATACGCTACGGAAACGGCCTCGGCAGGATCGCCATGGCCCGCCCCGGCGGGAACCTCGCCGATCTGCAGCCCAAGCAGGTGATGAACGTCCTCGCGGAGACCGGCTTCCTGCTCTTCCGCGGCTTCGACCCGAGCCTGGAGGAGTTCTCCGACTTCGTCCGCGCCCACTCCGACAAGGTCACCCTCGACCCGGCCCGCACCTTCTTCGGCGGCAACGTCGCCCAGAAGGTCGACGCCGGAACCGAGGCGCTCGGTCTGCACATCGAGAACGGCAACAGCCCGTTCGTGCCGACGCTCACCTGGTTCCTGTGCGAGAAGGCCGCCAAGTCCGGCTCGCAGACCACCGTGTGCGACGGGTACGCGGCCTGGGAGCGGTTCAGCCCGCAGGCCAAGCGTGCCTTCAAGGAGCAGGACATCGTCTACACCCGCAGGGTCAGCGAGGCGATGTGGAAGGCGTTCACCCAGTTCCAGCTGGAGGGGGTCAAGGACGTCGAGGACATCACCGTTCACGACGTGCAGAGCCTGGCCACCGGCCCCGGCCACACCACCTTCCACGTCGACGAGGACGGCTACCTCACCTACGCCTACCGCACCCCGGCCGTGCACTCCACGCTGTTCGGCCGCCGCCAGTCCTTCGCCAACAGCATGCTCGGCCCGTCGTACAACTACGAACCGCCGAAGATCACCTTCGCGGACGGCAGTGAGCTGCCCGAGTGGCTGTGGGACGAGGTGCGCGACGTCACCGAGTCGGTGACCGAGGAGATCAACTGGGTCGACGGCGACGTCGTCCTGGTCGACAACACCCGGGCCATGCACGGCCGCAGGGCGGTGCTGGACACCGACCGCAGCATCTACAACTCCCAGAGCTACGCGGCCGCGCACCTGCTGAACGCCCTCGGCAACCAGTTCGGCGCGTGCACCACGGAGGTCCTGTCCGCCGTGCCCGCCTAGCAGGGCCGCCCGGCCCGCGCCACCCGCCCGTGCCGGGCCCGCACCACCCGCCCCCGCCGGGCCCGTACCAGGGCCGGGCGCGGGCCGCGAGAAGGGAGGGCCGGCTGGACTGACTCCGGTATCCCTCGACACCGCCCCGGGCGGGACCGACATCCCCCACGGTCCCGCCCGGGGCGCGTCGCCGTACCGGGAGCGGCGCCGTACGGCTACTCCTGCCGCACCGGAAACCGCCGCGGCGCCACCACCAGCAGCACCACGAAGGCCAGCGCCGCCGCGCCCGCCGCACCGAGGTACACCGCGTGCACCGCGTCGGCGATCGCCCGCCGGGTCGCCTCCGGGGCCGTACCGGCGGCCAACGCGCGCGTGACGGACTCCAGGTCGCCCGCTCCGCCCAGCCGCGCCGCCAGCACCCCGTTGGCGACGGCACCGAAGACGGAAGCGCCCACGGTCTGCCCGGTCTGCCGGCAGAACAGCACCGACGCGGTCGTCGTGCCCCGCTCCGACCAGCCCACCGTCGACTGCACCCCGATGATCAGCGGCAGCTGGAAAAGCCCCAGCGCGCCGCCGAGCAGCAGCATCAGGAGCATCGGCTGCCACCAGGAACCGGGATACGGCAGCAACGGGAAGGCGAGCAGGATCAGCGCACCCAGCCCGATACCGAGCAGCGCGGTGTCGCGGAAGCCGATGCGCCGGTACACGTGCTGGCTGAGCGCAGCCGACCCCGACCAGGTCAACGTCCACACGCACAGCACCAGACCGGCGGCCGCCGGACCGAGCCCGAGCACCGACTGCGCGTACGTCGGCAGGAACACGCTCGGCGCCACCATCAGCAGCCCCAGCGCGCCGAGCGCCAGATTGACGGCCGCGATCGTACGGCGGCGCCACACCCACCCGGGGATGATCGGTTCGGTCGCCCGCCGCTCCACCCACACCACGACCCCGGCCAGGGCGAGCCCCGTGCCGAACAGCGCCAGCGAGGGCGCCGACAGCCACGCCCAGGCCACCCCGCCCTGCACCAGCGCGGTCAGCAGCACCCCGCCGCACGCGAACACCGCGAGCGCGCCGGCCCAGTCCACACGCGCGCGTGCCGTGCTGTCCGGGTTCTGCGGCGTCTCCCGCTCCGGCTCGTGCAGATGACGGACGATCAGCCAGAGCGCGGCGCAACCGATCGGCAGGTTGACCAGGAAGATCCAGCGCCAGTCGGCGTACGCGGCGAGCACCCCGCCGAGGCCCGGTCCGGCCACCGCCGACACCGCCCACACCGTGGACAGCTTGGACTGGATCTTCGGGCGTTCCGCCAGCGGATACAGATCGGCGGCCAGCGTCTGCACGGTGCCCTGCAGGGCCCCGCCGCCCAGGCCCTGCACGATCCGGAACGCGATCAGCGCCGCCATGTTCCAGGCGCCCGCGCACAGCAGCGAGCCCAGCAGGAACACGGCCGCGCCCGCCACCAGCACCGGCTTGCGGCCGAAGGTGTCGGAGAGCTTGCCGTAGACGGGGAGCGTGACGGTCACGGCGAGCAGATAGCCGGAGAAGAGCCAGGAGAAGACGGAGAACCCGCCGAGATCGCCGACGATCTGCGGTACGGCCGTGGAGACGATGGTGGCGTCCAGCGCGGCCAGCGCCATCGCCAGCATCAGCGCGGCGACCACCGCGCCCCGCCGCCCGGTGTCCTTCCGCCGGACCGTTCCGCCGCGTATCGCGGGTGTCGTACTCCCCACCGGAAGCCCCTCCCCGTGCCCCTTGCACCTGTCTCCGGTACGACAGCTTCCCATTGACCCTCACGCAACGGGAGGGTGGAGGCTTGCCGGGCCGAAGGGTGGAGACGACCCCGAGAACGACTCCGCCCGGGGGTGGAGCACCCCTAGGGGTATCTCCGTACTACGGCTCGGGGAGGGTTCGTTCCGGCGGAGGACGAGACGGGCCGGGTCCGGTCCTTAACCTGGCTTTACGCCGCTGGGGGGGGGCGACCCGCACCGGCGGGGTGGGGTTTTCCCCCAGAAGACAGGGGGCTTCGCACCAGCGCGCGATGGCCCCGCCGGCCGCGAGACTCGACGGCGTACCGGAACGACGCCCCGGCGCACCGGGGCATCCCTGACGCACCACACGACTTGCCAACCGATATAGGAGACATACCGTGACATCGGCTGTGACCATTCCCAGGCACGGGGGCACTGGAGGGCCTACGGCCGTTGCCGCGCGGGCGCGGCAGGTCGTGAAGGCGTACGGGTCCGGGGAGACCCGTGTCGTCGCCCTCGATCACGTCGACGTGGACATCATGCGCGGCCAGTTCACCGCGATCATGGGCCCCTCGGGGTCCGGCAAGTCCACGCTGATGCACTGCCTCGCCGGACTCGACACCGTGACCGGCGGTCAGATCTTCCTGGACGAGACCGAGATCACCGGCCTGAAGGACAAGAAGCTCACCCAGCTGCGACGGGACCGGATCGGGTTCATCTTCCAGGCGTTCAACCTGCTGCCGACGCTGAACGCGCTGGAGAACATCACGCTGCCCATGGACATCGCAGGGCGCAAGCCGGACCGGGAGTGGCTGGACCGTGTGGTGGAGACCGTCGGGCTCGCCGGACGCCTCAAGCACCGGCCGGCCCAGCTCTCCGGCGGCCAGCAGCAGCGGGTCGCCGTGGCCCGTGCGCTCGCCGCCCGCCCGGAGATCATCTTCGGGGACGAGCCGACCGGAAACCTCGACTCGCGCGCGGGCGCGGAGGTCCTGGGCTTCCTGCGCCGCTCGGTGGACGAACTCGGCCAGACCATCGTGATGGTCACCCACGACCCGGTGGCCGCCTCCTACGCCGACCGTGTGCTCTACCTCGCCGACGGCCGGATCGTCGACGAGATGTACCAGCCGACGGCCGATCAGGTCCTGGACCGCATGAAGGACTTCGACGCCCGGGGCCGCACGTCATGACCGTGCTCAAGACCTCGATGCGCAACTTCTTCGCGCACAAGGGCCGGATGGCGCTGTCGGCGGTCGCGGTCCTGCTGTCCGTCGCCTTCGTGTGCGGCACCCTCGTGTTCACCGACACGATGAACACCACCTTCGACAAGCTCTTCCAGGCCACGGCCTCGGACGTGACGGTCAGCGCGAAGGGCTCCTCCGACACCGGTCAGACGACCTCCCGTACCGGCAGGCCGCCGGTCATGCCGGCCTCCGTGCTCGGCACGGTCCGGGGTGCCGAGGGCGTGCGGAAGGCCGAGGGGACGGTGTTCTCCACCTCGGTGACCGTCGTCGACGCCAAGAAGGACAAGCTGTCGCCCAGCAGCGGTGCGCCCACCATCGTCGGCAGCTGGAACGGCAACGACGCCCGCACCATGGAGATCACCACCGGTACGGCGCCCAAGGGCCCTGACCAGGTCATGGTCGACGAGGACACCGCCGACAAGCACCACCTGAAGCTCGGTGACGAGATCGGCGTGATCTCGGTCGTGGGCACCCACCACGCGCGCGTGTCCGGCATCGCCGCCTTCAAGGTCACCAACCCGGGCGCGGCGATCTTCTACCTGGACACGAGGACTGCCCAGCAGACCCTGGTCGGAAGGACCGGCGTCTACACCGACGTCAACGTCACCGCCGCCCAGGGGGTGACCGACGCGCAGCTGAAGAAGAACGTGAGCGCGGCCCTCGGTCACGCCTACAAGGTGCAGACCGCCAAGGAGGTCGCCGACGCCAACCAGAAGAGCGTCAAGAGCTTCCTGAACGTCATGAAGTACGCGATGCTCGGCTTCGCCGGGATCGCCTTCCTGGTCGGCATCTTCCTGATCATCAACACCTTCTCCATGCTGGTCGCCCAGCGCACCCGCGAGATCGGCCTGATGCGCGCCATCGGCTCCTCCCGCAAGCAGGTCAACCGGTCGGTGCTGATCGAGGCGCTGCTGCTCGGCGTGATCGGCTCCCTGCTCGGTGTCGGCGCGGGCATCGGCATCGCCGTCGGCCTGATGAAGCTCATGGGCAGGATGGGCATGCACCTGTCCACCGACGACCTCACCGTCGCCTGGACGACCCCCGGCGTCGGCCTGCTCCTGGGCGTCGTGGTCACCGTCCTGGCCGCCTATCTGCCCGCCCGGCGCGCCGGCAAGGTCTCCCCGATGGCCGCGCTGCGCGACGCCGGTGCCCCGGCCGACGCCAGGGCCGGCACCGTCCGGGCCGCCATCGGCCTGGTCCTCACCGCCGCCGGCGGCTGGAGCCTGTACGCCGCCGCCACCGCCGACAAGGCCACGGCCGGCTCGGGATGGCTGGGCCTGGGTGTGGTGGCCACGCTGGTCGGCTTCGTCGTCATCGGACCGCTGCTCGCCGGCGGACTGGTCCGGGTCCTCGGCGCGGTCATCCTGCGGGTCTTCGGCCCCGTGGGCCGGATGGCCGAGCGCAACGCGCTGCGCAACCCGCGCCGCACCGGCGCCACCGGCGCGGCCCTGATGATCGGTCTGGCCCTGGTGGCCTGCCTGTCGGTGGTCGGCTCCTCCATGGTCGCCTCGGCCACCGACCAGCTCGACAAGACCGTCGGCACGGACTTCATCATCCAGAGCGACACCCCGGGCGGGCTCCTCACCCCGCAGGCGGTCAAGGCCGTCAAGGAGACGGCCGGCCTCAAGCGGGTCACCGAGTACAAGTGGACCGACGCGGACTTCACCATGCCGGACGGCCACACCCTCAAGAACACCACGATCATGGCCGCCGACCCGGCCTTCGCGAGCGACGTGCGGACCAAGACGGTCGCCGGCGAGCTGAAGGACGCCTACCGGCCCGACTCGATGTCGGTACCCGAGAAGTTCGCCGAGGAGCACGGCATCCGGCTCGGCTCCAGGATCGCCGTGGCCTTCGCGGACGGTTCCACGGGCCGCCTGACCGTACGGGCGATCACCAGCAGCGACGGGCTCATCGACGCGGGCGCGAAGTACACGTCCATCCGGACGATGGCCAAGTACGTCCCCGCCGACAGGATGCCGCAGGACCAGCTCCTCTTCGCCATGGCCGAGGACGGGCAGCAGGCAGCCGCCTACCAGGCGCTGAAGGCGGCCCTGCACGACAACCCCGACGTGACCGTGCGCGACCAGACCGACTACAAGAAGGAGCTGAAGGACCAGATCGGCCAGCTGCTGAACATGATCTACGGCCTGCTGGCACTCGCGATCATCGTCGCGGTCCTGGGTGTCGTGAACACCCTGGCGCTGTCGGTGGTCGAGCGGACCCGGGAGATCGGCCTCATGCGGGCCATCGGTCTCTCCCGCCGCCAGCTGCGCCGCATGATCCGCCTGGAGTCCGTGGTGATCGCCGTCTTCGGCGCCCTGCTCGGCCTCGGCCTGGGCATGGGCTGGGGCGCGACCGCCCAGAAGCTCCTCGCCCTGAAGGGCCTGACCATCCTGGACATCCCCTGGCCGACGATCATCACGGTCTTCGCCGCCTCGGCCTTCGTGGGTCTGTTCGCCGCGCTGGTCCCGGCGTTCCGTGCGGGCCGGATGAACGTACTGAACGCCATCGCGACGGACTAGCCGCGCAGCCGGGCCGGCCGTGCAGCCGGGCCGGCCGTGCGACGGACCGGCTGCGCAGGCCGGACCGATGACCACCGCATACGGGGGTTGCGGGGGAAGACCCGGTGCCGGGGAGTCCTGGAGACTTCCCGGCACCGGGTTGTTTCTGCCGGGTTGTTTCTGCCGGGCCGTTCGGCCGGTGCACGACGGGAGGGTTGTCCACAGCCCCCGACGGCAACGCCGCCGGCGTCGTAGGCTGGACAGCCCCGGCTGCCACCCGCGCCGGGCTACTTGCGTTGCCCACCCCGGACGGAAAGCCCCCATGAGCCTGCACGGTCTGCTCGACGCCGTCGTCAAGGACCCCGCCCTCGCGGAAGCGATCACGGCGGCCGCGGACGGCAACCGCATGCACGTCGACCTCGTCGGCCCCCCGGCGGCCCGCCCCTTCGCGGTCGCCGCCCTCGCCCGCGAGGCCGGCCGCCCCGTGCTCGCGGTCACGGCGACGGGCCGCGAGGCCGAGGACCTGGCGGCAGCCCTGCGCTCCCTCCTCCCCCCGGAGGGCGTCGTGGAGTACCCCTCCTGGGAGACCCTCCCGCACGAGCGGCTCAGCCCGCGCAGCGACACCGTCGGCCGCCGTCTCGCCGTGCTGCGCCGCCTCGCCCACCCCCGCCCCGACGACCCCGAGACCGGCCCGGTCTCCGTCGTCGTGGCGCCCGTGCGCTCCGTGCTGCAGCCGCAGGTCAAGGGCCTCGGCGACCTGGAGCCGGTATCCCTGAGGACCGGGCAGACCGCCGACCTGAACGATGTCGTGGACGCCCTCGCGGCCGCCGCCTACGCGCGCGTGGAGCTCGTCGAGAAGCGCGGCGAGTTCGCCGTGCGCGGCGGCATCCTGGACGTCTTCCCGCCCACCGAGGAACACCCC
This sequence comes from Streptomyces sp. NPDC030799, assembly GCF_055572255.1. NCBI lineage: Bacteria > Bacillati > Actinomycetota > Actinomycetes > Kitasatosporales > Streptomycetaceae > Streptomyces > Streptomyces sp. NPDC030799. The sequence goes on along the minus strand of NZ_JBVIDS010000013.1, from coordinate 117,405 downwards.
CTGCGCGTCGAGTTCTGGGGCGACGACGTCGAGGAGATCCGCTACTTCAAGGTCGCCGACCAGCGCTCCCTCGAAGTCGCCGCACACGGCCTGTGGGCACCGCCGTGCCGCGAACTGCTGCTCACCGACGACGTACGCGCACGCGCGCGGGCCCTCGCCGAGGAGCACCCGGAACTGGGTGAACTCCTGAACAAGATCGCCGAGGGCATCGCGGTCGAGGGCATGGAGTCCCTCGCCCCCGTCCTGGTCGACGACATGGAGCTGCTGCTCGACGTCCTGCCCAAGGGCGCCATGGCCGTGGTCTGCGACCCGGAGCGGGTCCGCACGCGCGCCGCCGATCTCGTCGCGACCAGCCAGGAGTTCCTGCAGGCCTCCTGGGCGGCCACCGCCGGCGGCGGCGAGGCCCCCATCGACGTCGGCGCCGCCTCCCTGTGGTCCATCGCCGACGTCCGCGACCGCGCACGCGAGCTGGACATGATGTGGTGGTCGGTCTCGCCCTTCGCGGCGGACGAGGAGCTCGACGCGGACACCCTCAAGCTCGGCATGCACGCGCCCGAGACCTACCGCGGCGACACCGCGCGGGCCCTCGCCGACACCAAGGGCTGGCTCGCCGACGGCTGGCGCGCGGTGTTCGTCACCGAGGGCCACGGCCCGGCCGCCCGCACGGTCGAGGTGCTCGGCGGCGAGGGCATCGCCGCACGGCTCGACGCCGACCTCGGCGAGCTGAGCCCGTCGGTGGTGCACGTCTCCTGCGGCTCGATCGAATACGGCCTCGTCGACCCGGCGCTGAAACTCGCCGTGCTCACCGAGACCGACCTGTCCGGCCAGCGCACCGCCACCCGGGACGGCGCCCGGATGCCGGCCCGGCGCCGCAAGACCATCGACCCGCTCACCCTGGAGCCGGGCGACTACATCGTCCACGAACAGCACGGCGTCGGCCGCTACATCGAGATGGTGCAGCGCACCGTGCAGGGCGCCACCCGCGAGTACCTGGTCGTGGAGTATGCGCCCGCCAAGCGCGGCCAGCCCGGCGACCGGCTGTACATCCCGACCGACCAGCTGGAGCAGATCACCAAGTACGTCGGCGGTGAGGCGCCCACCCTGCACCGGCTCGGCGGCGCCGACTGGACGAAGACCAAGGCACGCGCGAAGAAGGCGGTCAAGGAGATCGCCGCCGACCTGATCAAGCTGTACAGCGCGCGCATGGCCGCCCCCGGACACTCCTTCGGCACCGACACGCCCTGGCAGCGCGAGCTGGAGGACGCCTTCCCCTACGCGGAGACCCCCGACCAGCTCACGACCATCGCCGAGGTCAAGGAGGACATGGAGAAGTCGGTCCCCATGGACCGCCTGATCTGCGGCGACGTCGGCTACGGCAAGACCGAGATCGCGGTGCGGGCCGCCTTCAAGGCCGTACAGGACGGCAAGCAGGTGGCCGTCCTCGTGCCCACGACCCTGCTGGTGCAGCAGCACTTCGGGACGTTCTCCGAGCGGTACGCGCAGTTCCCGGTGAGCGTGAAGGCGCTGTCCCGTTTCCAGACCGACACCGAGGCCAAGGCCGTCCTGGAGGGCCTGAAGGACGGCGCGGTGGACGTCGTCATCGGCACCCACCGCCTGTTCTCCTCCGAGACAAAGTTCAAGGACCTGGGCCTGGTCATCGTCGACGAGGAGCAGCGCTTCGGCGTCGAGCACAAGGAGCAGCTGAAGAAGCTCCGCGCCAACGTGGACGTGCTGACCATGTCCGCCACACCCATCCCGCGCACCCTGGAGATGGCGGTCACCGGCATCCGTGAGATGTCCACGATCACCACGCCCCCGGAGGAGCGCCACCCGGTGCTCACCTTCGTCGGGCCGTACGAGGAGAAGCAGATCGGCGCCGCCATCCGCCGCGAACTGCTGCGCGAGGGCCAGGTCTTCTACATCCACAACCGGGTCGAGTCCATCGACCGCGCGGCCGCCCGGCTGCGCGAGATCGTCCCCGAGGCACGCATCGCCACGGCCCACGGCCAGATGTCGGAATCGGCGCTGGAGCAGGTCGTCGTCGACTTCTGGGAGAAGAAGTTCGACGTCCTCGTCTCGACGACGATCGTCGAGTCCGGCATCGACATCTCCAACGCCAACACCCTGATCGTGGAGCGCGGCGACACCTTCGGCCTGTCCCAGCTGCACCAGCTGCGCGGCCGGGTCGGCCGAGGCCGCGAGCGCGGTTACGCCTACTTCCTGTACCCGCCGGAGAAGCCGCTGACGGAGACCGCGCACGAGCGCCTGGCGACGATCGCCCAGCACACCGAGATGGGTGCGGGCATGTACGTGGCGATGAAGGACCTGGAGATCCGCGGCGCCGGCAACCTCCTCGGCGGCGAGCAGTCCGGCCACATCGCGGGCGTCGGCTTCGACCTGTACGTCCGCATGGTCGGCGAGGCCGTCGCGGACTACCGGCGCCAGCTGGAGACCGGCGAGATCGAGGAGGAGGCGCCGCTGGAGGTCAAGATCGAGCTGCCCGTCGACGCGCACGTCCCGCACGACTACGCGCCCGGCGAGCGGCTGCGCCTGCAGGCGTACCGGGCCATCGCCTCCGCCAACTCGGAGGAGGACATCAAGGCCGTCCGGGAGGAACTCACCGACCGCTACGGCAAGCTGCCCGAACCGGTGGAGAACCTGCTGCTGGTGGCCGGTCTCAGGATGCTCGCGCGCGCGTGCGGGGTCGGTGAGATCGTCCTGCAGGGCACCAACATCCGCTTCGCACCGGTGGAGTTGCGCGAGTCGCAGGAGCTGCGCGTCAAGCGCCTGTACCCGGGCACGGTCATCAAACCGGCCGTGCACCAGGTGCTGGTCCCGCGCCCGAAGACCGCGAAGGTCGGCGGCAAGCCGCTGGTCGGCCGCGAACTGCTGGGCTGGGTCGGGGAGTTCCTCGCCTCGGTCCTGGGTTCGTAGGAGTCGCAAGGGGGGACATGAGGATCGGTGAACTGGCGGCGGCGACCGGGGCGACACCGCGCGCCCTGCGCCACTACGAGCAGCAGGGCCTGATCACCTCCGCCCGCGCCGCCAACGGCTACCGGGAGTACGAGGCCCGGACCGCGGTCCGCGTCCGCAACATCCGGCACCTGCTGGAGGCGGGCCTCACCCTGGACGACGTCCGGGTGTTCCTGCCCTGCCTGGACGGTGACGTCACCGCCGGCCCCGCCTCCGCCAAGGGCCTCGGGGTCGCCCGGGACCGGCTGGCGGTGCTGGACGCGCGGATCGCGACGCAGACGGCGGTACGGGACCGGCTGGCGGCGGCGCTGCGGGAGGCGGGGGACACGGGCCCCTGAGGCCGGCCGTCAGGCGACGACCGCCCCGCCGTCCACGGGCAGCACCACTCCCGTCACGAACGACGCCTGCGGGGAGGCGAGCCCGGTGATCGCCCAGGCGACCTCCTCCGGGCGGCCGATCCTGCCGAGCGGGGTGTGCTCCCGCTGCCATGTGCGCAGCCTCGCCACCTGCTCGGGGCCGAGACCGGAGTGCTCACCGATGGGGGTGTCGATCGCACCGGGCGCCACGGCGACCACCCGCACCCCGTGCGGCGCGAGCTCCACGGCCCAGCTGCGGGTCAGCGTCTCCAGGGCGGTCTTGCCCGCCGCGTAGAGGGAGTTGCCGGGCCAGGCGCGCTGACCGACGGAGGTCGTCACGTTCACCACCACACCCCGGGCGGCCTCCAGCGCCGGCAGCGCGGCCTGGGTGAGCAGGACGGGAGCGAGGAGGTTGGTCTCCAGCAGTGGACGTACCGATGTGCGTGTGCAGCTGCGCAGGGATCCGGGGGTGACGACCCCGGCGTTGTTGACGAGGACGTCGATCCGGCCGTACCGCTCCAGCGTCGTACGCACGACCGTCTCGGGGCCGTCCTCGGACGTGAGGTCGGCGCACACCGGCGTGATACCGGGGTGCCCGTCGGCCGTCCCGGCCAGCGGCGCCGCCCGGCGGCCGACCGCGACGACCCGCGCGCCCCCGGCGGCGAACGCGCGCGCGGTGGCCCGGCCGATACCGGTACCGGCACCGGTGACGACGACGATACGGGGGCTGTGGGTGCGGGTGTCTTCGCTCATGCCCGGATCCTCGGACCCTGACGCCGGTGTCAAGGTCAACCGGGGACGCCGACTTCTGCCGAAGCGATACGAGTCCGGGGTCGTCTCGGGCAGTCTTGTCCGTGCCGCAGGGCCGCGCGGTCTCGCGCGGAACGGGACGACGGGGAGGGGCACGTCATGTCGGAGCACGACGGCAAGGCCGTAGGAGAGGGCACCGTCCCGGGGGAGCCGGTGGAAGCGGCGCGGGTGCGTCAGCTGTGGCACCTGCTGGAGCCGCTGCACGCGGTGCTGTACTACGCGCCCGAGGTGTTCGAGGAGACGGCTGCCCTCGGATACGGCACGGCCGACCGCTGGCCGAGCTACTTCCCGCTGCGCGCCGCCCCGTTGGGCCCCGCCGGCACCGAGCGCGTGGCCTCTGCCTTCTACAGCTTCAACCCCCGTATGGTCGCCGCACACATCGACGCGGCCTGGAGCATCGCGAGCCCGCGCGACGTCCTCGCGGCACGCCTGCGGGGCATCGACCGCACCTACCGCACGCTCCTCGGCGACCGCGTCGACAGTCCCGAGCTGGCCGAGGCCGCGGCCCTCGCCCGGCGCGCGGCCGAGGCGGCCGGCACCGCGGGCCGCCCGCTCGCCGCGGCCAACGCTGAACTGCCCTGGCCGGAGCCCCCGCACCTGCAGCTGTGGCACGCGGCCACCGTCCTGCGCGAGCACCGCGGCGACGGCCACATCGCCGCCCTGCTCCTCGCGGACCTGGACCCCGTCGAGGCGCTGGTGTCGTTCGCCGCGATCGGCGCCGCGTCCGTCGAACGGTTCGAGAGCCGGGGCTGGAGCAGCGGCCAGTGGTCGGCGGCCCGCGCCCGGCTGGCCGCCCGAGGCCTGGTCGAGGCGGACGGTACGGCCACGGAGGCGGGCCGCGCCCTGCGCCGCGGTGTGGAGGAGCACACCGACCGCCTGGCCGCCCGCCCCTGGCAGACCCTCGGCCGCACGGACACCGACCGCCTCGCCGACCTGCTCGGCGACTACTGGGTCGCGATCCTCTCCTCCCATCTGCTGCCCTCGGAATCCACCCTGGGCATAGGCAAGGTGTGAGCGGGCGCACGGCCGCACTCCCCGGGCTCCCCCGCCAAGCTCTCAGGTGCCCCAAGTCGGGCCGGAATTGCACCTGACGGTGCCCTTTGTGCCCATCTGGCGGAAGTCAGCGGTCCGTTACCGTGGGCACAGGAACGATCCGCCACGGCCGGCAGGGCGGACAAGGGCGAGCGAGGGGGACGTACCGTGACGCGTCTGAGGTGCGGGGTGGTCACCGCGGTGGTCGTCATGGCCGTCGCCGTGACCGGCTGCAAGAGCGAGCAGACCAAGGGGTCCTCGGGACCCGGAAGGACGCAGGTCGGGGGAGCGGCGCTGGCCGCCGTCGACTCACTGACCGTCAAGGGACGCGCCCCGAAGACCGGATATTCCCGGGCCCGCTTCGGCACCGCGTGGGCGGACACCGACTCCAACTCCTGCGACACCCGCGACGACATACTCAAACGCGACCTGAAGGACGTGAAGTTCACCGGCGGCGCCTGCAAGGTCTCCTACGGCCTGCTCGAACCCGACCCCTACTCCGGCAAGGACATCACCTACCGGCGCGGCAGCAGCCAGGTCGACATCGACCATGTCGTCGCCCTCTCCGACGCCTGGCAGAAGGGCGCCAAGTACTGGGACCCGAGCAAACGCATAGCGCTGGCCAACGACCCCCTCAACCTCATCGCCGTCGACGCGAGCACCAACCGCGGCAAGGGAGACGGCGACGCGGCCACCTGGCTGCCGCCCAACCAGAAGTACCGCTGCACCTATGTGGCCGCCCAGGTCGCCGTGAAGAAGAAGTACGGCCTGTGGGTCACCGCCGCCGAGCAGGCCGCCATGAAGAAGGTCCTCACCGGCTGCCCCGGCCGGAAACTCCCCACGGGCGGCAACCCCACCAAGGCACCGGACCGTTTCCGCGCGCGGTGAGCCGCGGGCCCGCGCCCGCGGCCTCGTGACGGCACGCGCTGCAGCCGCGGGTGTCCCCTCAGCGCCCGGTCGCGCGGCCGCGGGGCGGAGGGGCGGGGCGGCCCGCCTTCTCCCAGAGGACGAAGGTGTTGGTGCGGGCGTGGACGAAGGCCTTGACCGGGTTGCCGGAGTACGTCCAGGGCACGCTGCCGATGTGTCCGCCGACCGCCCGGAACTGCTCGACGGCCTCCGCGTACCGCTTCGTCAGGAACAGGGTGTCCGCCAGCAGGTGCCGGACCACCGGCAGCCGGTGGTGTCCGGCCGGCACCCGGTCCACGGCGTCCAGGGTGGCGTCCACGGCCGCCTGCACGAACGGCTGGTGGTACACCGGCTCGTCGCGTTCCCGGGTGCCGTGCTCCAGCAGCGCGTACAGGCGCAGTACGGGCAGCAGGCTTCCCGGCGGAGCGGAGGCGGCGGCCTGCTCGGCGAACGCGTACATCAGCTCGTGCGAACCGCGCCACTTGGCGCACCAGTACTGCAAGGCGCTGACGTGGGCACCGAAGTGGTGCGGGTCGCGTGCGGTGACCTCGGCCCACAGCGCCCGGAACTCGTCGTGCGACCAGCCGAGCCCCAGAGCGATGGTGATCTGCGCGATCCAGGGGCAGGGATCGTCGGGTGCCATCCGCGCGGCCTCCTGGCAGGCGGGCAGCGCCTGGGCCAGCAGCCTGCGGAAGCCCTCGAACTGCTCCGCCGTGGTGTGCTTCGCCCCCTTGTCACCGCGGACGTTGCCCGCGAGCACGACGAGCGCGTCGGCGTGCACCAGCGCGGCGGACGGGTCGTCGGGGTGCTCGGTTCTCCATGCCTTGACCCAGCTGTCGTCCTCGGCGGCGGCGTGCGTGAGGATGCCGAGCCGGTACCACCGCAGGTCCCAGTCGCGACCCGCCCCGGCCAGGTAGGCGGCGGCCCGCCGCCAGTCACCGGCGAGCGCGGCCGCCGCGACCGCGTCGGCCTCCGGATCGGGGCCCGCGAAACGGGTGTCGAGCTGTGCGGCGGGCACCAGCCCGTACTGGGCGGGGTCGATGTTCACCGGCGCCTTGGCCTTCGCCTCGGCGCGGGCGGCGCGCGCCTTGCGGGCGTTGCGCGGGATGGTGACGGCCGCGTAGACGAGGGCGCCGGCACCGGCTATGTCGATCAGGACGTTCATACGGGTCTTTCCGAGTCGGGCCGCCTGAAGAGGTGACCGAAGAGGCTGCGGGCGGAGAGAAGGAGAGCGGGAGGCCGTCAGGGCATGGCGTGGGATGGCAGTGCCGTGCCGCCTGCCGGAGAACGGCCCCCGCCCCCGCCGGACAGCAGGGCGCGCAGTGGTGCCGTGTCCGGTGGCTCGGCGACCGCGTGGTCCAGGGCCTCCGCCAGTGCCTCGGCCGACCCGTCGGGTGCCACCTGGCGCACCGGGGGACCCGCCCAGCACAGCTCCCACCGGCACCGTCCCGCGTCCAGCGCGGCGAGCAGGGCCAGTTGGCGCAGGGCCGAGCGGAAGGCCGTCCTGGCGAACTCGCGCGCCGCCCGGCCACTGCTCCGGCCGGCCTGCTCCGACCTGGGCAGCCGGCCGGCGATGTCGTACAGCAGGCCGTGGTCGACCATGTCCAGGAGACGGTCGGGGTGCGTGACTCCGGGCGGGGCGACGTCCCTCGCGCCGGCCGCCTGGGCCATGGCCCGCAGCAGCGGCTGCGCACCCCGAGCACAGCTCGCCCGCCGGATCTGCGACGGCAGTTCGGCCCACGGCACCCGCCGCGTGGACAGGGCCTGCGGGCCCAGTACGACCCGCTCCAGCCCGGCCAGCAGGCCGTCCGGTGCCCGGAGCGTCGCGAAGACGGGGCGCCGTACACGGGTGGCGGTGCGTCCGTCGTCCGGCCAAAGCAGGCCGAGACCGAGCGCGGCACGCAGCGAGGTTCCGGGGAGGCCCCGGTCTCGTGCGGCGGCTTCTTCGGCGGCCGTCCTGTCGGCGGGGCGGGACGTCACGGGCATCGGCGTCTTTCACGGGGGACGGGTGGCTGCCGGGCGGGCGGAGTTCAGGCCCGGCCGCCCGGCTGTGCCTCCTACTTCAGCGCCGCCAGGATCGCCGTCGTTACCTTCTTCGCGGACGCGGCGCCGTTGTCGGAGCCCGCCGTGGACAGCACGGTGACCACGGACCTGCCCGAGCGCGCCGCGATCAGCGTCGTGCCGTTCTCCCAGGCGCCGCTCTTCAGCGTCATCGTGTACGCCTCGTCGCCGAGCCCGGCCGTGGACGTGCCCGTGAGCTTCACCTTGGCGTGCGTGTCGGTGTCCGTGAACGTGGCGCACCGGGCGGCGACGTCCCGCAGGCCCTTCATCACCTCGGTCGCCGTGGTGCCCTGGAACTGGTCGATCTCCTGGGCTACTTCCTCCGTCTTGTCCTGGTTGGCGTAGTCGTTCTGCGCGAACGACACGCCCCCCTTGAAGCCGCTCAGCTGGATCCAGGAGGTCGCCTCCAGCCTGGTGCAGTCCGGCTTCCCGGTCTTCCTGCTGGACGGGGAGAGGAAGGCGCCGCCGCTGTCCGCGGCACCGGCGGCCTCAAGGGTGAGCGCGGACGGAAAGGCCGAGGCGGGCGCCAGTGCCTTCTTCAGCCTCGCACCGGTGACGAGACCGGCGTTCAGGTTCTTCTCCTTGGCCGGCTTGGCGCTCGCGCCCCCGTCGTCGGGGGAGCAGGCGGTGAGGGCCAGCGGCAGCACCGCGACGGCGAGCAGCGTGGCGACACGGGGAGAGAGGTGCATGACAGTCCTTGAACAGGGGTGGGTGAACAGGTGAGCGGTGATGGGGGGTGGGGTCGGGGGGTGGGGCTGGGGGTGGGGGGTGGCGGTGCTGGGTGGCTCGGAGCCGGTTCAGGGCCGGCTCAGGGCCGGATCAGGCGGCCTTCTTCCAGTCGCCGCAGCCGGTGGTCTTGAAGTAGGCGTCGCCCGGGCTGATGGTGACGACGGCCGTGCCGGTCACGTTGTTGTTGGCGATGATCGAGTCCAGCCCGTGCTCGGCGTCCTTGGTGCGCTCCCAGTAGCAGGAGTCGTCCTTGTTGCCGGCGGACTTGTACGTGCCCGGCGCGATGTCCGTGCCGACCTTGTACATGCCTCCGTCGCCGTCCATCGAGGAGGCGGGCGTGCCCTTCGCCTTGGGGTCGACGGCCTCCCAGTCCTTGCAGCCGCTGGACTTGAAGATCTTGTCCGTGGGCTTGACGGCCACGTAACTCGTGCCGGTGACGTTGTCGTTGGCCAGCAGCGAGTCCGTCTCGCCCTTGGCGTCCTTGGCGCGCTCCCAGTAGCACATGTCGTCGGTGTTGCCGGTCGTGCGGTAGGTGCCCGGCTTCAGGTCCGAGCCGACCTGGAACTCGCCGTCGCCGGCGACGGCTGCCTTCCGCTTCCCGGCCGCCTGGCCGTCCCCCGGGTTCTTCTTGCCCTTGGTACCGCCGGGCGTGTGCTGGGCGGAGGCGGACGAGTCCTTGCCGCTGCCGCCCGAGCCGCCGTCCTTGCCGTCACTGCCGGCGTTGGCGGACACGGCACCGATGACGACGACTCCCACGACGGCGCCCAGCGCGACCTTGGCCTTCATGCCCATGGCGAATCCCCTCCCAAAGCGGCGGCCGCCCCCTCCGGTGGCCGCTCGTTCGCTGGGTCAATAAGAGCAGAGGCTGTGAACCGAGTCAACACTGTTCACAGAGTTAGACTTGTACACGGCCGTGAAGCCTTGGATCTTGTGTACGCCGGTATGCTCGGTCCACACACGGGACGAGGGGAGCGGGGCCGGTGCAGGACAACGCGACAGAAGTGACCGCGGCCGGAATCGCCCGGCTCGCCGGGGTGGGCCGGGCGGCCGTGAGCAACTGGCGGCGCCGGCACGCCGACTTCCCCAAGCCGGTCGGCGGCACCGAGACCAGCCCGTCCTTCGCGCTCGCCGAGGTCGAGGCATGGCTGCGCAAGCAGGGCAAACTCGCCGAGGTCCCGCTGCGCGAACGCGTCTGGCAGCAGCTCGTCGGACATCCTGAGGGTCCCCTGAGCGCCCTGGTGCAGGCGGGATGCGTCCTCCTGCTGATCCATGAGCGCCCCACCGTCTGGCTCGACGCGAGCGCCGGTTCCGACGCGCGCCTGGCCGCGGTGCTGTCGGGTGCGCTGGAGCAGGTGCTGGCGGCGCGCTTCGGCGGTGTGCCGGGCCGCGGGGCGCGCGGCGGCCCGACCGCGGGCCGCGGGGCGGGGGTGAACAGGTCCGGTGGCGCGGAGGGTGTGAACACTCCGGGTGGGCAGGGCGTGGTGGACGCCGCGTCCGACGGGCCAACCCTGCCCGGTGTGAACGGGCCCGCTACGGCCCCGGATGTGAACTCGGGTCACACGGGACCTGCTGTGAACGCCTCGGCCACCCCCACGGCCCCAAGCCCGGCCCCCACCCCAACCTCACTCCCCGCCCCCGCCCTGCGCACCCCCTCCGGCCCTCAACTCCTCCTCTCCGCCCCCCTCTTGCGCGGCGCGGCCGAGCTGGCCGCCGAGCTGGGGGCGCGACAGGCCTTCGAGTTCCTGCTGGGCCGGCACCTGGACGCCAACCCCCGCCAGTACACGCTGACCCCCGCCGGCCTCGCCGAGCTCATGGCCGACCTCGCCGGCCCCGCCCGTACCGTCCTGGACCCCGCCTGCGGCACCGGCGCCCTGCTGCGGGCCGTCGGCACCCGCCCCGACCAGGAGCTGTACGCCCAGGACAGCGCGCCCGACCTGGCCGCGCTCACCGCGCTGCGGCTCGCGCTGCACTCCCGGGCCGGCGTGCGCGGCGCCGCCGGTGACACCCTGCGCGCCGACGCCCACCCCGAGCTGCGCGCCGACGCCGTGCTGTGCCATCCGCCGTTCAACGAGCGCAACTGGGGCCACGACGAACTCGCCTACGACCCCCGCTGGGAGTACGGCTTCCCGGCCCGCACCGAGTCCGAGCTGGCCTGGGTGCAGCATGCGCTGGCCCGGCTGGCCGACGGCGGCTTCGCCGTGCTGCTCATGCCGCCGGCCGCCGCCTCCCGCCGTTCCGGGCGCCGGATCCGCGCCGACCTGCTGCGCCGGGGCGCGCTCAGGGCCGTGATCGCGCTGCCGGTCGGGGCGGCACCGCCGTACAACATCCCGCTGCACGTATGGGTGCTGCGCCGGCCCGACCGGACGCCGGCGGCGCCCGAGGTGCTGCTCGTGGACTCGGGGAGGTTCGCCGGGGAGGGGCGCGGCGGGCCGGACTGGGCGGCGGTGCGAGAGACCGTCCTGGACGCCTGGCGTGCCTTCGAACGCGCGGGACGGCTGGCGGAGCGGCCCGGGCTTGCCCGGTCCGTGCCGGTCATCGAACTCCTCGACGACGACGTCGACCTCGCCCCCGCCCGTCATCTGCCGCCGGCGGCCGTGGCCGACGGGGCGGAGCAGCTCACGGCGGTGCGCGAGCGCCTCGGTGCGACCCTGCGCCTGACCGCCGGCCTCACTCCGCCGCCCGCCGCGCCCGCGCCGGGCGCGCGCTGGCCGCTCACCACCATCGGTGAACTCGCGCGCGGGGGCGCGCTGGTGATGCGCACCGGCGGAAACGGCGGCCACGCGCGCGTGCCCGTGCTCACCGACCATGACGTCCTCGCCGGCTCGGCGCCGTCCGGGACGCTTCCGGAGAGCGAGGAGGAGGCGGTGCTGACCGAGCCGGGTGACGTCGTCGTACCGGTGCTGGGCGGCGGCTCGGTGGCGCGCGTGATCGACGAGGCGACGGGGGGCGCCGCCCTGGGGCGCAACCTCGTGCTCCTGCGCCCCGATCGCACGGCGCTCGACCCGTGGTTCCTCGCCGGCTTCCTGCGCGGCACCGCGAACAACCGGCAGGCCAGCAGCTACGCCTCCACCGCGACCCGGCTGGACGTGCGCCGCCTGCAGCTGCCCCGGCTCCCGCTGGACGAACAGGGGCGCTACGGCGCGCGTTTCCGGGCACTCGACGAGTTCGAGCGGGCGCTGCGCCATACGAGCCGGCTCGGGGAGCAGCTCGTGCGCGGGATGTACGACGGCCTCACCGACGGTACGGTGGCGCCCGACTGACCGCCCGCCGACGGAGCGCGCAGGACAACGGTTCGGTACAACCGGGACGCTTGTCCGTGTCCTTGTCCGTGTCGGGTCATATGCTCGAAGCGACAATCGCACGACCGGCGTCCTCCGCCCGGCGGAACGCGCCGGGCGGACACGTACGCCCACATCAGGCATCAGGAGCAGTCATGCAAGGCCTCGGCTACGGACAGCCGGTGAAGCGGCCGCCGCACACCGCGTGGCTGGTTCTGCTGCGTGTGCTGTTCGTGGCGACCGGGTTTTTCAGCGTCGGCCTGCTGGCCTGGGTGATGCTGCTGCGGCTGGCGATCGTCACGCGACGGTCGCTGGACTGGGGCCTGTTCGTCGCCGCGCTGGTCGCCGACATCCTCAGCCTGGTGCTGATAGGCACCGAGTCCGGTGACGACGTGCACACCCCGGGCGGCTACTTCGGCATGTTCCTGTTGCTCGGCACGCTGGTGGCCGCGATCGCGTACTACCTCGCCGCGGACATCCGGCACTTCATGCTGCGGCAGCAGTCGTACGCGGCACAGCGGCCGGCGCAGGCCGGGTACGGCTACCCGGGCCCCGCGCACCCGTACACGGCGGCGCCCGCCCCGGCCGTGCCGATCGGCCGAGCGGGCCACGACACGCCGTTTCCCCCGGCCCCGGCCGTCCCGCACACGCCGCCCCCGATGCCGCGCACGCCCGTGCCCCAGCCGCCGCAGCGCCCGGCGCCCACCCATATCGAGCAGGTACGCGCCGAACTGGACGAGCTGAGCGACTATCTGCGCAAGCATGACGGCCGGCCCGACAGCCACGAGGGCGGAAGGTGAGCGTGGCGACAGGACGAGTCGTCGCCGGCCGGTACGAACTGTCCACGCTCATCGGACAGGGCGGCATGGGCCAGGTGTGGACGGCGTACGACCGGCGGCTGGACCGGCGCGTGGCGGTGAAGCTGCTGCGCCCCGACAAGGTGGCGGGCCAGGAGGCGGACGAGCTGCGCCGCCGCTTCCTGCGCGAGTGCCGGGTGACCGCGCAGGTGGACCACCCCGGTCTGGTGACCGTGCACGACGCGGGCAGTGAGGGCGAGGAGCTGTTCCTCGTCATGCAGTACGTCGACGGCGCCGACCTGTCCGACCATCTCGCCGAGCACGATCCGTACCCGTGGCCGTGGGCGGTCGCGGTGGCCGCGCAGCTGTGCGCCGTGCTGAGCGCCGTGCACGCCGTGCCGATCGTGCACCGCGACCTCAAGCCGCGCAACGTGATGGTGAAGCAGGACGGCACGGTCACCGTGCTCGACCTCGGCGTGGCGTCCGTCATGGACACCGACACCACCCGCCTCACCCACACCGGCTCCCCGATCGGCTCGCCCGCCTACATGGCGCCGGAGCAGGCGATGGGCGGCGCGGTCGGCCCGTACACCGACCTGTACGCGCTCGGTGTGCTGATGCACGAACTGCTCAGCGGTGACGTGCCGTTCGCGGGCTCCACGGCGCTCGGTGTGCTGCACCGGCACCTGTACGAGCCCCCGGTGCCCGTGCGCCGGATCCGCCCCGAGGTCCCCGAGGCGCTGGAGACACTCGTCCTGCGGCTGCTCGCCAAGGACCCGCAGCACCGGCCGGGCTCCGCGCAGGAGGTGTACGAGGACCTGGCGGCGCTCCTGCCCGCGCGCGGGACGCCCACCGGGGCGCCCTTGGACCCCACGCGCCCCTTCCTGCGCCCGCACGCCCCCTGGCCGGACCGTGCGCGGACCCCCGCGCCCCGGCCCGCCCCCGTCGCGCCGGCGCCGCCGGTGGCCGAGAAGCCGGACGTCGCCGCGGCCGTGGACGAGGTCAAGCGCCTGCTGGGGGAGGGGCGCATCACCCAGGCCGTGGACATCCTGGGCGCGATCCTGCCCGCCGCCGCCGAACAGCACGGCGAACACTCGCCGGTGGTGCGCACGCTGCGCAAGCAGTACGCGGCGACGCTCATGGACGACGGCCAGTACCGGCGCGCGCTGCCCGAACTGCGCCGGCTCGCCGACGAACGCGCCGCCGAGGCCGGCCACGCCGACCCGCAGTCCCTGCGCTACCGCTACGAGGCCGCGCAGTGCCTGGAGCAGCTGGGCGAGCCGGCGGCGGCGCTCGCCGAGTACCGCGCGCTGCTGCCGTACTACGAGAACCAGTACGTCTCCGGCGACCCGCAGCTCGCCCACGACGTCCGCCGGCGCATCGGCCATCTGCTGCTCGCCCTCGGCGACCGGCCGTCCGCCCACGACACCCTGGCCCGGCTGCTGATGGACCTGGAGCGGCTGCACGGCCCCGGTCACCCGATGGCCCTGGAGATCCGGCGCACCCTGCAGTGGCTCGGACAGGTGCGCGGTTAGCGCGTACGACAGCGCGAACAGGGCGTGTGCCACCGGCTGAGCCGATGCGGTGGGTGCGGCGGTGCCTCCAGCGGGTGCGAATCGTTGGTCGAATGGGTTGGCCCCGGCCCGCCCACTGCCTACCATCGATCACCGCAAGACTTTGTGCACCGTCGCACAATCTCCCCTTGGAGGTCTCCTTGCACCGCCGCCGCACCGCGCTCGTCCTCACCGCCGCGATCGCCGCCGCGGCACCCCTGCTGACCGCCTGCGGAAGCGACGCGCACCCGGGCGCCGCAGCCGTCGTCGGAGGGCAGCGGATCACTGTTGCCCAGCTGGAGAGCCGGGTCGACGAGGTCCGCAGGGCACAGCGGGCCGCGGTGCCGGACGAGACCCAGTACCAGCAGGTCCTCGCCTCCACCAGCAGCCTCACCCGGGACACCCTGCACAACATGGTCCTCGACCGGGTGCTGCACCGTGCCGCGCAGGACGAGGGCATCACGGTGACCCGTAAGGAGGTCCAGCGGATGCGCACCGGCCTTCAGGAGCAGGCCGGCGGCGCCAAGGGGCTTCAGACCGCCTGGCTGCAGAAGTACGGCATCGCCCCGGCCCACCTCGACGAGAACCTGCGCCTCCAGCTGGAGGCGCAGAAGCTGGCAGGGAAGCTCGGCACCGACACCAGCCGGCCCGACTTCTGGAAGGCTCTGTCGAAGGCCTCCCAGGAGCTCCGGGTCGACCTCAACCCGCGCTACGGCACGTGGGACGTGCAGAAGAGCAGCCGGGTGGACGCCGGGACGCCGTGGGTGCGGGAGGTCACGGCGGCGGACGGCGGGCAGCCGGTGACGGCCTAGCACGGCCGGCCCGGTCGCCGCCGGACGAGTACGTTCGAGGGCCACGCATCAGTCATACGATCACACGATCACCCCCGCCCTGTGGACAACCCGATCCGCTCCCTCCCGCCGTGGGTTACGTTCGGATCGTGAACGCATCCAGCTCCGACCTCGCCGCCACGCCCGACCCCGGCCGCATCGTCCTGCTCACCACCAGCCACCGCGTCGCCCCCGGCCTGCTGTCCTGGCCCGCCTGGCAGGTCCTGCGCGCCGCCGATGCCGTGCTGTGCGCGGACGGGGCGCACCCGCAGCTGCCGTATCTGCGCGAGGCCGGAACAGCCGTGCAGGAGGCGTCCCCCACCGCGCAGGAGCTGGTCGACGCCTGCGCCGGAGGGCGGACCGTGGTGGTCGTGGCCACCGGTGAGGGAGAGCCCGCGCTCACCGACGGCCTGGCCCGGCTGGCCGGCTCCGGCCGCGTCTCCATGCCGGAGCTGGAGCTGCTGCCGGCCTCCTACGACCTGCCCGGCGCCCGCCTGCTGGACCTCGTGCAGGTCATGGACCGCATTCGCGCCGAATGCCCCTGGTCGTCCCGGCAGACCCACGAGGGCCTCGCCAAGTACGGCATCGAGGAGGCGTACGAGCTGGTCGAGGCGATCGAGGCCGGCGACCGGGAGGAGCTGCGCGAGGAGCTGGGTGACGTCCTGCTCCAGGTCGTCTTCCACGCCCGGATCGCCGAGGAGCACCCGGAGGCGCCGTTCTCCGTCGACGACGTGGCCGGCGGCATCGTCGCCAAGCTCGTCCACCGGCACCCGCATGTCTTCGGTGACGAGAAGGCCGAGACGCCGGAGGACGTCAAGGAGCACTGGCTGCGCACCAAGGCCGAGGAGAAGCAGCGCACATCGGTCACGGAGGGCGTTCCGCTCGGCCAGCCCGGACTGGCCCTCGCCGCCAAGCTCGCCTCCCGCGCCCGGACGGCCGGCCTCGACGTCCGCCTGCCGCGCGGCGAGGGCATCGGCTACGAACTGCTCGCCCTGGCGGTCCGTGCCGAGGCGGACGGTGTGGACCCGGAGGCGGCCCTGCGGGCGGCGGCGCGGGCGTACCGGGACGCGATACGGGAGGCGGAGGGTGCCGGGACCGAGGCGATACGCGCGGCCCGCGACGGCCACCGGGACGCGGAGGCCCACCCGGGTGCGGATACGGTCGGGGAGTGACCGACCAGCACCATCCCCGGACCGCCCCCGGCTCCACCACGGACTCCGCCCCGGACTCCGCTCCGGCCCTGTTCACCTGGGAGTTCGCCACCGACCCCTACCCCGCCTACGCCTGGCTGCGCGAGCACGCGCCGGTGCACCGGACACGGTTGCCCAGCGGGGTCGAGGCCTGGCTGGTCACCCGGTACGCCGACGCCAGGCAGGCGCTGGCCGACCAGCGGCTGAGCAAGAACCCGGCACATCACGACGAGCCCGCGCACGCCAAGGGCAAGACCGGCATCCCCGGCGAGCGCAAGGCCGAGCTGATGACCCATCTGCTGAACATCGACCCGCCGGACCACACCCGGCTGCGCCGGCTGGTCAGCAAGGCGTTCACCCCGCGCCGGGTCGCCGAGTTCGCGCCCCGGGTGCAGGAGCTGACCGACCGTCTCATCGACCGGTTCGCCGCGACCGGCTCGGCCGACCTCATCCACGAGTTCGCGTTCCCGCTGCCCATCTACGCCATCTGCGACCTGCTCGGTGTCCCGCGCGAGGACCAGGACGACTTCCGGGACTGGGCGGGCATGATGATCCGGCACGGCGGAGGGCCGCGGGGCGGGGTCGCCCGGTCCGTCAAGAAGATGCGCGGCTACCTCGCCGAGCTGATCCACAGGAAGCGCGAGGCGCTGCCCGCCGAGCCCGCGCCCGGTGAGGACCTCATCTCCGGGCTCATCCGGGCCTCCGACCACGGCGAGCACCTCACCGAGAACGAGGCCGCGGCGATGGCGTTCATCCTGCTGTTCGCCGGCTTCGAGACGACCGTCAACCTCATCGGCAACGGCACCTACGCCCTGCTCACCCACCCCGGGCAGCGTGCGCGGCTGCAGGACTGCCTGGCCGAGGGGAAGAGGGAGCTGCTGGAGACCGGGGTGGAGGAACTCCTGCGCTACGACGGCCCGGTGGAGCTGGCCACCTGGCGGTTCGCCACCGAGCCGCTCACCATCGGCGGACAGGACATCGCGCCGGGGGACCCGGTGCTCGTGGTGCTCGCGGCGGCCGACCGGGACCCGGAGCGGTTTTCCGACCCGGACGTCCTGGACCTCGCCCGCCGCGACAACCAGCACCTCGGCTACGGCCACGGCATCCACTACTGCCTCGGCGCGCCGCTCGCCCGGCTGGAGGGCCAGACCGCGCTCGCCACCCTGCTCACCCGGCTGCCCGACCTGCGGCTCGCCGTGGACCCGGAGGAGTTGCGCTGGCGCGGCGGGCTCATCATGCGCGGCCTGCGCACCCTGCCGGTCGAGTTCACCCCCGCGGCCGGCACAGCAGCGGAAGGCTGAACGTGAAGGGCGTTCAACTTTGTGATCTTCACGTGATCTGCGCGGCATTAACTTGTGACAAGTGATCGTCTGCCGATACGTTCACCCATCAGCGTGGCGAAGGATTTCAGCGCGCCGCGCCGGTCTTGCTGTCGCACGAAAGGCTTCCGCATGCTCTCCGGGAACGGTCGTCACCGTCGCCCCCGCCAGGCTCCGGCCCTCCTCGTCGCAGCCGGAGTGACCGGCTCGGCCATCGCGATCCCGCTGCTCGGCGCCGCGAGTGCCAACGCGGCCGACGGCACCACCTGGGACAAGGTCGCCGAGTGCGAGAGCGGCGGTTCCTGGAGCGCGGACACCGGGAACGGCTACTACGGCGGCCTGCAGATCTCCTTGGACGACTGGGGCAAGTACGGCGGCACGCAGTACGCCGACAGCGCCGACCAGGCCAGCCGCTCGCAGCAGATAGCCGTCGCCGAGAAGATCCTGGCCGACCAGGGCACCAGGCCGTGGGCCACCTGCGCCGTGCTCTCCGGACTGACCTCCGACTCCGGTTCGGTCGATGTCGACACCGGCGTCGGCAACCCCGGCGACACCGGCGGGTCGGGTGACACCGGTGGCCCGGGTGACACCTCCGGCTCGGCCGGCAGCTCCGACTCGTCCGGTCTGCCGGATTCGTCCGCGTCCAACTCCGGGACCGGCTCCGGATCCGGTTCCGGTTCTCGCTCGGGCACCGACTCGGGCGCCAACTCCGCCTCCGGTTCGGACTCCTCCGGTCCGGATTCCTCGGGCCCCGATTCCTCCGGCTCCCCCTCGGGTTCCGGCGCCTCGCCGTCTCCGCACCAGAGCCACCACGCCACGAAGACCCCGGACGCGACCGGCGGCCCCACCGGAACCGGCAACCCCAAGTCCGACAAGACCGACACGCCCGGCTCGTCCGGCAATGGCGACTCGCAGGGCGGCGACAGCTCGCCGACGGCAACCCCCGGTACCGACGAATCGGACAATTACCAGCAGCCCGCCGGTTCTTGGAGTCTGGTCGACACCGGCGCGCTCAGCAGTGGCGGACGTCACCGCGGTGACAGTGCGGACGAAAGCGTGACAAACGGTCAGAACGCCCCCTCTTCCGGCCGCCATGCCGGCCGTGCGGCGGACACCTATACCGTGCGCGAGGGGGACACCCTCGCCTCCATCGCCGACTCCCTGGGCGTCGACGGCGGATGGCATGCGCTCTACGACGGGAACAAGGGCGTCATCGGCGCCGACCCGAACCACATCACCGCCGGTCAGACCCTGGAAGTCGGTTCCGAAAAGGGTGCAAAGTAGCGGCAGTTGACGCCCTGTTTCGCCGGTGATGTCCGATTCGGTGAAAGTGTGGGATGAGTCTCAGAAGCCCTGATCGTCTTTGAAATTCCCCCGATCACGTGTCTACGGTCAGGACCGCTCGTCACCACGAGCCCCGGCAGTCGCAACGCCGAATCCTGCCAGCGGTTGCCCGGGAACAGTCGTCGCGTCAAGCGCCGTGGGCAGGAGCGGGGGACCCAAGGTAAGTGCCGGTCCCGGCGGTTGACGCCGGCACCGGCTGGGGGTGAAGCCGCACCTCGCGCAAGCGAGCGTGCGGCCGGGCAACTCAACCGGCCCGAACCCGACAGCTCACCTCGCAGGCGTCGGTGAGGGGATCGATCCATGCTGTTCTCCGGCAAGGGCAAGCACCGTCGTCCGTCCAAGGCCGTCCGCGCCATCACGCTCGCCGGTGTCACCGGCGCCGCCGTCGCCGCCCCGCTGATGGCGGCCGGCAACGCCTCCGCCGCCACCGCCTCCGAGTGGGACGCGGTCGCCCAGTGCGAGTCGGGCGGCAACTGGTCCATCAACACCGGCAACGGCTTCTACGGCGGTCTGCAGTTCTCCGCCTCCACCTGGGCCGCGTACGGCGGCACCGCCTACGCCCCGCAGGCCAACCAGGCCACCAAGGCGCAGCAGATAGCCGTCGCCGAGAAGGTCCTCGCCGCGCAGGGCAAGGGCGCCTGGCCGGTCTGCGGCACGGGTCTGTCGAGCGCCGCCTACAACGGCTCCGCGCCCAGCACCACCTCGAAGACCACCGCGCCCAGCACCACCTCGAACACCACCGCGCCCAGCACCACCACGCGCTCCGACCAGCAGGCCGCCTCCCGCTCCGCCGAGCGCACGGCCCCGTCCGCGAGCAAGACCGTCACCACCCCGACCGGCAAGAAGGTCAAGAAGGGCGACGGCGAGTACAAGGTCGTCACGGGCGACACCCTCAGCACCATCGCCGAGAAGCACCACGTCGCCGGCGGCTGGCAGAAGCTGTTCAAGCTGAACAAGGACATCGTCGAGGACGCCAACCTCATCTACCCGGGACAGCAGCTGCACCTGAAGTAAGCGACAGCGGCCTTCGGGTCCGCCCCCCGTCCCCACGGGCTCCCCGCCCCGGCGCGTGTTCCCCCGTACGCGCCGGGGCGGGGTCTTTTCTGCGCCCCGCCTTTTCCGTGCGCCGCTCGCCTTTTCTGTGTGCCCTCTGCATCCACCCTTTGTTCCGCACGTGAACAATGGGTACCGTCTGCGTGTCCTCCCCGTCCACGGGACGGTCGGTCGGTGGCCGATCCCCCGGAGACGGTTAGGCTCTAGTCGCAAGGCGCAGCCGTAAGGCAGCAAGCCCCGCACTTCCAGCGTCACATCCAAGAAGGAGATGCTCGTGCCGTCCATCGACGTCGTCGTAGCCCGGGAAATCCTGGACTCCCGAGGCAACCCCACGGTCGAGGTCGAGGTCGGCCTCGACGACGGCAGCACGGGTCGTGCCGCCGTCCCGTCCGGCGCCTCGACCGGCGCCTTCGAGGCCATCGAGCTGCGCGACGGTGACCCCAACCGTTACCAGGGCAAGGGCGTCGAGAAGGCCGTCCTCGCCGTCATCGAGCAGATCGGCCCGGAGCTGGTCGGCTACGACGCCACCGAGCAGCGCCTGATCGACCAGGCCATGTTCGACCTGGACGCCACCGACAACAAGGGCTCCCTCGGCGCCAACGCCATCCTCGGTGTCTCCCTCGCCGTCGCCCACGCCGCCTCCGAGGCCTCCGACCTCCCCCTCTTCCGCTACCTGGGCGGCCCGAACGCGCACCTGCTGCCGGTGCCGATGATGAACATCCTCAATGGCGGCTCGCACGCGGACTCCAACGTGGACATCCAGGAGTTCATGATCGCCCCGATCGGCGCGGAGTCCTTCTCCGAGGCGCTGCGCTGGGGCACCGAGGTCTACCACACCCTGAAGAAGGTCCTGAAGAGCAAGGGCCTGTCCACCGGTCTGGGCGACGAGGGCGGCTTCGCCCCGAACCTCGGCTCCAACCGTGAGGCCCTCGACCTCATCCTTGAGGCGATCAAGGAGGCCGGCTACGTCCCCGGCCAGCAGATCGCCCTCGCGCTCGACGTGGCCGCCTCCGAGTTCTACAAGGACGGCACGTACCTCTTCGAGGGCAAGGAGCGCTCCGCCGCCGAGATGACGGAGTACTACGAGGAGCTCGTGGCGGCCTACCCGCTCGTCTCCATCGAGGACCCGCTGTTCGAGGACGACTGGGCCGGCTGGAAGGTCATCACCGACCGTCTGGGCGACAAGGTCCAGCTGGTCGGCGACGACCTGTTCGTCACCAACCCCGAGCGCCTGGCCCGCGGCATCGAGGAGGGCACCGCCAACGCCCTGCTGGTCAAGGTCAACCAGATCGGCTCGCTGACCGAGACCCTGGACGCCGTCGAGCTGGCCCAGCGCAACGGCTTCAAGTGCATGATGTCCCACCGCTCCGGCGAGACCGAGGACGTCACCATCGCCGACCTCGCCGTCGCCACCAACTGCGGCCAGATCAAGACCGGCGCCCCGGCCCGCTCCGAGCGCGTCGCCAAGTACAACCAGCTGCTGCGCATCGAGGAGATCCTCGACGACGCCGCGGTGTACGCGGGCCGCAGCGCGTTCCCGCGCTTCCGCGGCCACATCGAGGTCTCCAAGGGCTGACGCAACCTGGGCTAAGTCTTAGCCAGTCATACGTACGTCCCCGTACCCGGTCCCGTACCGTGTCCGGGGACGTACGCACGTGTGTGAAGCGCAGGGCAAGGGGAGGCGGGAGAGCCACATGGCCGTGAAGGACCGGGACCGTTTCTCCACCGCGACCAGGCTGCGGCTGCTCGGCGAGCAGACGGCGGCCCGGGTCTACCGCTCCCAGACCAAGCGGCAGGCCCGTCGCTCCCGGCTCACCGGCCGGGCGGCGCTGCTCGCGCTGGTGCTGTGCTCGATGATCGTCGCGCTCGCCTACCCGATGCGGCAGTACGTCTCCCAGCGCGCGGAGATCGCCGACCTCCAGCGGCAGCAGGACCAGGCCCGCAAGCGGGTGGAGCAGCTGCGCGACCTCAAGGCACGCTGGCAGGACGACTCCTACGCCGAGCAGCAGATCCGGCGCCGGCTGCACTATGTGAAGCCCGGCGAGACCGGGTACGTGGTCGTCGACCCGGGCGCGGCCCAGCAGTCCCGCGCCGACCTCGGGGCCGCCCACCGGCCCTGGTACGCGAACGTCTGGGACGGGGTCGACAAGTCCGACGCCTCCGACCAGTGAGCAGTAACTCCGGCCTTTGGCCGTGACCGACAGAAAGCCTTCGAAGAGCAGCCATGGAAACGCCCCCGCCGCCGACTTCGCGCACCGAGCCCACCGACGCGGACGTCGAGGCCTTCAAGCAGCAGCTCGGCCGCCCGCCGCGGGGCCTGCGGGCCATCGCGCACCGTTGCCCGTGCGGCCAGCCGGACGTCGTGGAGACCGCACCGCGGCTGCCCGACGGAACACCCTTCCCGACGCTGTACTACCTCACGTGCCCGAAGGCGTCCTCCGCCATCGGCACGCTGGAGGCGAACGGCGTGATGAAGGAGATGTCCGAGCGGCTGCAGACGGACCCCGAGCTGGCCGCCGCCTACCGGGCCGCGCACGAGGACTACATCCGGCGCCGGGACGAGATCGAGGAGCTGACGGGCTTCCCGAGCGCGGGCGGTATGCCGGACCGGGTCAAGTGCCTGCACGTCCTGGTGGCCCACTCGCTGGCCGCCGGCCCCGGCGTGAACCCGCTCGGCGACGAGGCGATCGCCATGCTGCCGGAGTGGTGGAGCAAGGGTGCCTGTGTGACGCTCCAGCACACCGAGGGGGACGAGAAGTGACGCGGGTCGCCGCCGTCGACTGCGGTACGAACTCCATCCGCCTGCTGGTCGCCGATGTGCACCCCGGCACCGGCGAACTCGTCGAGCTGGACCGCCGGATGACGATCGTGCGGCTCGGCCAGGGCGTCGACCGCACCGGCCGGCTCGCCCCGGAGGCGCTGGAGCGCACGTTCGCGGCCTGCCGTGAGTACGCGGCCGTGATCAAGGAGCACGGTGCCGAGCGGCTGCGCTTCGTGGCCACCTCCGCCTCCCGCGACGCCGAGAACCGGGACGACTTCGTGCGCGGCGTGCTGGACATCCTCGGGGTCGAGCCGGAGGTCATCACCGGCGACCAGGAGGCGGAGTTCTCCTTCACCGGCGCGACCAGGGAGCTGACGGGGCGGGACGACCTCACCAGGCCCTACCTCGTCGTGGACATCGGCGGCGGTTCCACCGAGTTCGTCGTCGGTGACGACCATGTCCGGGCGGCGCGTTCGGTGGACGTCGGCTGCGTGCGGATGACGGAACGTCACCTGGTGCACGACGGCAAGGTCGCCGACCCGCCCACCGAGGAGCAGATCGCCGCGATGAGGGCCGACATCGAGGCCGCCCTGGACCTCGCGGAGCAGACGGTCCCGCTGCGCGAGGCGCACACCCTGGTGGGCCTGGCCGGCTCGGTCACCACCGTCTCCGCGATCGCCCAGGAGCTGCCCGAGTACGACTCCGCGCGCATCCACCACTCCCGGATCTCCCGCGACCGCGTCCGTGAGATCACCGCGTGGCTGCTGCGCTCGACGCACGCGGAGCGCGCCGCGGTCCCGTCGATGCACCCCGGCCGGGTCGACGTCATCGGCGCGGGCGCCCTGGTCCTGCTCGCGATCATGGAGCGGATCGGCGCCGAGGAGGTCGTCGTCAGCGAGCACGACATCCTCGACGGCATCGCGTGGTCGGTGGCGTAGCTCTCTTTTGTTACTCGCGGGTAGCCGCCTGCTGAGCAGGTCGGATAACGTTTGAGCGGTGGCGAGGGGCCCTTCGGGGCCCCTCTGTCGCAACCGCACCGGAAAAGTTCGTGAAGTTCTTCACAAGGAATTCGGCCCGGTCGGGTCACAGAAGGGTGTCCGTTGGCCCTTTCGGGGGCCCAAGACGCCTTTGAACGTGTTCAGATGAGGGTCGTACGACACCTGCGGATCGCGTGGCGACGGAGGTGTTGCGAAGCGCTCACACACCGGCTTGCGGCCGAGAGAGGCAGCTCACGCGGCATTGACAACGGCTCCGAGGGTGCTGCGGTTCCCTTCGCCCGTCATGATCTGCGTCACGCGAGCCGCGGAGTGTAGCACAGGCCCTGCCGGAGCTTGTGAAGGGGCGCACGAGCGACCCCTCCGAGGCAGGGGGATACTCGATGGCATGAGCACCACGGAGCGTCCCAGGATCCTCGTAGTAGGCGGTGGGTACGTAGGCCTGTACGCAGCTCGGCGCATTCTCAAGAAGATGCGCTACGGCGAGGCGACCGTCACGGTCGTCGACCCCCGGTCGTACATGACCTACCAGCCCTTCCTCCCCGAAGCCGCCGCCGGCAACATCTCCCCTCGCCATGTCGTCGTGCCGCTGCGACGCGTGCTGCCGAAGGCGGAGGTCCTCACCGGCCGGGTCACCACCATCGACCAGGACCGCAAGGTCGCCACGATCGCCCCGCTGGTGGGCGAGGCGTACGAGCTGCCCTTCGACTACCTCGTCATCGCGCTCGGCGCGGTCTCCCGCACCTTCCCGATCCCCGGCCTCGCCGAGCAGGGCATCGGCATGAAGGGCATCGAGGAGTCCATCGGCCTGCGCAACCACGTCCTCGAGCAGCTCGACAAGGCCGACTCGACCACCGACGAGGAGATCCGCCGCAAGGCGCTCACCTTCGTCTTCATCGGCGGTGGCTTCGCGGGCGCGGAGACCATCGGCGAGGTCGAGGACATGGCCCGGGACGCGGCCAAGTACTACAAGAACGTGTCCCGTGAGGACATGCGCTTCATCCTGGTCGACGCCGCCGACAAGATCCTGCCCGAGGTCGGCCCCAAGCTCGGCCAGTACGGCAAGGAGCACCTGGAGGGCCGCGGTGTGGAGATCTACCTCTCCACCTCGATGGACTCCTGCGTCGACGGCCACGTGGTGCTGAAGAACGGCCTCGAGGTCGACTCGAACACGATCGTGTGGACCGCCGGCGTCAAGCCGAACCCGGCCCTCTCCCGCTTCGGTCTGCCGCTCGGCCCGCGCGGCCACGTCGACTGCGAGCCCACCCTCCAGGTCAAGGGCACGGACTACATCTGGGCCGCCGGCGACAACGCCCAGGTGCCGGACCTCGTCGGCCGCAAGGCGGGCAACGAGAACGCCTGGTGCCCGCCGAACGCCCAGCACGCGCTGCGCCAGGCCCGCGTCCTCGGCGACAACGTGGTCTCCGGCATGCGGGGCTTCCCGCAGAAGAACTACGAGCACGCCAACAAGGGTGCGGTCGCCGGTCTCGGCCTGCACAAGGGCGTGGCGATGATCGTCATGGGCAAGATGAAGATCAAGCTCAAGGGCCGCCTCGCCTGGTACATGCACCGCGGCTACCACGGCATGGCGATGCCGACCTGGAACCGCAAGATCCGCGTCTTCGCCGACTGGACGCTCGGCATGTTCCTCAAGCGCGAGGTCGTCTCCCTGGGCGCCATGGAGAACCCGCGCGAGGAGTTCTACGAGGCCGCCAAGCCCGCGCCGGTCGCCGCCGCGAGCACGGCCGACAAGACCGGGGCGAAGGCCAAGGCCTCCTGACCTCCCCCGGTCGCCGACCGATCCGAAGGACCTCCCGCCATCCGTGGTGCGGGGGGTCCTTCGGGCTTTTCCGGGAAAAACGGCCTGCGGGACTACTTTCAGTGGTCAGCGGTGTTTACCTGGTAACCGGCATCCGGGATCGTCGTCTTGGAGGTGTGCGTCATGGCCGACGCCGCATCGCGGCTGAGGAGTCTTGCCGAGCAGTTGCTGGGAGTCCCGCTCCCGGTCCGCCTGCGGGCCTGGGACGGTTCGCAGGCCGGGCCGCCGGACGCGCCGGCCCTCGTCGTGCGCAACCGCCGCGCCCTGCGCCGCATGCTGTTCAAGCCGGGCGAGCTGGGTGTCGCCCGCGCCTGGGTCTCCGGCGACCTGGAGATCGAGGGAGACCTGTACACCGCACTGGACGCGATGGCGGGTCTGTTGTGGGAGCGCGGGGAGGACGCCCGCGGTCTGATCGAGTCCGTGCGCGACCCCGCCGTACGGGCCGCCGTCCGTGAGCTGCTGAAGCTGGCGGGGCCGCCGATCCCGCCCGCCCCGCCGCGCGAGGAGGCCCGCAGGCCGCGCCGGAACCTGCACACCCGGCGCACCGACAAGCGGGCCATCAGCCACCACTACGACGTCGGCAACGACTTCTACGAGCTCGTCCTCGGCCCGTCCATGGTCTATTCATGCGCTTACTGGGAGGACGGCGGAACTCTGGAGAGCGCCCAGCGCGACAAGCTCGAACTCATCAGCCTCAAGCTCGGCCTGACACCGGGACAGCGGCTGCTGGACGTCGGCTGCGGGTGGGGCTCGATGGCCATCCACGCGGCCCGCGAGCACGGCGTGAGCGTCGTCGGGGTCACGCTGTCGCAGGAGCAGGCGGCGTACGCCCGTAAGCGCGTCGCCGACGAGGGGCTGACCGACCGGGTGGAGATCCGGGTCCAGGACTACCGGGACGTCACGGACGGCCCCTTCGACGCGATCTCCTCCATCGGCATGGCCGAGCACGTCGGCGCCGAACGCTATCTGGAGTACGCGCAGCAGCTGTACGGCCTGCTGAAGCCCGGCGGGCGGCTGCTCAACCACCAGATCGCCCGCCGCCCCCAGCACGACGAATCGTCGTACCGGGTGGACCCGTTCATCGACGCCTACGTCTTCCCGGACGGCGAACTGGCACCGATCGGCAGCACCGTCACCCAGCTGGAGCGCGCCGGGTTCGAGGTGCGGGACGTGGAGTCCATCCGGGAGCACTACGCCCGCACCCTGCGCCGCTGGGTGGCCAACCTGGAGGCGGACTGGGACCACGCGGTCCGCCTCACCAGCCCCGGCCGTGCCCGCGTCTGGCGGCTGTACATGGCCGCCTCGGCGCTCGCCTTCGAACGCAACCGGATCGGCGTCAACCAGGTCCTGGCGATCCGCGCACCGGAGTCCGGTGCCTCCGGGCTGCCGCTGCGCCCGCGCACCTGGCACGGCTGACCCGGGCCGGACGGCCGGCACGGCAGGGGCCCCCGCTCCGCGACCGGAACGGGGGCCCCTGCCGTCGTACGGCTACTCGGCCTTGATCGCCGCCAGCATGTTCAGCCGGGCCGCGCGCCGGGCCGGCCACAGGGCGGCCAGGACCCCGACCAGGCCCGCCAGCAGCAGGAAGACCGCCATCCGCCCCCAGGGCAGGACCAGTTCGTACGTCGGCATCTTCGTGCCCAGCAGCTCACCGGCCGCCCAGCCGAAGAACACGCCCAGACCGATGCCGAGCACGCCGCCGAACAGGGAGATCACCAGGGACTCCAGGCGGACCATGCGCTTGACCGCCCTGCGGTCCAGGCCGATCGCGCGGAGCATGCCGATCTCCTGGGAGCGCTCGAAGACCGACATGGCCAGGGTGTTGATGACCCCGAGGACCGCGACGATCACCGCCATGCCGAGCAGGCCGTAGAGCATGTTCAGCATCGTCGTGAACATCTTCGCGATGTCGTTGGAGATGTCCTGCTTGTCCTGGATCTTGATCGCCGGGTTCAGGCCGAGGGCCTTGGTCAGCCTGTCCTTGGCCGCGTCGGAGGCGCCGTCCGCCGTCTTGACCATGACCTGCATGTCGGCCGGGTCCCTCAGGTGCGGGGTGAGGACCTTGTTGTCGAGCATGATCCCGTTGATCATCTCGTTGCCCTCGTAGACACCGGCGACCGTCAGGGTGCGTGCCCTGCCGTCCTCGAAGTGCGCGGTGAAGTGCGAACCGGGCGTCCAGCCGTACTCCTTGGCCCGGTCCTTGTCCACGACGACCTGCGAGCCGCCCACCTCGAAGGTGCCGTCGTCCACCTTCAGGTCCGTCAGCTTGCCGATGGACGAACCGTTCACGCCGGTCAGGAACTCGGTCCTGCCGTCGATCCGGGACTCCGCGTTGCGCAGCGGGCTGCTGGCGGTGACACCCTCGGTGGCGGAGATCCTGTCCGCCACATCGGGGGAGAGCGGGCCGCGGTTGGCCATCGAGACGACGTAGTCCGCGCGGATCGCCGAGGAGGCCATCCTGTCGATGGATGTCTGCAGGCTGCCCGCCATCACCGTCATGCCGGTGATCAGGGTCAGGCCGATCATCAGCGCGGAGGCGGTGGCCGCCGTACGGCGCGGGTTGCGCACCGAGTTCTGGCGGGCCAGCTTGCCCGAGACGCCGAAGGCGCGCATGACCGGGGCGGCAGCCGCGATCAGCGGCCGGGACAGCAGCGGGGTCAGGATGAACACGCCGATGATCAGCAGGACCGCACCGATACCCATCGGGCCCTGCGCGGAGTCGGCGTCCATCGACGTGGCCGCGAGGACCACCGCGACACCGGCCGCCGCGAACAGCGCGCCGAGCGTGTTGCGCAGCACCAGCGACTTGGCCGTCGCCTTGGCGTGCACGCTGCTCATCGCCGCCACCGGCGGGATCTTCGCGGCGCGGCGGCCGGGCAGCCAGGCGGCCAGCATGGTGATGAGGATGCCGACCGCGAGAGCGGCCACCACGGTGCCGGGGCTGATCACCAGCGGCCCGTCCGGGACGCTTGCGCCGAAGGAACCCAGCAGGGAGCGCAGGCCCGCGCCGATGCCGATACCGGCGGCGAGC
Source organism: Streptomyces sp. NPDC030799 (assembly GCF_055572255.1). Taxonomy (NCBI): domain Bacteria; kingdom Bacillati; phylum Actinomycetota; class Actinomycetes; order Kitasatosporales; family Streptomycetaceae; genus Streptomyces; species Streptomyces sp. NPDC030799. The sequence goes on along the minus strand of NZ_JBVIDS010000013.1, from coordinate 88,568 downwards.
CCCGCCACTCCGGCGACCGCGCCGACCGCGAACGCCTCGACGAGCACCGAGCGGGTCACCTGGCGGCGGGAGGCACCGACCGCGCGCAGCAGGGCCAGTTCCCGGGTGCGCTGGGCGACCAGCATGGTGAAGGTGTTGGCGATGATGAACGTGCCGACGAACAGCGCGATGCCGGCGAACACCAGCAGGCTCTGCTTCAGGCTGCTCATCTGGTCGGAGATCATCTTCGCCTGGTCGTCGGCGAGCTGCTTGCCGGTGGTGGTCTCCACCAGGTGTGACGGCAGGGCCTTGTCCAGTTCGGCCTTCAGCGCGGACTGGCTGGTGCCGGACGCGGCCTTGACGTCGATCTCGTCGTACGTGCCCTTCTTGCCGAAGAGCTTCTGCGCCGTCGGCGTGTCGAACAGGGCGAGGCTGCCGCCGGCGGACACGTTGCCGTCGTCGGTGGTGAAGATGCCGGCGAGGGTCGGGGTGAGGACCGGGCCGTTCACCGACAGGCGCACGGTGTCGCCGACCTGGTAGCCGGCGCGCTTCGCGGTCCTGGAGTCGAGCAGCACCTCGCCCCTGCCGTGCGGGGCGTGGCCGCCGACCAGCGGGTAACGGGCGTCCTTGGTGCCCCAGTAGTTGCCGCCGGCCGACTGCCAGTCGCCGCCGGCCAGCTTTCCGTCCTGGTCGGCGACGGCGGTGAAGCCGCTGACGACACCGGTCGCGGAGGCCGCGCCCCGGACCTTGCCGGCCTTGTCCAGCATGGCCCGGGTCAGCTCGGCCGTCCGGCCGACCTTGTCGCCCGTGGAGTCCTGGAACTTCGGCCGTACGGCGACGTCGACCTGGTCGAAGCCCTTGGCGGAGCTCTTCTGGTAGGCGTCGGAGATGGTGTTGGTGAAGACGAGCGTCCCGGAGACGAAGGCCACGCCGAGCATGACGGCGAGCACGGTCATCAGCAGCCGGGCCTTGTGCGCGAGCACGTTGCGCAGGGCGGTGCGGAACATCAGCTGGTACGGCCCTTCGCGTCGAACTGCTTCATGAGGTCGAGGACGGAGTCGGCCGTGGGGCCGTGGATCTCGTCGACGATCCGGCCGTCGGCGAGGAAGACCACACGGTCGGCGTAGGCGGCGGCGACCGGGTCGTGGGTCACCATGACGACGGTCTGGCCCAGTTCGCGCACGGAGTTGCGCAGGAAGCCGAGCACCTCGGCGCCGGAGCGCGAGTCGAGGTTTCCGGTCGGCTCGTCACCGAAGATGATGTCGGGCTTGGAGGCGAGGGCACGGGCGACGGCCACGCGCTGCTGCTGACCGCCGGAGAGCTGCGAGGGCCGGTGGCTGAGCCGCCCGGACAGGCCGACCATCTGGATGACCTGGTCGAGCCACGCCTTGTCGGCCTTCCGGCCCGCGATGTCCATCGGCAGGGTGATGTTCTCCAGGGCGGTCAGCGTCGGCAGCAGGTTGAACGCCTGGAAGATGAAGCCGATCTTGTCCCGGCGGAGCCTGGTGAGCTGCTTGTCCTTCAGGGAGCCCAGCTCCGTCTCGCCGATGCGCACGGACCCGGAGGAGAAGGTGTCGAGGCCGGCCACGCAGTGCATCAGGGTGGACTTGCCCGAGCCGGACGGGCCCATGATCGCGGTGAACTCGGCCTGCCGGAAGTCGACGGAGACCCGGTCCAGGGCGACCACCCGGGTCTCACCCTGCCCGTAGATCTTCGACAGCTCCGTGGCGCGTGCGGCCACGGCGGTGGTCCGGCCGGCGGTGGGTGTGGTGGTCACGGGACGGTGCTCCTGTCGGGACGACGTGTGTTCCATGGGGGACCGCTCCATCGTCTCGGTGCCAGGGGCGCGTGGAGTCAGCCGCTGTTCCGGTTCCGGAGGGCGACTCGGGTCGGACGGGCGGGCGCCGTGTCATACCTGGGGAGGACGGCCGACCCTGAGCACCGGCCCTGACAACGTGCGCGGCCGAACCGGTGTCGAACCGGTGTCGAACGATGTCGAGAACGGGTGGAACACCCTCGTTAGGACGGTGAAATTCCGTCATTCCACGTACGGCCGTACCCCCGTCACGGCACGCTGTTGGCAAGTGCGGATGGCCCGTTCCGCGGGCTGATGCACCCTCAGACGTCAATAAAATAAGACAACATCGGTCCGCCCGTCCGCTGTTCGGGGGATGCGTCCCGATAGGCTCGGACCTCGAAGCGGAGCCCAATGGCCTGCCCGGATGGTGGAATGCAGACACGGCGAGCTTAAACCTCGCTGCCCCTTCGCGGGCGTGCCGGTTCAAGTCCGGCTCCGGGCACCACCCGCGCCCCTGCGACAGGGGTTCAGCGCACGGCTCCCACCGGTGTGGCGCACTCGCCCACGAGAAGGAGACCGGTTCCCCGGTCCGCATCGGTTAGGTCGCAGGTTCGTCAGGGAATGCGATCAGCCATGGCCGGGAATCACCGGCCGACGTAGCGTGTTGCGCAGCACGGCAGGGGAAAGATCCTCCTCAAGTATCATGGTCGGTCCTTTGCCAATCCATTACTCTTGAGCCAAGGCTGCGCACGGCAGCCGTGGAGGAGTGAAATGAGGAGCAGTAACCCGGTCTTCTCGCGACGGGGGTTCAGCCGCGACAACGGCTACGCCGGCTTCAACACCGCACCGCAGGCCGGGTACGCACAGGGCAACCCGTACGCGCAGAACCCCTACGCCCAGAACCCGTACGCCCAGCAGGGCGTCCAGTACGGCGCACCGCCCCAGGCCCCCGTCAGCACCGGCCGGATGACGATGGACGACGTCGTCGTCCGCTCGGCCATCACGCTCGGTACCGTCGCCGTCGGCGCCGTCCTCGCCTGGACGCTGCTGCCGGTCACGGCGACCGGCTTCGGCCTTGCCTTCGGCTCCGGGCTGGTCGCGATGGTCCTGGCGTTGGTCCAGAGCTTCAAGCGCACCCCGTCGCCCGCGCTGATCCTCGGGTACGCCGCCTTCGAGGGCGTCTTCCTCGGGGTCGTCAGCGAGATCTACAACAGCCGCTGGCAGGGCGCACCTTTCCAGGCGGTGCTCGGCACCATGGCGGTCGCGGGCGCGACCCTGCTGGTCTACAAGGCCGGCTGGATCCGCGTCACCGCCCGCTACGCCCGCGTCGGCATCGCCATCGCCCTGGCCTTCCTGGTGGTCATGGCGGTCAATCTGCTCCTGGTCGTCACCGGTGTCGCCGCGGACGGCGGGCTGCGCAGCTTCGGCCCGCTGGGCGCGCTCGTCGGCATCTTCGCGATCCTGCTCGGCGCGTTCTTCCTGACCCTCGACTTCAAGCAGATCGAGGACGGCATCGCGTACGGCGCCCCGCGCAACGAGTCCTGGCTCGCCGCGTTCGGTCTCACCGTGCATCTGGTGTGGATCTACCTGGAGATGCTGCGTCTGGTGGCGATCTTCACCAACAACGACTAGCGTCCGCGCCGGTCATGAGAAGGGCCCCGGAGTTCCGCTCCGGGGCCCTTTCCCGTCTAGAGCAGCTTGCGCGCTGCCCTCCTCAGGTCGTACTCGTGGACGATCGCCTTCGCGTGGCCGTACGCGAGGTCGTACTCGTGCCGGAGCCAGCTGACCTTCTCCTCGAAGCGGAACAGGGCGGGGCCTTCTTCAACGGTGCGCAGCCAGTCGGAGACTTCACGACCGGTGCAGTGGGGGATGCGGGCGAGCAGGTTGCGGTGGGTCTCCTCCGAGAAGAGCTGGGACATCGGCGCCTCCGAACGCAAAGGGGATGTAAGCCGGTCCTTCACGTCACCGTGCCTGAGCGTTCGCGTATTGGCAACAGTGCGGCACGTTACGCTCGGCGCGTGGTTGATACGACGCCCTTGACCCAAGCAGTGGATCACTTCGCCGACCGGTTGCGGGCTGCTCCGCAGAGCCGGCTGCAGCGGGGCGCTGCCGCTGAGGCCCTGGCCGTGGCCCGGGAGCTTTCCCGGCGGGCTCAGTTGCTGGAAGAGCCCGACGGCGAGCCTCGGGACATGCCGGATGCGGGGATGTTCGCGGCGGCCGACCAGCTTCTGGTTGCCGCGCACGACTTGGCGACCGTGCTGGAGAGCGAGGCGGAAGTCACCGAAGCGGTGAGGCTGGTCGAGGAGGCGCGGGAGAGGGCGGGGGTCTGAGGCGCGTTGGCGGGTGCCGGCCGTTCGTGGCTGCTCGCGCCGTTCCCCGCGCCCCTTGGGGGGGCGCTGGGGCTCGCCGGTGTCTCACAGCGAGGCGATGACCCTGTCCGCCAGGATGTAGACCATGTCCTCGCCGCAGGCGAAGGTGAGGGTGTAGGCGCCGGAGATGCCCGAGCCGCCCAGCAGATACGGGGCCTCGCCCGCGTCCACGGCTGCCGCCAGGCGCTCGGCGGTGTCGCGGTGGCCCGGAGTCAGGCACAGGGTGGTGCCGTCGGCGAAGACGTAGACGTCGAGGGTGCCGAGCGGGCCCGGGCGGACGTCGGAGAGTTCGACGCGGTCCGCGGACAGCTGTTCCAGCGTGGTCGCCGTGCGCTCGTGGTCGTTCACCGCCGGCGACTGCACCGGGACGAAGTCGGGGTGCGAGGGGTGGCGGCGGCGGGCCGCGGCCAGCTCCGGGGACTCCCCGGCGAACTCGTCGGTCTCGGCGGTCGGCTCGGACACCGGCTCCAGGCCCATGAAGTCGGTCTGCCGGGGCAGGAACAGGTCGGCGTCGGGCAGGCCGAGCAGAGTCGGGGTGTCGGAGGCGTCACGGGCCTCCTGGGCGGCCCAGAAGGCGCGCGCCTCGGCCAGCTCCCGCTCCCGCTCCTCGGCGAGCGCCTCGGCCACGGCGGCGCGTATCTGGTCGGCGTCCGAGCCGCTGCGGGCGTGCGGCAGCAGCGCACGCATGGCGGCTGACTGGTTCTCCGCGAGCTGGGCCTGCAGCTCCCCGAGCTGGCGGCGCAGCTTCAGAACGGTGCGCAGGACGGCGACGCCCACGGCGCCGGTGGCGGCCGTGATGAGCAGCAGGGCGATCGGCATGGCGCTCACTGACATACTCCCGGTTCAAAGTCGACCCCCGACTTCCTACATCAGCTTGAAGGGCGGACTATCCAGCTGTCAGTGCGTAACGTCACGAAACGGACAGGACTTTGGGTTCGCGCCCGAGCCACCGACCATGCTGACCTGCGCTGACCTGCACCGATGTGTCCGGCGAGCGAGATAGGTCACATCCTGGGCGAGATTGGATCACGGAAAGGCCCAGAACCTTGGAGTTTCCTCGGTTCCGGGCCGGTTCCTGACGTGTTGTGCCCGCTCCGCTACGGACGGTGCGTCAGCTGAGCCGCTCGATGACCATCGCCATGCCCTGGCCGCCGCCGACGCACATCGTCTCCAGGCCGAACTGCTTGTCGTGCCACTGCAGGGAGTTGATGAGCGTGCCGGTGATCCGGGCGCCGGTCATGCCGAAGGGGTGGCCGACGGCGATGGCGCCGCCGTTGACGTTCAGCCGGTCGATGTCGATGCCGAGCTCCTGGTAGGAGGGGATCACCTGGGCGGCGAAGGCCTCGTTGATCTCGACCAGGTCGATGTCGCCGATGGTCAGGCCGGCGCGCTGCAGCGCCTGCTTGCTCGCCTCGACCGGGCCGAGGCCCATGATCTCGGGGGAGAGGCCGGAGACACCGGTGGACACGATCCGGGCCAGCGGGGTCAGGCCCAGCTCGCGGGCCTTGGTGTCGGACATGATGACGACGGCCGCGGCACCGTCGTTGAGCGGGCAGCAGTTGCCGGCGGTGACGAGTCCGTCCGGGCGGAAGACCGGCTTCAGACCGGCGACGCCCTCCAGGGTGACGCCGGGGCGGGGGCCGTCGTCCTTGCTGACGACCGTGCCGTCGGGAAGCGTGACCGGGGTGATCTCGCGCTCCCAGAAGCCGTTCTTGATGGCCTGCTCGGCGAGGTTCTGCGAGCGGACGCCGAACTCGTCCATCTCCTGGCGGGTGATGCCCTTGGCGCGGGCCAGGTTCTCGGCGGTCTGGCCCATCGCGATGTACGGGTCGGGCAGCAGGCCGTCCTCGCGCGGGTCGTGCCAGGTCGTGCCCTCCTGCTGGGCGACGGCCTCGGTGCGGGCCTGCGCCTCGGCGAACAGCGGGTTGTAGGTGCCCGGCATGTCGGAGCTGCCGTTGACGTAGCGGGAGACCGTCTCGACACCGGCCGAGATGAAGACGTCGCCCTCGCCGGCCTTGATGGCGTGCAGGGCCATGCGCGAGGTCTGCAGGGAAGAGGAGCAGTAGCGGGTGATCGTGCAGCCCGGCAGGTGGTCCATGCCCATCTGTACGGCGACGATCCGGCCGAGGTTGTGGCCCTGCTCGCCGCCGGGCAGGCCGCAGCCGAGCATCAGGTCGTCGATGTCCCTGGGGTCCAGCTCGGGGATCTTGGCGAGCGCGGCCTGGATGATCGTGGCGGTCAGGTCGTCGGGGCGCAGGTCCTTCAGGGAGCCCTTGCCTGCGCGGCCGATGGGGGAGCGGGCGGTCGAGACGATGACGGCTTCGGGCATCACGGGCTCCATGTGAACGGGATTGGGCAGGGCCGGTTGGGAAGTTACCGCTCCGTATGGCCCAGGTCACCGGTGTCGCGGTGTGACACTGACCGCAATTTACTAAGCGCTTGCTTGGGTCGGGGTGCCCCCGCCCGGGCGGGTCACACCGACGGGCGTGCCGGCTCGGCCTCCGGTACCCGGCGCCGCCGCCTCCGCTTGAGCAGCGCCCACGGCCCCCGCGGCCCCGTGGGCATCGCCGCGGTGACCTCCGTGCCCGCCTCCGACGCCGCCTCCGCCGCCGCGCGAGCGACCGGCAGGAAGCCCTCCCGCCGCGACACGTCCGGCCGTTCCTCCTCCGCCGGCCACAGACCCAGCGCCGCACACACCGTGGGCAGGACGGCCATGGCGGCGGTCGCGTACCCCTCGGCCGAGGGGTGGTAGTTGTCCGGGCCGAACAGCTCCCGCGGATTCGCCTCGAACTCGGGGCCGAGCAGATCGCCCAGGGACACGGTCCGGCCCCCCTGCTCCACCACCCCGATCGTCTGCGCCGCCGCCAGCTGCCGGGAGGCCCGCCGCGCCAGCCAGCGCAGCGGCTGCTGCACCGGCTCGATGGTGCCGAGGTCGGGACACGTGCCGACCACCACCTCCGCACCGGCCGTGCGCAGCCGTCGTACCGCCGCCGACAGGTGCCGTACCGAACGGGTCGGCGGCATCCGGTGCGTCACGTCGTTCGCACCGATCATGATCACGCAGATGTCGGGAACGGGCGCCGCCCCCGACAGCACCGAAGCGACCTGGCGGTCCAGGTCGTCGGACTGGGCGCCCGGCAGGGCCACGGTACGGAGTTCCACCGGGCGTTCCGCGACCGCAGCGAGGCCCGAGGCCAGCAGCGCGCCCGGCGTCTGGCCCGACCGGTGCACGCCCTGCCCGGCCGCCGTGGAGTCGCCGAGCATGGTCAGGCGCAGGGGCGGTTCCCCGGGGACGTCGTACGCGTGGCCGTAGACGCCGTCGGCCACCGGGACGCGGCCGCCGCTGCCGTTGCCCACATGGCGCCGCGCCAGATGGACCTCCGCCAGCAGCAGACCGACGGCGGCCGCACCGATCAGCCCGACCCCGCCTCCGCCGTACGCCGCTCCGGCCGCGATGCGGCGGGCCACCCTCGCCCTCGACATGCTCGTCATGCGTCGCCGCCACCTCCTCATAGCCGTACATCCACTCCTTGCCCCGTACAGGCCGTGTGCCAATCTCAACGGGGAGTGAACGACCGCCACGGCCACACCCGTGGCCTTAGGCTGGCGACACCACTACGAACACCATCTTTTGCAGCGACCGGAGACAACGGTGCAATTCCACGACTCGATGATCAGCCTCGTCGGCAACACCCCGCTGGTGCGGCTCAACAACGTGACCAAGGGCATCCAGGCCACCGTCCTGGCCAAGGTGGAGTACTTCAACCCGGGCGGCTCCGTGAAGGACCGCATCGCCCTGCGCATGATCGAGGCCGCCGAGGAGAGCGGGGAGCTCAAGCCCGGCGGCACGATCGTCGAGCCGACCAGTGGCAACACCGGTGTGGGACTGGCGATCGTCGCCCAGCAGAAGGGCTACAAGTGCATCTTCGTCTGCCCTGACAAGGTCTCCACCGACAAGATCAACGTGCTGCGCGCGTACGGCGCCGAAGTGGTCGTCTGCCCGACCGCCGTGGCGCCCGAGCACCCGGACTCCTACTACAACGTCTCCGACCGGCTCGTCCGGGAGACCCCGGGCGCCTGGAAGCCCGACCAGTACTCCAACCCCAACAACCCGCTGTCGCACTACCACTCGACCGGTCCCGAGCTGTGGGAGCAGACCGAGGGCAGGATCACCCACTTCGTGGCGGGCGTGGGCACGGGAGGGACCATCTCCGGTACCGGCCGCTATCTGAAGGACGCCAGCGACGGCAAGGTCCAGGTCATCGGCGCCGACCCCGAGGGCTCGGTGTACTCCGGCGGCTCCGGGCGGCCGTACCTGATCGAGGGTGTCGGTGAGGACTTCTGGCCGAGCGCCTACGACCGCACCGTCGCCGACGAGATCGTCGCCGTGTCCGACAAGGACGCCTTCCAGATGACCCGCCGCCTGGCCAAGGAAGAGGGGCTGCTCGTCGGCGGCTCCTGCGGCATGGCCGTCGTCGCCGCGCTGCGGGTCGCCGAGCGCCTCGGCCCGGACGACGTCGTGGTCGTACTGCTGCCGGACAGCGGCCGCGGGTACCTTTCGAAGATCTTCAACGACGAGTGGATGGCCGACTACGGCTTCCTGGAGGACGAGGGCCCGAGCGCCCGTGTCGCCGACGTCCTGAGCGACAAGGCGGGCGGCACCATCCCCTCGCTCGTGCACATGCACCCCGAGGAGACCGTCGGCCAGGCCATCGAGGTGCTGCGCGAGTACGGCGTCTCGCAGATGCCGGTCGTCAAGCCGGGCGCCGGTCACCCGGACGTGATGGCCGCCGAGGTCGTCGGGTCGGTCGTGGAGCGGGAGTTGCTGGATGCGCTCTTCAGCAAGCGCGCCTCCCTCGACGACCCGCTGGAGAAGCACATGTCCGCCCCGCTGCCCCAGGTCGGCTCCGGCGAGCCGGTCGGCGACCTGATGTCCGTGCTCGGCTCGGCCGACGCGGCGATCGTCCTGGTCGAGGGCAAGCCGACCGGCGTGGTCAGCCGGCAGGACCTGCTGGCCTTCCTGGCCAAGGGCGGCAACAAGTAGCCGACCTCGGGGGGACCGGGGTTCGCGGAAGTGGTACGAGCGTGTCATGTGCGCGCAGCACCCGCTTAACACGCGTCCGGCACATTGGTGCCTGTCGGCAGGGAGGGAGCGGCTCCCCTCCCCGGCCGGCGCCGAACGGCGCCAAGGACCTCCGGAGCGGCTCCCGGACCTCCATGGACGCCACGGACGCGCAAGCCCGGTCCTGACCCGGCCCGCGTCCCTCGCGGGGACCGCCGTCGTCCCGCCCCCCGGCAACGGGGGTGCGGCGGTCCCCGCGCACCCGCTTCCCGCAGGGCTCAGCGCGTGCTGCTGGATTCCCAACTCCCCAGCAGCGCAAGGCGCTCCGCCGTCTCCGATCCCGCTTCCGGCGTGTACACCACGATGGTCTGGTCCGGGGACGCCGGGATCGTCAGGGTCTCGTACGGCAGGGTCAGCAGGCCCGCCACCGGGTGCCGTATCTTCTTCACGCCGTACGCGCACTCCCTGACCTCGTGGTCCGCCCACAGCCGGCGGAAGTCCTCGCTCTTCAGGGAGAGTTCGCCGACCAGCGCGCACAGCTCGGGGTCGTCGGCGTACCGGCCCGCGTTCACGCGCAGATGGGCCACCGTCTGCGCGGCGACCGCGTGCCACTCGGGGTAGTGGTCCCGGCCGGCCGGGTCCAGGAAGACCTGCCGGGGCATGCTCCGCTCGGCCGGTGCCAGGCGGCTGAAGCCGTTCACCGCGTCGCCGAGGGCGTTCCACGCGAGTACGTCCATGCGGGGGCCCAGCACGAACGCCGCGCTGCGCTCCATGGTGTCGAGCAGGATCTGCACACCGGGGCGTACCCGGCGCGTCTCGGGCCGCCGCCGCCCCGGACGCTGCCGGCCAGGACGCGCCACCGCCCGCAGATACGTCTGCTCGGTCTCGTCCAGCCGCAGCACCCGGGCGATCGCGTCCAGCACGGCGTCGCTGACGCTCGTCCCCCGGCCCTGCTCCAGACGGACGTAGTAGTCGACGCTCACCCCCGCGAGCTGGGCCACCTCCTCGCGGCGCAGGCCCGGTACGCGGCGCCGCCCATGGCCGGGCAGCCCCACCTCCTCGGGCTGGATGCGTGCACGTCGCGAGCGCAGGAAGTCGCCGACTTCCCCTACCGGCCAGTCCCCGTCCATGCCCCCGATCGTAGGGGAGCGGCCGGACGCCGGCCTGGTACTGGCAGACCCAGGAAAACCGCATCCCTGGGTACGGCCGCCGGATGCGGTGAGGCTGGTGCCGGCCGCCGGGGAGCCGCCCCGGCGCGAAGCATCCAGGGGGTACACCCATGTCGTACGAGAACCTGTCCGGCCGCACCGCCGTCGTCACCGGAGCCGCCAGCGGCATCGGCGAGGCCGTCGCCCGGCAACTGGCCGCCGCGGGCGCCCGGGTGGCGCTGCTCGCCCGGCGCGCGGACCGGCTGGACGGCGTGGTCGAGAAGATCCGGGCCGAGGGCGGCGAGGCGCTCGCCGTGGTCGCCGACGTCACCGACGACACCTCGGTGACCACCGCCCGGGACCTGGTCCACGAGACGTTCGGCCCCGTCGACCTCGTCGTCAACAACGCCGGTGTCATGCTGCCGAACCCGGTCGGCGAGGGCCGGCTCGACGAGTGGCAGCGGATGCTCGACACCAACGTCGCCGGCGTACTGCGGATCATCCGCGCCTTCACCGCCGACCTGGTGGGCACCGCCGCCGAGGGCCGCACCGCGGACCTCGTCAACGTCTCCTCCATCGGCGCCCACATCCCCTTCCCCCACTACGCCGTGTACGGCGCCACGAAGGCCGCCGTCACCCATCTCTCGCAGTCCCTGCGCACCGAGTTCGGGCCGCAGGACGTGCGGGTGACGAACATCGAGCCGGGGCTGACGGAGACCGAGCTGAAGGACCATGTCGACAGCGCGGAGCTGTCCGGGCAGCTGGACGGCATGCTGGAGGCGATCGGCGCCCTCTCCGCGGCGGAGGTCGCGGACGTCGTCGCCTACGCCACCAGCCGGCCCCGGCACGTCAACCTCCGCCAGATCATGGTGCTGCCGACCCGGCAGGCGTGAGGACGGTCAGTCCTCGGACGACGTGCGGCGCCGCCCGGTGAGCAGCTCCGGGTTGGTGCGCACCGCCTGGGCGACGTTGACGCCGACGATGCCGAGCCAGGTGACCAGCGTCCCGGCCGTCCCCGCGATGCCACCGCCGATGGCGGTCAGCGGGATGGCCAGGACCAGCGAGACGATGGCGAACCCGAAGCGTTCCGGCCAGGTGTCGGCGTCCTTCGGGCGCCGCGCGCCGCGCGCGGTCTCCATCCGCTGTTCGGCCAGGTGCCGCCGCACCCGGCGGTCCACCGCGTCGTCGATCCGCTGCTCGACCTTCTCCAGGAAGGAGTCGGCCAGCGCGGAGTCGTAGTCGGCGCCCAGGTCCGCGCGGGCCCGCACGGTGGCGTCGAGTTCCTTCCGCAGCTCCGCGTCCTTCTTCAGGCTCGCGTCCGGCGAGTCCAGTGTGCTCATGGGCCCGAGCGTACGGAGCGATCACTCCACCCGCACGGGGGACAACCCCCCTCTTCGCACCGGGCCGCCGGCCCTTGCCTGGCTGTATAGAGTCATGCAGAGTTCTTGGTGACTGAATAGGTTCCGGTGGTCATAGGGCAGGATCGGATGTCCGGGTGAGGGGAGTGTGGGCTTGATGCCGCTTGCGTATCGTCTGGTCGGCGGCTGCCGACTCGTCACCGCCGTCCGCGCACCGCTCGACCGGTTCACGGACCTCTGGAGGGGGAGCGCGTCATGAGCGTGGACAGGAGTGCCGGTGTGACCTCGGGTGCTGTCACCCCCGGTGGTGTGGCCTCGGGTGGTGTGGCCGACAGCCCCGCGAACCGCCTGCAGGCGCTTTTCGAAGGGCACCGGCTCACGCCGACCCAGCGCCGGATCGCGCACAGCATGGTGCGGCGGGCCGCCGACGTGCCCTTCCTGTCCAGCGTGGAGCTGGCCGAACTGGCGGGGGTCAGCCAGCCCTCGGTGACCCGGTTCGCCGTCGCGCTCGGCTTCGACGGCTATCCGGCGCTGCGCAAGCACCTGCGCGAGGTCGTCCCCGCCGAACCGGCCGCCGAGGCGGGCGCCTTCAACGAGTACCAGCAGGCCGTCGAGGCCGAGATCGAGAACCTGAGGCACCTCGCCGAGCTGCTCGCCGACCCCCGCCCGGTGCAGAAGGCCGGCCGGATCCTGGCCGCCTCCCGTCCGCTGCCGGTCCTCGGCCTGCGCGCCGCCGCCTCCCAGGCGTACGGCTTCGCCTACTTCGCCGCCAAGGTGCACCCGGACGTCCGGTTGCTCAACGAGGGCGGCACGATGATCCAGGACCGGATCGACGCGGCCGTCCGCGCGGGCGCCTCCGCGCTGCTGTGCTTCGCGCTGCCCCGGCATCCCCGCGAGGTCGTCGACACCCTCGCCTACGCCAAGGACGTGGGCCTGACGACCGTCACGGTCGCCGACTCCGCGTTCGCGCCGGTCGCCAAGCACTCCGATCTGCTGCTGCCCGCCGCCGTCGGCACCGGGCTCGCCTTCGACACCGCGTGCGCGCCGATGCTGCTCGGGCGGGTGCTGCTGGAGGCGGTCTGCGACGACCTGCCCGAGGCGCAGGCCCGGCTGGAGGAGTTCGACGCGAAGGCGGCGGCCCGGGGTCTGTTCGTGGAGTGACCGGCCGCCTTCCGCGTGTGCTCTCAGATTCGTCTCACGTTCTGCCGCTAGGTTCGCCACGAGGTTTTGTTCGCGGACACGTGACACGGGAGGCTGACGTGGCGCGCGGAGGACAGGGTCTGGCCCGGGTGGCCGTGGTCGTACGGGCGGGAGCCGCACCGCTGTGGTGGTCCGGGGTGTTCGCCGCCGGGATCGGTGCGCTGCCGCAGGGGGTGACCGGGCGCCGGATCGGGGTGCTCGCGGGGGCCGCGCTGTTCCTCGTGGGCGCGGCCCTCATGGCGCTCGTACGACGCCGGCGGTACGGCGCCCTCGCCCGCGGTGCGGCCCGCGCGGGCAAGTACGACGTGCTGCAGGACCGTGCGGTGACCGTGCGCAACTGGCGCCGGGGGCACCGCTGGTGGCTGCTGCTCGCCTGCGCCGCCGCCCTCGGCTCCGCCTTCGCCGTACCCGCGGCCGGCGGCATGCTGCTGGCCGGGCTCGGCACCGGGCTGCGGCTCAAGGCCGCCTGGATCGGGCGGTGGGAGCGGGACGGGGAGACGCTGCTGTGGGTCCGTGTCGACTGGCTCGACCGGCGCGGCGGAGGCCCGGCGGGCAAGGCCGTGAAGGGCCTGCGCGGTACGGGCATCGCGGCCGGCGACGCGGCCCCGGGCGGGACCCGCCGCCGCACCGCGGCCCTGGTCTGACTAGACCTCCAGCTCTGCCTCGATCCTCTTCAGCTGGTGCCGGGCCATCGCCAGGTTGGCCCGGGAGGAGTCGAGGACCAGGTAGAGGAACAGGCCGTTGCCGCCGCGGCTCCTGAGCAGGCGGATCAGGTGGTACTGGTCCGTCAGCGTGATCAGGATGTCCTCGATCTCGCCCTTGAGGCCCAGCATCTCCATGGTGCGCATCTTGGCGCGGATCACGTCGGTGTTGCCCGCCGCGGCCACGTTCAGGTCGAAGGTCTTGTTGCCGCCCATCGTGCCCAGCGCCATTCCGCTGGTGTAGTCGACGAGCGCGACGCCGGTGGCGCCCTCGATGGAGGTGAGGGCTTCCTTCAGCGCGGTCTCGGTGTTGGCCATGGTGGTCCTTTCGGAACGGTCGGGTTGTCTCAGCGGTCGGTCGGGGTGTGCGTATCGGCACTCGTGACAGGGGGCGTGCGGGGTGTGCGGGCCGTGCGGGTACGGGCCGGGGGTGCGGCGCTGACGGCGCCCAGGGGCCGCACGGGCCGCCGGGCCTCCTGTGCGGCGGCCTCGGCGGCGTCCAGCAGCTCCCCGATGCGGGCGCCGGCCCGGCGGCCCTCCAGGTGCAGCCGGCCCACGTTGACCCGGCCCTCGGCGAGCAGGGTCAGGACGGCGGTGCGGCCGGCCGCGTAGCCGGCGATGTAGCCGCGCTCGCCGCGCACCAGCAGTTCCCGGAAGCCGCCGTTGCCGGTTGCGTCGGTGATCCGCACGGCGACGCCGAGCGCGGCGGCGGTGAGCGCGGACAGGCCCTCCGGGTCGACTCCGGGAGTGTCGTGGGCGACGACGAGTCCGTCGACGCCTGCCGCCAGGGCACCGGTGAGCTGCGGCACCCTGGTGCGCAGCCGGTGCAGCTCGTCCAGGACGGCCTGGAGGTCCTCCTCGGACACCATCAGCTCTCTCCTCTCGGCGGGGCGGTGCCGTTCAAAGCGCCTCCAGCGCATCCCTGAGCCTCTTCAGCAGCGCGATGTCGGGGTCGGTGACCGGGGGTGGGGGTGGGGGCGGCAGGGCGGGTTCCGTGACGACGGGTGCCAGGGGGGCGACCTGGCCGGCCGCCGCGAGCCGGCGTACGTCGACCAGCGTGTGGAAGGCCTGCCGGCCCAGGTTCCGGGCGATCGCGGTGGCCGTGCGGACGCCGTCCACACGGTCCAGGACCGCCCGCTGCCTGGGGGTGACGGGCGCGGTGGCGGCCGGACGGGCGACCGGGTCCGCGCGGATCAGCGGGGCACTGTCGGCGGCCGGGTCCGGCCACAGCCGGTGCAGCATCAGGCGGCGGCGCAGCGTCTCGCGTTCCAGGGCGACGACCGGGACCGAGGGCAGCGGGCCGATGCGGGGCGCGTTGTCGTAGCGGAAGCGTCCCGGGGTGCTGCTCGGGGCCAGCGTGAAGTACCCGGCGTCGTACAACGCGTCCAGATGGCACAGCTCCAGCGCGCCGGCCGGTAACAGCCCGGCCTCCAGGAGGAGTTCGGCCGCCTGCAGCGAGCCGGCGGCCTGGGCGGCGGCCCGCTGCCAGGCGGCGGCCGCGAGGGTGCCGTGGGCCGTGAGGAGCACGTCGAGACCGGGGGCGAGCGGGCTCTCCGCGTGCACGACCCGGCCCTCGGCGAGGTACAGGGTGCCGTGCTCGCGCACCAGGACGCCGGTGGCCCGCTCCTCGGCGAGCCGGGTCAGCATCGGCGACAGCGCACGGGTGGCCGACCTGTCCCGCACGGGCAGCGGCGGCGGGGGTGTCTGCACCACGGTCATCCCAGCACCAGCCTGGCCGCCATCTCGCCGAGCCGGATGCGGGCCAGCGCGAGATTGCCCTCCTCGCGGCCGAGCCACAGGTGCAGGAAGACGCTGCTGTCGAAGGACGTGTCCACGAACCGCAGCAGGTGATAGCTGTCGTGGTTGCTGACGATCACGTCCTCGACCGGCGGGTGTCCGTCCCCGTGGGCCGCGAAGGCTCCGTGCTCGGCGGCCATCCGGGCCAGTTCGGCGGCCTCCGCGGCGGTCGTCTCGTGATCGCCGCCGGGCGCCTCCCCGACCGTGCCGAGCGCCAGTCCGCTCGTCCAGTCCACCAGTGCCGCTCCCCGCGCACCGGGTAACCGCATCGCTTCCAGCAGGCACTCGTCGATTCCGGGCACCGTGGGTTCCCCTCCCGCCTGGGCCTCCGGCTGAGTGACAGTGACACTACGCACCGTGCGCGCGAAAGGAGGAGCCTTTGGCATTTTCCAGTGGAACATGCATGCGGCGTACTAGAGTGGGTCAACTGACGTGTGTCTCCGGCTGGTTGGCCCATTTGTTCGAAGGTGCCGGAGGTGCGTCAACGGCTTCCGGATGCCCGGAGGGTGGTGAGCGCCGACGCGTGCGCCCCGCCGGACTCCGCGACCACCTCGGCGACCGTCTGCGGCTCCCGCACGGTGGCGAAGGCGACCCCTCCCGAACCGTCCGGTGCGAAACCGTGGATGCCGGGCCGGGCGAGGGAGTTGTAGGCGTAGTGGTGGGCGAAGTAGTACGCGCCCGTGTCCAGCGCCGCCGCGTAGTCGCCCTGCTCCAGCAGGGGCAGCGCGCGGCCCTCCGCCAGCAGGTCCCCCGAGAAGCAGGCCGGCCCGGCCACGTCCTGCACCACGTCCGGCCCCGGCTTCGGCCGCCCCTTGGCGTCGTACGCGCCGATCCTCAGCGGCCACGCCCCCGGTGCGTAGACGGTCCGCGTCGCCACCTGCACGCCCGCGTGCGTCACCGCGATCCGCCGCCCGCCCGCGCTCTTGGTGTACTCCACCCGGGCCACCACCGTGCCGTGCTTGGCCAGCAGCGACCGCCCGAACTCGGTCACCAGCCCGTACCGCCCGTCGAACAGCCCCGGCACCTGACCGGCCAGCAGCCGGGCGTACTCCGCGTACGACGGTGCCGTCGCCTCGGCCGCGAAGTTCACCGGCAGTCCGCCGCCGATGTCGAGCGTGTCGATCTGCCGCCGCCCGGCCCGCTCGTTGATCTCCTCCGCGAGCGCGTACGCCTCCGCCGCGCCCCGCGCCAGCAGTGCCAGAGGAATGCCCTGCGAGCCGGTGTGCGCGTGCAGCCGGGTCAGCCACGGGCGGTCCAGGTAAGCCCGTACGACCCACTCGCGCGCCCCCTCGTCGCGCAGCGCCACCCCGAACTTCGAGGTCTCGGTCGCCGTCGAGGTCGCCCCGATCGTGCCGCCGCCGATCTGCGGGTTCACCCGGATGCCGAGCGGGGACCTGGTCGGGGCGGACCGCACCAGGGTGTCCAGGCGGTCCAGCTCCTGCGGATTGTCGGCGTTCACCGCGATGCCCAGCGCCAGCGCCTCGCGCAGCTCCGCCGGGGTCTTGGCGGGCGAGTCCAGCACGGTCCGCGCGGCCGGCACCCCGGCCGCGCGGGCCAGCGCCAGCTCCCCCGGGCTGGCCACCTCCGCGCCGATCCCCGCCTCGTGCAGCAGCCGCAGCACCGGGACCAGCGGGGTCGCCTTCACCGCGAAGGCGTGCAGCACCGGCGTCCCGGGCGGCAGGACCGCGTCGAACGCCGCCCGCAGGGCCGCCGCCGACTCCCGGATCCCGGTCACGTCCAGCAGCCCCACCACGGCGGCGTCGGGCCCCAGCAGGCCCTGCTCGACGGCGGCGCGCACCGCGTCGTCCCGCCGGGCGGCGCGCTCCCGCGCCTCGCCGGGCTGCGTCTCGATGTCCTGCTCCACAACCTCTCCCCTCGTTTCCCCCGTGCCGGTCTCGCGTACATCCAGCCAAACACCGACGGCGCGCGGACGGGTGCGCCCCGATGTATTGACTAGTTCTATTCAGACCTTCAGGATGTGAATAGACGTAGTAACAGCAGGAGGCAGACGATGTCGGGACCCCGCCCCGTACGAGCACCGCGCGGCACGGAACTCAGCGCCCTGGGATGGCAGCAGGAAGCCGCCCTGCGCATGCTGCAGAACAACCTCGACCCCGAGGTCGCCGAGCACCCCGACAAGCTCGTCGTCTACGGCGGCACCGGTAAGGCCGCCCGTGACTGGCGCTCCTTCGACGCCATGGTGCGCACGCTGAGGACCCTCAAGCAGGACGAGACCATGCTGGTCCAGTCCGGCCGCCCGGTCGGCGTGATGCAGACCCACGAGTGGGCCCCGCGCGTCCTCATCGCCAACTCCAACCTCGTCGGCGACTGGGCCAACTGGGAGGAGTTCCGCCGCCTGGAGGCCCTCGGTCTGACCATGTACGGCCAGATGACCGCCGGCTCCTGGATCTACATCGGCACCCAGGGCATCCTCCAGGGCACCTACGAGACCTTCGCCGCCGTCGCCGCGAAGAAGTTCAACGGCACCCTCGCGGGCACGATCACCCTGACCGCCGGCCTCGGCGGCATGGGCGGCGCCCAGCCGCTCGCGGTGACGATGAACGACGGTGTCGCCATCTGCATCGACTGCGACCCGCGCGCCATCGAGCGCCGCATCGAGCACCGCTACCTGGACGTGAAGGCCGACTCGCTCGACCACGCGCTGCAGCTGGCCACCGAGGCGCGTGACGCCCGCCGCCCGCTGTCCATCGGTGTCCTCGGCAACGCGGCCGAGCTGGTCCCGCAGCTGCTCGCGATGAACGCCCCCATCGACATCGTCACCGACCAGACCTCCGCCCACGACCCGCTGTCCTATCTGCCGGTGGGCGTGGCCTTCGAGGACATGGCCGATGCCGCCGCGAAGGACCCGGCCGGTTTCACCACGCGTGCGCGGGAGTCCATGGCGCGCCATGTGGAAGCCATGGTCGGCTTCATGGACGCCGGCGCCGAGGTGTTCGACTACGGCAACTCCATCCGCGGCGAGGCCCAGCTGGCCGGATACGACCGGGCGTTCGCCTTCCCCGGCTTCGTGCCCGCCTACATCCGCCCGCTGTTCTGCGAGGGCAAGGGCCCGTTCCGCTGGGCTGCCCTGTCCGGCGACCCCGCCGACATCGCCAAGACCGACAAGGCGATCCTGGAGCTGTTCCCGGAGAACGAGTCCCTGGCCCGCTGGATCAAGATGGCCGGCGAGCGCGTCCACTTCCAGGGTCTGCCCGCGCGTATCTGCTGGCTCGGCTACGGCGAGCGCGACAAGGCCGGCGAGCGCTTCAACGACATGGTGGCCTCCGGTGAGCTGGCGGCACCGCTGGCGATCGGCCGCGACCACCTGGACTGCGGGTCGGTGGCCTCGCCGTACCGCGAGACCGAGGCCATGCTCGACGGGTCCGACGCGATCGCCGACTGGCCGCTGCTGAACGCCATGGTCAACGTGGCCTCCGGTGCGTCGTGGGTGTCCATCCACCACGGTGGCGGTGTGGGGATGGGCCGCTCCATCCACGCCGGTCAGGTCACCGTGGCCGACGGTACGAAGCTGGGTGGCGAGAAGATCCGGCGCGTTCTCACCAACGACCCCGGTATGGGTGTCATCCGGCATGTCGACGCCGGGTACGACATCGCGGAGTCGGTCGCGGCCGAGCGCGGGGTGCGAGTGCCGATGCGCGAGGGTGACGGCGCGTGACGCAGGACCAGGTCGGGCACGGCACCTCCTCGGTGGGGGCTGAGGCCTCGTCGCCGTCCGCGGGTTCGGCCGTGCCCACCCTCCCCCACTCTCAGCTTGGCTCGCGTTCCTTCCACGAGATGTGGCGCGAGCTGCTCCCCATCGGGCGGCACGCCGAGTCCCGCGGCTACCGCCGTTACGCCTGGACCGGCGCCGACGCCGACTGCCGGGCCTGGTTCAGGCAGCAGGCCGAGGGGCGTGGGCTGGCGTACGAGGTCGACCGGAACGGGAACCAGTGGGCCTGGCTCGGGGACCCGGCGGCCGGAGACGCGGTGGTCACCGGGTCGCACCTCGACTCCGTGCCGGACGGCGGGGCCTTCGACGGGCCGCTCGGGGTCGTGTCCTCCTTCGCCGCCCTGGACGAGCTGCGGAGCAGGAGCGCGCGGTTCACCAAACCCCTCGCCATCGTCAACTTCGGCGACGAGGAAGGGGCCCGGTTCGGGCTCGCCTGTGTCGGGTCCCGGCTGACCGCCGGGCAGCTGAGCGTCGAGCAGGCCCACCGGCTCACCGACGGGGACGGGGTCAGCCTCCCGCAGGCCATGGAGGCCGCCGGACACGACCCCGAGGGCATCGGGGCCGACCCCGAGCGGCTGGCCCGGATCGGCGCCTTCGTCGAACTGCACGTCGAGCAGGGACGGGCGCTGGACCTGTCCGGCGACCGGGTGGGCATCGCCAGTGCCATCTGGCCGCACGGCCGCTGGCGGTTCGACTTCCGGGGCGAGGCCAACCACGCCGGCACCACCCGGCTGGTCGACCGGCGCGACCCGATGCTGTCCTATGCCGAGACCGTGCTCGCCGCCCGCCGGGAGGCCGCGCTCGCCGGTGCCGTCGCCACGTTCGGGAAGATCGCGGTGGAGCCCAACGGCGTGAACGCGATTCCCTCCCTCGTGCGCGGGTGGCTCGACTCCCGCGCCGCCGACCAGGAGACCCTGGACACGGTGGTCGGCGGCATCGAGAAGGCCGCACGCGAGTACGCCGACGCCCACGGCATCGACCTGGACGTCGTGCGCGAGTCCTTCACCCCGGTCGTCGAGTTCGACCACGCCCTGCGCGACGAACTCGGCCGCATCCTGGGCAAGGACACCGGCCTGAAGGTGCCCGTGCTCGGAACCGGGGCCGGACACGACGCGGGAATCCTCTCCGGCAGCATCCCCACCGCCATGCTGTTCGTACGCAACCCCACCGGGGTCTCGCACTCCCCGGCCGAGTTCGCAGCCGAGGACGACTGCGTGGCCGGGGTGCACGCGCTCGCCGACGTACTGGAAGGGCTGGCCTGCAGGTGACCAAGCGGACCTACTGGTTGGAGCACGCCTGGCTCGGCACGCACGTCGAGCCGGGGGTCGTGCTGGAGGCCGAGGACGGGCGGATCGGCGCGGTCCGCACCGGGACGCCCATGGCGCCGCCCGGTGCGGAGGTACTGCGCGGGCTCACCCTGCCGGGGCTCGCCAACGCCCACAGCCACGCCTTCCACCGTGCGCTGCGCGGCACCGTCCAGGTCGGCTCCGGAACCTTCTGGACCTGGCGCGAGGTGATGTACTCCGTCGCCGACCGCCTGACCCCGGACACCTACCACGCCCTGGCGCGCGCGGTGTACGCCGAGATGGCCCTGGCCGGCATCACCGCTGTCGGCGAGTTCCACTACGTGCACCACGCGCCCGGCGGCACCCCCTACGCCGACCCCAACGCCATGGGGGAGGCACTGATCGCGGCCGCCGCCGAGGCCGGCATCAGGATCACCCTCCTCGACACCTGCTATCTCTCCTCCGCCATCGTGAACAAGCACCGTGGCGAGGCCCCGAACTCCCACCAGCTGCGCTTCTCCGACGGCAGCGCGGAGGCCTGGGCCGAACGCTGTGCAGTTCTCAAGGAGCGGGACCACGCGCGGATCGGGGCGGCGATTCACTCCGTACGGGCCGTACCGGCCGACCAGTTGGCGACCGTCGCCGGGTGGGCCGAGGAGCGGCGGGCGCCGCTGCATGTGCATCTGTCGGAGCAGACGGCCGAGAACGACGCCTGCCTCGCCGCGCACGGCTGCACGCCCACCCGGCTGCTCGCCGACCACGGTGTCCTCGGTGCGCGCACCACCGGTGTGCACAACACCCACCTCACCGACGAGGACATCGCTCTGCTCGGCGGCTCCCGCACCGGCACCTGCATGTGCCCGACGACCGAGCGGGACCTCGCCGACGGCATCGGTCCGGCCGTTGCCCTGCAGCGGGCCGGCTCACCGCTCTGCCTGGGCTCCGACAGCCACGCCGTCATCGACCTGCTCGAAGAGGCGCGCGCCATGGAGCTGAACGAGCGGCTGCGCACCCGCACCCGGGGACACTGGACGGCTGCCGCGCTGCTGCGGGCCGCCACCGCCGACGGCCACGCCGCTCTCGGCTGGGAGGATGCGGGCACCCTGGAGGCGGGAGCACTGGCCGACTTCACGACCATCGCCCTGGACTCCGTCAGAACAGCGGGGCCGGTGCCGCGCCTCGGCGCCGAGACGGCCGTATTCGCGGCGACGGCGGCAGACGTACGGCACACGGTCGTGGGCGGCCGGCATGTCGTACGCGACGGCGCGCACGCCCTCGTACCCGATGTGCCGCAAGCTCTCGCGCGCGCAGTCGAAGCCCTCCGCGCCTGACGACCACCCACGAGGACACCATGAGCAGCAGCACCGTCATCACCAACATCGCCACGCTGGTCACCAATGACCCCTCCCTCGGTGACAGCTCCCCCCTCGGTCTGATCCAGGACGCGGCCGTCGTCATCGACGGCGACCGCGTCGTGTGGACCGGTGAAGCCAGCAAAGCACCCGCCACTGACAATCGGGTCGACGCGGGCGGCCGGGCGGTGCTGCCGGGCTTCGTGGACTCGCACTCGCACCTGGTCTTCGCCGGGGACCGCACCCAGGAGTTCAACGCCCGCATGTCCGGCCGCTCCTACACGGCGGGCGGCATCCGCACCACGGTCGCCGCCACCCGCGCCGCGACGGACGCGGAACTGGAGGCGAACCTGACCCGTTACCTCGACGAGGCCCTCCGCCAGGGCACCACCACCTTCGAGACCAAGTCGGGATACGGCCTCACGGTCGAGGACGAGTCCCGGGCGCTGCGCCTCGCGGCGAAGCACACCGACGAGGTGACCTACCTCGGCGCGCACATCGTCTCCCCGGACTACGCCGACGACCCGGCCGCCTATGTCGCCCTCGTCACCGGCGAGATGCTGGACGCCTGCGCGCCGCACGCCCGCTGGATCGACGTCTTCTGCGAGAAGGGCGCCTTCGACGGCGACCAGGCCCGCGCGATCCTCACCGCAGGCAAGGCGAAGGGCCTGCACCCGCGCATCCACGCCAACCAGCTCTCCTACGGCCCCGGCGTCCAGCTGGCCGTCGAGCTGGACGCGGCCAGCGCCGACCACTGCACCCACCTCACGGACGCGGACGTGGACGCCCTGGCGAGCGGCAGCACGGTGGCCACGCTCCTGCCGGGCGCCGAGTTCTCGACCCGCGCCGAGTGGCCGGACGCCCGCCGTCTGCTGGACGCGGGTGTCACGGTCGCCCTGTCCACGGACTGCAACCCCGGCTCCTCCTTCACCTCCTCCGTGCCCTTCTGCATCGCTCTGGCCGTCCGTGACATGCGGATGACTCCGGACGAGGCGGTCTGGTCGGCCACGGCGGGCGGCGCGGCGGCCCTGCGCCGCACCGACATCGGCCACCTCACCCCCGGCGCCTACGCCGACCTCGTCCTCCTGGACGCCCCGAGCCACGTCCACCTGGCCTACCGGCCGGGCGTGCCGCTGGTCGGCGGGGTGTGGCGACGCGGGGTGCGGGTGGTGTGACAGGGAGCGAGCCGGCTCAGCTCCCGGTGGCCGACCACGCCCTCAAGCGCATGTGCAGCTGAGTGCACGCGCTCGGCAGGCCCAGCCGCCTCCCCTTGTTCTTGGCCACGAACGACGCCACGTCGGCGAGTCCGCCGGCCGACTTCAGGGCGTCGAAGAAGGCGGTCACCACGGGCTCTGCCCGACGCCCCTCGTCGTAGGCGTCACAGATCCTCGCCAGAAACACGACGACCGCGTCGAGGGTGACCGCCCGCAGCAGCGCCCTGACGAGAAGCTCGGCGTGCTCCTCGCTCATGTTCTCCAGACCCCGCATGTCCAGTGCGATCGCAGACCTGAGGGGGAGCTGCTGGGTCAGGGCACGGCAGAGCGGAGCCACCAGGTCCTCCCGATCGCTCCCGGCGAGAAGGGGGATGAGGGCGGCGAGACGCCCAGGCTCGACCGTTTCGGCGGCCTGGGTGATGTGCCGGTTCGACAGCTCGTCGTCGGGGCCGAGCCGGGCGATGACCCGGGCCACATCGCCCACGCTCCTGTCGGACTTGACCAGCGTCGCCATCAGGTCCCTCCTGGTGACGCGCCGTTTCCGGTCGGGTTCCGCCCAGCGGGTGTGGAGTGTCGCGATCTCCTCGACCGATCGGATGGCCACCACCTCCTCGTTGAGCAGCACGATCGCAGCCGGGGTGAGCACACGGCTTCTGGGGCGCGGAAAGCCGAGTGGGCGCAGCGCCGTTCCGAACGCGGCGAGGTCGTCGAGGGAGCGGGAGTGAACGACGTCCACCACGATGCGGTCCCGCCGGGAGAAGTCCTGCCGCTGCCCGAACCAGGCCATGAGCCGGACGACTTCCTTGATCGGCCGTTCCCATGCCGCCTGGGTCGCCTCCAGTGTGACCCCCCGCTGGTCCCCCACGTCGAGTTGGTGCTCCAGCTGAGCCAGAAACGCCTCGAAAGGCAGATGTGACGCCTCCCCGGCCCCCTCGCGGCTGCGGGCGAGCTCCTCCTCCATCTCCCGGACGCGCGTCTCCAGGTCCTCGCAGCGCTGTTCCGCCTGCTCCTTCATCGCGGCGACCTCGGCGAGTTCCCGCTTCAGCCGGGCGACCTCGTCAACCAGCCGGCCCCGTTCCGCCGAGTGGTGTTCGGTGGCCTCGCGCAGCTCCACCTCCGCCCGCTCCGCGCGCACGTATTCCGTGACGCCGTCGCGCCGGACGCGTTCCAACTCGCCCTGGACGGCGTCGATCTCGGACTCCCGCTTGTCCAGCAGATCGTGCAGGGCTTCCTGGTGCCGCACGAGCATCTCGACCTCGCGCCGCGACTTCCTCATCTCGGCGCGCAGGGACTCCAGTTCGTAGACATCCGGATCGCACGCACGGAGTGCCGCCAGCCGGAGCTCGGCCAAGCGGTCCTTGGCCTCGGGCTTGACCGGAGCACCCCGGTTCTCCTCGACCTCGCGCACCAGCCGGTCGACGAAGTCCTGCGTCGCGATGCGGCGGCCCCGCAGGAAGCGGGAGACGACGGACTTGTCCAGGGACACCCGCACCGCGTACGCGTTCTGCGACAGGCCCAGGGTGTTGAACAGCTCGGTCAACGCGTTGCCCAGCGCGGCAACCTCGCGTACGACTCCTCGCTCGACGGCGCCGGAAACCCCCGCCGGGCAGGCGAGTTCGGTCATCGGTGATCCCCCCGGTGCTTGGCCCTGGAATGGCAACGGTTGCCGGTTCCGCAACCTACCGAAGCCGCCGGAGGGTGGTGGGCAGGTCGTCACTCACGGAAAGGACTGCTCATCCATGCACTCCTCGGGGACGTTTCTGACGGCGGGTGCCCGCTGGGTACAGCGTGTTCTGATCGTCCTGTTCGCGCTGGTGCCGCTGCTCGTGGTCACCGTGGCCTCGGCGCCGGCGCTGATGCTGCTCCCGTTCTTCCCGCAGCACAGCGCCCGGGCCCGGGGCATCGTCCAGCAGCTGATCCACTGGACCCGCACCGCCCTGGTCTCCAGCCGGAGCCGGTGACCCGCCGGCTTCCCCGAGCCGTCCCGGCACTACCGGGCCCCGGCCCGCCAGCGCTGGTCCTCGCTGTCGTCCAGCGGCTGCAGGGCCACCCCGTGCCGGCCGTAGGGGGTCACCGCCGTCTCGATGGCGATGTCCGGGCGGATCGTGCCGTCGGGGTCGATGGCGAAGCGCAGGTTGTCGCCGTTGCCGCTGTAGACCGCGTCGCACTCCCAGATGCCGACGCCCCGGTCCACGGAGCCCCGGCTGTCCAGGCAGAAGCGGTCGTCGGCTGCCGAGCGGAGCACGCCCAGGTAGGGGTCGAAGCGCCAGCGCTGGGTGTCGGCGAAGGAGCAGGGGGCCGTGATGACGTCGTTGCCCTCGGACAGATCGCCGTCGCGGATGTCCAGGCAGCGGCCCGTCGCCACGTTCACCACCTGGGCGAAGGAGGTGCCCGGGGGCGTGAAGGAGGGGGGCGGCCCGGGGGTGGTGGTGTGCCGGGGTGACGGGGGCGCGGTCGTCGGGTGGGCCGAAGTCCGCGTCGGGGACGGCGACTTCGACGGCGGCTTCGACGACGGCTTCGACGGGGACTTCGTGGGGGAGGGGGTGGGGGACGGGGTGACGGAGACCGTCGCCGTCACCGTCACCGGGGGAGGCGTGGGTGTCGCGGCCGTCGGCTGCCGGTCGTCGCCGTGCGCCGGGGTGAGCAGGAAGACCAGCAGCGGGGTCAGGGCGACGCCCAGGGCGGCCGAGGTGAACAGGACGCGGCGCCGGGGCGGCCGGGTCCCCCGTACGGCGGGCGGAGCGGGGACGGCCGGCGGCTCCTCGGTGCGGACGTCGTCGCCTGTGTACGCCGTCCCTCTCCACGGCAGCAGGCCCTCCGCCAGGGTCTGCCGGGGCGCGTCCCGCAGGGCCCGCAGTTCCTCGAACGCGGCCGTGCAGTGCGGACAGCGGGCCATGTGGGCGTCCAGGTCGGTGCTGTAGCGCGGCCCGTCCGGCCGTACCGCCTCCTCGATCAGCCGCCGGAAGTCGGCGCAGCGCGGGTCGTCGGAGCCGGCGAGGCGCAGGCGGAGGCAGGCCTGGGCCAGCGCCTTGAGGGCCTGCGGGGTGCCGTAGGCCACGTCCGCGTGGCTCAGCCCGAGCAGGGCGGCGGTCCGCTCCTGCGGCTCCTCCTCCAGCGCGCCGTACCAGATCAGGCCCTGGGTGCGGGACGGCAGCGACTGGAACGCGGGCAGGAGGGGCGGAGTGGGGCCGTCGGGCAGGCCGGACGCGTTCAGTATCAGCAGCAGTCCGGGGTCGAGGCCGGTGGCGCGCTCGTCGCGTGCCCAGGCGGCCGCCAGCCCGGCGGTCAGCAGCAGGAGCCGGTGGCGCAGCGGGACGACGGGCTCGACCCCCCGGGCCGTCTCGCGGGCCGCCGTGGTGACGGCCTCGGCCGCCAGCCGACGGGCGGCGGGCTCGCTCGCCGCGCACAGCCGGGCGTAGGCCAGCACCGCCGGGTGGTGCCGGCGGCGCAGTTCCTGCAGCGCGGGGTACGCCGTCGCGGCCGAGGAGCGCAGCAGTTCGGTGAGCCGGGCGTCCGGTACGTCCTCGTACTCCGCGCCCGCCTCGGTTCCGCCCGTCCCGGCCCCGTCCCCCTGAGCCATCGTCCAGCCTCCTCGCACCACGGGCGACCGTGCCGTCACGGCCCCGGCCCGGCCAACCAGCCGGTATGGGGGGCCATAGTGGTCGAGGGGGACGGCCGGGAAAAGGGGTTTCCGTGGGTAACCGCATAACGGTTGGGACCTCAGGGCGAGTTGGGCCGGGCTGCGGCCGGAATCCGGGAATGGCCGCACGGACCGTGGATACCCACGCACTTGGAGAGGTGGGCGGCGCACACGCGGAAGCGGCCCGGCACCGACGGCCGGGCCGCTTCCGGTGGCGTCACCGCGGCGGGGACCCGCCGGTCACTCCTCGAGCGTCAGCCCCTTGCGCAGCCGTACCAGGGTGCGCGACAGCAGCCGGGAGACGTGCATCTGGGAGATGCCGAGCTCCTCGCCGATCTCCGACTGCGTCATGTTCGCCACGAAACGCAGGGAGAGGATCTTCCTGTCCCGCTGCGGGAGTTGGGCGATCAGCGGCTTGAGCGACTCGATGTACTCGATGCCCTCCAGGCCGTGGTCCTCGTACCCGATGCGGTCCGCGAGCGCGCCCTCCGTCTCGTCCTCCTCGGGCTGGGCGTCCAGCGAGGAGGCCGTGTAGGCGTTCGAGGCGGCCATGCCCTCGACGACCTGGTCGTTGGAGATGCCGAGCTGCTCGGCCAGTTCCGCGACCGTCGGCGCGCGGTCCAGCCGCTGGGCCAGCTCGTCCCCGGCCTTGGCCAGGTCCAGGCGCAGCTCCTGCAGTCTGCGCGGCACGCGCACGGACCACGAGGTGTCGCGGAAGAAACGCTTGATCTCGCCGATGATGGTCGGCATCGCGAAGGTGGGGAACTCCACACCGCGGGCGAGTTCGAAGCGGTCGATCGCCTTGATCAGGCCGATGGTGCCGACCTGGATGATGTCCTCCATCGGCTCGCTGCGGGAGCGGAAGCGGGAGGCGGCGAACTTGACGAGCGCGAGGTTCAGCTCGACGAGGGTGTTGCGGACGTACGAGTATTCGTGCGTCCCTTCCTCCAGCGACTCCAGACGCTCGAAGAGGGTCTTGGACAGGGCCCGCGCGTCGACCGGGCCGATCTCGTCGTACGGGGGGATCTCCGGGAGTCCCTCGAAGGCATCGAGGGCGTCGATGGGATGATCCAGTTGTTCCGGTGGGGGTGTCGACGTCGCGAACGGGGTATGCGATGCGTCGAGCCGGGGTGACATGGTGTCCTCCATCGTTCTCGGCATATGGCTGCCGAAGCCGTGCGTGCACTGCGGTGTGCGGCGCCTCCGAAGCCGGCGTGTAGGGGTAGGTGTCCTTACTAGCCCTACCCGCTTCACCGAGACGATCGCAAGTGCGTTCTGTTCAGGTATGTCCGGTTCTGTGAGGTTCTTCGGGTGCCGGAGTGTGCATGGAGGGCGTAATGTTCGAGAGCAGTCAGCGTCCACGACCTCGGGAGAGAGACGGCATGGACCACGGGACGGTCGGCAGCGCACAGTCGGGCCGGCTTCTGGTGGAGGTGCGGGAAGAGGGCTCCAGCGCCGTTGTGACACCGGCGGGTGAACTCGACCACCACACCGCCGATCTTTTGCGTGAGC
This sequence comes from Streptomyces sp. NPDC030799, assembly GCF_055572255.1. Classification (NCBI taxonomy): domain Bacteria; kingdom Bacillati; phylum Actinomycetota; class Actinomycetes; order Kitasatosporales; family Streptomycetaceae; genus Streptomyces; species Streptomyces sp. NPDC030799. Next base: position 60,422 of record NZ_JBVIDS010000013.1, on the reverse strand, counting down.
CCCTCGACGACCTCCTGGACAAGGGCTTCTCGCGCCTCGTCGTGGACTGCTCGCGCCTGGAGTTCTGCGACTCCACGGGCCTGAACGTCCTGCTGGGCGCCCGGCTGAAGGCGGAGGCCGCCGGTGGCGGGGTCCATCTGGCAGGGATGCAGCCGGTGGTCGCCCGGGTGTTCGAGATCACCGGTGCCGAGGCGGTCTTCACCGTGCACGACTCCGTGGAGGCGGCCCTGACCGACGGCGCCGACTGAGCCCGCCGTCCCGCCCTCCCGTGTGCCGCCGGCCCCCGGTCGTTGCGTTCGTCACGCCGAAGACAGGGGTGTCGCGCCGGATCGGCCGGGCAGGAGAGGGCAGGAAGCGGGAGACCCCCGACGACCGCCGGCCCCCGGACCGCCCCGGGACCGGCGAAACGACTGGACAGGACGTACGTGCGACGGACGGGCGAGCAGAACACCCCGCGCGGGCGGCGGGCGGACGCCGGGCGGACGACCTATGGACCGGTCGGCACGGACCGGTGCCGGCCTTTTGAATCGTGAACTGGTGAATCGGTGAGGTGAAGCGCTGATGAGCACCACCCGGCCTTACTCGCCGGGCGACCGCGGCCCGGAGCCCAGCGGCGCTTCCGGGGCGTCCGAGGGGGGCGCGCCTGTCGCAGGCGTGCCCACGGGGGCAGCCGCACCGTCCGGACCTGCCGGCGGCACTCAGGGCACCGGCGGCCCGCAGGTCCGCAGACTCGGCCTGCGCGGCGAGAGCGGCGTCGTCCCGCTCGCCCGCGACTTCGCCCGCCAGGCGCTGTACGCGTGGGGCTGGCTGCCCGCCGCCGGCGCCGACCAGCGGGCCGCCGCCGAGGACGTGCTGCTCGTCGTCTCCGAGCTGGTCACCAACGCCTGCCTGCACGCCGAGGGGCCCGACGAGCTGCTCCTGGCCTGCGACAACAAGGTGATCCGGGTCGAGGTCTCGGACCGCGGCACCGGCCAGCCGGCACCCCGCACCCCGCACCGCGCCGGCCGCCCGGGCGGGCACGGCATGTTCATCGTGCAGCGGCTGTGCCTGGACTGGGGCGTCGTCCGCGCCGCGGGCCGGCCGGGCAAGACGGTGTGGGCGGAGCTGGGCGCACCGGCGTAGGCCATCGGGTTCCCGTCCGTACGTGGCGCGCGGAAAATTCGGTTTTCGCCGGGTACGGCACCCCCTAGCCTGGGCGCAACGCGCTGACGGAGACAAGTAGCCCGGGGCCGGCGAGCCGAGAGAGCCGCCACCCGCTGTGAAGGCGGCCTCGCACCCCGGGGTGAATCCCCTCCCGAGTGCGGGGAGGAAATGCCCCGCCGGCCGGCCCCCGTCATCGGGCCCGACGAGGCCGTCGTACGACGGCGAAGGCGTGGTGGCACCGCGAGCACCCTCTCGCCCACGCCCCGAGGGAACCGACCCGGGGCGGACTGTGCCGCCCCGCCGCACAGTTGGGCAGCACCATGCTTGACATCACCCTCATCCGGCAGCACCCCGAACGCGTCCGCGAAGGCCTCGCCAAACGCGGCCTGGACGTCGACCTCGACGCCTTCCTCGCCCTCGACCGACAGCTGCGCGAGGCCCGCACGGCCCTGGAGCGGCTGCGTGGGGAACGGCGCCGCGTCTCGGCGGACATCGCGACCCGGCGCCGGGCCGGCGAACCGGCGGGGGAACTCCTCGGCAGGGCGGCGGAACTGGCCGACCGGGTCACGGAGGCCACCGCCGCGCACGGCCGGCTGGAGGCCGGGCACCGCGCGTTCCTCGACGGCCTGCCGAACCTCCCCGACCCGGACGTGCCCGCGGGCGGCAAGGAGCGCAACCAGGTCGTCCGTACCGAGGGCGCCCGCCCGGAGTTCGGCTTTCCGCCCCTCGACCACGTCCGCCTCACCGAGGACCTCGCGCTGGTCGACCACCGGCGCGGCGCCGCGCTCGCCGGCAGCGGCAACTGGGTCTACCGGGGCGAGGGCGCCGCACTGGAGTGGGCGCTGCTCAACCACTTCCTGGACGGCCACCGCCGGGCCGGCTACACCTTCGTACTGCCGCCCCACCTGCTGACCTGGCAGGCCGGCTACACGGCGGGCCAGTTCCCCAAGTTCACCGACGACGTCTTCGTCACCGACCACGGGCCCGACGGCCGTCCCGAGCGCTTCCTGCTGCCCACCGCCGAGACCGCGCTCGCCGCCCTGCACCACGGCGAGACCCTGGACGAGCGCGAGCTGCCCCTCAAGTACGTCGCCTACACCCCCTGCTACCGCAAGGAGGCGGGCGGGTACCGCACCGCGGAGCGGGGCACCCTGCGCGGCCACCAGTTCAACAAGGTCGAACTGTTCCAGCTCACCCGGCCCGCCGACTCGGAGGCGGCCCAGCGTGAACTGCTCGCCCGGGCGGAGGAGTCGGTCGCCGGCCTGGGCCTGCACTACCGGGTCACCCGGCTCGCCGCCGGGGACACCAGCGCCGCCCAGGCCGGCACGTACGACGTCGAGGTCTGGCTGCCCAGCCTGGGCGCCTACACGGAGGTCAGCTCGGTGTCGAACGCCCGCGACTACCAGGCCCGGCGCGGCGGCATCCGGTACCGCCCGGCCGGCGGCGGCAGGGCGGTCCACGTCCATACCCTGAACGCCTCGGGCCTGGCCACCAGCCGCCTGGTGCCGGCCCTGCTGGAACAGCATCAGCGGCCCGACGGCACCGTCGTCGTTCCCGAGGTGCTACGGCGCTGGGGGCTGCCGGAGGTGCTGCGCCGGCCGTAGGGGGCCCGGCCCACCCTCCACTCCGGCCACCCGTCACACACGCCGGATCGTCACAACTCCGGCGTGTGATGCGTCTTCCCTCCTCACGGCGCCGGGCGTACCTTGACGGCCGAATCTGATGTGCCGTCAGGAACTGCTCGCCGGAGCGAATCCGCAACGAATGGGGTGGACCGACCGTGTCGTACCCGAAACGAACCGCCACGCTCGCGTCCGCCGCGGCCCTGGCCGGCTCGGCGGTGCTGCTGTCCGCGCCGGCCGCCCACGCCGACGTGGTCGACGTCGACTACCGCTGTCACACCCCGATCGGCGTCAAGAGCGCCGTCTCGCCCATCGACATCACGGGCGTCAGGAGCGGCGGCGGCTACAAGATCACCATGACCTGGCAGAAGGGTGTCTCCTCCAGCCCGGTCGAGCTGGGCAAGGGCGCGATGAGTCCGAGCGCCACCATCAGGCTGGGCGGTGCCGACAGCGGCACCCTCGCGGTCAGCGGGCCCCCGAACGCGGCCGCGATCCCCGCCAACACCCCCATCAGGATCAGCGACTTGAGCGGCACGTACACGCCGAAGAAGTCCGGCAAGGTCACCTTCACGCCGGGCACGCTCGTCATCAAGGCGCTCGGTACGACGACGACCTGCACGCCGGCCAACAGCCCCGAACCGGGCCTGACCCTGGCCGTGACCGCAGCCGGCGGCTCCTCGTCCACGTCCTCGTCGTCTTCCTCTTCGTCCTCGGCCTCCGGTGGTTCCTCCGGTGCCTCCTCCGGCGGACAGCTCCCGCAGACCGGCCCCGAGGACTCCGCCGTCGCCCTCGGCACACTCGGCGGCACGGTGCTCCTCGCCGGCACGGCGGGCGCGCTCTGGCTGACCCGACGGGGGCAGACGGTGCGGCGCTGACGCCCGGGCCCCGCCGAAGCAGAGCCCCACCGAACCCCGCGAACCGAGGCCCCACTCGACCCGAGGCCCCACTGCACCGAGGCCCCGCCGGAGCCGCCCATGCCGTCCGCCGCCCGCGCCCTGATCCGCCACCGGCGCCTGCCCCCGGTCCGCGCCCTGTTCCGGGCCGGCGCCGTCCTGCCCGCGGGCCTGTGCCTGTGCGCCGCGCTCGGCACCGTGCTGGGCGTCGCACCCCGTGTCTCGGCCGCCGCGCCGGGGGCCACGCCCCGGGCCTCGGCCGCCGCGGGCTGGTCCGTCGCGCCCGCCGGCGGTGGCCGTCCGTCCTTCTATGCCGAGGGCACGCCCGGGACGGTCCTGCGGGACACGGTGTCCGTCACCAATCCCGGACGGGCGCCGGTCGTCGTACGGCTGTCCGGCACCGGCCTGCGGACCGTCTTCGCCGAGCGGGCCGGGACTGGGATACGTGTCCCGGCCCGCACCCGCGCCGAGGTGCCCTTCACCGTGACCGTGCCGGTCGGGGCGGCGCCCGGCGACCGCTCCGCCGCCGTCGTCGCGCGCGACACACGGGGGCATACCGCGACCGTCCCCATCCGGCTGCGCGTGGGCGGCCCCGCGCTCGCCGCACTGACCGTCGAGCACCTCGCCGTGCACGCCGATCGCATCACGTACGAGCTGGTCAACCGCGGTACGACCGTCCTCGTACCGAGGGTCGCGGTGCGTGCCGACGGCATCCTCGGCCGGGTCCTGGACCGCGCCGCCCGCCCCCTGCCCGTCCGCCTGCGCCCCGGTACCCGTCTGAAGCTCACCGAGCCGTGGCCCGACCGGCCCGCGCTGGACGCCGTCGACGTACGCCTGACGGTGACGGCCCCGGGCGGAGCCCATGACACGGCGACCGCGACGGCCCACTTCGTGCCGTGGCCGGCGCCGGCGGCCACGGCCGGTGCCCTGCTGCTGATCACGGGCGCGGCGCTTGCCGCACACCGGTACCGACGCCGTACGCCGTCCGGCGGTCGGCCGGTCCGTGGGGCGGACGGCGTTGCCGGGGGCGGCCCTTGTGGCGGTGCGTTGGCGGAGGGGGCGGTGAAGTGAGCGGAAAGGCAGGGGCTCTGCGGCTGTCCACCTTGGCGGTGGTGCTCGCGCTGCTGGTGGTGCCCTTCTCGGGGCGGGCGGCGGTCGCGGCGGACGGGCCGGTGGTGACGCTGTCGGCGTCGCAGGGGGGCGCCGGGGGAGCGGTCACCGTCAGCGGTAGCGGCTGGCGGTCGCACACGTTGCTGATGCTGTTGGTGTGTGGGCGGGCCACACCGTCCCGGGGTGTCATCGGCGGGACCAACTCCTGTGCCAACGGTGACGGCCGCGCCGTGACCACCGACGCCCGGGGCGGCTTCCGCCGGAGACTCCCGGTCGCCGAACCGCCCGTACCCTGCCCCTGCGTGGTGCACGTGGCCACCGTCACCGGCGCCGAGGCGCAGGCGGACGCCGTCCTGCAGGTCGCCGGGCACCCCGTCGCCCCGCTGCCCGCCGAACAGTCCGGGGGCCGGCTGGCGATCCTGTCCGACACCCGGCTGACCGGGTCGAGCGGACCGCTCACCTGGTTCGGGGCGCCGCCGAGCCGCACCCTGGTCTTCACCGTCGGCAACACCGGCACGGGCGCGATCAAGGACCCCGTCTTCCAAGTCGGCTCCGCCCACGGCGTCTTCGCCCCGCAGTGGGACGACCGGCAGTGGCACGGCACCCTGGCGCCCGGCGGACGCGCCGAGGTCAGGCTGCCGGTCGAACTGTCCGCCGGGGCGCACGGCGACTACACCGTGTCCCTGAAGTACGACGGCAGGGTCCTCGCCGAACAGCCGTGGGGCGTGGGCCGCCCCTGGGGCGTGACCCTGTTCTGGATCCTGCTCTGCCTGGTGGTCCCGGCCGCGCTGTTCCGCATCGGCATGGCCGTGGTGGACCGGGTACGGCCGCGCCACCCGGGCGGTTCCCGCAGCAGCGGCCGCAGGCTGCCGTCCCGGCCCGCGCTGCGGCTGCCGCTGTCGCGCTCCCGGACCCCCGAACCGCCCCCCACGAACCCGACCCTGCCGTGGTTCACCCCGGGCTCCGTCCCGGGCGACCCGGCCGGCCGGCTCTCCGCACCGCACGCCGACAGCCCGTCGAGTCCTACGACTCCCACCACGAAGGGACCCACGTGAGCATCCGAAGGAGAGGGACGGCCGCGGGCGCCGCGCTGGCGCTGAGCGGTGCGGGCGTCCTGCTGGGCCTCGCCGCGAGCCCCGCGCAGGCGGCCGAGGTGTCGTACGCCACCCACTGTGTGCCACCGGCGGGCATCAGTCCCGTCGACGGCACCACGAAGGTCGAGATCACCGCACCGGCCACCGCGAAGGTCGGTGACACGGTGGACGTCGTGTGGAAGTTCGTCCAGGCCGCGTCCAAGAACCCCGACATCATCGACCTGCCCGCCGACTCGGTCCAGCCGTCCGGAGTGCTGAAGGCGGCCGGCGCGCAGACCGCCGGCATCGCGATGCAGGGGACGCGCACGAACCCCGCGATCCCCAAGGGCGGCGACATGGTGCTGTCCGACATGAAGGGCAGCCTGAAGCTGACGGCGGCCGGTGCGGTGACGCTGACACCGGACGCGTACACCGTCAACGCGATGTCGACGGACACCAGGTGCTCGCCGAAGGAGACCGTGCAGAAGGCGGCGACGATCCAGGTGACGGACGGTGGCGGCGGCACGTCCAGCAGCACACCGACCCGGTCGGCGACGCCGACGCGGTCGAGCACCCCCACCCGTTCGACGACCCCCACGGCCACCACGAGCGGCGGCAGCGGACAGCGCGACTTCACCGGCAAGGAGGTGCAGATCCCCTACGCCTGCAAGACCCCGATCGGCGACAAGAACGCGACCTCGCCGGTGCAGATCGACGCACGGAAGAACGGCGGGAACTTCGACCTCACCGTGCAGTTCAAGAAGTCGGTGATGAACAGCCCCGCCGACATCCCCAAGGACTCCGTGAAGCCGTCCATGGAGGTGGTGCTCGGCGGTGCCGACAAGGGCACCGTGCATGTGGAGGGGCCGGCCAACGCCCAGCCCATCAAGTCCGGCGACCCGATCGAGATCCCGGACCTCACCGGCACCTACAAGCCCGGCGCGAGCGGCAGTTCGACGCTGTCGCCGGGGGTCCTGACGGTCAAGGCGCTCGGCACGACCACGACGTGCACCCCGACCAGGACCGAGGTCTCGCTCACCCTGGACACCAGCGGGCAGCCGGGCGGCGCGTCCGGAGGCACGTCCGCCTCCGGCGGTTCGGCCGGCGGCGGCAGCAGCACCTCCGGCTCCGGCGGCCTCGCCGAGACCGGCGCGAGCGACCACGGCGCCCTCAAGGCACTGGGCCTGGTGGCGGGCACGGCGATCCTCCTGGGCGGCGCGGTGTTCACCTTCATGCCGGGCCGCAGAGTACGCCGGTAACTTCTCTCCGCCGCAACGGTGAGTCACCACGACGGCGGGTTCCGGCGGTGCCGGACGCACGGCAGCCCCCGGACATGCACGGAGGGCCACCACATCCCGGGGATGCGATGGCCCTCCGTCGGCCGGGCCGGGCCCGGCGGCAGCGACTAGTGCACGTCACCCATCAGCTTGTTGACGTTCTTGCGGTACATCCACACCGCCACACCGGCGATCACGGCGAGCGCCGCCTCCAGGCCGACGTAGCCCATCTTGTCGAGGTTGACCCCGCCGACGGCCGGGTTCGACATCAGCGCGGTGAGCGAGTCGCCCGCGGTGACGGCGAGGAACCAGACGCCCATCATCTGGGAGGCGTACTTCGCCGGCGCCATCTTCGTCGTCACGGACAGACCGACCGGCGACAGCGTCAGCTCACCGATGGTCTGCACGAAGTAGATCGCGACCAGCCACATCGCCGCGGCCTTGTGACCGCCCTCGGCGATCGACAGCGGGGCGAGGAAGACGAAGAAGGACACACCGATCAGCACCAGACCGGAGGCGAACTTCACGATCGTGCTCGGCTCCTTGGCGCGCCGGTTCAGCCACAGCCACAGCCAGGCGAAGACCGGCGCCAGGGCCATGATCATGACCGGGTTGACCGACTGGTACCAGGAGACCGGGAACTCCCAGCCGAGGATCGAGTTCTTGGCGCTCTTCTCGGCGAACAGCGACAGGGTCGAACCACCCTGGTCGTAGATCATCCAGAAGACCGCGGCGGCGACGAAGAACCAGATGTACGCCCGGACCTTCGACTTCTCGGTCGTGCTCAGGTCCTTGTCGCGCAGCATCCGGGCGATGACCAGGATCGGCACGACCAGACCGATGACGGTGAGCGGGATCAGCGCCCAGTTCAGGGTGAAGTGACCGGTGCCGCCGACGACGCCGTAGAAGACCGCGGCGACGGCCAGCCAGGTCAGGCCCTTGCGCAGGGTGACGGACTTCTCGTCGGCCGTCAGCGGGGTGGGGACCTCGCTGCTCTTCGCGCTCAGGTGACGGCCGCCCAGCAGGTACTGGGCCAGACCCAGCGCCATGCCCAGCGCGGCAAGGGCGAAGCCCAGGTGCCAGTTGACGTTCTCACCGACGGTGCCGATGACCAGCGGCGCGACGAAGGCACCGGCGTTGATGCCGATGTAGAAGAGGGTGAAGCCACCGTCCCGGCGCGGGTCCTCCGGGCCGTTGTAGAGGTGGCCGACCATCGTGGAGATGTTGGCCTTCAGCAGACCCGAACCGATGGCGACGAGACCGAGGCCCACGAAGAAGCTGGCGGCCACGGGCAGGGCGAGGCACAGGTGGCCGAGCATGATGATCAGACCCGCGACGGCGACCGTCTTGCGGGGGCCGAGCACGCGGTCGGCGAACCAGCCGCCGGGGAGGGCGAGCAGGTACACGAGCGACACGTACACCGAGTAGATCGCGGTCGCCGTGCCCGCGCTCAGGTGCAGGCCGCCCGGGGCCACCAGATACAGCGGGAGCAGGGCCCTCATGCCGTAGTAGGAGAAACGCTCCCACATCTCGGTCATGAAGAGAGTGGCCAGGCCGCGGGGGTGGCCGAAGAAGGTCTTCTCGGAACCGGGGGTGCCCGGGCGGACCGAGTCCTTCGTCAGGCTGGACGCCATGGTCGTTCCTTGCTGGTCGGGACGCGCTTTTCTGGAGCGTTGCGCGCCCGGTGGGGGTGCGGCCGGCACCGGCAGGGTCGGCCGCCCACCCCCAACGCCCAGGGGGAGTCCGTTTCCGGGTCGCGGAAGCGGTGGACGGCGACCACCGGGATCCACGCCCCGACGCGACGATGCGTCCGGAGCCCGGCCAGAGGTCATTCCTTTCAAGGCTGATCTTGATCAGCCCGCACACAAAAGAGACCCTCAGCGTCATGTGATCGCCAAAGGTCCCCGGGTGTACTACAGGCGTTCAGGTCACCATACGGCAGGACAGTGCCGGATATGGAAGGACTTGAGACGCGGATCACAGGTGTCGGGGGAACCGCAGAAACGGATTCGAAGGTCTCTCCTACGATCGCATCCCCGGACCAATGGTTCGTACCAGCAGCGTACGAAGGTAAGAGACCGCGGAAGCGATCACACCCCAGCACCGTGGGCGGGCGGTCTACCATCACTCCATGACCCGTGTACTGCTCGCCGAGGACGACGCGTCCATCTCGGAGCCGCTGGCCCGCGCCCTGCGCCGGGAAGGTTACGAGGTCGAGGTGCGCGAGGACGGACCCACCGCGCTCGACGCCGGAATGCAGGGCGGCGTCGATCTGGTCGTACTGGACCTGGGCCTGCCGGGCATGGACGGCCTGGAGGTCGCCCGCCGGCTGCGGGCCGACGGCCACACCGTGCCGATCCTCATCCTGACCGCGCGGGCCGACGAGGTGGACACCGTCGTCGGCCTGGACGCGGGCGCCGACGACTACGTCACCAAGCCCTTCCGGCTCGCCGAACTGCTCGCCCGGGTGCGGGCACTGCTCCGGCGCGGCGCCGCCGAGCCGCAGCAGCCGCCGGCCACGCACGGGGTGCGGATCGACGTCGAGTCGCACCGGGCGTGGATGGGCGAGGAGGAACTGCAGCTCACCGCCAAGGAGTTCGACCTGCTGCGGGTGCTGGTGCGGGACGCCGGCCGGGTCGTCACGCGCGACCAGCTGATGCGCGAGGTCTGGGACACCACGTGGTGGTCCTCCACCAAGACGCTCGACATGCACATCTCCTGGCTGCGCAAGAAGCTCGGCGACGACGCGGCGAACCCGCGCTACATCGCCACCGTACGAGGCGTGGGCTTCCGCTTCGAGAAGAGCTGAGCCCCCGCCGGAGGCCCAGCGATCACCTCAGGTAACCGAACATGCGCCGACGTCTCATCCAGTCCACCCTCGCCGTCGTCCTCGTGGTGATCGCCGTCTTCGGCATCTCCCTGGTGATCGTCGAGACCCGGACGATCAGCAACAGTGCCCAGGAGCGGGTGGAGTCCGAGGCGGTGCGGCTGGCCAGCATCGTGGACAGCCGGATCCTCGCCGCCGAGAACGTCAACGCGGACGTGCTGCGCAACCCGGTCAGCAAGGACCAGTACGCGGTGATCCGCATGCCCGGCAGGGCCCCGATAGAGATCGGCACCCAGCCGCGGGGCGACGTCATCAGCGCCTCGCAGGCGGGCGAGTCGGGCGAGCAGGTCACCGTGCAGGAGCCCCGATCCGCGGTGACCCGCGAGGTCGGCCGGACCCTGCTGATCATCGCGCTGGTGGCGCTGCTCGCGGTCGTCGCCGCCGTTCTGCTCGCCGTACGGCAGGCCAACCGGCTCGCCTCCCCGCTGACCGACCTCGCCGAGACCGCCGAACGGCTCGGCTCCGGCGACCCGCGCCCGCGGCACAAGCGGTACGGCGTCCCCGAGCTGGACCGGGTCGCCGATGTGCTGGACTCCTCCGCCGAGCGGATCGGGCGCATGCTGACCGCCGAGCGGCGCCTCGCGGCCGACGCCTCCCACCAGCTGCGCACCCCGTTGACCGCGCTGTCCATGCGGCTGGAGGAGATCACCCTCACCGACGACCCGGACACCGTGAAGGAAGAGGCGAACGTCGCGCTCACCCAGGTGGAGCGGCTCACCGACGTGGTCGAGCGGCTGCTGACCAACTCCCGCGACCCGCGCACCGGCTCCGCCGTCACCTTCGACCTGGACGAGGTCATCCAGCAGCAGCTCGCCGAGTGGCGGCCCGCCTACCGCAGCGCCGGCCGGGCCATCGTCAGCTCCGGCAAGCGGCATCTGCAGGCCGTCGGCACCCCGGGAGCGGTCGCCCAGGTGCTGGCGGCGCTGATCGAGAACTCCCTCATGCACGGCGGCGGCACGGTCGCGCTGCGCACCCGGGTCACCGGCAACCAGGCCGTGGTCGAGGTCACCGACGAGGGCCCCGGCGTCCCGGCCGACCTCGGCGCGCGCATCTTCGAGCGGACGATCAGCGGACGGAACTCCACCGGGATCGGCCTGGCCGTCGCCCGCGACCTCGCGGAGGCCGACGGCGGCCGCCTGGAGCTGCTGCAGGCCCAGCCGCCGGTGTTCGGGCTGTTCCTGTCCCGTACGCCGCCGGCCCGCAAGCCGGAGGAGGACCGGCCGACGGTTCGCTGAACCGGGTTACGGAACCCGCTGCGACTTGGGCTCCGGCTCGGGGTAGGGCTTCTTCGACTCGGCCACCAGGATCGACTCCGCCTCCCGGGTCGGCTGCACACGGAACACCCAGGTGCGGTACGACCAGAAGCGGAACAGGGTCGCGATGCCGATGCCGACGAACTTGAAGACGTTGCTCTGCAGCGGGCTGTCCCAGCCGAACCCGTAGGTCGCCGCGTACAGCACGCCGTTCTCGATCACCAGGCCGATCGCGCTGAAGAACAGGAACAGCGTGAGTTCCTTGGTGCGGCCGCCCTTGTCGCGGTCCCGGTACGTCCAGTAACGGAAACCGACGTAGTTGAACGCGATCGCGACCACCGTCGCGATGATGCTGGCGCGCACCACCGGCAGGTCGGAGACGTGCCGGACGAGGTTGAAGACGCCGAGGTTGACGAAGATGCCCGCAACGCCGACGGTGCCGAACTTGGCCACCTCGCGTACGAGCCGTTGCAGCCCCGAGGAACGAGGTTCCATGGCTGTGCAGCTCCCGTCGGTAGGTTTCGTCAGCCCAGCCATGCTATCCAGGCGGGCTCACCGATGCCTCCGCACCGGGCCACAGGTCGGAAACAGGTCGGAAAGAGGGCGGAAAGCTACCGGTAAGAGATCGTGAGAGGGACGCGATCCGGCTGCCCCGGCGTGGCCGATACGCTAGAGGTGTGACGTTCCCGGTAGTCGGCATGGTCGGCGGGGGGCAGCTCGCGCGTATGACGCACGAGGCGGGCATCCCGTTGGGCATCAGGTTCAAGCTTCTCAGTGACACTCCCCAGGACTCGGCGGCGCAGGTCGTGAGCGATGTCGTCATCGGCGACTATCGCGATCTGGACACGCTGCGTGAGTTCGCGCGCGGGTGCGATGTGATCACCTTCGATCACGAACATGTACCCACCGAGCACCTCAGGGCCCTGGAGGCGGACGGCATCCCCGTGCGTCCGGGGCCCGACGCGCTGGTGCACGCCCAGGACAAGGGCGTGATGCGCGCGAAGCTCGACGCGATCGGCATCCCGTGCCCGCGGCACCGGATCGTGGCCGATCCGGAGGACGTGGTGCGCTTCGCGGCGGAAGGGGACGGCTTCCCGGTCGTCCTGAAGACCGTCCGCGGCGGCTACGACGGCAAGGGCGTGTGGGTCGTGGAGACCGCCGAGGAGGCCTCCGACCCGTTCCGGGCCGGTGTCCCGGTCCTCGCCGAGGAGAAGGTCGACTACGTCCGCGAGCTCGCCGCCAACGTCGTACGCTCCCCGCACGGCCAGGCCGTCGCCTACCCGGTGGTGGAGTCGCAGCAGGTCAAGGGAGTCTGCGACACGGTCATCGCCCCCGCCCCCGACCTGGACGAGTCGCTCGCGCTGCAGGCCGAGCGGATGGCGCTGACCATCGCCAAGGAGCTGGACGTCGTCGGGCACCTGGCCGTGGAGCTGTTCCAGACCCGCGACGGCCGCGTCCTCGTCAACGAGCTGGCGATGCGCCCGCACAACTCCGGCCACTGGACCCAGGACGGCGCGATCACCTCGCAGTTCGCCAACCACGTCCGCGCGGTCCTCGACCTCCCGCTCGGCGACCCGCGCCCGCGCGCCAAGTGGACGGTCATGGTCAACGTCCTGGGCGGCGACTACCCGGACATGTACTCCGCGTACTTGCACTGCATGGCCCGCGACCCCAAGCTCAAGATCCACATGTACGGCAAGGACGTGAAGCCCGGCCGCAAGGTCGGACACGTCAACACCTACGGCGACGACCTGGACGACGTGCTGGAGCGCGCCCGTCACGCAGCCGGCTACCTGAGAGGCACGATCACCGAATGAGCCCTGTTGTTGGCATCGTCATGGGGTCGGACTCCGACTGGCCCGTCATGGAGGCCGCGGCCAAGGCCCTGGACGAGTTCGAGATCGCCTACGAGGTCGACGTCGTCTCCGCGCACCGCATGCCCCGCGAGATGATCACGTACGGCGAGCAGGCCGCCGACCGCGGACTGAAGGTGATCATCGCCGGTGCCGGGGGCGCCGCCCATCTGCCGGGCATGCTCGCCTCCGTCACCCCGCTGCCGGTCATCGGCGTCCCGGTGCCGCTGAAGTACCTGGACGGCATGGACTCGCTGCTGTCCATCGTGCAGATGCCGGCCGGTGTCCCGGTCGCCACCGTCTCCGTCGCCGGCGCCCGCAACGCCGGTCTCCTCGCGGCCCGCATGCTCGCCGCGCACGACGAGGACCTGCTGCACAAGATGCGCGACTTCCAGCAGGACCTCAACGACCAGGCCACCGAGAAGGGCAAGCGGCTGCGCACCAAGGTCGAGGGCCAGGGCCACTTCGGCATCGGGAAGTGAACCGGATGACCTCCCTCGACGAGGCCCGCGCGCTGCTGCGCGAGTTCCCGGTCGTCGACGGCCACAACGACCTGCCGTGGGCGCTGCGCAAGAAGGCCGGCTACGACCTCGACACCCTCGACATCGCACGCCACCAGAACGCGCAGCTGCACACGGACATCCCGCGGCTGCGCGAGGGCGGCGTCGGCGCCCAGTACTGGTCGGTGTACGTGCCCTGCGAACAGCCGGAGCCGGTGGCGGCGACGCTGGAGCAGATCGACTGCGTACGGCAGCTGCTCGCCCGCTACCCGGCGGACCTGGCCCCGGCCCTGACGGCCGCGGACATGGCGGGGGCGCGGGCGGCCGGCCGTATCGCCTCGCTGATGGGCGCCGAGGGAGGCCACTCCATCGCCAACTCGCTCGGCACCCTGCGCGGCCTGTACGCGCTGGGCGTGCGCTACATGACGCTCACCCACAACTCCAATGTGGACTGGGCGGACTCCGCGACCGACGAGCCGAAGGCCGGCGGCCTGACCGGCTTCGGCCGCGAGGTCGTCCGCGAGATGAACCGGCTCGGCATGCTGGTCGACCTCTCGCACGTGGCGGCGACGACGATGCGGGACGCGCTGGACGCGACCTGCGCGCCGGTGATCTTCTCGCACTCCTCCGCCCGCGCGGTGTGCGACCACCCGCGCAACATCCCCGACGACGTGCTGGAGCGGCTGCCCGCCAACGGCGGGGTCGCGATGGTGACGTTCGTGCCGAAGTTCGTGCTCCAGGCGGCCGTCGAATGGACGGCCGCGGCCGACGACAACCTGCGCGCCCACGGCCTCCACCACCTCGACACCGGCGCCGAGGCGATGAAACTGCACCGCGCCTTCGAGGAGCGCAACCCGCGCCCGGTCGCCACGGTGTCCACGATCGCGGACCACCTGGACCACATGCGCGAGGTGGCCGGCATCGACCACCTGGGCATCGGCGGCGACTACGACGGCACTGCGTTCACCCCGGACGGCCTGAGCGACGTCTCCGGCTACCCGAACCTGCTCGCCGAACTGCTGGACCGCGGCTGGTCCAAGGCCGACCTGGCCAAGCTGACCTGGCAGAACGCGGTGCGGGTGCTGGGCGCGGCGGAGGACGTGGCCCGTGACCTTCAGGCGACCCGGGCGCCCTCCAACGCCACCATCGAGTCGCTGGACGGCTGAGCCGCGAGGGCGGGGTAGTCGTTGTAACCCTCCGCCCCGCCCACGTACATGAAGTACCGGTCCCGGACCGGGTTGAGAGGTGCGCCGAGGCGCAGCCGCTCGACCAGGTCCGGGTTGGCGAGGAACGGCCGGCCGAGCGCCACCAGGTCGGCACCGGCCGCCAGCATCTCCTGTGCGGCCCGGGTGACCTCCTCCGTGGAGAGGCCGGTCAGGTCCGGGTTGCCGATCAGGACGCCGGGCCAGCCGGCGCGGATCCGCCGGTACCAGCCGGTGGCCGGGTCCGAGCGCACCAGGTGCAGATAGGCGAGGTCCAACCCCTTCAGCCGGTCCAGGAGCGCGGCGTACAGGCCGTCGGTGTCGTCCTCGCGGACGCCGTTGACGCTGCTCGCGGGGGAGATGCGGATGCCCACCCGGTCCGCGCCGATCGCGTCGGCCACCGCCTCGGTCACCTCCGCCGCGAACCGCACCCGCCGCCGGGCCGAGCCGCCGTAGCCGTCCGTACGGCGGTTGGTGTTGCCGGCGAGGAACTGGTGCAGCAGCATTCCGTTGGCCGAGTGCACCTCCACCCCTTCGAAGCCCGCCTCGACGGCCCGGCGGGCGGCGGCCGCGAAGTCGGCGATCGTGGCACGGATGTCGTCCGCCGTCATCTCACGCGGCACGGCGGCCTGCCGGTGGCCCTGCGGGGTGAAGATCGTCTCCGGCAGGGCGACGGGGGAGGGCGCCACGGGGGTCAGTCCGGTGGTCGCCGGGTGGCTGACCCGGCCGCCGTGCTGGAGCTGGAGGAACATCCGCCCGCCGGCCGCCCGCACCGCGTCGGTGACCCGCCGCCAGCCGGCCGTGTGCCGGTCGGTGTGGATCGCGGTGATGTCCGGGTACGTCTGTCCGACCGCGTTCGGCGTCGAGCCCTCCGCGACGATCAGGCCGGCGGAGGCGCGCTGGGCGTAGTGAGTGACCATCAGGTCCGTCGGGGTGCCGTCGGCCTCCGCGCGGTTGCGGGTGAGCGGGGCCATCACCAGGTGGTTGGGGAGTTCGAGCCGGCCGAGGCGGGCCGGGGCCAGGAAGTCCGTTGTCTGCGTCATGCCGGCACGGTAGAACTTGACACTGATGTCAGATTCAAGCCCTCTTCGGGGGAGGCGGCGGATGCGGATCGGCGAACTGGCCCGGCGCACCGGCGTGAGCGAGCGATCGCTGCGCTACTACGAGACCCAGGGGCTGCTCCTCGCCGAGCGCACCCCCGGCGGCCACCGCGACTACCCCGACGCGGCCGTCGACCGGGTCATCCGCATCCAGGAGCTGTACGCTGCCGGGCTGCACAGCGAGAAGATCCGGCAGCTGCTGCCCTGCATGCGCGACCGGGACGGCGGGCCCTCCGCGATCGCCACCCCGAAGCTGGTCGCCGACCTCACCGCCGAACGCGACCGCATCGACCGCATGATCGCCGACCTGCGGCGCTCCCGGGAGACCCTCGACGAGGTGATCCGCACGGCCCGCGAGAGCTGAGCGGACCACCCCGGACGCCTCACCGCCCCGGACGCCTCATTCGATCCGGCACAGGCAGAAGGGGTGGCCGGCGGGATCGGCGTACACCTGGAAGTCCTTCGTCTCCCGGTCCTCCAGGTCCAGCGGCCGGGCGCCCAGCGCGAGCACCCGCTCATGGGCCGCGTCCACCTCCGCCCAGGTCCGGCCCGCGTCGAAGTCGAGGTGGAACTGCTGGCCGTTGCGGTCCGCCCGCGGCCACTCCGGCGGGGTGTGCCCCTCGGCCCGCTGGAAGGCCAGCCGCGGCCCGTCCGGGACCTTCAGCACCACCCAGTCGTCGTCCTCGGCCTGCGGGGTGCCCCCGGCCACCGCCGCGTAGAAGGCGGCCAGCGCATGCGGGTCGGGACAGTCGAGCACGACGGAACGGAGTCGGGCGACGGACGCCATGGGATCCTCCCTGGTCTCAGCAGGCGCACAGACAGAACGGGTGCCCCGCCGGATCGGCGTACACACGGAAGGTGCGTTCCCGGTCCTCCGCGTCCAGCGGACGCGCCCCCAGCTCCAGCACCCCCTTCTCGGCCGCGTCCAGGTCCTCCACGACCAGGTCCAGGTGGAACTGCTGCGCGCCGTCCGGCGCCGGCCACTTCGGCGGCACGTACCCCGGCGCCTCCTGGAAGGCCAGCGCCGGCCCGCCGGGCACCTTCAGGTCCACCCACTCGCCGCTGTCGTCGGAGTCCGCCTCCGCCGTGCCGCCCAGCACCGCGGCGTAGAAGCCGGCCAGCGCATGGGGATCGGGACAGTCCAGCACCACGACACCGAGCTTGGCGAGAGCCATGACTACCTCCTTGTGTCACAACGGCGTTACCCGTACATGCGGGTAACCGGTAACGGTTACTGCATGCTCCCGCATCGGCGGTAACGTCGCAAGCATGAGTGAGAGATCGGCCGCTCCCGGAGGCCTGGCGCTGGTCGAGTCGCTGGTCAACACGCTGGACCTCGAAACCGGCGCCGACACACTGGACACCGAGGAGGGACGGGGGCGTTTCGGGATCACCACGGACGGGCTGGAGGAGGCACGGGACCTGCGGGAGTCACTGCGGGCCGCGCTGCTCGCCCACGCCGGACACCGGCCGCACCGCGAGGTGACCCCGCTCGGCACGCTGCTGTCCCGCGCCCCGCTGTACGTCGCCGTCGACGAGCGCGACGGCTCCGCGGCCCTCGCCGCCGCCCCGGACGCCCCCCTGCTCTCCCGCGTCGCCGCGGCCGTCGCCGAGGGCCTGACGGAAGGCACCTGGATGCGGCTGAAGGCCTGCGAGGCCGCGGACTGCCACTGGGCCTACTACGACCGCAGTCCGGCCGGCCGGGGCCGGTGGTGCTCGATGCAGGTGTGCGGGGCCCGGGCGAAGATGCGGCGCTACCGGGCGAAGGGTGCGTGACGCACAGCTCCTTGGTGCAGAATGCGAAAGACGCCGGTTCGGCCGACTGAGCCTCGGCCGAACCGGCGTCTTTCGCATGTCCTCATGCCCTCATGCCGTCGGGCGCCCCATCGCCCGGTAGGTCCAGCCCGCCCGGCGCCACAGCTCCGGGTCGAGCGTGTTGCGGCCGTCCAGGATCACCCGGTCCGCCACGACCTCACCGAGCGCCGCCGGGTCCAGCTCACGGAACTCCTGCCACTCGGTCAGGTGCAGGACGACATCGGCGCCCCGGACCGCGTCCAGCGCCGAGTCGGCGTACCCGAGGGTGGGAAAGACCCGGCGGGCGTTCCCCATGCCCTTCGGGTCGTACACGGTGACCTGGCCGCCCTGGAGGTGGATCTGCCCGGCCACGTTCAGCGCGGGCGAGTCACGCACGTCGTCCGAGTCGGGCTTGAACGTGGCGCCGAGCACCGCGACCCGCTTGCCGAGGAAGGAACCGCCGCCGAGCGCCTCCCGGGTCATCTCGACCATCTGCCCGCGCCGGCGCATGTTGATGGAGTCGATCTCGCGCAGGAAGGTCAGCGCCTGGTCCGCGCCCAGCTCGCCGGCCCGCGCCATGAACGCCCGGATGTCCTTCGGCAGACAGCCGCCGCCGAAGCCGATCCCGGCGCGCAGGAACTTCGCCCCGATCCGGTCGTCGTGCCCGATGGCCTCCGCCAGCTTCGCCACGTCACCGCCCGCGGCCTCGCACACCTCCGCCATCGCGTTGATGAAGGAGATCTTCGTGGCGAGGAAGGAGTTCGCGGCCGTCTTCACCAGCTCCGCGGTCGGGAAGTCGGTCACCACGAACGGCGTGCCCTCGCCGATCGGCGTCGCGTACACCTCACGCAGCAGCTTCTCGGCGCGCTCGCTGCGCACGCCCGCCACGATCCGGTCCGGGTGCAGGGTGTCCTGCACGGCGAAGCCCTCGCGCAGGAACTCCGGGTTCCACGCCAGCTCGGCGTCCCCGCCCGCCGGGGCGTGCTCGGCGAGGTACCCGGCCAGCCGGTCGGCCGAGCCCACCGGCACCGTCGACTTGCCGACGACCAGGGCCGGGCCGTGCAGATGCGGGGCGAGCGAGGAGACCGCGGCGTCGACGTACGACATGTCGGCCGCGTACTCCCCATGCCGCTGCGGAGTGTTCACGCACAGGAAGTGCACGTCACCGAAGGCGCCGGCCTCGGCCCAGTCCATGGTGAACCGCAGCCGCCCGGTGGACCCCTCGAAGCCCGCCACATGCTTCCTCAGCAGCTCCTGGAGCCCCGGCTCGTACATGGGGGTCTCGCCGCGCTCCAGCATCGCGATCTTCTCGGGTACGACATCGAGACCCAGCACCTCGAAGCCCAGCTCGGCCATGGCCGCGGCGTGCGTGGCGCCGAGGTAGCCGGTGCCGATCACGGTGATCTTCAGGCTCATGGAAGTGCTCCAGGTCGGGTACGTCGGTGATGCGGAGCCGAGCATAGTCGGGCCGTCCACCGGGCAATTTCCCTGCTGTCGCCAAGCTCACGTAGGCGTCCCACGGGCCGCCCTCTAAAATTTGAGTTACTTAACGGTAATTAGCGTCAGTATCACTGCGTCTTTGGAGCGTGAGAGACCGTGGCCGGATCGGCTGACTTCGACCTGTACCGCCCGTCCGAGGAGCACGACATGCTCCGGGACGCCGTTCGTTCCCTGGTCGAGGCGAAGATCGCGCCGTTCGCCGCGGCGGTGGACGAGGAGGCCCGCTTCCCGCAGGAGGCCCTCGACGCCCTCGTCGCCAACGACCTGCACGCGGTACACGTCCCCGAGGAGTACGGCGGCGCCGGCGCCGACGCGCTCGCCACGGTCATCGTCATCGAGGAGGTGGCCCGCGCCTGCGTGTCCTCCTCCCTGATCCCCGCCGTGAACAAGCTGGGCTCCCTCCCGGTGATCCTCTCCGGCGGCGAGGACCTGAAGAAGAAGTACCTGACCCCGCTCGCCAAGGGCGACGCGATGTTCTCGTACTGCCTCTCCGAGCCGGAGGCCGGCTCGGACGCGGCCGGCATGAAGACCAGGGCCGTCCGCGACGGCGACTTCTGGGTCCTCAACGGCGTCAAGCGCTGGATCACCAACGCGGGCGTGTCGGAGTACTACACGGTGATGGCCGTGACGGACCCGGAGAAGCGCTCCAAGGGAATCTCCGCCTTCGTCGTCGAGAAGTCCGACCCGGGCGTGTCCTTCGGCGCCCCGGAGAAGAAGCTCGGCATCAAGGGCTCCCCGACCCGCGAGGTCTACTTCGACAACGTCCGCATCCCCGCCGATCGCATGATCGGCGAGGAGGGCACCGGCTTCGCCACCGCGATGAAGACCCTGGACCACACCCGCATCACCATCGCCGCCCAGGCCCTCGGCGTCGCCCAGGGTGCCCTGGACTACGCCAAGGGCTACGTCCAGGAGCGCAAGCAGTTCGGCAAGGCCATCGCCGACTTCCAGGGCATCCAGTTCATGCTCGCCGACATGTCGATGAAGATCTCGGCGGCCCGCGCCCTCACCTACCAGGCCGCCGCTGCCTCCGAGCGCGGCGACGCCGACCTCACCTATCTGGGCGCCGCCGCCAAGTGCTTCGCCTCGGACGTGGCCATGGAGGTCACCACGGACGCCGTCCAGCTCCTCGGCGGCTACGGCTACACCCGCGACTACCCGGTGGAGCGCATGATGCGCGACGCCAAGATCACCCAGATCTACGAAGGCACGAATCAGGTCCAGCGGATCGTCATGGCCCGCAACCTGCCGTAAGGCAAGGACCGCACGGCTCTTTCAGGAAGGCGCCCTCCGGGGCGCCTTTCCGTTGTCCGGGGGCACCTGCCGACCGGTCGGTCACATGCGTGGCAGGCCCCGGGGACGTAGGACGGAAGCACACGGGACCCGTCCCGGGTCCCCGCCCTCCGAGGAGGAGCCATGACCCAGTCCCAGATGATGCCTGCCCTCACGCAGCAGATGCAGGACTGCATCGAGGCGTGCATGAACTGCCACAGCATGTGCGAGGAGAGCATGAGCTCCTGCATGCAGAAGGGCGGCCAGCAGCAGATGCAGGTCATGCGCGCGCTGATGGACTGCTCCGAGACGACCCGCATGTGCGCGGACATGATGATGCGCCGCTCGCCCATGTCCGCCGAGATGTGCATGCTCTGCGCCAAGGTGTGCGACATGTGCGCCGAGGCGTGTATGTCCATGCCCGACGACCAGCAGATGATGCGCTGCGCGGAGGCGTGTCGCCGCTGTGCGGAGAGCTGTCGCGCGATGGCGGGCGCCAAGATGTGACGCCCGCTGCGGGGCCGCGGCTCCCTGAGGAGCTGCGGCCCCGCAGCGTGTGCACGCCCGGCTCACCAGCCTCCGGTCACCAGGTGAAGCCCTTCTGGACCGCCATGCAGGCGCCCTTCTGGTCGCCCGGGAGCACGGCCGCCGACGAGGGTGCCTTCGTCGGCTGGGAGGGCGCCTTGTACGCGGTGCCGGTGCGCCAGTCGGCGCCCACCAGCAGTGTGACGCCCGAGACGTCGGTCGACTTCTGCACCTGCTTCAGCGGTATCCCGAGCGCCTGGGCCACCGCTTGGGCGTCACCTTCCAGATCGGCGCTGGGATACAGGACGGTGGTCTTGGCCTGCGAGGCCGGCGTGGCGTCCGCCGCGGCCCGGGCGAACCCCTTGCCCTGCAGGACCTGGACGACCGCGAGCGCCCGCTGCTGCGCCGGGGCCTGGCCGTCGGCTCCGGTGCCGTTGCGGACCTGCACCGCGATCCTGCCGTCGGGGTCCGCGGGGGTCTTCGCCTTCTCCTCGGGCTTCTTCTTCGCGCCGCGTCCGTCCAGCGGGGTGTCGTCGCGGACCATGGAGATGAGCTGGTCGGCGTCCTCGGGCGCGGGCACGAGCCGGTCGTGGTCCTGCGACCACTGCACGGTCGGCAGTGTGGTCATCGTGATGCGCTTGGTGGGGACCCGCTTGAACTCCTCGGACAGGTCGTACAGCTTCTTGATCGTCCCCAGGCTCTCGTCGACCTTGAGGGCCTTCGTCGCGGTCTCCGCCAGGTCGCGCATCGCGCCGGGGTTGTCCAGCGTCGCCTTCTCGCGCAGCTGGCGCACCATCGCGTTCATGTACATGTGCTGGGCGTGGGTACGGCCGAGGTCGGTGCCGTCCTCGAAGCCGTAGCGGGTGCGCAGCCACTGCAGGGCCTGTTCGCCCTTGACGTACGTGGTGCCCCTGGTCAGCTTCAGGCCCGAGCCGTGACCGTCGTGGGTGTGCGACCAGACGTTCTGCTTGACGCAGACCGGGACGCCGCCGATGGCGTCCGCCATGTCGACCACGCCGGAGAAGTCGACCATCATGAAGTGGTCGATGTGGATGTTGGTCAGCTTCTGCCAGGTGGCGACCGTGCAGCCGGGGCCGCCGCGGGCCAGTGACTCGTTCGCCATGGCGAGGGAGAGCGCCGGGTACCTGTGGCCGTTGTGCGGGTCGGTGCACCGGGGGATCGGGATCATCGTGTCGCGGGGCAGGCTGACCACGGACATGTTGGTGCGGTCGGCGGACACGTGCACCAGCATCTGCACGTCCGCGAGCCCCGCGCGCCCCGCCTCCTGCTTGGCCCCTCCGAGCGCGAGGTCCTTCGCGCTGTTCCGGCTGTCCGAACCGATCAGCAGGACGTTCAGCGGTGTCTGGCCGGCGGCGTTCGGGGTCGCCTCGGGCACATCGGAGTCGCCCAGGTTCAGCTTGTCCTTCTGGATGTTGGCGTTGAGGTGCTCGTAGTAGAGGTAACCCGCGGCGGCGGTGCCGAGTATGACGACCGCCAGGGTCAACGCCGACCAGCGCAGTATGCGGCGCTTGGGCTTCGGAGGTCCCGGCTCCGTACGACGTCTGCGGCCGCCGCCACGCCGATGGCTGCTCCCCCCGTCCTCCGCCTCGGTCCCCGCACCGGGTTCGCCGGCGTGCCGAGCCCGCGGCACCGCCCCTTCCTGGTCCACGCTGCTGCGTGCCATCTCCTGCCTTCCCGCCCTCGGCACCCTTACACCGCGGCTTCGTCGCGCGCCCACCGTCCTCCGGAGGTGTACGGCGCCTCTGTCGTTGTCTGCCGGCCGTGCCCCGGTCGCCGGGCACCGGCCGATGCGCGGGGCCGGCCCGGCCCGCGCCGTGGCGCTGCGTTCAGTTAGACGCAGAGGGAAGCCCGGACGTCACAAGGCGCGTGTGACTTCGTCGGCCGTCGACTTCGCCGCGGCGGTCCGGCGCCTTCGCCGGCCCGCCGCGTGGTACGGCCATACGCCTGGAAGTCCTGACGGAACTTCAGAATGCTGAGGAGGGGCCCCCGTTGCGTCGGTCCGGTCCTCGCCGGGCTTAGGGCGGGCGCCGAACGGCCCGTGACATCGGCGGGTTCACGCGCGGGTACGCCGGCGTCGTGAAGGGCGCCCCGCACGGCGGGTGCGCAGCGGTACCCGGTGCTCCGACGGGGCGATGTCGTCCCCTCGCCCACAGCCTTGCGTGTCCACGGTCGCTTCGTCCTCCGTCGGGGCCGCGCGACGAGCCGCCCCCCAAAGACCCTCAGTGCAGTCGGTCGAACGGTGCACGATGTCACGGCAGTTCCGCACCGGATCGCACACACTATCCGCACAGTTCAGCGCCTGCGCGCAGCGGTGACAAACCCCACGCTCGTACAACCGCCCGACTGGTCCGGTATGCGGTGAATGGGAGGCCTGCTTTGGCCCATGCTTTACCCGGCCATGACGCCGGGGGCCCCGGGAGGTGACCGCGGGCGGACCTGTGTCCGCCTAGTTGCCGGTGACCGTCACCTTCTCGTCGTTGTTCAGCTCGTTGACGAGTGTCTTCACCTTCGCCTTGTCCCAGACGAGGTTGCCGCCGACGGAACCGGAGATCGGCATGTTCAGCGACGTGCCGTCACCGCCCTGGACGCCCTTCATCGCCCAGAACATCGAGGCCAGGTCCCACAGGGACATGTCCTTGTCGACGATCAGGGAGTCCAGGCCCGCGCCCATGACCGGGTAGAACTTGAAGGGGTTGAGCACCGTGGAGGGCGTGGCCACCTGGTGGGCCAGTGCCGACAGGAACTTCTGCTGGTTCTTGGTGCGCTGCAGGTCGGAGGCGGCGAAGGCGTGCCGGGTGCGGACGAAGGCGAGGGCCTGCTGGCCGTTCAGGGTCTGGTTGCCGGCCTTGAAGTCGGCGCCGGACCACTTGTCCTTGAAGCCCTTGTCGATGTTGATCTCGACGCCGCCCACCGCGTCCACGATGTTGGCGAAGCCCTGGAAGCCGATCTCCACGTAGTGGTCGATGTGCAGGCCGGTGTTGGCCTCGATGGTGCGGACCAGCAGGGTCGGACCGTCCTCGGCGTAGGTCGCGTTGAGCTTCTCCTGCCGGCCCGTGGCCGGGTAGGTCTTGCCGGACGTCCCCTTGAACGACGGGACGGTCACGTTCGAGTCGCGCGGCAGTGAGACCAGCGTGTCGCCGTTGTCGCCGACGTGCAGGATCATCATCGAGTCGGTCCGCTTGCCCTCTGCGCCGCCCGTGTGCAGCTTCTTCTCGTCCGCCTTGGACATGCCCTCACGGCTGTCCGAGCCGACGATCAGGTAGTTCGTGCCGGAGCCCGAGGCGGGCCGGTCGATGACCGTGGACAGGTCGACCTCGCGGCGCAGCTTGGAGTCGGCCCAGAAGTAGGTCGCGACCGAGGTGACGACCACCACGGTCGCCACGGTGATCGCGGTCCACTTGATCCGGCGGCGCCAGTTCGGGCGCGGCCGGTACCGGCCGACTTCCGGGTCCGGGTCGTTGTCGTTGGGTACGAAGCCGCCGCCGCGGCGCCCGCCGCCGTAGACCTGGCCGGTGTTGTAGCCGCTGTCGTAACCGGCGCCCTCGTCGTATCCCCGGCCGTCCACGTACGACGGCTGCTGCGGGACGCCGGAGCCGTACGGCGGCGCCGACGGGCCGGGATCGCCGTACGAGCGCTGCCCGGGCGGTACCCCCGGGCCGCGCTGCACCTGACGCATCACGCGGGCACCTTCCGGCTGCGCGCCGCCACTGCCGCGTCCGTACCGCGGGCCGCGGTTGTCGTCGGACCATCCCTCGGGCCAGTCATTCATGCGCCCCAGTGTGCAGGGCGCCGCACTGTGCCGTACAAGGGCTGTCGGAAAATAAGGGCGCCGCTGTTGCGAAGCTGACACAAATTCCGCGAATGTCACTTCGGCATAAGGTGGAGGGCATGACAGACCAGGCCACGGACGCGAATCCGGACATCGCGCCGGACATCCCCGGCAAGCCGACCTCAGCCTCGCGCACCACTCTCAGCCACATCATGACCCACAACGACACGAACCTGCTGGGGACGGTGCACGGCGGTGTGATCATGAAGCTGGTCGACGACGCGGCGGGCGCCGTGGCCGGCCGGCACTCCGGCGGCCCCGCCGTCACCGCGTCCATGGACGAGATGGCCTTTCTGGAGCCGGTCCGCGTCGGCGACCTGGTCCATGTGAAGGCGCAGGTCAACTGGACCGGCCGGACCTCCATGGAGGTCGGCGTCCGCGTCCTCGCCGAGCGCTGGAACGAATCGACCCCGCCCACCCAGGTCGGCTCGGCCTATCTGGTCTTCGCCGCCGTCGACGCCGACGGCAAGCCGCGCCGGGTGCCGCCGGTGCTCCCGGAGACCGACCGTGACCGCCGCCGCTACCAGGAGGCCCAGATCCGCCGCACCCACCGTCTGGCCCGCCGCCGGGCGATCCGCGAGCTGCGGGAGCGGCGTGCCGCCGAAGGCTACGAGGACTGAGAGGGCCCGGGGAGGACCGAGAAGGACGGGGGAGGGCCGGGAAGGACCGGGGGCTGGGAAGGACCGGCGAGGACTGAGGGGAGCGGCTCGCCGTGCGCACCGCGGAGCGCTCAGCACACCACCTCGTTGCCGCGCACCACGTTCTGCTGCGGCTGCTGCGGGTCGTCGAAGCGGACCTTGCGCACGTCCTTGAAGTCGGCCCCGACGGTCACCTTCAGCAGCGGCCCCTGGCCCGGTACGGACCGCAGCTCGGCGCCGGGCAGGGCGGTGGCCAGGGAACGGGCGGAGCGGTCCCAGCGGGGGTCGTAGGAGATGACCGTGCGCGGCACGTGGGCGGGGGCGTCCACCGGCTGGTGGGTCGTGGCGAAGCCGGTCGCCGCGAGCGCCGCGTCGACCCGTTTCGCCAGGCCGGCCGTGCCGGTGCCGTTCGCCACCAGGACCCGGATCTGCCGCGGGTCCACCTCCACCGGTGCGGCCGGTGCCGGGCCGTGCTCCGGGCGGTCCGCGGTGAGCGGCTTGTCGTCGCGCAGCGACGCGAAGAGCTGGGCCGTCCTGGCCTCGTCCCACTTCAGCGTCGAGCCGATGCCCTTGACCGGGTAGTTCAGCTGCCCGATGGGCACGGTGGTGAACTCGGAGGACGACGGGGAGAAGTTCCGCATGGCCCGGCCGAGGTCGAGCAGCTCGTCGGTGCCGAAGCCCTCGTCGGCGC
Organism: Streptomyces sp. NPDC030799; assembly: GCF_055572255.1. NCBI lineage: Bacteria > Bacillati > Actinomycetota > Actinomycetes > Kitasatosporales > Streptomycetaceae > Streptomyces > Streptomyces sp. NPDC030799. The sequence continues at coordinate 34,239 of NZ_JBVIDS010000013.1, read as the reverse complement.
GGACCGAGCCGAGCACCGCCCGGGTCACGTCCCGGAACCGCATCGGGTTCAGCAGCACCCCCGAGGAGGTGGCCCTGTCGATCAGCTCGGCCAGGAACTGCTGCTGCCGCTTCATCCGGCCCAGGTCGCTCGCCCCGTCGATGTGCCGGGCCCGCACGTACTGCAGGGCCTGACCGCCCATGAGGGTGTGGGTGCCGGGAGGCAGGTCGAGGCCGGTGTAGGAGTCCTTCAGCGGTGTCGTCGTGCACACCGGCACCCCGCCGAGGACGTCCACGGTCTTCATGAAGCTGGCGAAGTCGACCTCCAGATAGTGGTCGATCTTCACATGGGTCATGTTCTCCACCGTGCGGACGGTCAGCTGGGGGCCGCCCTCGGCGTAGGCCGCGTTGAGCCTGACCGGGTGCGGTCCGTGCTGCAGTCCGGTGGCCGGGTCGGTGTGCGCGGGCACCTCGGCGTAGGAGTCGCGGGGCAGGCTCACCACGGTGGCCCGGTCCCGGTTCTCCGAGATGTGCACGATCATCATCGTGTCGGTGCAGTGACAGGGCGCCCCGCCCAGCCGGTACGCCCGCCGTTCCTGCTCGCTGATCCGGTCCCGGCCGTCGGTGCCGACCAGCAGCACGTTCGTGCCGTGGCCCGCGCGCGGCCGGTTCTTCATGTCCTTGAAGGCGTCGACCCGGGCGATGCCCGCGTCCAGGCTGCTCATCACCGCGTGCCCGATCCCGGCGGAGGCGAGCACCACGACCGACAGCGTGGTCACCGCGCGCATGGCCCAGCGGGGCCGGGGCCGGGGCGGCCGGACGGACCGCACGGGCCGCTCGGGCGGGCGCGGCACACGGCGGGACGGCTGCGGTCGCCGCTGCGGACGCGCAGGGGACCGAGGCGGGCTGGCCAAAGGGGACACCTCCGGACGAGGCCGTACGTGGGATCCGTGAGCACCGTAGGCCGATACGATCTCCAGCCCGGTCTTACGCCCCTGCGGCGCGCACCGGTGTCCCCCGTTCGCGGTAACGTGAGGCCCCTATGAACGCCAAGCCCGACGTGCAGCTCCCCGCTGTTTCCGTGATCATGCCCGTCCTCAACGAGGAGCGGCATCTGCGCGCGGCCGTCCAGGCGATCCTCGCGCAGGAGTACGCCGGCGAGATGGAGGTCGTCATCGCCCTCGGTCCGTCCACGGACCGCACGGACGAGATCGCCGCCGAGCTGGTCGCCGAGACCGCGTCCAGCACGAGCAAGCGCGTGCACACCGTCCCGAACCCGACCGGCCGCACCCCCGCCGCGCTGAACGCGGCGATCAAGGCCTCCCGGCATCCGATCGTGGTGCGCGTGGACGGCCACGGCATGCTCTCGCCGAACTACATCGCCACCGCCGTGCGGCTCCTGGAGGAGACCGGCGCGCAGAACGTCGGCGGCATCATGCACGCCGAGGGCGAGAACGACTGGGAGCACGCGGTCGCCGCCGCGATGACCTCGAAGATCGGTGTCGGCAACGCCGCCTTCCACACCGGCGGCGAGGCGGCCCCCGCCGAGACCGTCTACCTCGGGGTCTTCCGCCGCGAGGCCCTGGAGCAGCAGGGCGGATACAACGAGGAGTTCATCCGCGCCCAGGACTGGGAGCTGAACTTCCGCATCCGTGAGGCGGGCGGCCTGATCTGGTTCTCGCCCGAGCTGAAGGTGTCGTACCGGCCCCGGCCGAGCGTGCGTGCTCTCGCCAAGCAGTACAAGGACTACGGCCGCTGGCGGCATGTCGTCGCCCGCTACCACTCCGGTTCGATCAACCTGCGCTACCTCGCCCCGCCGGCGGCGGTGTGCGCGATCGCGGCGGGGATCGTGATTGGCGCGGTGCTCACCCCGTGGGGCTTCGTCGTCCCCGGCGGCTATCTGGCGGCGATCGTCGCGGGCTCGGTCCCGGCGGGCAAGGGGCTGCCCCTGAAGGCCCGGCTGCAGATCCCGGTGGCTCTGGCCACCATGCACATGTCGTGGGGCTGGGGCTTTCTGACCAGCCCGAAGTCGCTGGCCAGGAAGGTCGTCGCAGCACGGCGGCCGGCGGTGCCCGCCGCACACTGAACGGCTGCGCTGCTGCCGCCCGGACCCGCCCGGACATCAGGAAGGGCCCCTCTCCGCACCGGGGAGGGGCCCTTGTCCGCTCTATCCGTACGGTCCGGCGCCGGGCGGACGGCGCGTCCTCGGCGACATCGCCTGCGCGCCGCTCAGCTGGCGCACTGGACCTTGTCCGCCGTCGACTTGTCGACCGACGGTGCCTTCGACGGAGCGGTGAGGGAGACCCCCGCGCCCTTGAAGTCCTTGCCCAGGGTCAGCGTCATCGCCGGCAGGCCCTGGGAGTTGGTCACGCTCCTGCCGGGTTTGAGGGCGGCACCGGGCAGGCCCATGAGGTGGGCCAACTCCCTTGCCTGCGCGGCCTGGTCGGGCGCGTACTCAAGAGTGGTCCGGGCCAGCGGTGCCGGCGCGTTGCCCGCGTTCTCGGACTTCAGCACGCCCTCCTTGGTCTGCAGCCAGGCCAGGGTCTCCTGCGCGCTGCCGGAGTCGGCACCGCCGTTGAGGATCCGCACCCGGACGTCGGAGGGCGCGGACCGGCTGCCCTTGAGGCGCGCGGCCTCCGCGTCCTTCTCCGCCTTCTGCTTCTTCTTCACCTCGGTGAAGGAGACGTCGTTCTTGATCGCGTCGAAGACCTGAGGAGCGGTGGTCTGGTTGACGATGACGGTCTTGTGGACGACGCCGTCGGCCGGGTTGTCGATCACGGGCACCGTCACGAACGAGATGTTCTTCGGCGGTACCTTCTTCAGCTCCAGCGCGATGTCCTTGAGCGTGCCCACGGAGCCGATGCCCTTGTCGACGGTCAGCGCCTTGGTGGCGGCCTCGGCGAGGTCGATCAGCTTGCTCGGGTTGGTCAGTGTGTCGCTGGAGGACATCTTGCGCATCAGCGAGGCCATGAACTGCTGCTGCACCTTGATGCGGTCCAGGTCGCCCTGGTTGCCCCAGCTGTGCCGGGTCCTGACGAAGGCCAGGGCCTGCTCGCCCTCGATCTTGTGCTCGCCGGCGGGCAGGTTCAGGTGCGAGTCCTTGTCGTTCACCGCGTGGGCGAGACACACGTCCACCCCGCCGACCGCCGTCGTCAGCGTCTTCACCGCGTTGAAGTCGACCATCATGAAGTGGTCCGGCACGATCCCGGTGACTGCCTGCACGGTGCGCATGGTGCAGCCGGGGTCGCGGCCGTCCTGGCCCAGGCTGGTGTTGAAGCGCACGCCGTCCGTGCCGGGAACGACCTTCTCGCTGTTGTCCGGCTGCTTCGTCGGGCAGTCCGGCACGTTCACGATCAGGTCGCGCGGAATGCTGAGCGCGGTCGCGTTCGTCCGGTCCTTGGAGACGTGCAGCAGGATGTTGGTGTCGGCGTGCCCGACGCTGCCCTTGTCGCCGTAGCCCTCGTTGCCCTTGCCGGTGCGCTTGTCGGTGCCGATGATCAGGATGTTGAAGGCGTCGTCCTTGCTGAAGCCGTCCTTGGCGGCGCTGCCCACGTCCGTCGTGGTGACGTTGCCCTCAAGGTGCTTGAGATACAGGTAGCCGGCGGTGCCGATGGCGACCAGCACGAACGCCGTGCTGCCGGCGGTCCACGCCAGCACCTTCTTCGCCTTGGACTTCTTCTTCACCGGCCCCCGCCGGGCCGCCCGCCGCCCCTGCGGTGTCTCCGGCTCGCCGCTACGGCGCCGGGCCGAGCGCGGCGCCGGTACGTCACCGCCGCGCGCCTGGCGCGTCTCACGGGTCGCGCCGGGCGCCGCGTCACGGCGGCGCGGCGCGCGCGCGTTGTCGCCGGGAGCGGGTCTGCGGGGGCTGGGCACCGACGACTGCGGTGCGGAAGGACCCAGTCGCAGTTCGTATTCGCCGGTGTTCGGATTGAGCACCCACTGGTCTGCGGGGTCGATGTTGTCCGCCCGCCCACGGCCTTGCGCGTCCACGGTTGTCCGAATCCTCCGTCGGGGCCACGCGGCGCCTTCCCCCCAAGGCGCTCGGGTCTCGGTGAAACAGTGCACGACCCCAGGACGGACCTCGCGGTCAGGTGCACCGGGTCGCTCACCCTATCCGCCCAGTTCAGCGTCGAGCGACGCCGGTGACAAATTCGACCTTCCTACAACTGGGCAATCCGGCGCATTTCCTGGATGAAGGTTCGGTGTCTTGATGTGCGCATTACTCGCAGGTGCGTTCGGCGGCGGTGTTCCCGCGGAACGTGGGCGCGGGCGAGGGGTCGCTCTTGCCGTCCGTCCCCGAGCCGTCCTGAGGCGTGTTCCGGGCCACCGCCACGGGCTGGTCGGTCCGCAGCCGGGCGAACAGCTTCTCGGCTTCCGGCTCCACGAGTTGGTCACGGTTGGCGTCGTAGACGTACGACTCCCTCGGTACGGTCAGGAACTGCACCCGTTCGGTGGGGATGTCGCGCAGTCCGCGCACCAACTGGTACAAACCGCGCAGACTGGCCAGTTCCGGATCGGCGGTCAGTGAGGAGGTCGCCGCGTCCAGCACCGGATACAGCTTCACCGGGTTCAGCAGGACGTCGTTGCTCTGCACCTTGTCGACCAGTGCGCCGAGGAACCGCTGCTGGCGTTCCATCCGCTCGGTGTCGCTGCCGTCGCCGAGCGACTTGCGGGCCCGCACATAACCGAGCGCCTGCTCGCCGTCGAGCACGACCTTCCCCGCGGGCAGCTTCAGCTTGGCCGCCTTGTCGTCGACGGGCTCCTTCAGGCAGACCTGCACCCCGTCGACGGCGTCCACCATCTCCTTGAAACCGCTGAAGTCCACGACCACGTGATGGTCGATCCGAATGTCCGTCAGCTTTTCGACGGTCCGGATCGTGCACGCCGAACCGCCGACCTGGAAGGCGTGGTTGAACATCGCGAACACCGGTTGGCTGCGGCTGCCGTCCGGCTGCCGGCAGCCGGGGATGTCCACCATCAGGTCCCTCGGCAGCGACACGGCGGTCGCGCTGTGCCGGTCGGCGGCCAGATGCAGCAGGATCGTCGTGTCCGACCGCTCGCTGCCCAGGTCCCGCCCGTACGCGGAGTTCCCGTCCCCGGCCCGCGTGTCGGACCCGATCAGCAGGATGTTCTGCGCCCCCCGCACCAGCGCGGTGGGCCGCTCCCGCTCGTACCGGGCCAGTTCGCGGGCGGCCGCCTCGTCCGGGGTGATGTTCGAACTCAGCTTGGTGTAGACGGCCCAGCCGGCCCCCGCGGCGGCGGCGACGAGCAGGGACAGTCCGAGTGCCGCGCCCTTCACCCACCGCCGCCGACCGGTACCGGAAATCCTGCGAGCGGAGTCGGTCACGGCCGGGGCACCCCCTCATGGCGTACGAGCGTCGTGTCCTGCTCTTACGACGATGGCGGGGAAGAGCCGTGACAGCGCCCTCAGCTACTCCGATCGGGGGAACCGCGGCTTTTCGAGGGGCGCGGTGAGCTGCGAGAACAACCCGCACTGCGCGAACGACCCGCACGCACCCGCACCCGCCGTACGGCCGAAGCACCCCCTGTCAGCGGCGCACCGCGGTCACCCGCTCGCTCTCGATCCGCTTGGCGAGCGCCTCCTCGTCCAGCCGCTCCAGATGCCGGCACAACACCACCGACCCCCCGACGGCCAGCGGCGCGTACAACCCCGCGGCGACCCCCTCCCACGTGTCGTACGACAGCCCCGACAGCAACCTCGACCCGGGCCCCGTCAGCTCCAGCGCGGGCGCCTGGGCCAGCGCCCGCTCCACGACCTCCGCCCCGCTGAACTCCCGCCCGGCCACGATCAGCGCGGCCTCCTCGGCGTCCACCGGAGCGAACGGCACGAACCGGTCACCCTGACCCGGCACTTCCACGGCGTAGTCGACGAACCCCTCGGGAGGCTGAGGGAACCGCCCGCCCAACGGCCGCAGCGCGAGCGCCACCCGCTCCCCGCGGCACGCCCGCGCGGCGTCCAGCGCATCCGGCCCGCTGACGACGACGTCCGCGGCGGCCGGATCCCCGCCGAGGTCGGCGACCGCGCCCACCGACGAACAGGCCAGCAGCCACACCGCCGTCTGCCAGTGCGCGGGCAGCAGCAGCGCGACCCGGTCACCGGGCCCGGCGGAGAGATCGCCCTGGAGGAGGTTCGCGGTCTTGGCCACCCAATTGGCGAAGGTGGCCACGGACAGTTCGACGCGTTCGCCGGTGGCGTCGTCGTAGAAGGTCACCAGTGGGCGGCCGGGGTCCGCGGCGAGCGCGGAAGCCAGCAGGTCGGCAGGGGTGCGATCGGTGGCGTTCACCCGGGAAAGGGTACGCGCGGGCAGACGCGCGCGGCGTGCGGCGGGGGCACCGGTTCGGTGGAACGGCTGCCGACGGCCCGTCAGTTCACCGTTGGACATATTTGTACGACTATGTTCAAGATCATATGCATGCGTGGATTCCTGACTTCGTCCATCGGCCAACCGTCCGCCGGCGCACCGTCGATCGCCGTCTGCTCGATCGGTGTGCCCTGCGCCGCGGCCCTCGCACTCGCGCTGCCCCCGCCCGCGTCCGCCGCGCCCCCACCCGCTGTCGTCGCCCCGAGCGCCGCCGATCCCGCGCTCCCCGGCAGCACCCGCTCGCTGCCGCTCGTCCCGCTCTCCGACGAGCGCGACCTCGGCACCGCCCCGGAACAGGGGCTGTACCGGCCCGAAGGCGAGCACTTCTCGATGGTCGGGGTCGTCTGGCGCGACCCGGGCAGCGAACTGCGCGGCCGGGTCCGGGTGCGCACCCGGTCGGCCGCGACGGGGAAATGGTCCGGCTGGCAGGACGTCGAGACGCACAACGCCGACCACGGTGCCGACCCGGGCACGGCGGAACGGGACGCCCGGCGAGTACGCGGGGCGACCGCACCGCTGTGGGTGGGCGATGCGGACGGCGTGGACGTACGGGTCCGCGCCGACGGGACGGGCGCAGATGACGGTGCCGTGGTGGACGGCGTCGCCGATGGCGGCGGGGGTGCCGACGATGCGCGGAGCAGCCGTGAGGGCGGGCCGCGGCCGCCGCTGCCGTCGGGGCTGCGCCTGGAACTCGTCGACCCCGGCGACGAGGCACCGCCCGCGGGCGCGCCGGCCGACGCGCCGCACACCGGCCTGCAGACGGCCGCGGCGCGGGAGGCCTCGGCCGCCAACACCGACATCACCGGCTTCGGCGCCCTGCAGATCCCGGCGCTGAGCAAGCAGGCCACCGAGCGCGAACTCACCCGCCTGCAGGGGCCGGTGCAGGGCAAGCCGCACATCGGGCCGCGCCCGCGGATCGTCACGCGCCGCGGCTGGGGCGCGGACGAGTCACTGCGCCAACGCGGGTTCTCCTACGCCAAGAAGGTCAAGGCCGCCTTCGTGCACCACACGGCATCGGGCAACACGTACTCCTGCACCCAGGCCCCCTCCGTCATCCGCAGTATCTACCGCTACCACGTCACGAGCATGGGCTGGCGGGACATGGGCTACAACTTCCTCGTCGACAAGTGCGGAACCATCTACGAGGGCCGGGCCGGCGGCGCGGCGAAAGCGGTCCTCGGCGCGCACACCGCCGGCTTCAACAGCGACACCATGGGCATCGGCGTGATCGGCACATACGGCTCGGCGAAGCCGTCCAAGGCCACGGTGACGGCCGTCGCCCGGCTCACCGCGTGGAAACTCGGGCTCTACGGGGTCAATCCGCGTGGCAAGACATATCTCACGTCGGCAGGTGGCAACCTCTACCCCGAAGGTAAGAAGGTACGACTGAATGTGATCTCCGGTCATCGGGACGGATACGCCACCGAGTGCCCCGGCAAGCGGCTGTATGCCAAGCTGGGCAACGCCCGTTCCAACGCGGCGCACTACCAGGGGCGCTGATGGCCGGGGAGCACGTTCGGCGCCGTTCCGGGGGGCCCGCCGTCTCACACCGTTCTCACACCGATCTCGGGGGAAAACGCGTGGTCGTCAAGGGCGCCGCCGCTACGGTCTGCATACACTGACCAGCCGAAAAGAGTAGAACGAGCAGTTCGGCCGGTCCCGGCAGGAAGCAGAGACGACAGGTGACAGAAGCGATCCTCCTGGTCGGCGGCAAAGGCACCCGGCTGCGTCCGTTGACGGTGCACACGCCCAAGCCCATGGTCCCGGCCGCCGGGGTGCCGTTCCTCACGCACCAGCTGGCGCGCGCCAAGGCGGCGGGCGTGGACCACATCGTCCTCGCCACCAGCTATCTGGCCGAGGTCTTCGAGCCGTACTTCGGCGACGGCTCCGCGCTCGGTCTGCACATCGAGTACGTGACCGAGGAGGAACCCCTCGGCACGGGCGGTGCCATCCGCAACGTCGCCTCCCGCCTGCACTCCGGCCCCGACGACCCGGTACTGATCTTCAACGGCGACATCCTGACGGGCCTGGACATCAAGGCGCTGGTGGCCACGCACGAGTCCACGTCCGCCGACGTCTCCCTGCACCTGACGAAGGTGACGGACCCGAGGGCCTACGGCCTGGTCCCCACGGACGAGACCGGCCGCGTCCTCGCCTTCCTGGAGAAGCCGCAGACGCCCGAGGAGATCGTCACCGACCAGATCAACGCGGGGGCGTACGTCTTCCGCCGCTCGGTCATCGACACGATCCCGCTGGGCCGCCCGGTCTCGGTGGAGCGCGAGACGTTCCCCGACCTCCTCGCGGCGGGCGCCCATCTCCAGGGCATGGTCGACTCCACGTACTGGCTGGACCTCGGCACCCCGGCGGCCTTCGTCCGCGGCTCGGCCGACCTGGTCCTGGGCCGCGCGCCCTCACCGGCGGTCCCCGGCCGCTGCGGCGACCGCCTGATCCTGCCCACGGCCACGGTGGCGCCGGGCGCGAAGCTGACCGGCGGCACGGTGGTCGGCGAGGGCGCGTTCGTCGCCGAGGGCGCTCGGGTCTTCGGCTCCACCATCCTCCCGGGCGCCGTCATCGAACCCGGCGCGGTCGTCACCGACTCCCTCATCGGCACCCGGGCCCGGGTGGGCGAACGCACCGTCCTCACCGGCACGGTCATCGGCGACGGCGCGGTCATCGGCCCCGACAACGAGCTCCGCGAGGGAGTACGTGTCTGGTGCGACGCCCGCATCCCGGCGGGAGCGGTGCGCTTCTCTTCGGACCAGTAGCAACACCGGCGCCTGGTTCTCGTCCGCGGGCGCGTGGGGGCTGATCGCGCAGTTCCCCGCGCCCCTTCGGGCGTTCGCAGCCGCGGGCAGTAAGCGCGGGCAGGCCAACCCCCGCCCGGTCTCAGCACCGAGCCCCCACGCAACGCCCTTACAGCAGCCCGATGTCCACCCGAGGCATCTTCGGCGCCCTCCGTGCAGGCACCCGCCCACTCAACAAGATCAACCGAACCGCCCGATGCCGCTGCCCGGCATACGGCTCCAGCAGGCGCAGCATCCCCGCATCGTCGGCGTCCCGGTCTCCCGCCAACGCCCACCCCACGATCCCCGGCAGATGCAGGTCCCCGACCGTCACCGCATCCGGCGCCCCATGACTGCGCTGCACCACCTCCGCCGACGTCCACGGCCCCACCCCCGGCACGACCTCCAACCGCGCCTGCGCCTCGGCCGCCGGCATCCCCACCGCCTGCTCCAGCCGCGCGGCGACCCGCACGGCTCGCAGAATCGTGGACGCCCGCTTGTCGTCGACCCCGGCCCGGTGCCACTCCCAGGAGGGGACCAGCGCCCAGGTCCGCGGCTCCGGCATCACGAACATCGGCCGGTCCCCGGCCCCCGCCGGCCCCGGCGCGCGCTCCCCGAACCGCCGCACGAGCAACCGCCACGCCCGGTACGCCTCATCCGTCGTGACCTTCTGCTCCAGCACCGACGGGATGAGGGACTCCAGCACCAGCCCCGTCCGCGTCAGCCGCAGCCCCGGCCGCTGATGGCGCGCCAGTGCCACCAGCCGGTGCCGGGGCACGAACGCCTCCGGCGCGTCGGCCGCGCCGAGCCACTCGGGCAGCCGGTCCAGCAGCCACTCCGCCCCCGGCCCCCACGCCTCGCCGAGCACCTCACCGCCGTACCCGCGCACCCGCAGCGTGCCCGGCCCGGCGGGCGTACGGCAGGCCCGCCACACGGATCCGTCCGCGGTGGCCCGGAAGGTCGGGTCGGCGGGCCCGCGCCGCAGGGGTCCGAGCACCAGCCCCAGATCGAGTGGCCCGTCCGGCACCCAGCGTCGTATCCGGGCAGGGGCCGTGGCCTGCCGGGGTATCCCGGCAGGGCCGGCACCCGCGGGTACGCCGACATCCCCTGCGCGCACGGTCGTACGCGTGGGCCGCTGAGCGAAACGTCCTGCCACGAATCAGGTCCTAGGGGAGCCGGTGCCGCCGGTGTCGTCCTACGAGAGCCGGTGTCGTCCTACGAGACTAGGCGCTCGCGGAGGAGCGCGTACGGCGAACTCACCGCACCTCGACGAACGCGCCCGCGTCCCGCTGCGGCCGCGGTCTCGCCTCCTCGGCCGGGTGTCCGACCGCCACCGCGCCCATCGGCTCCCAGTCCGCGGGCAGCGCGAGCACCTCGCGCACCACGTCCCGGCAGAACATCGTGGAGGACACCCACGCCGAGCCCAGCCGCTCCCCGGCCAGCGCGACCAGCAGGTTCTGCACGCCCGCGCCCATCGCGACGACGAACATCTCCCGCTCGGCACCGTCCCGCCGGGCGTCCCCGTAGTGGTGCGAGCCGTCCATGACGAGGCACGGCACGACCAGATACGGCGCGTTGCGGAGCACGTCCCCACGGCGCACCCGTTTCGCGATGGACTCCTCGCTCCTGCCGTCCCGGCGCAGGTCGGAGATCCAGGCGTCCCGCATCGCGTCCAGCAGCCGGGTGCGGGACTCCGCCGACTCCAGCAGGACGAACCGCCAGGGCGTGGTGTGGTGCGGGGCCGGTGCCGTGACCGCCGCCGCCACCGCGCGCCGTACCGCGCCGGGGTCCACCGGCTCGTCCGTGAAGGCCCGGACCGTGCGCCGCTGGGTCACCGCCTCGCGGACCGCTTCGGACGTGCCGAGCCGGAACATGTCGTCCCGCGCGGTCCGCACCAGTGCCCGCGCGCCCTCGCCGTCGTCGCCGCCCACGACATGCGGCAGTCCGCGCACCACGGCCACCGGCCGGCCCGTCGCCTTGCCCTTGACCAGGTCGCCGGCGGCGGCCAGCTCGTCCGCCGTGGCGACGACGGTCGCGCTGAGCGGGTTGCCGTGCCCGTCCGTGCCCCCGCGCAGATCGTCCAGCACGCGCACGCCGGCGGCGCCGATCGCCACGTCCGTGAGCCCCGCGCGCCAGGGACGCCCGAAGGTGTCGGTGACGACCACACCCACGTCGACGCCGAGGCTCTCGCGCAGGCCCGTGCGGATCGCCCGCGCGGACGCGTCCGGGTCCTCGGGCAGCAACAGCACCGTACCGGCGGGGGTGTTGGAGGCGTCGACCCCGGCCGCGGCCATGACCAGACCCTGCCGGTTCTCCACGATGCGGAGGGTGCCGCGGCGGGCCACGACCCGGACCGTCTCGGCGTCGATCGCCGCCTCCCGGTCGGCCGCCTGCACGACCCGGCCCTCCGCCTTGGAGACGATCTTGGATGTGACGAGCAGCACGTCCCCGTCGGCCAGGTCCGGCTCGGCGGCGGCGATCAGCTTGGCAAGGTCGTCGCCCGGCTGCACCTCGGGGATGCCCGACAGGGCCCGGACCGTGTACTGCGGGCGCTCCTCGCTCATGCTCCCCGCACCTCCTCGGCCAGCGCCAGCGCCTCCCGCGCCATCTGCGCGGCCGCGTCGACGTCGGTCATCATCAGCGGCACGGCGCGGCAGCGGATGCCGTCCGCCTCGACCCGCTCGACCGTGGCCGCGTCCACCGTGTCGACCAGCCAGCCGTCCAGCAGGCCGGAGCCGTAGTGCTCGGCGACCGCGGCGGCGGTGGACTCCACGCCGACCGCGGCGAGCACCTTGTCGGCCATGCCGCGCACCGGCGCGTCCCCGACGATGGGGGACAGGCCGATCACGGGCACGCCCGCGTCCGCGATCGCCTCCCGGATGCCGGGCACGGCGAGGATGGTCCCGATGGACACGATGGGGTTGGACGGCGGGAAGAGGATGACGTCCGCCTCGGCGATGGCTTCCAGCACGCCGGGCGCCGGCTTGGCCTGCTCGGCGCCGACGGGCACGATCGCGTGCGCCGGGACCCCGGCGCGCAGCCGTACCCAGTACTCCTGGAAGTGCACCGCCTTGCGCTCGCCCTCGGTCTCGACGGCCACATGGGTCTCCACGCGGTCGTCGGTCATCGGGATCAGCTTCACGCCCGGCTTCCAGCGGTCGCACAGCGCCTCGGTGACGGCGCTGAGCGGATAGCCCGCGCCGAGCATCTGCGTGCGCACGATGTGCGTGGCGAAGTCCCGGTCGCCGAGGCCGAACCACTCGGGTCCGACCCCGTAGGCCGCCAGTTCCTCCTTGAGGTGGAAGGTCTCGTCGGCCCGCCCCCAGCCCTGCTCCTCGTTGATGCCGCCGCCCAGCGTGTACATCACCGTGTCCAGGTCGGGGCAGACCTTCAGCCCGAAGAGGTGGATGTCGTCGCCGGTGTTGCCGATCACCGTGACGTCCGCGTCCGGCACGGCCCGTTTCAGACCGCGCAGGAAACGGGCACCGCCGATGCCGCCTGCCAGAACCACAATGCGCATGCGCCAAGTCTTGCAGGCGGGTACGACAACGCGTCAGGCAGTCACCGGACGAGCCTCGCAGTGCGGGGTCGTGTGCATCGGCATCTGCGTCAGGCCCGGGTGATAGACGTGCAGGCTGACCGCCGGCTCCAGCGCGTCGTTGACGACCTCGTGGACGTAGCCCGGCGCGAACACCCGCTGTGCTCCCGCCGCGAGCGCGCGCGTGCCACGCGCGGTGCGTTCGGTCAGCGTTCCCTCCAGGACGGTCAGGACACCGGAGGAACGGCCGTGATCGTGCAGTCCGCTGCCCTGTCCCGGCACCCAGGACAGCAGCCACAGCTCGTAGCCGGGGCCGGTGCGCAGCCGGTGGTACCAGCGGGTGGTCGCGTCGTAGCGGACGAGGTGGGCCCACTGGGAGCGGTCGGCGGCGATCGAGCGGGCGAGGCCCACGAACTCGGCAACGGTGGCCGGGTGCTCGCGCGGTGGCTGGAGCAGGTGCGGGACTTCGAGGATGTCGCCGGCGATCTGGAGGTCGTTGTCGCTGTTCATGGGTGCGGTGGTTCCTCGGAAAAGGAAGGGCAGTGGGGGGTGAACACCGGGCCGCGGGTGACCCGGCCGACAGCTGGAGCAGGTCTGGCTCAACAGCTGGAACAGCAACAACAGCTACAGCGACCCGGGGCAGCACCGAGGGACCCGGCGGTGCGGGTCGAGGTGAGTGCCGAGTGCGCGAGCATGCCCCCTAGGACACCGGCTCACACCTGCGCTGTCAACTCGGCGACCGGCATGTGGGACGCGTTTCACCTCATCCGGTTCATCTCCGCGGTGAAAGGTTTGTTCACCCGACTTCCGGGACACATGGCGTCCATCCGGGCGCGTGGGCCTCGCGGAACGCGATCGAACGCAGGGGCGTCCTTCTCCGTACAGACATCTGAACGGTCTGGCGACCCTTCCGTTTATGCCGATTTGAACACTTTCCGCACGGCCTTGGTTCCGCAGAGTGAATAACGGACTCAATAGCAGATCTCGGCTTGACTCGCCCGGAGCAGCACACTTGTAATTTCACTCGTGTCGTTCAGCCGAAATCGGTAGCGGCAACACGGGGACGCGAAAGACAGACGAGGGGCGCACATGACCGAGCTGGTGCAGCAACTGCTGGTCGACGACGCGGACGAGGAACTCGGCTGGCAGGAGCGCGCGCTGTGCGCCCAGACCGACCCCGAGTCCTTCTTCCCCGAGAAGGGCGGCTCCACCAGAGAGGCGAAGAAGGTCTGCCTCGCCTGTGAGGTCCGCTCCGAATGCCTTGAGTACGCCCTCGCCAACGACGAGCGATTCGGCATCTGGGGCGGCCTGTCCGAGCGGGAGCGCCGCCGGCTCAAGAAGGCCGCCGTCTGACCGCACATCCAGCCCAAAACGTCATGAACGGCCCGTCGCCGGTGGGTTATCCACAGGCGGCGGGCCGTCGTCATGGCCAGCCGATAGTGTGGTCGCTCGTCCGAGACGCCCCGCTGTCCCCTCGCACCCGAGAGGGCACAGGCGTCCACCGCAGTCCATCGAACCGGGGCCCGTACCTCGATGTCCGTGCACAGCCATACGGCAGCCCAGCAAGACCGCGCTGCCACCGCAGCGTTCGACCCGGCCAGCCCACCCGAGTTCCCGCGTCACGTGGTGACCGCGGTCCTCGTCGCCCACGACGGTGCCCGCTGGCTGCCCGACGCCCTCGCCGGGCTGCTCGGGCAGGAGCGCCCCGTGCAGTACGCGGTGGCCGCCGACACCGGCAGCGCGGACGACTCCGCCCGGCTGCTCACCGACGCCCTCGGCGACGCGGGCGTCCTGCACCTCGCCCGGCGCACCGGCTTCGGCCAGGCCGTCGAGGAGGCGAGCCGCACCGCCCCGGTCCTCACCCCGGAAGAGCTGCCGTACCTCAAACGCCCCAGCGGCTGGGACCCGGTCACCCGCTCCTGGCGCGACGACGCCTACGACCTGCCCGAACTGCCGCACGGCGAGCCCATCCAGTGGCTCTGGCTGCTGCACGACGACTGCGCCCCCGAACCCGACGCCCTCGCCCAGCTGCTGCGGGTCGTCGACACCGAACTGGAGCTGGGCCGCGACGACGTGGCGGTCGTCGGCCCCAAGCTGCGCGGCTGGTACGACCGCCGGCAGCTGCTGGAGGTCGGCGTCTCCATCGCCAACTCCGGCCGCCGCTGGACCGGCCTGGACCGCCGCGAACAGGACCAGGGCCAGCACGACCACGTCCGCACCGTGCTGTCCGTCTCCACCGCCGGCATGCTCATCCGCCGCGACGTCTTCGAACAGCTCGGCGGCTTCGACCGCCGGCTGCCCCTGATGCGCGACGACGTCGACCTGTGCTGGCGCGCCCACGCCGCCGGCCACCGCGTCCTGATCGCCCCCGACGCCGTCGTCCGGCACGCCGAGGCCGCCTCCCGCGAGCGCCGTACCGTCGACTGCGTCGGCCGCACCGCCGCCTCCCCGCACAAGGTCGACAAGGCCGGCGCCGTCTACACCCTGCTCGTCAACTCCCGTGGCGCCGCGCTGCCCTGGGTGCTGCTGCGGCTCGTCCTCGGCACCGTCCTGCGGACCGTCGCCTATCTCGTCGGCAAGGTGCCCGGCCAGGCCGTCGACGAGATCCGCGGCCTGCTCAGCACCCTGCTGCGCCCCGAGCGGATCATCGCCGCCCGGCGCCGCCGCGGACGCCCGCAGATCGACAAGGGCGAACTGCGCCAACTGTTCCCACCGCCCGGCGCCACCGTCCGGGCCACCGTGGAGCAGCTCGCCGCCAACTTCACCAGCGGCTCCGACGACACCTTCCGGGCCGGCCGGCACGGCGGTGCCGTCGAGTCCGGGCCCGGCGGCGACGACGCCGAGTTCCTGGAGGTCGAGCAGTTCGCCCGGCTCAAGCGGATCGCCCGCAAGCCCGGCCCCGTGCTCTTCCTCGCGCTCCTGCTCATCTCCCTGACCGCCTGCCGCGCCCTCCTCAGCGGCGGCGCGCTCGCGGGCGGCGCCCTGCTGCCCGCCCCGGCCGGCGCCGGCGACCTGTGGGCGCGTTTCGCCGACGCCTGGCACCCGGTCGGCGCGGGCGGCACCGCGTCCGCCCCGCCCTACCTCGCCGTCCTCGCGACCTTCGCCGGCATGCTGTTCGGCTCCACCGGACCCGCCGTCACCGTCCTGCTGGTCGCCTCGGTACCGCTCGCCGGATGCACCGCCTACTTCGCCTCCCGGCCGCTCGTCACCTCCCGGCTGCTGCGCGCCTGGGCGGCCATCGCCTACGCCTTCCTGCCCGCCACCACCGGCGCCCTGGCCGGCGGCCGCATCGGCACCGCCGTCCTCGCCGTGCTGCTGCCGCTGATCGCCCGCGCCGGCCTCGCCGCGAGCGGCCTCACGAACCGCTCCGGCGCCCGCGGCAGTTGGCGCGCCACCTGGGCGTATGCGCTGCTGCTGACCATCACCACCGCCTTCACGCCGATCGTGTGGCCCATCGCGCTGCTCCTCGGCACCGGCGTGCTCGTCCTGCGCCGCGGCGACCTCGTCGCCCACGCCCTGCGCTTCCTCGCCCAGCTCGGCACCCCGCTGCTGCTCCTCGCCCCCTGGTCGCTGACCCTGTTCCCGGCCGGGTTCTTCAAGGAAGCGGGCCTGGCGTACGGCCCTTCGGCGGCCTCCGCGCTCGACCTGCTCGGCGCCAGCCCCGGCGGCCCCGGCACCGTGCAGGGCGTCATGCTCATCGGCATCGTCCTCGCCGCCCTCGCCGCGCTGCTGCGCTCCGAGCGGCAGCCGGCCATCCGCACCGCCTGGGCGGTCGCCCTGGTGGCCCTCGTCTTCGCCGTCCTGTCCAACAGGTCCGCCTGGGCCGGACCGGCCACCCTCGTCTACGGCATCGCCCTGCTGGCCGCCGCCGCCCTCGGCGCCGACGGCGCACGCGCGCGTGTCGCCGAGCAGAGCTTCGGCTGGCGCCAGCCCGTCGCCGCCCTGATCGCCTTCGCCTGCGCCGCGGGCCCGCTGCTCGTCGCCGCCGGCTGGATGATCCGCGGCGCCGACGGACCCCTGGAGCGCCGCGACCCCACCCAGGTGCCCGCGTTCGTCGCCGAGGACTCCACCACCGGCGACCGGGCCCGCACCCTGATCCTGGACAGCGACTCCACCGCGCGCGTGCGCTACACCCTGGTCCGCGGCTCCGGTGCCCGTATGGGCGACGCCGAGGCCGGTGCCGCCGACGGCCGGAACACCCGGCTGGACAAGGTCGTCGCCAACCTCGTCGCCGGCTCCGGCGCCGACCAGACCGACGAACTCGGCGGCTTCGCCGTGCGCTACGTCCTCGTCCACAAGGGCGCGCCCCGCGACATCACCCGCGTCCTCGACACCACCCCCGGCCTGACCCGGCTCAGCCAGCAGCACGGCAGCGCCCTGTACCGCGTCGACCAGGAGGTGTCCCGCGCCACCATCGTCCCCGCCGGCGGCTCGGGCACCGCCCAGTCGGTCAGCGCCGGGCCGGTGGAGATCCACACCACCGTCCCCGCCGGTTCGGGCAGCCGCGTGCTGCGCCTCGCCGACACCGCCTCCGCCGGCTGGACGGCCACCCTGAACGGCAAGCCGCTCACCCGTACCACGGTCGACGGCTGGGCCCAGGGCTTCCGACTGCCCGCCGACAGCGGCAGGCTGGACGTCACCTACGCCGACCCGCTCACCCACACCGCCTGGCTCTGGGCCCAGGGCGCGCTCGCCGTCGTCCTGGTCGTCCTCGCCCTGCCCGGCCGCCGCCGCGACGTCGACGACGACCTGCCCGAGGAGGTGCCGCTGCCCGCCCAGGCCGCCGCCGGCGAGGGCCGCCGCGCCCGCCGCCTGCGCGCCCAGGCCGAGGAACAGGCCGCCGACGAGCAGCCCGCCGCGCCCCCGCAGCCCGAGGAGCCCCCGGCCGCCGTACCGCACCAGCAGTCCTACGACGGCTGGGACCAGGGCTCCTACGGGAACGCCGGATACGCGGGCTACGGAACCGACCAGTACCAGACCGGCACCCCGTACCAGCCCTCCGGCTACGACCAGCAGGCATACCCGGCCGCCGACCCGTACCAGACGAGCCAGTACGACCCGTACGCCTACGGCGGCACGGCCGGCCGGATGCCGTACGACCCGACGGCCTACCAACAGGGCTACGACCCGTCGTACGACCCCGCCCAGCAGGGCTACGACCCGGCCCAGCACCCCCACGGCACCGGCAGCGAGCGCCCCGACGGGAGCCAGCAGTGAACCGCACGACCCTGTCCCTGATCGCCGCCACCACCGCGCTGGCCGCCGTCACCGCGTTCGCCGCGCTCGACGGCCCGTCCGCGTCCGGGGCCGCCGCCCCCGAACCGGCCGCGAACCTGCCGGTGCAGCGCACGAGCCTGCTCTGCCCGGCGCCGAGCATCTCGGACATCGCCGACACGGCGTACACGTCGTTCACGCCCGTCACCCGGTCCACGCCGAGCAGCGGCAAGGCCCAACTCCAGGCGGCAGACGAGCAGACCGCGGACGGCACGGGCAACTCCGGGACCGGCAAGGGCTCCAAGGACGCCAAGGGTTCCAAGGGCGGGAAGAAGTCGGCGGACAAGCCGGTGCTCACCCCCAAGGCACCGGGCACACCGGTCACCGGTGACACCTCCGGCGCCGACGCGCCCGCACTCATCGGCACCGCCGACGGCAAGTTCGCACCCGGCTGGACCGTCCAGGAGACCACCGAGGTCGCCGCCGGCACCGGCCGCGGCCTCCAGGGCGTCAACTGCACGGCCGCCGACACCGACTTCTGGTTCCCGGGCGCGAGCACGGCCACCGGCCGCACCGACTACGTCCACCTGACCAACCCCGACGACTCCGCAGCGGTCGTCGACATCGAGCTGTACGGCAAGGACGGCGCGATCAAGTCCCCGCTCGGCGAGAACCAGACCATCGCGCCGCACGCGAGCAAGCCGATCCTGCTCTCCACGCTCACCGACGAACGGCAGGCCGACCTGACCGTGCACGTCAGCGTGCGCAGCGGCCGGGTCGGCGCGTCCGTGCAGGCCCTGGACGACAAGGCGGGCGGCGACTGGCTGGCCGCGGCCGCCGACCCGGCCGGCAGCCTGGTCCTGCCCGGCATCCCGAAGGACGCCACCGACGTCCGTCTGATCGCCTTCACACCCGGCGGCGACGACGCCGACCTGAAGGTCCGCCTGGCCTCACCGGACGGCCTGATCACCCCGGCGGGCAACGAGTCCCTGCACGTGAAGTCGGGGATGACGACCACGGCCGATCTCGGCGCCGTGACCAGAGGCGAGGCGGGCTCGCTCGTCCTGACCCCCACGGACCAGTCGGTGCCGGTGGTGGCGGCCCTCCGGGTGGTCAGGGGCAGGGGCGACAAGCAGGAGACGGCCTTCATCCCGGCCACCGCCCCCGTCGGCACCCGCGCGACATCGGCCGACAACAGCGCCAAGGGCACGACCCTCGCCCTGACGGCGCCCACCGCCGCCACCACGGTGAGGGTCACCGCCTCGGCGGGCAGCGAGGGCGGCACGGCGACCACGAAGACGTACACGATCAAATCCGGCACCACGCAGAACGTCCCGGTCCCTGCCCCGGCCGGCCTCAGGGGCAGCTACGCCCTCACCGTCGAAACCGTCTCCGGCGGCCCCGCCTACGCCTCCCGCACCCTCACGGCCACCGAGGCAGCAGTCCCCGGCTTCACCGTCCAAACGCTCCCGTACGACCGGGGAATGGTGGCCGTACCGAAGACGACGGAGGACCTGTCGATCCTGCAGAAGTGAGACGGGCGTCCCGTGGCGCCGGTGCGGTGCGGGGCAGGTGCCGGCGGGAGAGGGGGTGGGTCCCCCCTCTCCCTAATCCTCCCCGTACCGCGGATCCACGGTCTCCGGAGTCAGCCCCAGCAGCTCGGCGACCTGCTCGACCACCACTTCATGCACCAGCGCGGCCCGCTCGTCCCGCCCCTTCGTCCGGATCTCCACCGGCCGCCGGTACACCACCACCCGCGCCCGCCGCCCGTCGCGCGCAGGAACGACCCCGCCCAACGGCACGGCCTCGTCGCTCCACGCCTGCTCGGCCCGCCCCTCCAGCCGGGGCACCTCCAACACGAGGAAATCGAAGTCGGCCAGCTGCGGCCACCGCCGCTCAAGACGGTCCACGGAGTCCTGCACCAGGTCCGCGAACACATCGGCACGGCTGGCCGCGAGCGGCACCTGCGGCGGTGCGATCGGCCCCCGCATGCCCCGCCCGTGACGATCACGGCGACGGGGCCCGGGGCCGGCGGCGCGGGGCGGTACACGGTTGTCCATCACTGGGGAAGCGTAGTCCCCGCAGGCTCCGCCCGCCCGGCCCCACACGGCAACCCACCCGGCCCCGCACCGCAACCAGCCACGTCCGCCCGGACCCCCGCCTCCGGTCCCCGGCTTCGACCGCCGGTTCTGACCACCGGCACCCAGCGCCGATCAGCCCGCCGCCGATCGGCCCATGCTCCGCCGATCGGCCGCATGCACCCCGATGTCACAGGATGACCATTCCAGCCAACGAATGGCGCGTTTCCGTAACCCTCCAAGACCGCCAACTCACGGCAATTGACGGTGTTTGTACTGACTCATGACCATACCGGGTCCCGCCCAAAACTTTCCGAGCCCCCGTCCTCGCAGGTCAACAAGGCCTCCCCGAAGGGGTGTGTGGGGCGTTTCACAGCACGACACAGTGGAGTGACGTGGTGGAGAGTCGTCGCGGCCCGCTCAAGAGTGCGGTACCGTCCAACGTCGTGAGCCCTGTACGTCGCTGTTCGCGCACCGCCTGCGGCCGACCCGCCGTCGCGACGCTGACGTACGTCTACGCCGACTCGACCGCGGTCCTCGGCCCGCTCGCCACCTACGCCGAGCCGCACTGCTACGACCTGTGCGCCGAGCACTCCGAGCGCCTCACCGCCCCCCGTGGCTGGGAGGTCGTACGCCTCCTCGACGGGTCCGCTCCCGCGCGGCCCAGCGGAGACGATCTGGAAGCGCTTGCCAACGCCGTACGCGAGGCGGCCCGGCCCCAGGAGCGCGCGGCCGAGGCGGGCGGCGGCGGAGGCCGTACGGCCGACCCCATGGAGGTCGCCCGCCGCGGCCACCTGCGAGTTCTGCGCTCTCCGGACAACTGAGCCACCCATTCCGCCCGACCCCTCTCGGGCACCACTGGGCGTCGACCTTGGTGTCCGCACACCTCGCCCTTACCCCCAACGGGTAGTTTGTGGGCACCCATAGGACTTTCAGGAGGGTTGGCCGTGACTGCTGATCTGTCGCAGATCGTGAAGGCGTACGACGTACGCGGAGTGGTCCCGGACCAGTGGGACGAGTCACTGGCCGGACTGTTCGGCGCCGCCTTCGCGGAGGTGACAGGAGCGGCGGCGATCGTCGTCGGCCACGACATGCGGCCCTCGTCCCCCGGCCTCACCCGTGCCTTCGCCCGCGGCGCGGCGGACCGTGGTGTGGACGTCACCGAGATCGGCCTGTGCTCCACGGACCAGCTGTACTACGCCTCGGGCGCGTTGAACCTGCCCGGCGCGATGTTCACCGCCTCCCACAACCCCGCCCAGTACAACGGCATCAAGCTGTGCCGCGCGGGCGCCGCCCCGGTCGGCCAGGACACCGGCCTCGCGCAGATCCGTGAACTGGTCGAGCACTGGCTGGAGTCGGGAGCCCCGCAAGCGGTGGCCCGGCCGGGAACCCTGTCCTCCCGCGAGACGTTGGACGAGTACGCGGCGCACCTCCGCTCCCTGGTCGACCTGACCTCCGTCCGCCCCCTGAAGGTCGTGGTCGACGCCGGCAACGGCATGGGCGGCCACACGGTCCCCACGGTCTTCGCCGGCCTGCCCCTGACCCTCGTCCCGATGTACTTCGAACTGGACGGCACCTTCCCCAACCACGAGGCCAACCCGCTCGACCCCGCCAACCTCGTGGACCTGCAGAAGCGCGTCCCCGCGGAGGGCGCCGACCTGGGCATCGCCTTCGACGGCGACGCCGACCGCTGCTTCGTCGTGGACGAGAACGGCGACCCGGTCTCCCCGTCCGCGATCACCGCCCTGGTGGCCAGGCGCGAGCTGGCCCGCAACGGCGGCAAGGGCACGATCATCCACAACCTGATCACGTCCCGTACGGTCCCCGAGGTCGTGAAGGAGCACGGCGGCACCCCGGTCCGCACCCGCGTCGGCCACTCCTTCATCAAGGCCGAGATGGCCCGCACCGGCGCCATCTTCGGCGGCGAGCACTCCGCGCACTACTACTTCAAGGACTTCTGGAACGCCGACACGGGCATGCTGGCCGCCCTGCACGTCCTCGCGGCCCTCGGCGGCCAGGACGGCCCCCTCTCCTCCCTCGTCGCCCAGTACGACCGCTACACCGGCTCCGGCGAGATCAACTCCACGGTCGCCGACCAGTCCGCCCGCCTCGCCGCGATCCGCTCCGCGTACGAGGGCCGCGCCGACATCACCCTCGACGACCTCGACGGCCTCACCGTCGCCGCCCCCGACTGGTGGTTCAACGTCCGCCCCTCCAACACGGAGCCCCTGCTCCGCCTGAACGCGGAGGCGAAGGACGAGGCGACGATGATCAAGATCCGCGACGAGGCGCTGGCGATCATCAGGGCCTGACTTTGCAGGCAGCACTTTCCCGGCGGCCTCGGCCGACGCCGCCGGGCCCTCGCCTCCCCGCCGACCCGGCGGACCCCTGGGCGGCACGTGAGCCCAGCTCAGCCCGCCCACCAGCGGTACGCTGACCACCGGCCAAAGAAAACCCCGCCCTCGAAGGGACACCCCATGCCGCTCGAAGCCGGCCTCCTGGAGATCCTCGCCTGCCCGGCCTGCCACGCCCCCCTCAAGGAGCAGGACAGCGAGCTGGTCTGCACGAGCCAGGACTGCGGCCTCGCCTACCCCGTCCGCGACGGCATCCCGGTCCTCCTCGTGGACGAGGCCCGCCGCCCCGAGTGACGACGCCCTCGACGTCGTAGACAACCCGCACAGGACCCCCGGCGATCGGAGCTTCCGCCCATGCTGGACGAATCGCTGCTCGACACCCCGGAGGGCCTCTCCGAGGCCGACCGCCGGGGCCTGCTGCGCGGCGCCGCCGAGGCCGGCGCCCGCGTCCGTACCGCCGCCCGGCACGCCGCCGAGGCCGGCGTCGGCGACCTGAAGCCCGATGGCCGGCCCCGCGCCGTCCTCATCGCCGGTCCCGGCGCCGCCGCCACCCACACCGCCGACCTCCTCGGCACGCTGGCGGGCGTCGGCAGCCCCGTGGTCCGCCTGGCCCCGACCGGCGTCGCCCCGGCCGCGGGCGCCCTGCGCTGGGAACTGCCGGGCTGGACCGGCTCCGTCGACCTGCTGCTGATCGCCACCCCGGACGGCACCGAACCCAGCCTCTCCCTCCTCGCCGACCAGGCCTACCGCCGCGGTTGCTCGGTCGTCGCCGTTGCTCCGCCCCGCACCCCGCTCGCGGAGGCGGTCGCAGGCGCCCACGGCCTGTTCGTACCGATGGCGACGGCGCCGTACGACCAGGCGGAACCGCTCGCCGCCTCCTCCTCGGGCGTCTTCTGGGCGCTGCTCACCCCACTGCTCGCCCTGTTGGACCGGGTCGGCCTGCTCAGCGCCCCGCCGGAGGCCCTGGAGAAGGTCGCCGACCGCCTGGACCACGTCGCCGAGCGCTGCGGCCCCGCCATCGCCACCTACAGCAACCCGGCCAAGACCCTGGCCGCCGAACTCGCCGACGCGCTCCCCGTGGTGTGGACGGAAGGGACCTCGGCGGGCCCCGCCGGGCGCCGTTTCGCCGCCGCCCTCGCCGAACTCGCCGGCCGCCCCGGGCTCGTCGCCGAACTCCCCGAGGCGCTCGCCGCGCACAGCGCCCTGCTGGCCGGCCCGCTGGCCGCCAGCGCCGACCCCGAGGACTTCTTCCGCGACCGCGTCGAGGAACAGCCCGCACTGCACGCGCGCGTAGTGCTGCTGCGCGACCGCCCGCTCACCGGCTTCACCGCGGCCCCCGCCGCCCGTGACCTGGCTCTCAGCCACGACACGCCGATCAGCGAACTCGAACCGGAGGAGGGCGGCGAACTGGAGACCCTCGCGGAACTGATCGCCGTCACGGATTTCGCCGCTGTTTACCTGGCGCTCGCTTCGGGGGCCTGATCTTTGCTCCGGGCCGGCCGACCCGCGCCCACGACCAGCACGGCAACCGGCTCGGCCGCAGGCGCCGGCTGAGCCGCGTACGTACGGAGACAGAGAAGACACATGGACCGCCTCGAAAACACCGTCCGCCCCTACGCATGGGGTTCCACCACCGCCATCCCGCACCTGCTCGGCGTGGAGCCGACCGGTGAACCGCAGGCGGAGATGTGGATGGGCGCGCACCCGGGAGCCCCCTCGCGCACCGCACGCGGGACACTCGTCGACGTCATCGACGCCGGCCCGGAGCGCGAGCTGGGCCCGGAGACGGTGGCCAAGTTCGGTCCCCGCCTGCCCTTCCTCCTCAAGATCCTCGCCGCCGGCGCCCCCCTCTCCCTCCAGGTGCACCCCAACCTGGAGCAGGCCAAGGAGGGTTACGCCGACGAGGAGCGCCGCGGCATCCCGGTCGACGCCCCGCACCGCAACTACAAGGACGCCAACCACAAGCCCGAACTGATCTGCGCCCTCACCGAGTTCGACGGCCTGTGCGGCTTCCGTGACCCGGTCCAGGCCGCCGACCTGCTCGACGGGCTCGGTGTCGCCTCCCTCAAGCCGTACGTCGACCTGTTGCACGCCCACCCCGAGGACGCCGCCCTGCGTGAGGTCCTCACCGCGATCCTCACCGCCGACCCCGAGGACATGGCCCGGACGGTCACCGAGACCACCGCCGCCTGCACCCGCCTCGGCGGCGCCCACGCCCCCTACGCCGTCCTCGCCCACCACTTCCCGGGCGACCCCGGCGTCATCGCGGGCATGCTGCTCAACCACGTCCGCCTGCAGCCGGGCGAGGCCCTGTTCCTGGGCGCCGGCATCCCGCACGCGTACATCAGCGGCCTCGGTGTCGAGATCATGGCCAACTCCGACAACGTGCTGCGCTGCGGCCTGACCCCCAAGCACGTCGACGTCCCCGAGCTGCTGCGGGTGGTCCGCTTCGAGCCGGGCGACCCGGGCGTGCTGCGCCCCGAGGCCTCCCCGGACGGCGAGGAGGTCTACGAGACACCGATCGACGAGTTCCGTCTCTCCCGGTACGTCCTCCCCGAGGGCGGCAGCACCCATGACCTCACCCTCACCACCCCGCAGATCCTGCTCTGCACGGCCGGTTCGGTCCGCGCGGGCGAGCACGAGCTGCAGCCGGGGCAGTCGGTCTTCGTACCGGCCGCCGAGAAGGCGGAGATCTCGGGCGCGGGCACGGTCTTCCGCGCCACAGTGATCGTCTGACGGGGTTGTGGATACCCGGCGCTGTGATCGTATGACCGGGGTTGTGGATACCTGGCGCGCCGGGGCCCGGCCGGGCTGCAAGAATGGCCCACCGGCAAAGGCCGGGCAAAGCCGGAACACGCCACGAGGGCGACGACACGGGCGAAGGGACAACGCGGACACATGAGCGCGTCAGGCGGTACGAAGGCGATCGTGGCAGCACTCGGCGCCAATCTCGCGATCGCGGCGTCGAAGTTCGTGGCGTTCGCGTTCAGCGGCTCCTCCTCCATGCTCGCCGAGGGCGTCCACTCGCTCGCCGACTCCGGCAACCAGTTCCTGCTGCTCATCGGCGGCAAGAAGGCCCAGCGCGAGGCGACCCCGCAGCACCCCTTCGGCTACGGCCGTGAACGGTTCATCTACGCCTTCCTGGTCTCGATCGTCCTCTTCTCCATCGGCGGCATGTTCGCCATCTACGAGGGCTACGAGAAGATCAGCCACCCGCACGAAGTGGAGCACTGGTACTGGCCGGTGGGCGTCCTGGTCTTCGCGGTCATCGCCGAGGGCTTCTCCTTCCGCACGGCCATCAAGGAGTCCAACGAACTGCGCGGCAGACTGTCCTGGGCGCAGTTCATCCGCCGCGCCAAGGCGCCCGAGCTGCCCGTCGTCCTGCTGGAGGACTTCGGCGCGCTCATCGGCCTGGTCCTCGCCCTCCTCGGCGTCGGCCTGGCCGTGCTCACCGGCGACGGCATCTGGGACGGCATCGGCACCGTCTGCATCGGCGTCCTGCTCGTCCTGATCGCCCTGGTCCTGGCCGCCGAGACCAAGTCGCTGCTGCTCGGCGAGGCGGCGGGCCTCGATGTGATCAAGAAGATCCAGGAGGCGACCGTCGACGGCGACACCGTCACCGGCGTCATCCACATGCGCACGCTGCACCTCGGCCCCGAGGAGCTCCTGATCGCCGCCAAGATCGCCGTCCAGCACGACGACACGGCCGCGGAGGTCGCCGGCGCCATCAACGCCGCCGAGGCTCGCATCCGCGCCGCCGTCCCCATCGCCCGCGTGATCTACCTCGAACCGGACATCTACAGCGAGGCCGAGGCCGCCAAGGGCCCGGACCCGGAGGCAACCCCGGGCGGCCCGACCCCCCACACAACCGAACACTGAGCCCTCGTCCACAGCACCCAAGAGCCCGCGGGCCGGGGACGAGGGCGGGGCGGGGCTCGGACCAGAGCGGCCCGCCCCGGAGCGTGCGGGCAGTGAACCGGAGCGGGCTGGCCCCGAGCGCGCGCGGGCATGTGAACCAGAGAAGGTGGGCCTTTCCCTGAAGCGTGCGGGCCCCGACCCGAGTGCGCCGGCCCGCGCCCCGCAGCGGTCCCGAGCCAGGGAGGCAAGCCCGGCCCGAGCCCGCGGCCCGGTCCCGGGCGGGCGCCGACCCCTGATGGCGCGACGCCGCCCCGAGCGGGCGGGTCCCGGTCCAGAGGCCGGCGGCCAGGGCGAGGGCAACCCGCACCGTCTGCTCACTTCACCGGACTCACCTGACCCGAGGGACTCACCCCCTCACCGAGTGACCAAACCGGACCCCTCACCGAAAGGTCACCCCACCTCGCCGAGCGCGTCGAGCACCGCCGCCTCGTCCGGGGCAGCGAGCAGCCGCTCCCGGAAGCCGGGATCCATCAGCTTGCGCGAGAGCAGCGCGAGGATCCGCAGGTGCTCGTCCCCCGCGGCCGCCTCCGGTACGGCGATCATGAAGATCAGCCGGGCCTTCGCACCGTCCAGCGAACCCCACTCGACCCCCTCGGCCGACCGGGCGAAACCGACGACCGGGGCGGTCACCGCATCCGTCTTCGCATGGGGGATCGCTATCTCCTCACCGAGCCCGGTCGTCCCCTGCGCCTCGCGCCGCAACGCGGTCGCCACCAGCTCGTCCACGTCGGCGACCTTTCCACTCCGAGCGAGCAGTTCCGCCATCTCCCGGATCGCGGCGTCCTTCTCCACCGCTCCGAGCGTGCCCTGCACGGTCCGCTCATCGAGATACCCGGACAACACCTCGGCCCGGCTGCCCTCCGCCGCGTCGTCCCCGCCCGCCGAGACAAGCGCCGAGCTCTCCGAGCCCCCCGCCTCGTCCCGGCCCACCGAAGCCTCCACCCGCTGACCGGGCACAACCACCCCAGACCCGGCACCCACAGCCGACGCACCGACACCGGCCGGCGCCACACTCACACCGCGCGCCAGGCCACTCGTATCCGCAGGCGGAGCGTCCGCACCGTCCGCGGGGCCACTCGTACCCGCCGGCGACGCACCCGCACCCGCAGACTCCCCGGCAGACACCCCCCGACGCCCACTCACATCAACCATCGCCACGGTCACCAACGCGGTGACCACCGTCCCGATCACCACGGCCACGAAGAACATCGGCACCCCGCTCACCGCGCCCAGCACCGCCACGATCGGCCCCCCATGCGGCACCGCATCCTTCACCCCGGCCAGTCCCGCCACCGCACCGGCCACCGCGCCACCGAGCATGTTCGCCGGAATCACCTGCGCCGGCCGCGCCGCCGCGAACGGAATCGCACCCTCGGAGATGCCGAAGCACCCCATGAACAGTGCCGCCAGCCCCGTCTCCCGCTCCTGCTCGGTGTACAGCCGCCGGCGGATCAGCGTGGCCAGCCCCTGTCCGAGCGGCATCACCGGAATCGCCGCGGCACACATGCCCATCACCGTCTGGTTGCCGCTCGCGATGAGCCCCGCACCGAACAGGAACGCCGTCTTGTTGACCGGCCCGCCCATGTCGAACGCGATCATCAGCCCCAGAATCGCGCCGAGCAGAATCGCACTCGTCCCCGTCATCCCGCCGAGCCAGCTCGTCAGGTGCTCGAACACCCATGAGATGGGCTTGCCGATGACATAGATGAAGAACAGCCCGAGCGCCGTCGTCGCCACGATCGGGATCACGATGATCGGCATGATCGGCTGCACGAACCTCGGCACCCGGACCTTCTTGATCCACGCCACCAGATACCCGGCGAGGAACCCGGTCACGATCGCCCCGATGAAGCCCGCACCCGCCTGGGAGTCGTACAGTGCGCCCGTGTTGGCGATCCAGCCGCCGATCATGCCCGGCACCAGCGCGGGCCGGTCGGCGATGGCGTAGGCGATATAGCCGGACAGGATCGGGATCATCAGCTGGAAGCCGATCCCGCCGATCGCGTTGACATGCGCCCAGAACGTGCCGTCCGGGATCACATAACCCTTCGCCGTCGCATGCCCGCCGAGCGCCAGCGAGACCGCGATCAGCAGACCGCCGACGACGACGAACGGGATCATGTACGACACGCCGTTCATCAGCGCCTTGTACACCGGCCCCCGTTCCTTGCCGCCGCCACCGCCATCGCCACGGGCGGGCACCGCGGCCGAACCGCCCGCAGCCCCGCCCGGCGCATGGACGGGCGCCGACCGCACCCGCTCGATCAGCTGCTCGGGACGGTGGATGCCCTCGGCCACCCCGACCGTCAGCACCCGCTTGCCCGCGAAGCGGCTCAGGTCGACGTCCTTGTCGGCGGCGACGATGACGCCGTCCGCGCTTCTGACATCGTTGTCATCGAGAACGTTCTCGGCCCCGATCGATCCCTGGGTCTCCACTTTCATCTCGATGCCGCGGCTCGCCGCGGCCTGTGCGAGCTTCTCCGCCGCCATGTAGGTGTGCGCGATGCCGGTCGGGCAGGCGGTCACCGCCAGCAGCTTCACCTGCCGCCGCTCGTCATCGCGGCCATCCATGGAGGGAGGGCCGGCCGGACTGGTCACGTCGATCTCCTAACGCCTTCGTCGCACGAGGCGCCGTCCCCGACACCCCGCGAGCGGAGCCGGACGGCCCCGGTGCCCCTGCATCCTGCACCACCCCACCGACGGCCCCAAGATGCGAAAGTTCCTGTTCGCGCCGGTCTGTGGGCTCCCGTACCACGGTTTCCCGCACCCCCGTCGGCCCGCTCCTGCCCCACGCCGCACCCCGAAACCGCCTTTCGGACCGTTCGAACCGACCGGAGGCGGACTGGGTCGACCGGGCCGTCCGGTGTAGCTTGGGACGGAGCCAGACGTCGCTGCTGATGGCGGTCGGGCGGCCCAGCGCGGGCCGGCCGAGGGAGAGAGGGCCTCCGACGGACTGCGCTGCGCGTACGTGGGCATGCCTGTGTCCTCTTTCGGGCACTCCTGTGCCCGCCGCCGCGCAGACCAGCCGTACCCACCTCGACCCAACCCCGAGGAGCAGCTCGCAATGACGACTGTCGACAACCGACAGGACTTCAAGGTCGCCGACCTGTCCCTGGCCGAGTTCGGCCGCAAGGAGATCTCCCTCGCCGAGCACGAGATGCCGGGCCTGATGGCGATCCGCAAGGAGTACGCCGAGGCGCAGCCCCTCGCCGGCGCCCGTATCACCGGCTCCCTGCACATGACCGTGCAGACCGCCGTCCTCATCGAGACCCTGGTCGCCCTCGGCGCCCGGGTCCGCTGGGCCTCCTGCAACATCTTCTCCACCCAGGACCACGCCGCCGCCGCCATCGCCGTCGGCCCGAACG
The DNA here is from genome assembly GCF_055572255.1 of Streptomyces sp. NPDC030799. Classification (NCBI taxonomy): domain Bacteria; kingdom Bacillati; phylum Actinomycetota; class Actinomycetes; order Kitasatosporales; family Streptomycetaceae; genus Streptomyces; species Streptomyces sp. NPDC030799. The sequence continues at coordinate 4,628 of NZ_JBVIDS010000013.1, read as the reverse complement.
GCACCCCCGACGCCCCGCAGGGCGTCCCGGTCTTCGCCTGGAAGGGCGAGACCCTGGAGGAGTACTGGTGGTGCACCGAGCAGGCGCTGACCTGGCCGGACAGCCCCACCGGCGGCCCGAACATGATCCTGGACGACGGCGGCGACGCCACCCTCCTCGTCCACAAGGGCGTCGAGTACGAGAAGGACGGCAAGGTCCCCGGCCTGGAGACCGCCGAGTCCGACGAGCACCGCGTCATCCTCCAGCTGCTGCACCGCACCCTGGGCGAGAACCCCCAGAAGTGGACCCAGCTGGCCTCCGAGATCCGCGGTGTCACCGAGGAGACGACGACGGGTGTGCACCGTCTGTACGAGATGCAGCGCGACGGTGTCCTTCTGTTCCCGGCGATCAACGTGAACGACGCGGTGACGAAGTCGAAGTTCGACAACAAGTACGGTTGCCGGCACTCGCTGGTCGACGGCATCAACCGTGCGACGGACACTCTGATCGGCGGCAAGACCGCGGTGGTGTGCGGTTACGGCGATGTGGGCAAGGGCTGTGCGGAGTCGCTGCGGGGTCAGGGTGCCCGTGTGATCGTCACGGAGATCGACCCGATCTGTGCGCTGCAGGCGGCGATGGACGGCTATCAGGTCACGACCCTGGAGGAGGTCGTCGACCAGGCCGACATCTTCATCACCACGACCGGCAACAAGGACATCATCATGGCCTCGGACATGGCCAGGATGAAGCATCAGGCGATCGTCGGGAACATCGGGCACTTCGACAACGAGATCGACATGGCCGGTCTCGCGAAGGTCCCGGGGATCGTGAAGGACGAGGTCAAGCCGCAGGTCCACACGTGGACGTTCCCGGACGGCAAGAAGATCATCGTGCTGTCCGAGGGCCGTCTGCTGAACCTGGGCAACGCCACCGGCCACCCGTCGTTCGTGATGTCGAACTCCTTCGCGGACCAGACGCTGGCGCAGATCGAGCTGTTCACCAAGCCCGACGCGTACCCGACCGGCGTGTACGTGCTGCCCAAGCACCTCGACGAGAAGGTCGCCCGCCTCCACCTGGACGCACTGGGCGTCAAGCTCACCACGCTGCGTCCGGAGCAGGCCGCGTACATCGGCGTCGAGGTCGACGGCCCGTACAAGTCGGACCACTACCGCTACTGAGCCGGCGACGGCGCAGTCCCGCCTGCCGGGGAGCACACCGGTGCACCGCCGCGCTCCCCGGCCGCAGGCCCTCTGAGACAGGCCCCCGCACCCCCGTGCCGGGGGCCTGCCCCTTTGACCGGTCCCGCCCATGACAGGTCACGCCCGACTCCGTCCGCCCGCGCCAGGCCGGAACGGTCCCCTACCGGCTCAGGCCTCGCCCTTACCGGAACGGTCTCCTATCGGGTAAGGGCCCCGCCCCTACCGGAACGGCCCGCACCCGGCCCGAACGACCCGGGCACCGGACCGTCAACCCGTCGAACCCAGGACCCCCCATGCCCCGCGGCCGTTATTCGCTCCACGATCCGCACGATCACACCCCCCTCGCTGAAGAACACTTCCAGTGCGCCCCCGGCCCGTCCGGCTGGCGCTATGTCTCCCGGGTGACCAGCCCCGCCGGCGATCACCGCGGGTCGGTCGACCTGGCCTTGGACGACCTCGGCCGCCCCATCCGTCTGGAACTCCACGCGGGCGAATGGCAGGTGCGCGGCGCAGCTCTCGACGGCGTCACCTGGGTCCGCACCGACCCCACCGGAACCCATGCCACCGAAGGCAATGTGCGCGCCCACACCTTCACCGGCACGTCCCCCGCATTCCTCGTCGCCACCGCCCGTCTCCTGCGCCTCACCCCCTCGTCCGACGCGACCCGCGTGCGGATGGTCGCCTTCACGGACCCGGTCCTCGCCCCCCGCACCGTGGATCAGTCCTGGGCCCTGGTGAACAGCGAAGCACACGCCACTGACAACGGCCCCCTGACCGTGGACGAATACCAGGTCACAGCCCTGGACACCGGCGAACGGCACACCGTCCACATCGCCGGCGACGTCGTTCTGGCCGCGCCCGGGATCGAGCTGGAGGACCTCCAGTCACCGCCGTCGACGTTCGGCTGAAACGCGAAGACCGACGAGACCGCGTGGACCCGGGCGGAAGCCCTCCTCAACGATCGTGAAGAGGAGACCACCGAACGGCGGCTGAGCCTGCCTCGGGCTACGCCGGCGGTGCGAAACCGGTGGCAGACCGGTCGGCAGGTGGCTCGTTCCGCGCAGGTTCGGCCGACGGCACAACAGGAGCCTGCGGCTGCCGGGCCCAGTCCTGCGGCTGATCGGGCCGACCGGGATCCTGCGGCGACCTGGCCGCCGCGGACGCGGGCGGTTGATACGCGGCCGGTGCGCCAGGCCCGGCCACCGGTGGGGCGAACCCACCCGGGCCGAACGCCTGCCGGGCCTCGCGGGACTGCCGCTCGTGCACCACCGCCGCCAGGAACGCGGCCGCCGGCAGATCCTCGGGCACCGACGCGCCGGTTCGCGTCGCGAGGTCGGCGGCGAGCCGCTGGGCCATGCCCAGCGAGACCTGCGGATCGAGCTGCCCCATCCGGGTCAGGTACTGCCGGACCGCAAGCCACAGCCCGTCGGGCACCGCCGACAGGTCCAACGAGGCGAACCGCCCCGCCAGCCAGGGAGGCGGCGGCGGAACGAAGGCGGCACGACCGGCCGGTATCCGCTCACGTACGACCAAGGTGCCTGCGAACACATCCCCCAGCCGCCGACCTCGCGCTGACACCAACGACGCGATGCAGGCGATCACACCGAACGTCAGCAAGATCTCGACCACACCGATCGCGCCCCGCACCAGCGCGTGCCGGAACCGGATCGGCCCGCCGTCGTCCCGTACCACTCGCAGTCCGAACGCCAGCTTCCCCAGCGAACGCCCGTGACTGAGCGTCTCCACCGCGATCGGCCCGCCGACCAGCACCAGCAGAAACGTCGCGATGGACAGCGCCGTCTGAGCCGCCTCGTCCAGAGAAGCGGTCGACAGCACCACCGCGATGCTGACGACGACGTACGCGACCATGGCCACCGCGAGGTCGAGCAACACGGCCAGCGCCCTGCTCGGCAACTTGGCCGGCCGCAGTTCGAGCGCCACCGCCTCGCCCGTCACCAGCTCATTCACGCCCGTCCGCCTTCCCTGATCTGCCCCCGGAAGCGCAAGTCTGCCAAGCTGTGGGCGCATCGCGCCGCAGTACGACAAGCTGACCGCGATCGTGAGCACCGCGACGAGAAGTCGACGACCAGCCGAGGAGCATGCAGACCTGATGGACCTGGACGTCTTCGTCTCCGTACACCGAGCCGAATGGGACCGCCTGGATGCCCTGCTCCGCCGCCGGCGCCGCCTCAACGGCGCCGAAGCCGACGAACTCGTCGCCCTCTACCAGCGCACCGCCACCCACCTCTCCCTCATCCAGTCCAGCGCCCCGGACCCGCAGCTGACGGGACACCTCAGCCAACTGGTGGCACGCGCGCGTAGTGCCGTCACCGGCGCCCGCCGCGCCTCATGGCGTGACGTCACACGTTTCCTGGGCCAGGGCTTTCCTGCCGCGGTCTACCGCGCTCGCCACTGGTGGGTGCCCACGGCGCTGGTCTCCACGGTCATCGCGATCCTCCTGGGCTGGTGGATCGGCACCCACACGGACGTACAGTCCTCCATTGCGGCACCCAGCCAGCTGCGCGAGCTCACCCGCCCTGGCGGTGAGTACGAGACGTACTACTCCAGCCATCCCGCGGCTTCCTTCGCCGCCCAGGTGTGGACGAACAATGCCCAGGCGGCCGCGATGTGCCTGGTCCTGGGCGTCTTCCTGGGCCTGCCGGTCCTCTGGATCCTCTTCGAGAACATGCTCAACCTCGGCGTCGGCTTCGGCCTGATGTCCTCAGCCGGCCGCCTCGACACATTCCTGGGGCTGGTCCTTCCCCACGGCCTGCTCGAACTGACCGCCGTCTTCGTCGCGGCCGGTACGGGGCTGCGCCTGGGCTGGACACTCATGGACCCCGGCCCGCGTACCCGGCGCGCCGCTCTCGCGGAAGAAGGACGTGCGGCCGTCGGCATGGCGATCGGTCTCGCCCTGGTCCTCTTCGTCTCCGGCGCCATCGAAGGCTTCGTCACCCCGTCCGGCCTGCCCACCTGGGCCCGCATCGGAATCGGCGTCCTGGCCGAGCTCGCATTCCTGACGTACGTCTACGTCCTGGGCGGGAGGGCGGTACGGGCAGGCGAGACGGGCGATCTCGAAGCGGCGGACCGCAGCGCCTCGGTCCCCACCGCGGGCTGATGTGCGTTTCACCCCTGTGAGCTGCTAGTCTCCTCTTCGCCCCGCAAGAGCCGTTGACACGGATGGCGCGGGGAGGTAGATTCAAACAGTTGCCTGGAACTGGACAAGTTCACAGGTCGCCGTTAGACTCTACGAGCTTCCCGAGAATGTCGAGAACGACATCTCTGAGAAGCGCCTCCCGATTAATCGGAAAAGAACGGCCGGTCAGACCGGCCAAGAACTTCTGATAAAGTCGGAACCGCCGGAAAGGGAAACGCGAGAGCGGGAACCTGGAAAGCACCGAGGAAATCGGATCGAGAAAAGATCTGATAGAGTCGGAAACACCGAAGGGA
>NZ_JBVIDS010000012.1:24625-333900 GCF_055572255.1 Streptomyces sp. NPDC030799 | reverse complement strand
CATTCCGAACCCGGAAGCTAAGCCTCACAGCGCCGATGGTACTGCAGGGGGGACCCTGTGGGAGAGTAGGACGCCGCCGAACAAATTTTGAGAAAACCCCCGCACCACACGGTGCGGGGGTTTTCTGCGTTTAGGATCGTTCGCATGCGCTATGACTACGTCGTCCGCGCCATACGCCCCGAGGAGTGGGCCGAGGTGAAGCAGCTGCGGCTGGACGCGCTGCGGGACCCGGTGGCCCACCTTGCCTTTCTGGACTCGTACGAGGAGGCCGCGGGCCGGGCGGACGCCTTCTGGCAGGACCGGGCCGTCGGATCCGGTGAGGGGGGCACGGCGGCCCGGCAGTTCATCGCCGAGGCGGCCGACGGGGCCTGGGTGGGCTCGGCGACCGTACTGATCGAGGAGGCCGGGACGAAGGACTGGGCAGGGTGCGCCGTCGAGTGCCGGCAGGGGCATGTGGTCGGCGTGTACGTGCGGCCCGAGCACCGTGGGAACGGGCTGATCAAGGCCCTGTTCGACGCCGGCGTGGAGTGGGCGCGGGAGCGGGGTGCGGAGCGGGTGCGGTTGTTCGTGCACGAGGACAACGCACGCGCCCAGAGCGCCTACCGCAAGGCGGGGTTCGTGCCGAGCGGGGTGATCGTGCCGTTCGTGAAGGACGCGGCGCAGAACGAGCTGGAGTTCGTGCTGGACTTGCGTCCCTAGAGCGGCCCCCGACGGTTCCTAGACCGGTAGTTCCTGGTGCGGCCAGCGGGAGCGGGCCTGTTCGCGGGAGCGGAGCAGGGCGAGCGTGAGCAGGCCCTGGTCGTGGCCGGTGGCGAGCAGGTCCGGGAGCTGGGGGAGTGGGGCCACGGCCGCGATGTCGTCCAGCACCAGGGTGAGTGGTGGGTCGAGCCGACCGGAGGATGACCGTTCGGCCATGCGCCGGCCGCGCTCGACCACGCTGGAGACGAGGGCCGTCAGGAGGGGCATGGCACCGGGGCGGGTCCTGGGGTCCTCGATGGATTCACCTACCACATAAAGCGTGCCCGCTTCGTGGACGAAGGAATCCAAGGCGAGCGCATCAGTTCGGTTTGGTGTGCAGGCCTCGCGAATGTTCACCGTGGACAGGGCGGACAGGGCTCGGCCGGTCAGCTCCTGGGCGATGTCGCGGCGCTCGGGGTGGGCGGTGAGCGCCGCTTCGAGTTCGCCTGCGGCGCCGGGGGCGGCCTTGGGATGGGTACGCAGGGTGCGTACGGCGTCCTGGATCTGGGTGCCCTGGGCCCAGCGGTGGACGTGGCGGACGGTGCGGTTCTCCAGGGCGGCGGCATGGAGGTAGCTGCGCAGGAGGGTCGTTGCCGTGTCGGCCACTGCCTGGTCGATCTTGGCGGTGGGGCGGACGGGGGCGAGGAGCGCGGTGGCTCTCTGCAGTGCCGTCTGTTTGTCCGCGCAGCCCGCTGTGGGCGACCAGTGCAGGCGGGCCGGAGTGTCGCAGAGGTGGGCGGGGTCGTAGAGGAGGGTGGGGCCCAGTTTCGCTCGGGCGTCTTTCGTCTCCGACCAGAGGGCGGGGTTCGAGGTGACGACGAGGGTGGGGCCCGGCGCGTCCTGGATGGCGCGGGCCGCGGTCGCCCGGCGGCTTTCCCTGGGTGCGGTGAGGATCTTCTCCCACCCGCTCATCCGTTCACTGTCGGGTGCGAGGAGGCCCGAGCCTTGGAGTTCGGGCTCGCTGCGCGGCGCGGGTACCTCGTGCAGGGGCGCGGGTGGGTTCACGGCCGCGGGTGTCGCTGAGGGTGTCGCTGGGGGTGCCGGCGCAGGCTCTGGAGCCGGTGCGGGCAGCGGGGCCACTGCCGGTGCCGGTGCGGTGCTCTGGGTGGCCGTGGCTGCTGCTGCCGGAGACTCCTGCGCCACCCGTCTCTCGGCCCGCCGTCCGGCTCTGCCCGCGCGCCAGCGCGCCACCGCTCCCATCACGAACACGGTGAGGACGAACAGGACCATCAGCTGGCCGATGAACAGGCCCCAGAACAGTCCCCAGCCGGACAGCTGGGACGTGGGGGCGTCCGGCCAGGCACCGGTGATGTCGTGGGGTGCGCCGATGAGGTGGCGCATGGCCCGCGGGGTGCGGGTGAAGGTGACGCCCTGGGGCCAGGCGCCCTGGGCGAAGAGGGCGGCCAGGCCCGTGGCTGTCCACACCAGCACGGTCATGCCGAGGAGGAACGCGAGGATGCCGATCAGGAGGCCGTCGGGGATGCCGCCCTGGCCGTCCCGGCGGTCCTCGCGGCGCTCGCGAGCGTCCGGTCTCACCCGTTCCTCCCCTGCCTCTGCCTCTACGTCTGCTCCTGCCCTGAGCCGCCGTCGCCTGTTCCGCTACGCCACCGTCGATTCGGAGTCGCCCACGTGCTGTTCCACGAAGGCCGCCGCCCGCTGCTCGGCCTCCAGTTCGGCGGCGCGCAGGGCTTCGTCGGCCGCGAGTTCGCTGGAGGACTCGGTCATCGCGCGGTCGGTGAACACCAGCGGGCGTTCCGTCTCCGTGACCAGGTGTTTGACCACCTGGACATTGCCGTTGACGTCCCATACGGCGATGCCGGGCGTCAGTGTCGGGATGATTTCCACCGCCCACCTCGGCAAACCCAGGACCCGGCCGGTGGCCCGTGCCTCGTCCGCCTTCTGGGCGTAGATCGTCCTGGTCGACGCCATCTTCAGGATCGCCGCCGCCTCCTTGGCCGCGGCCCCGTCGACCACGTCGGACAGGTGGTGGACGACCGCGACGAAGGACAGACCGAGCCGGCGGCCGAACTTCAGGAGGCGCTGGAACAGCTGGGCGACGAACGGGCTGTTGATGATGTGCCAGGCCTCCTCGACCAGGAAGATGCGCTTCTTCCGGTCGGGGCGGATCCAGGTGTGCTCCAGCCACACGCCGACGATCGCCATGAGGATCGGCATGGCGATGGAGTTGCGGTCGATGTGGGAGAGGTCGAAGACGATCAGCGGGGCGTCGAGGTCGATGCCGACCGTGGTGGGGCCGTCGAACATGCCGCGCAGGTCACCGTCGACCAGGCGGTCCAGGACCAGGGCGACGTCCAGACCCCACGCCCGTACGTCGTCTATGGCGACGTTCATCGCCTCGGCCGACTCCGGCTCGGGGTGCCGTAGCTGCTCGACGATGTCGGAGAGGACCGGCTGGCGGTGGACGATCGTCTCGTTGACGTAGGAGTGGGCGACCTTGAGGGCGAAGCCGGAGCGTTCGTCGAGGCCGTGGCCCATCGCGACCTCGATGATCGTCCGGAGCAGCGCGAGCTGCCCGGTGGTGGTGATCGCCGGGTCGAGGGGGTTGAGCCGGATCCCGTGGTCCAGGGCGGCCGTCGGGTCCAGCCGGATAGGTGTTATTCCCAGCTCCTGCGCGATGAGGTTCCATTCGCCGACGCCGTCCTCGCCCTGGGCGTCCAGGACGACGACCTGGCGGTCCTTGAAGCGCAGCTGGCGCAGGACGTACGTCTTCTCCAGGGCCGACTTGCCGTTGCCGGACTCGCCCAGGACGAGCCAGTGCGGGGCCGGGAGCTGCTGGCCGTACAGCTGGAAGGGGTCGTAGATGTAGCCCTTTCCGGAGTACACCTCGCGGCCGATGATGACGCCGGAGTCGCCCAGGCCGGGCGCGGCCGTGGGCAGGTAGACCGCCTGGGCCTGGCCGGTGGAGGTGCGTACCGGCAGCCGGGTCGTTTCGACCTTCCCGAAGAGGAAGGAGGTGAAGGCGTCGGTGAGGACGGACAGCGGATCCCGCATCGGCGAATCAGCCCCTACCTGCGGATGCCGGTGGCGAAGGGAAGTGTGTTCACAAAGGCGCGGTGGTGCTCGCGGTCGCACCACTCCAGCTTCAGGTACGACTTTCCGGCGGAGGCCCTTATGGTCCGCTTGTCGCGGTTGAGGGCCTCCGGTGAGCGGGCGGAGACGGTGATGTAGCCGACGAGGTTGACGCCGGCTGCACCGCTGGCGAGGTCTTCGCCTCTCTGGTCGAGGCGGTTGTGGGCGGCGATGTCCCGCGGGTCGACGGTCCGGTTCATCTTGGCGGCGCGGGAGGCCTCGGCCTCGTCGTTGGTCTTCTCGGTCAGCATGCGTTCGATGGCTACCTCGGTGGGTTCGAGATCCATCGTCACGGCGACCGTTCGGATGACGTCCGGGGTGTGGACGAGGAGGGGGGCCAGGAAGTTGACCCCCACCGGGGTCATGGGCCATTCCTTCACCCAGGCGGTGGCGTGGCACCAGGGTGCGCGGGTCGTCGACTCGCGGGTCTTGGCCTGGAGGTAGGTGGGCTCCATGGCGTCGAGTTCGGCCGGCCAGGCGTTGCGCTGGGTCATGGCCTGGATGTGGTCGATGGGGTGGTCGGGGTCGTACATGGAGTGGATCAGGGACGCCAGTCGACCTTGGCCCAGCGGCTGCCGTACCCGGATGTCGGCCTCCTGGAGCCGTGAGCAGATGTCGGTGAGCTCGCGGGCCATGACGACGGCGAGCCCGGCGTCCCGGTCGACCTTGCCGCCGTGGGTGCGGACGGCGCGGGCCATGGCCTGGGCTTCGGCGGCCAGTTCGCGGTTGTAGTGCATGCAGGCGACGAGGTAGGCGCGGTGCTGCTCGCTGCTCGTGGACACCATGGACTGCAGCTGGTCGTACGACCGCTGGAGCCAGTCCAGGGAGCGGTCGTCGCCGCGCAGGGCGACGTCCTTGGCGTGCGCGTCGGGGTCGGCGGGCAGGGTGCGGGCGAGCATCTGCAGCCGTGACACGAACCCGTCTCCGTTGGCGACGTGCTTGAGCAGCGTGCCGAACCGGTCGACCAGCGCCTCCTGGTCCTCGGAGTCACGCAGGCCGACACCGGGACCTTCGATCTCGATGGCGGCGGTGACGGTCTTCCGGTCGGCGTGCAGCAGTACGGCGATCTCGTCCGGGCCGAAGGGCGCGGCCAGCCAGGTGATGCGGCCGATGCCGGGCGGCGGGCCGACTTCGACTTCGCGTCCGTCGAGGCGGGTGCCGGCTTCCATGGCGGCCGAGCGGTAGACCGCCTGGCCGCCCTTGACGGTCCGCTTGAAGCTGCGGTTGATCTCGAACCACTTGTAGAAGGTGCGGCGCTTGTAGGGCACGTAGACCGCGGCGAGTGCGAGCAGCGGGAAGCCCATCAGCAGCACGATCCGCAGGGACAGGACCGGGACGACGAGGCCGCACATCATGCCGAGGAACGCGCCCGCGATGATCAGCACGATTTCGCCGGACTCGCGGTTCCGGCCGATGATCGCGTTCGGCCGGGCGCGGCCGATCAGATATGTACGGCGGGGCGTGACCGGATGGGACAGGTGGGACTCGGTCGTCAACGCCCTTCACCTCCCGTGCGGTTGTTGCGGGTGTTGCCTGCGTGCGGGGTGTTGACCGGACTGGGCGCGCGGGGCGCGGGCGTGGCGGAGGGGACGGCTCCGCCGCCCCCGGTGGGGGTACGGCTGCTGTGGGCGGCGACTCCGCCGGTGGCGGGGTTGGCGGGGCGGGGGGCGCTGGAGCCGCCCGGTGCCGCTCCGTTGTTGCCGGCGCGGGTGCTGTGGGTCTTGATGCCCTGGGCGACGAGGGTGGCGGGGGAGCTGATGACGGCGGCGGCCTTGCTCTCGGCGCCCTGCATGATGCGGTTGTTGCGGCCGTTCGCGATCTCGTCGCCGAAGCCGGGGACGAAGCGGTAGATCATCGCGCTGGCGAAGATGGCGAGCAGGATGATGGCGAGGCCGGAGACCACGGCGGAGAAGGCGTCGGGGCCGTTGCCGCTGGAGAGGGCGCCGGCGAGCCCGAGCACGATGACGATGACGGGCTTGACGAGGATCACGGCGATCATGATGCCCGCCCAGCGGCGCACATGGCCCCACAGGTTCTTGTCCACGAGTCCTGCGTAGACGACGGTGCCGAGGAGGGCGCCGACGTAGAGGAGTGCGGCCCTGATGACCAGCTCCAGCCACAGGACGCCGGCGGCGAGGATGCTCACGAGGGAGACGACGATCAGCATGATCGGTCCGCCGCCGATGTCGGTGCCCTTGCTGAGGGCGCCGGAGAAGGTGCCGAAGAACGTGTCTGCCTGGTCGCCGGTGGCCTTGGCGAGGACGTCCGTCACGCCGTCGGTCGCGGAGACGACGGTGTACAGGATCAGCGGGGTGAAGGCGGAGGCGAGCACCGTGAGCCACAGGAAGCCGATGGCTTCGGAGATGGCGGTGGTGAGCGGCACGCCGCGCACGGCTCGTTTGGCTACGGCGAGCAGCCACAGCAGGAGCGTGAGGATCGTGGACGCGGCGAACACGATGGCGTACTGCTGCAGGAACTTGGGGTTGGTGAAGTCGACGTTGGCGGTCTCCTTCACGGCCTTGCTGAGCTTCCCGATGGTCCAGGAGGCAGCGTTGGCACAGCCTTTGGCCAGGGAGGAGAGGGGGTCGAGGGTGTCGGTGAGGGGGTTGTCGGGGGTGAGTCGGGAGGGGCCGCCCTTGGAGCCGTTGTCCTTTTCGCAGAAGTCTCGTGCGGCTCCGTGGATCAGATCGCACGGGTCGTTGCTCTTGGAGGGGGAGGGGGTAGGCGCGGCGAGGGCACGCGTTGCCATGAGGACGGCTGCTGTTTGGATGGCTGTGATTGCGCCGGCCAAAGCGAGTACGCGGTGCTTAGCGGGCATAGCTGAACCCTCCGTACTCGTTGACGGCCTTCGACATTTCGTCGGCGCTAGATGCCTTGTCATCACCTGGGAGAGGTGCCGGGCCTTCCCTTTGGGAGTGCGTGATGATCTTCCAGTCGTCGGCAGCCCACTCGAGTTGCATCGTGATGGTGAACCAGCTGTTGGTCACCGGATTCTTGGAATTGTCGCCTGCGAGACCGAGGAGTCCGCTGCACCAGACCTCAACGGTGGCCGTGTCACTGGTGGCCGCAGTGACCTTGGTGCCGATGGGGCTCGTGCGGGAGACGAACGTGTAGCCCTTCGGTGTCGTGCCGTCTGGATTCAGGCCGAGGGTTGTGTTGAAGGCAGGTGTATAGGCCTTGTTGAACGCGGCTTCGGCACTGCTCACCCTGGTCGGGGTGATGACGGCCTGCAGAATGGAGTCACGCCTAGCCCTGTTGAACATGTCCGCTGACCCCAATGCCACCGCATAATTCGCCGCCGCACTCTCCGCCCCCTGCTCCGTATGGGCGAAGCCCGAGGGGATGGTGCCGGGGGTGGTTTGGACCGGGCGCGTGCCTGAGGGGGCTGTGGAGGACGTCTGGGGGCGGGAGTCCTTTGTTGTTGGGCTGTCGGCAGACGAGTGGTCGCCTCTGTTCGCGAAAGCGATTGCTGCGATCAGGAGGACCACCACGCCGACCACCGTGATCAGGCTTCGGGAGGAGGAGCGGCGGGGGCCGCGGCGGGGGGCGCCGCCGTAGGGGTCGGTGTCGGGGAGGCGGGTGCGGGTGTGGCCCGTGTCGCCGTAGTCGCTGTAGACCGGTTCGTCTCCGGGGTTCATGCCGCGTACGCCCTCTCCACCTCGTAGAGATACGACGGTAGCCGTGCTGGTTCCCGCGCGGGCGCGGTGTGGTGACTCGACATCAGGGAGGGGTCAGACCGCCATGCCGTACACGATGGTGAACAGGGTGCCGAGGGAGCCGATGATGAAGACCCCGGTGAGGCCGGCGATGATGAGGCCCTTGCCCTGTTCGGCGCTGAAGGTGTCGCGCAGGGCCGTGGCGCCGATGCGTTGCTTCGCCGCGCCCCAGACCGCGATGCCGAGGCAGAGGAGGATGGCTACGGCCATCACCACCTCGATCATCACCTTGGCCTCGTTGCCCAGGCTGCCGAAGGGGCCCCAGTCCGGAGCGATCCCGCCGATGATGGTGTTGATGTCTCCCTTGTCGGCCGCAAAGAGCATGTAAGTCACCGCCCCTGGTGGGTAGTTCCGCTTGGCCCCCTGCGGTGTGCAGAGGTCAGGCCTCATTGTCGCCGACAACGTCGCCAACGTATGTCGACTTGACGTCATTGGCTGGCGGGTTTCGTACGAATAGCCCGTACGGTCACTCTGTGTATCACGGCAGGTCACGCCGGGCAACGAGGTGCGACCGGAACCTGGCGTGTGGTTCCGTCGTTGATCTCCTTCACGGCCTGACGCCGGCCCTTGTGCCCCTCGCACGGGTGAATGGTCCCCGGGCTACTCGTCGGAGAGCGTGAGGTTCGGCACCCGCCAGGCCGCGATCAGGAAGGCGACCAGCGACACGGCGGCGCCGGTGAGGAAGACCAGGCGCATCGAGGAGACGTACCCCTCCAGGAACGGCAGTGCGGCGCGAGGGTCGAGGGCGCGCAGGAAGGCGGAGTCCTCCAGGGCGACACCTCCGCCCGGGCGCAGGACACCTGTCAGCGCGTGCGCGTTGTCGGGCCGGGCAAGAAGGCGGCGGTAGGCCGGGTCGTGGCGGGCTTCGGCCAGCCGGCCGGTGATGCGGCCGGCCGCCGTGGTGAACAGGATCGACAGGAACGCGGTGGTGCCGGCCGTGCCGCCGTTGGCACGGAAGAAGTTGACCGACGCCGTCGCCGCGCCCATGTCCGTACGGGGTACCTCGCACTGCGCGAGGGTGGTGAGGGTCTGCATCGACGCGCCGAGCCCGGCGCCCATCAGGGCCATGCCGAGCGACGTGTGCCACAGCGGGCTGTGCACGCGCAGCGTGGCGAAGACGAGCATCGCGGCGGTGAACGAGCCGAGACCGGCGACCAGGTGGACCTTGAACCGGCCGGTCCGGGCGATCAGCCGGCCCACCAGCAGCGTCACCGTGAGATTGGCGGCGACCGTGGGCAGGGTGGCCAGACCGGCCGCCATGGGGCTCATGCCGCGTACGAGCTGGAGGTAGAGCGGCAGCGTCGTCATGGCGCCGAACATGCCGACGCCCACGACGAAGTGCAGTCCGACGCCGAGGCGGAAGGCGCGGATGCGGAACAGGCGCGGCGGCAGCAGGGCCGCGTCGCCCATCCGGTGCTCGGCCATGACGAACAGGGCGAGGCCCAGTCCGCCGATCGCGTACATCAGCAGGGCCGGGGCAGAGGCCCAGCCCCAGGTGCGGCCCTGCTCGGCGACGGTCAGCAGCGGTACCAGCGACAGGGCCAGGGCGAGCGCTCCGGGGTGGTCGAGCCGGTGCCGGACCCGTCGGTGCGGAAAGCGGAGCACACGGACGATCGTCACGGCGGCCGCGGCGGCGAGCGGGACGTTGATCAGGAAGATCCAGCGCCAGCCGTCGATGCCGAGCAGGGTGGCCCGGTCGGCGAACGCGCCGCCCACCAGCGGGCCGACGATGCTGGCGCCGCCGAACACGGCCATGAACCAGCCCTGGTAGCGGCCCCTTTCCCGCGGGGTGGTGAGGTCGGCGACGATCGTCATCGCCAGCGACATCAGCCCGCCGCCGCCGAGGCCCTGCACGGCACGGAACGCCGCGAGTTCGTAGATCGACCCGGCACATCCGCACAGCAGTGAGCCGGCCGTGAACAGGGCGATCGCGGCGAGATGGACGGGCCGGCGGCCGTGGATGTCGGAGAGCTTGCCGTACAGCGGCGTCGCGATGGTGGCGGTGATGAGGTACGCGGTGGTCACCCACGCCTGGGCCGTCAGCCCGTGCAGGTCGTCGGCGATGGTGCGCAGCGCGGAGGAGACCACCGTCTGGTCCAGTGCCCCCAGGAACATGCCGAGTACCAGCCCGGACATGACGGTGGTGATCTGCCGGTGACTGAGCCGCGCGGGCGCATCCCCTGCCGCGTCCTGGTGCTGGGTGCCGGAGAACGTCATGTGTCGTCCTTGGGGATGGGGGAGTGGGGCGGGTCCGGGTGGGCCGGGGCGGCGGGGCGTGCGGGTGTCCCGTCCTGTCCCCGGCCCGGCGGCCGGCCGGTCAGCCGGCGATCCCCTCCAGGTCGGCGACCGCGTGCTCGATGCGCGGCAGCGCGAGCATGGCCAGCTGGGCCGACCGGGCCCGTGCCCGGGGCGCAGGGTCGGCGAGGAGCTTGCGGCACACGTCGGCGATGCCGGCCGCGCTTCGGTCGGTGATGTGGCGGCCCAGGCCCAGTTCCTCCACGCGGTCCGCGTTGGCGTGCTGGTCCCCGAAGTGCGGCAGGACGGCCAGTGGCGTAGCGGTGCGCATCGCCTCGCGGATGCTGTTGAAGCCGCCGTGGGTGACGAACAGGTCGACCGACTCCAGCAGCAGCGGCTGCGGCACCCGGTCGGTGACGTGGACGTGGCCGGGCAGCCCTTCGGTGTCCAGCGGTATCCCGGACGTCGACACGACCACCGTGCAGTCGTCCAGCTCGGATGCCGCCTGCGCGATCGCACGCAGGCTGTCGGCGGCGTCCGGCATCTTCACGGGCAGCGGTGCCGGGCGGCCCGCCGCGCGTTCGCGCAGCGCCGGCAGGGCGGTGCCGACGGCGGCGTACACCAGTGGCCGGTCCGTGCACAGTGCGGCGGCCCACTCGGGCAGTACCGCGGCGCGCTCGACGTCCACCGTCTGCCGGTAGGCCCAGGCCCGGGACAGGTGCCGGGCGAAGGAGAAGGCGGGCGGGACGTAGTCGACGCGGCCGTGCGGTGCGACGGACAGGGGGTCGCCGGACTCGGGCAGCCCGAGCTCCTGGCGCCGCTGGTTGAGCTGCTCCAGCACCTCGGCGGGGTCCAGCGTGTTGTTGAACCCGGAGGGGGTCGGCAGCTGCGGTACGCCCAGCAGCTCGGCGGTGAGCACGGCGGCCATGTCCATGCCGTCGCGCAGGATCAGATCGGGGCGGAAGTTCCGGGCGAGGGGGAGCAGGACGTCCAGGTGCGGCTTGACGCCCGGCCCGGTCAGGGCCCGCAGCAGCATCCGGCTCATGGCCGCCGTCGGCTCCGTCAGGTCGGCGGTGTCCTGGAGTTCGGCGAGGTACGGCGCCATCCGGGCCATCGGGTCGAATTCGGGTAAGGCGGTGTCCACCCGGACGTCGTCGTCGCGGAAGACGGGGGCGAGGGCATCGCTGGTGACGACCAGCACCTGGTGCCCGGCCTCGGCGAGGGCGCGCAGCAGGGGCAGCTGGGCGCGGCCGTGGGAGGGACTGCCGAGCGTGGTGCACAGAACGCGCATGGTGTGAGCCTTTCTCTCGGGCCTGTTCGGGGGTGGGGGAGGAGGTTGGGGGTACGGCGTTCACGCCGTCCGGGTCGGCGCCGCCGCGCGTCCGATGCCCTGCCAGAGCAGTCCGGCCCGCGCGAGCCGGTCCGCGTCCAGCAGGTTGCGGAAGTCGTGGACCTCCCGGCCCGCCATGCGCGCGGCGATCGCCGCCCAGTCCAGGTCGCGCAGCTCCTGCCACTCGGTGAGGACCACGCAGGCCGCGGCCCCCTGCGCCGCCCGCACCGGGTCGTCGACGAGGTCGACCAGATCGCTCAGGTCGGGCCGCTCCTCGCGCAACGCCGGGTCGTACGCGGTCAGTTCGGCGCCCCGCTCGCGCAGCAGCCGGGCGACGGCGAGCGCGGGCGAGTCGCGCAGGTCGGAGGTGCCGGCCTTGAAGGTCAGGCCGTACAGGGCGAGCCGTACGCCGTGCAGCGAGCCGTCCTTGCCGCGCCCGCACGTGGCGGCGACCTGGTCGACGAGCCGCCGCTGGTGGGTGACGTTGGTCTCGATGGTGGCGCGCAGCAGCGGGAAGTCGACCCCGGCCCGGTCGCACGCGGTGAGCAGGGCGTGGGTGTCCTTGGGCAGGCAGGAGCCGCCCCAGCCGGGTCCGGGCCGCAGGAACGCGGAGCCGATGCGCGGGTCGCGTCCGATGCCCTCGGTGACATCGGTGATGTCGGCGCCGAAGTGCTCGCAGACGGTGGCGAGGTTGTTGGCGAAGGACAGCTTCATCGCGAGGAAGAAGTTCGCCGCGTACTTGGTCAGTTCGGCGCTGGCGGGGTCGGTCAGCACCAGCGGGGCGTCCAGTGCGGCGTACAGGTCGGCCACGCGCCGGGCGGCCGCGCGGTCGGCGGCGCCGATCACGATGCGGTCGGGGTGCAGGAAGTCGTGGACGGCGCGGCCCTCGCGCAGGAACTCGGGGTTGCTCACCACGGTCACGTCCGTCCGGCCGAGGAGCGCGGCGACGCGCTCGCTGGTGCCGACCGGCACGGTGGACTTGTTGACGACGACACAGCCGGGCGGCAGTACTTCGCGGATCTGGCCGGCGACGGCCTCCACGGCGGCGAGATCGGCCGCGCCGCCCGCGCCCATGGGTGTGGGCAGGCACAGGAACACCACCTCGGCCTCGGTGACGGCGGCTGCGGTGTCGCCGGTGAAGTGGAGCCGGTCCGCTTCCAGGGCGTCCCGGACGGTCTCGGGCAGGCCGGGTTCCAGGATGTCCACCCGGGCCTCGCGCAGCCGCTCGACCTTGTGGGGGTCGGCGTCCGCGCACACCACTGAGTGGCCGAGGGAGGCCAGGCAGGCACCGGTGGTCAGTCCGACGTAACCGGTTCCGATCACGGCGACGCGTCGAGCAGGCACAGGGGTTCACCCTTTCCGGTCGGTGGTGCCCGCGCGGCCTCAACGCAGGGGCTACGGCGGGCAGTTAAGTCATCAATCGTTGACCTGGCTCAGGTATGACATGCGGCGCGAAGGGAAGTCAACGATTGATGACATCGGTCGGTGACTTTGAGACAGCCGCCGCAGACTCGAATATGGGCGGAGGGCTGCGAGGGCCGAGGACGACGGAGGTACGGTGACGTGAGGGAAACGCAGGACGGCAAGGCCCCGAAGGCAGCGGCCTGCCGGCCGGCCCGCAGGCGCTCGGCCTCGGCCACGCGCACCGCGCTCAGGGGGGCCGCGGCCCTCCGCTTCGGCAAGTACGGCTACGAGGGCACCAGCGTGCGCGACATCGCGGGCGACGTGGGCGTGGACGCCGCCCTCGTCTACCGCTACTTCGGATCGAAGGAAGCGCTGTTCAACGACGTGTCGGGCACCGGCAAGATATTCGAACCGCTGCTGGAGGAGCCGGTCGAGGCGATCCCCGACTGGTTCTGCGCACTGCTGCTGGGAGCGCCGGCGGAAGGCGACTTCCCGCACCCGGTGCTGTCCGTGCTGCGGTCCTCCGGCCGTGACGAGGCGGTGGGGCGGTTGCGCGCGGACTTCACGGAGGTGTTCTCCAAGCGCCTGGCCGCCCGCCTCGGCGGCCCCGACGCCGACCTGCGCGCGGAACTCCTGGCGGCCTGGATGCTCGGCACCAGCCTGCTGCGCACGGAGATCCGCCCTCCCGCGCTGGTCTCGGCGCCGGACGCCACGGTGGAGCGGTATCTGCGGGCGGGCATCGAGGTCCTGCTGGACCCGGCGCCGGAATGCGACGACGAGCAGGGCGCGTGCCAGGAGTAGGGGGCGTCGGCCGCCCTGGCCGGTGCCGCGCAGGGCAGGTGCTCCGGACAGGGAGAACGGGCCGCGGCCGGCTGCCGTGGCCCGTTCTCCCCTTCGTGCCGCCGAGGGGGCCCTACGTCCCCCTCACCTGGCGGCTCCCCGTGACCCGACGGGGTGGTTCAGGCGGTGCTCAGCTCGCGCCGAAGGCGGTCGTGCCCTCGGGGGTGCCCCAGCCGGTCGGGCCGTCGTGGCCGGACCGGGCGGTGCAGAAGTACGACGTGGCGCAGCTGATCAATGGCACTGTGCCGGCGCTGTGCTGGGCGCGGCTTGACCCGGGGCACAGGGCTCTCACAGGAGGAGCCGGGGTCAGCGGGGCGTGAGGCCGTGCAGCAGCAGGTGGACGTGTGCGGCCAGGCCGCTCATCGTCTCCTCGGCGTCGAGCGCGCAGCCGGCGATGAGGGCGGCGAGGCCGTGCAGGCTCGCCGCGGCGACCAGGGTGATGCGCTCGGGGTCGCCCTGCACTATCTCGCCGCGCTGCTGGGCGTCCGCGATCATCCGGGTGAAGGAGCCGAGGGATTCGTCGACGGCCGCGGCGAGCTGCGCGGAGCTGTCGGGGTGGTGCTTGCGCGCGAACATCAGCTCCAGCAGCTCCGGGTTGCCGACGGCGAAGCCGAGATAGGCCCGCGCGAGGGCCGTCATCCGCTCCTCGAAGGACTGCTCCGGCCGGTCGGTCGCGGCGTTCAGTGCCTGGTTCAGACGCTCGTACCCGTCCAGCGCGAGGGCGTCCAGCAGGGCCTGCTTGTCCTTGAAGTGCCGGCCGGGGGCCGCGTGGCTCACCCCGACGTCCCGGGCCAGCTCGCGCAGCGAGAGCGCGCCGACCCCCTTCTCGCGCAGGGTGCGCTCGGCGCTCTTGAGCAGGGCGGCGCGCAGGTCTCCGTGGTGATAGGGGCGGTTCGTCGGTGACGGGGACATGCGCGGCAT
The DNA here is from genome assembly GCF_055572255.1 of Streptomyces sp. NPDC030799. Taxonomy (NCBI): domain Bacteria; kingdom Bacillati; phylum Actinomycetota; class Actinomycetes; order Kitasatosporales; family Streptomycetaceae; genus Streptomyces; species Streptomyces sp. NPDC030799. The sequence continues at coordinate 319,626 of NZ_JBVIDS010000012.1, read as the reverse complement.
GCCGACCATCGTAACCTGATGTTGTCATTGACATCATTGTTGGCGGTGCCTACTTTGGGGCCATGACCGATAAGTGGAATGTGACCCGCCTCCCTGACCAGACCGGCCGTACGGCCGTGATCACCGGCGCCAACAGCGGCCTCGGCCTCGCGACCGCGGAGGCGCTGGCCCGGGCCGGCGCGCATGTGGTGTTGGCCGTACGGGACCTCGCGCGGGGCGGCGCCGCCGCGGCGAAGGTGGGCGGCAGCACCGAGGTGCGCCGCCTGGACCTGGCAGACCTGGACTCGGTGCGCGAGTTCGCGGACGCGTGGGACCGCCCGCTGGACCTGCTGATCAACAACGCGGGCGTGATGATGCTGCCGGAGCAGCGCACCAAACAGGGCTTCGAGATGCAGTTCGGCACGAACCACCTCGGGCACTTCGCGCTGACGAACCTGCTCCTGCCGTATGTGACGGACCGGGTGGTGACGGTGTCCTCCGGCGCCCACCGCTTCGGCGACGGAGTGATCCACTTCGCCGACGTCAACCTGCGCGGCCGCTACACCCCGGTCCGGGCCTACGCCCAGTCGAAGCTGGCGAACCTCCTGTTCACCCTGGAACTCCAGCGCCGCCTCACCGAGGCCGGATCCCCCGTACGGGCCCTCGCCGCCCATCCCGGCTACGCGGCCACCAACCTGCAGAGCCACAGCGCGAACCCGCTGGCCAGGGCCGTGATGGCGGTCGGCAACAAGGTGTTCGCGCAGACCGACAAGGCCGGCGCGCTGCCCACCCTCTACGCCGCGAGCCAGGACCTGCCCGCAGCGGCGTACGTGGGCCCCGCCGGCCTCGGCGAGATGCGCGGCGCCCCCACGCTGGTCGGCCGCAGCGCGGCGGCCAGCGACCCGGAGGCGGCCCGTCGGCTGTGGACGCTGTCTCAGGAGATGACCGGGGTGTCGTGGGGGCTGAAGCCGGTCAGCCGACCGTGATGTGCGTGTCCATGCCGAGCTGCTTGTGGCCGTCGATCGGGCAGTACAGGTCGTAGGTGCCCTTCTTGAGGGTCACCGTCAGGGTGGCCTGCTGACCGCTGTCGACGTTCTTGGTCCTGGCGTCCTCCACGCCGGGCCCGTCGATCGACAGGGCGTGCGTGATCTTGCCGTGGTTGTCGGAGACGAAGGTGTAGGTGCCCGGGGTGAAGGACGACCGGGACAGTTTCAGCGCGTACTCGGTCTCGGTGACCGTCACCCGGGCCCCCGGGCCGTCCTTCGCCGGGCCGCTCGCGCTCGGCTGACTGCCGCCGCCTCCGCCCGAGCAGGCGGCCAGCACGAGGGCGGCGGTGAAGGCGACCGCCGTCGTGCCGAATGCCGTACGGGTGCGGGTACGGGTCATGTGGGTCGAGGTTGCCATCCGACTCATCGCCTTCTGGTCATTCTTCCGAGCTAAGGGCTGTCTTTCCGGATAAAGAGCGCCTACAGGTAGTACGTCCAGGTATCCGCCAGAGTTCATCTGCGCACTCGCGCCGCGACGGCCCTGCCGCACGACGTTTCACAGGAAAATCTCGGCGAAGCCGGGGCGCGATTCTCACTTTCCTGGGACAGAGTGGGGGCTGATGAAGCGCTCCTCACGCATCTCGGTCACCTCGCGCCCCGCGCTGCTCGGCGCCGTGGTGATGCTCGCGCTGACCTCGGCGTCCGTGGCGGCCGCCGACGACGGACCGGGGCCCTTGGGGGTCACCGTCGACGCCGTCGCGAACCGGCACACGCTGCGGGTCGGCGCGCTGTTCGGCGCGGACCGGGCCGACCACCTGGCCGGCGGGCACTTCTGCACGGCCTCGGTCGTGCACAGCCCGCAGCGCGACCTCATCGTCACCGCCGCACACTGCGTCGGCGGCGCCGACAGCGACCTGGTGTTCGTGCCGGGCTACCGGGACGGGCGGGCGCCGTACGGGGTGTGGAAGGTGGACAGGCGGTATCTGCCCGACGGCTGGGCCAAGGACCAGGACGAGGACAGCGACCTGGCCTTCGCCACCGTCGCCGAGCTGGACGGCAAGCACATCGAGGACGTGGTGGGCGGCAACCGGTTCGCGCCCGGCATGGCCACCGGCGCCACCGCCGTGACGCTCACCGGCTACCCCGACACCCGCGAAGCGCCCATCAGCTGCACCAACAAGCCGACCCCGCACAGCACGAGCCAGCAGCGCATCGACTGCCCCGCCTTCACCGTCGGCACCAGCGGCAGCCCCTGGATCAACGGCGACGGTCAGGTGGTCGGGGTGCTCGGCGGCCATGACGAGGGTGGGACGACCGACGACGTGTCGTACAGCGTGGTGCTGAGAAGCGGGGCGGCGGAGCTGTACAAGGACGCGGCCGGCGGTTCCTGAGCCCGGCCGCGTGCGGCGCGGTGTGATAGGGCGTCAGGGGTACTGCAGGCCCGGGGTTTTCGTTCGCCGGCCAGAGGTTCTCGTGCCGGGACGGGTCCGCTCTTAGACTGCTGCGGGTGGACTTGCCGGTGGCGAGGGGCGGTTGACGGTGCGTAAGGCGTGGGTCGTCGGTGGTGCCCTCGTGGGGGGCGGACTGAGCTTCGTCATGCTGCTCGTCGTCGGGGTGTACGTCGTCGCCGGAAACCTCCTCAACTCGGCCACCTCGGGCAGCCGGGGGCTCGCGAAGGGGTCCGTACCGGCCGCCTACAAGTCGCTCGTGCAGCAGTGGGGCAATCTGTGCCCGGCGCTCAGCCCGGCGCTGCTCGCCGCCCAGCTGTACCAGGAGAGCGGCTGGAACCCGGCCGTCGTCAGCCCCGCCGACGCCCGCGGCATCGCCCAGTTCATCCCCAGTACCTGGGCCACGCACGGCATCGACGGCAACGGGGACGGCAAGCGGGACATCTGGGACCCCAACGACGCGATTCCGTCCGCCGCTTCCTACGACTGCGAACTCGCCAAGGACGTGAAGGACGTTCCGGGCAACGTCTCCGACAACATGCTCGCCGCCTACAACGCCGGTGCGTACCGCGTCATAAGGGCCGGCGGGGTTCCGGCCATCAGCGAGACGCAGAACTACGTCAAGCGGATCCGGAGCCTGGAGCAGAGCTTCGCCGCGCCCGTCAGCCGGCTGGACCCCACCCGGCAGGCCGCCGGTGCCATCGCCTTTGCGCAGAGCAAGCTGGGTACGCCCTATCTGTGGGGCGGCGAGGGATCGGCCGCGCAGGGCGGGCGGTTCGACTGCTCGGGGCTCACCCAGGCGGCGTACGCGAAGGTCGGAATCACCCTGCCCCGCGTGGCCAACGACCAGTACAACGCCGGCCCGCACCCTTCGCGGGACCAGCTCCTCCCGGGTGACCTGGTGTTCTTCTCCACCGACCGCACTGACTCACGGGCCATCCACCACGTGGGCATCTACGTGGGCGGCGGGTACATGATCGATGCGCCGCGCACCGGCGCCGTCATCCGGTTCGATCCCGTCGACACGCAGGACTACTTCGGCGCCACGCGGGTCACCGCAGATGGCGCAAAAGCGCTCCCCACGGCGGTTTGAGACGGTGTGCACCGTGCGTGAACCCACCCCCTGAGCTGCGATGACGAGTCTCTCTTCGATAACGTCTGCGTGATCTTTCAGTGGAGAGTGGAACGTATTGATGGTGGCCGTGCGTTCCTGTTGACGTAGCCGAGCGGACGTCAGTACGGCAGTGCAGCGGAAGCGGATCTACGAACCACGGGGGTAGGAGCGGCGCACACGAGGTGCGTCCGGTAGCCGACGAAGGGGCCGCAGCACCATGGCTGTACTCGCCGAATCCGGATCGAACCCCGACGTCGACCTGCTCTACGACATCAATGGCCTGGCCAAGGACGCCCCGCACTGGTTCGACCGGGTCATGGAGTTCGTCGGTGAGTACGGCCTGCTGCTGGCCATGGTCCTGCTGGTGCTGTGGAGTTGGTGGTCCGTGCGGCGCCGGGACGGCGAGGATGCCGCCTCTTCCGTCGCCGCACTGCTGTGGGCGCCGCTCGCGGCCGGCATCGCCGTGCTGGTGAACGTGCCCATCCGGGGGTTCGTGGAGAGACCCCGTCCCTTTGTGCAACACCAGGGGCTGGACGTCCTCGTCTCCGGCAAGACCGACTTCTCCTTCGTCAGCGACCACGCGACGATCACCATGGCGCTGGGCGTGGGACTGTTCGTCGCCAACCGCCGGTTCGGCATCGCCGGGATCGGGCTGGCGCTGCTGGAGGGCTTCTGCCGGGTGTACATGGGGGTGCACTATCCGACGGACGTCGTCGGCGGGTTCGCGCTCGGCACGGCGGTCGCGCTGCTGCTGTCGCCGCCGGCGATGGCGCTGCTCACCCCCTTGATGCGAGCGGTGGAACGGTCGCCGAGGGCGGGCTGGATCGTCCGGCGCCGGCCGGTGAGCGGGGCGCGTGAGGGTGCGGTGCTGCCGGGTGCCCGTAAGCCGGTCGAGTCCGAGGAACGGGACCTGGCGGCGTAGCCCCGAGCCGGCTGGGGAGGCCGGGTCCTACAGCCCCTGCGCATACGAGAAGAAGCGGGAGGGGTCGTACTGCTTCTTCACCTTGGCCAGGCGCGCCGCCGCATCCCCGTAGTACGCCTTCTTCCAGTCCCTCAGCGTCGGATCCGTGTAGTTCTGGTACGCCGCGCCGGAGGCGTACGGAGACATCGCCTGGTGAGCCGACGCCAGCCACGACTGGGCCGAACCGCCGGAGGCCCCCGCTCCCCAGGAGGCGATGTACTGCGCCAGCATCCGGGAGCGGCGGTGGACGAACGCCGTCGCCGTGGGCGAGACACGGTTGACCGCGCCGCCGAGGGCCGTGAACGCGATGCTGCCCGCGCCGCCCCGCACCGAGCTGATCTGCCGCAGCACCGTCTGGATGCCCGCCGCGGACAGCGAGCGGTCGAAGAAGTCGGAGCGGGCCGCGTACGTCTCGCGGCCGAGCTTGCCCTGCGGGGAGCGGCCCGGGGTGGAGCCGGGCAGATGGCACTGGGCGTCGGTGGAGAAGGAGGAGCAGCCGGCGTAGATCTCCATCGCCTCCTCGTAGCCCCGGCGGCGCAGGGTGACGGAGGCGGCGTTCGCGCCGGCCGCGTGGGCCAGGCGGTCCACGGCGTTCTGCAGTTCGCCGTAGGTGCCGAGGGAGAAGCAGGCCACGGAGACGGCCGGGGTGCGGCCCGGCGAGGCCGAGAGGTGCAGTGAGGACCAGATCTCGTCCGGCTGGCTCGGGCCCCACTCCTGCCAGGCCTTGAGGACCGCGGCCGCCTTCGCCCAGGGCCAGGTCATGTACGCGGTGACCGCCTGCGGCGCCGGGTGGGTCCTGAAGTGCAGCTCGGTGACGACGCCGAAGTTGCCGTTGCCCGCGCCGCGCAGTGCCCAGAAGAGGTCGGAGTGGTTCCTCGCATCAGCCGTCACCTGGGTGCCGTCGGCGGTGATCAGCGTCGCCTGGGTGAGGCTGTCGCAGGTCAGGCCGTAGGCGCGGGAGGCGACGCCGTGGCCGCCGCCGAGGACCAGGCCGGAGACGCCGACGGTGGGGCAGGAGCCCGCGGGTATGGTCACGCCCTTCGCGGCCAGCGCCCGGTAGACGTCGATCAGCTTGGAGCCGGCGCCGACCACCGCCTGTCCGCCGCTGACCCGTATGCGGTTCAGCCGGGACACGTCCAGGACGAGGCGGTTGTCGCCGGAGGAGTAGCCCGCGTAGGAGTGGCCGCCGTTGCGTATCGACACCCGTATGTTGTGCGCGTGGGCGTACGCCAGGGTCGTACGGATGTCGTCGGTGTGCGCCGCATAGGCCACCGCGGCCGGTTTCAGACCATCGAAGCGGGTGTTGTACAGCTGGTGGGCCGTCTGCCACGTCGCGTCGCCGGGCCGGATCAGGGGGCCGTCCAGGTCACGGGCGAGGCCCGCCCAGTTGGCGGCGGCGTTCGCGCTGGTGGTCTTGAGGGACGTGAGGGACGATGAGCCCGTGGTCGCCGACTTGGTGGACCTGCCCGAGTCCGAGCCGCAGCCGGTCAGTGCGGTCGCGGCCAGGGCGGCCGTGCCGCCTGCGATGAACGTACGGCGTTCCATGTGCATCGTCGTCTGTCGCCTCTCCGCAGGCCCCCTTGGCCCGTCCTGGGGTGAGACGACCCTGTGGGCCCGTTGGTTCGTAACAGTTCACCCACAGGGAAACGAACGTCGAATACGTGTACGCGTAACCCGGTCGTCGGAACCTCCATGTGTTCTCCCCGTAAGCATTCCGTGACCTCACCGGGCCGATGGCAGGGGTTCACCCCCCGTTCACTTCCGGCCATCGGCGGCTTCACCTGTTCTGCCTAATTTCGGCCGTGCACGGTGCCGAGCACGGCCATTCATGCGCTGGGCACCTCACCACCTCGCACGCCGCCGACAGCGGCGGCTCCTGGAAGGAACTCCCGAAAGTGAAGCTTCAGCGCAAGAACCGGCTGCGCGCCCTTTCGCTCGGTGCGATCGCCGTGACCGGCGCCCTGGCCCTGACGGCGTGCGGCTCCGACGACAACGGCAGCGGCGGCAAGGGTTCGGGCAACCCGTCCGGCTCGGCCAACGCCTCCTCGGTCAAGTGCGACGGCGCCAAGGGCCAGCTGCTGGCGGACGGCTCCTCCGCGCAGAAGAACGCGATCGACGCGTGGGTCAAGGCGTTCTCGCAGGCCTGTGGCGTGCAGATCAACTACAAGGGCGGCGGCTCCGGCGCCGGTGTCACCTCCTTCAACCAGGGCCAGCTCGCGTTCGCCGGTTCGGACTCCGCGCTGAAGCCGGAAGACGTCACCGCCTCCAAGAAGGTCTGCTCCGGCGGCCAGGGCATCGACCTGCCGATGGTCGGCGGCCCGATCGCCCTCGGCTACAACGTCCCGGGTGTCGACAACCTGGTCCTGGACGCCCCGACGATCGCCAAGATCTTCGACAGCAAGATCAAGAACTGGAACGACCCGGCGATCAAGAAGCTGAACCCGTCGGCGAAGCTGCCCGACCTGAAGATCCAGGCCTTCCACCGTTCCGAGGACTCCGGTACGACGGACAACTTCACCAAGTACCTGATCGCCACCACCCCGGACAACTGGAAGTACTCCGGCGGCAAGGCCTGGCAGGCGCAGGGCGGCCAGGCGGCCTCCGGCTCCGCCGGTGTGGCCCAGGGCGTCAAGCAGAACTCCGGCGCGATCGGCTACTTCGAGCTGTCCTACGCCAAGGACATGACCACCGTCTCCATCGCCACCGGTGCCAAGGCCCCGGTCAAGCCGTCCGTGGAGAGCGCCACCGCCGACATCGCGGCCGCCAAGGTCGTCGGCACCGGCAAGGACCTGTCGCTGAAGCTGGACTACGCCACCAAGGCCGAGGGCGCCTACCCGATCACCCTGGTGACGTACGAGATCGTCTGCGACAAGGGCAACAAGGCCGACACCCTGCCGGCCACCAAGGCCTTCCTGCGCTACATCGCCAGCGAGGACGGTCAGAAGGCGCTGTCGAGCATCGACTACGCCCCGATCCCCGACGAGATCATCGCCAAGGTCCGCACCACCATCGAGGGCCTGAGCTGACCTGATCCGAGAGTGCGGCCCGTGCCCGACAGGGCCCGGGCCGCACCGTCCGGTGCACCGCCGCCATGAGCCGCCGCCCGTGAGGGCGCCCGGCTTTGCAGACCGGAGAACCCGATGGACATATCGACCAAGACAACCGACGCACCTCCTCCCGCGCCCCAGCCCACGGTGACCGAGCAGAAGCGAGGTGCCCGCGGCGCGACCCGCCCCGGTGACCGCATCTTCCTCGGCCTCTCCCGCGGCTCCGGCATCCTGCTGCTGGTGATCATGGCCGCGATCGCGGCCTTCCTCACCTACCGTGCCTCCCTCGCGATCAGCAAGGACCACGGGAACTTCCTGACCACCTTCGAGTGGAACACCAACCTCACCCCGCCGAGCTTCGGCATCGCGGTGCTGGCCTACGGCACGGTCGTCTCCTCGATCATCGCCATGGTCATCGCGGTCCCCGTCGCCGTCGCGATCGCGCTGTTCCTCACCCACTACGCCCCGCGCCGGCTGAGCGGTCCCATCGCCTATGTGATCGACCTGCTCGCCGCCGTGCCGTCCATCGTCTACGGCCTCTGGGGCGCCCTGATCCTCGTCCCGCACATGACGGGCCTGTACGGCTGGCTGAACGACTACCTCGGCTGGACCGGCCTCTTCTCCTGGGACGACGGCGCCCCCCGCGCCATGCTCACCGTCGGCATCCTGCTGGCGATCATGATCCTGCCGATCATCACCAACGTCAGCCGTGAGGTGTTCCGGCAGGTCCCGCGGATGCACGAGGAGGCCGCGCTGGCCCTCGGCGCCACCCGCTGGGAGGTCGTCCGCATGGCCGTCCTGCCCTTCGGCCGCTCCGGTGTGATCTCCGCGTCCATGCTCGGCCTCGGCCGCGCCCTCGGCGAGACGATGGCCGTCGCCACCGTGCTCTCCCCGGACTACGTCATCCACCTCAGCCTGCTGAACCCGGGCGGCGGCACCTTCGCCCAGAACATCGCCAGCAAGTTCGGTGAGGCCACCGAGCAGGGCCGCGACGCGCTGATCGCCTCCGGTCTCGTCCTGTTCGTCATCACCCTGCTGGTCAACGGCGCGGCCCGCATGATCATCGCCCGCCGCAAGGAGTACTCGGGGGCCAACGCATGAGCCACGCAGTCGTCACCGACAAGCGCCCCAGCACGCTGCGCGGCGCCAGCCTCCCGAAGTGGTCCCCGTGGGCCATCGCCGCCGGCTCGATCGTCCTGGCCGTGGTCATCGGCCTGGCCGGCGGACTGACCAGCAAGATCCAGTGGGGTCTGATCGCCGCGATCCTGTTCGTCCTCGGCACCTACGGCATCGCCTCCAGGGTGGAGGGCCGCCGGCAGGCCAAGGACCGGGTCGCCACCTCCTTCGTCTGGGTCGCCTTCCTGCTCGCCGTCGTCCCGCTGGTCTCCCTGATCTGGGTGACCATCTCGCGCGGTGTGAAGGTCCTCGACGTCTACTTCCTCACCCACTCCATGGGCGTCGTCGCCGACTCCGAGCCCGGCGGCGGCATCTACCACGCCATCATCGGCAGCCTGGAGCAGGTCGGCCTCGCCACCGTCATCGGTGCGCCGATCGGCATCCTCACCGCGATCTACCTGGTGGAGTACGGGCGGGGCTCGCTCGCCAAGGCCGTCACCTTCTTCGTGGACGTCATGACGGGTATCCCGTCGATCGTCGCCGGCCTGTTCATCCTGTCGCTGATGCTCATCTTCAAGATGCAGCCGTTCGGCTTCGCCGGTTCGCTGGCCCTGGCCATCCTGATGATGCCGGTCGTCGTCCGGTCCACCGAGGAGATGCTCAAGCTCGTCCCGAACGAGCTGCGCGAGGCCTCGCTGGCGCTCGGTGTGCCCAAGTGGCGGACCATCCTGAAGGTGGTCCTGCCGACCTCCATCGGCGGTATCACCACCGGCGTCATGCTGGCCGTCGCCCGTATCGCGGGCGAGACCGCGCCGGTGCTGCTGCTGGTGTTCGGCAACCCGTTCATCAACAACGACCCGTTCGAGGGTGCGCAGGCGTCGCTGCCGCTGTACATCTACCAGCAGTACGCGCAGAGCGCGGGCGCCAACGCGGCGTACGACCGCGCATGGGCGGCGTCCCTCACGCTGATCGCCTTCGTGATGATCCTCAACCTGGTGGCCCGCGGCATCGCCCGCTGGAAGGCCCCCAAGGCCGGTCGCTGACTCTGCGGCCCATCGGCGACTGACCAAGACTTTTCTGGAAGTGAAGTAGACAATGGCCAAGCGAATCGACGTAAGCGGACTGACCGCGTACTACGGCTCCCACAAGGCGATCGAGGACATCTCGATGACCGTCGAGCCGCGTTCGGTGACGGCGTTCATCGGCCCCTCCGGCTGCGGCAAGTCGACGTTCCTGCGCACGCTGAACCGGATGCACGAGGTCACCCCCGGTGGCCGCGTCGAGGGCAAGGTGCTGCTGGACGACGAGGACCTGTACGGCGCCGGCATCGACCCGGTGTCGGTGCGCCGCGAGGTCGGCATGGTCTTCCAGCGCCCGAACCCGTTCCCCACGATGTCGATCTTCGACAACGTGGCGGCGGGCCTGCGCCTGAACGGCAAGTACAAGAAGGCGGAACTGAACGACATCGTCGAGAAGTCCCTCAAGGGCGCGAACCTCTGGAACGAGGTCAAGGACCGCCTGAACAAGCCGGGCTCCGGCCTCTCGGGCGGCCAGCAGCAGCGTCTGTGCATCGCCCGCGCGATCGCGGTGGAGCCGAAGGTCCTGCTGATGGACGAGCCCTGCTCGGCTCTGGACCCGATCTCGACCCTCGCCATCGAGGACCTGATCGGCGAGCTGAAGGAGCGCTTCACGATCGTCATCGTGACGCACAACATGCAGCAGGCGGCGCGTGTGTCGGACCGTACGGCGTTCTTCAACCTGGCGGCGGTGGGCCAGCCCGGTCGCCTGATCGAGATCGACGACACCGAGCGCATCTTCTCCAACCCGTCGGTCCAGGCGACCGAGGACTACATCTCCGGCCGCTTCGGCTAGGCCGGTACGGACCCCTCGCGGTGCTGCATGGCGGTGCCACCGCGAGGACGCAAAAGGGCCCGCCCCTGGCTCCCGGGGGCGGGCCCATTGCGTTCGCCGCACTTGCCTCGGCGGTTACAGCACCGCCAGGTCGATCACTCCGAACGCCAGCGCGGCGACCAGCGCCGCCGCCGGCATCGTGATGAACCAGCCCAGGACGATGTTCTTGGCCACGCCCCAGCGGACGGCGTTGACGCGCTTGGTGGCGCCCACACCCATGATCGCCGAGGTGATGACATGGGTCGTGGAGATCGGGGCCTTGAAGAGGTACGCCGTGCCGAACATGATCGAGGCGCCGGTGGCCTCGGCCGCGAAGCCCTGCGGCGGGTCCAGTTCGATGATCTTGCGGCCGAGCGTGCGCATGATGCGCCAGCCGCCGGCGTAGGTGCCGAGGGAGAGCATCAGGGCGGAGACGATCTTCACCCAGACCGGGATCGGGTCACCGAACGTCTCATGGCCGGAAATCACCAGTGCCATCACGACCACACCCATGGTCTTCTGGGCGTCCTGGAGGCCGTGGCCCAGTGCCATGCCCGCCGCCGAGACCGTCTGCGCGATACGGAAGCCGCGCTTGGCCTTGTGCGGGTTGGCTCCGCGGAACAGCCACATGATCGCCAGCATCACGAGGTAGCCGACGATCAGGCCGACCACCGGGGACAGGAACATCGGGATGATGATCTTGTTCACCACGCCGTTCCAGTGGACGGCGGTACCACCTGCCAGGGCCGCGCCGACCAGGCCGCCGAACAGCGCATGGGAAGAGGAGGACGGCAGACCGAAGTACCAGGTGATCAGGTTCCAGGTGATGGCGCCGACCAGGGCGGCGAAGAGGATGCCCATACCGGTCGAGCCGGACGGCGTCTCGATCAGGCCCTCACTGACCGTCTTGGCGACGCCCGAGCCCAGGAAGGCACCGGCCAGGTTCATGACCGCCGCCATGGCGAGGGCCGCCCGCGGGGTCAGCGCCCGCGTCGACACCGACGTGGCGATCGCGTTCGCCGAGTCGTGGAAGCCGTTCGTGTACGTGAAGAAGAGCGCGACCGCGATGGTCACGACCAGGGCGAAGGTGTCCATCGACGCCTCAGGACTCCTTGACCGCGATGGTCTCCACCGTGTTCGCCACGTGCTCGAACGCGTCCGCCGCCTCTTCCAGGACGTCCACGATCTGCTTGAGCTTGAGCACCTCGATCGCGTCGTACTTGCCGTTGAAGAGGTGCGCGAGGAGCTTGCGGTGGATCTGGTCCGCCTGGTTCTCCAGACGGTTCACCTCGATCCAGTACTCGGTGAGGTTGTCCATCGTGCGCAGGTTCGGCATCGCCTCCGCCGTCAGCTCGGCGGCCCGGGCCAGTACCTCGATCTGCTGCTCGACGCCCTTCGGCAGTTCCTCGACGTTGTAGAGGACGACCAGGTCGACGGCCTCCTCCATGAAGTCCATGATGTCGTCGAGGGATCCGGCGAGTGAGTAGATGTCCTCGCGGTCGAACGGCGTGATGAACGAGGAGTTCAGCTGGTGGAAGATCGCGTGCGTGGCGTCGTCACCCGCGTGTTCCGCGGCCCGCATACGCTCTGCGATCTCGGCTCGGGCAGGTGCGTCCGCCCCGAGCAGTTCCATCAGGAGCTTCGAGCCCGTGACGATGTTGTCCGCGGATGCGGCGAACATGTCGTAGAAGCTCGTCTCCCTGGGGGTCAGACGAAAGCGCACGTGGGGTCCTCGGGGTGCTTCGGTTTCGGTCAGGGTGATGCTAGGCGCATCATCCGGCCACGGCTATCGGGCCGCATCCCAGTGTCGCCCATCGGGCAGAGTGATCAGCACGGGGGCGCACCAAGGCCCTCCTACCCCGCAGAATTCGTTACCATATACCCAGTAGGGGTATGTATCCGCAGCTCGTTCCGAGAGGGAGGCCCGCGATGACGACGACCGAGGCCGGCGCCACGCACGGCTACCACAAGCAGAAGGACGAGCACCTCAAGCGGCTGCGCCGGATCGAGGGCCAGATCCGCGGCCTGCAGCGCATGGTCGACGAGGACACGTACTGCATCGACATACTCACCCAGGTCTCGGCGTCCACCAAGGCGCTGCAGTCCTTCGCGCTCCAGCTGCTGGAGGAGCATCTGCGGCACTGTGTCGCGGACGCGGCCCTCAAGGGCGGCGACGAGATCGACGCGAAGGTGGACGAGGCGACGAAGGCGATCGGCCGCCTGCTGCGCACCTGATCCTCAGGCTTCCTTCTCCTCGGCGACCCGCAGCACCTCGTCGATGCTCTCCAGGCTGAGCCGGTCCTCGGCTGCGGAGGCCGCGATGATCAGCTCCCCGCACAGCTCGATCTCGGCGAGGGCCACATGGTCCTGCACCGCCGTACCGCCGGCCCGAGCCACCCGCCTCACCTCTTCCCTGCCGTCACCGGCTTCCTAGAGTAGGCAGCCCTCTACACACCGCGCATGGCACGGACGGGCTACTTACGGGGTGGTAGGACGGACTAGTTGCCGCCCTCGGCGATGCGGCCCGCGTAGATGTCCGCCGAGCGCGGCAGCTGTACGCCGGCGGGCGCGCCGAAGTCGTACAGCAGTGTCGTCGAGGCGACCGCCACGGGGGCCTTCTGCCGGCTGTTGAGGAAACTGAAGTGCTGTCTGAGCTTGCGGATGCGGCCCTGGTCGTCCAGATAGGCGTCGAACGGAACCCGGGTGGCGGCGAACCCTTTCGCCGCCGCGGCCAGCGGCTGCCGGTTCTCGGCGGAGGCCAGACGGGCCGCACTGCGCAGGTCGGCCGTGCCCCGGTAGTGCCGTACGGCCGTGCCGCCGACCTCCGTCCGGCCGACATAGGCCGCCGTCCGCGTCCCGCGCAGCACCTCGGCCGCCGCGTACGGGTCGGTCGCGCCGCCGGTGACCAGGTTGCCGTCGGACAGCGTGGCGGTGTCCACCCGCACCCACTTGTCGGCGGGCACGCCCGCCCCGCGGTTCTTCATGAACAGGGCCCCCGGAGCCAGGAGTTCGGTGATCGGCTGGTGCTCGGCGGTACCCGACGGGTCCTCGGGCAGGACGACCGTGAGCCGGCCGATCCGGCGCCCGAAGTCGTAGACGCCCTTGCCGCGGATCGTGACGCGGGTGCCGCCCGTGGCCATCTCCATGGACGTGGTGGCCTTGGAACTGCCCGCGCCGCGCAAGGTGTCGGCGGTCCGCTGCAGCACGGTGACCGGGTCGCCCCCGTCCCTGACGCCCTCGGCGGCGGCCCCGGTGCCGGAGCAGCCCGTGACACCCGCCCCGAGGCCGAGCATGATGCCGACCGCGACGAACGTCCTGCCCGCGTTCCTGTGCTGCCGCCGATCCATCGCCTGCCTACCCCCAGCCGGTACGTCCGTCACGGGCCCCCTGTCGTCCGGTTAACGACGGGTAGGAGGCGCCGTCACGCGCCGGACGGGCGCGGGGACAGCCGTGCGAACCCTTTGCGCACGGGTGGGTAACGTTGTCGGGGTGACAGCAACCGCGGCACGGCAGGACGGGCCGGAACACGCCCGGTCCGGGCAGGAACACCTCGTCACGACGACCGAAGAGGGCCGCTTCTGCGTGGCCCGCTGCAGCTGCGGCTGGCGCGGCCCGGCCCGCAGGGCCCGCAGTCAGGCCCGCACCGACGCGGAGAACCACCTGACGGACCTGTGACCGGGGCGCCCTGAGCAGGAATCAGGTCATCAGGTCCTACCTGTGTTCGAGCGGCCGGACCAGTGCGTCCACGAGGTCGCGGTCGTGTGGCCGGGTGAGGCGGCTGCGGGCCGCGGCGGGGGAGAGCCACAGGATCCGGTCCACCTCGTCGTTCGGGGTGAAGTGGCCGGAAACCGCCTCGGCCGCCCAGTAACGCACCTGCTTCGGGCGGCCGCCCGCGAGATACCGCACGGCCGGCAGTTCCTCGCCGGGCTCGGCCGTGTACCCGGTCTCCTCCGTGACCTCCCGGAGGGCACCCACGAGTGGCTCCTCACCCCGCTTGAGCTTGCCCTTCGGATGCGACCAGTCGTCGTACTTGGGCCGGTGGACCAGGCAGATCTCCAGATCTCCGGCGACCGGTGAGCGCCGCCACAGCACACAGCCGGCCGCCCGTACCAACGTGTCGCTCACACCGCCTCCTCGGGGGAACTCAGGGTGTGCTGACGGTCTGCTTCTGCCAGGCCTGCTGGAAGGCGAACCTGGCGGCCTCCACCTCGTGCCGCTGATCGGCGTGGAGCACGCCGAGCGCGTACGCCGTCGCCGGGGCGATACGCGGCGTACGGGCGGCCTGGGCCGCCGCCGTCGCCGCCTCCGAGGCGTCCCGGTGCCGGTTCAGGGCCTGGCCCGCCGCCAACAGGCGTACGTCCACCGGTGCGTTGCCCCCGTGCAGCACCTCCCGGGCGTACCGGTGCAGGCGCAGCAGCAGGCGTACCTGGTGCCAGGGGCCGTCCTGGGGGTGCGGGGACGGGTCCGGGGACAGGCCGTGGACGAGAGCCTCCGCGTTGTACGGGTGGCCCGCGGTGACCAGGGGGAGCGTGGTGACTGCGGCTGTCAGCCGTTCCTCCGCGGCGGCTGCCAGGGGGTGCAGGTCGGTGGTGGGGGCGGCGGGGGTGAGGGGGACTTCGCTGGCGAGTACGGCGACCTTGTCGGCCACGGCGTGGAAGCGGGAGGAGCCGAGGGCTTGCAGCGCCGTGGAGTGAGCCCTTGTCCGCGCCAGGGTCAGCTGGCGGTCCAGCAGGGCGCCTGCTTTTGCCGCGCCCACCGTGAGGTTGCCGCGCTCTGCCGTTGCCGTCGCCCTGGCCGGGCCACTGGCGTTTTCCGGTGCCGCTCTCGCTGGGACGGGCGCCGCCCCGGCGGCACGACTGCCCGCGGCCACGGGGGCTGCCGCATCGCCCGTGCCCGCCGCCGTGCTCGCGCTGCCGCCGCCTGCCGAGGCCACCGCCTGGCCCGGGAACGCCGTAACCCCCGACAGCCGGTGCAACGCCAGCAGCAGCCTCTCCAGACGGGACTCGTACGCGTGCTCAAGGCCCAACGTGCCCGACAGCCAGGCCAGTTCGGGGCGCATCTCCTCGGACCAGTCGGGGTCGAGGAGGGGGCGGTAGGTGTGCAGGCTGCCGCTGATGCGGCGGGCCGAGCGGCGCAGCAGGCGTGCCGCGTCGACGGATTCCTCCGCGCCGCTCGCCGTAGTGCCTCCCGTCTCGCGGTGCAGGCGCAGGGCGCGGAGGAACTCCGTGGCCTGGGCGCGCAGATACGCCGCGAGGGCGTCCCCGGTCACCACCTCGGCCGTGGGGTCCGTCGGGTCAAGGTGTTGCTGTGCCACGCCGGCGCCTCCGGGCGTCTATGAGCATCTCCTGGACGTTGCGCAGGGGTTGGCCGTCCGCATCGGCCGCGTGCCGTGTCCACTCGCCGTCGGGGCCCAGGTGCCAGGAGATGGTCGTGTCGGACATGCCGGTGTCCAGCAGCCGGTTGAGGGCTGCGCGGTGAGCGGGGTCGACGACCCGCACCAGGGCCTCTATCCGGCGGTCGAGGTTGCGGTGCATCATGTCGGCGCTGCCGATCCACACCTCGGGTTCGCCGCCGTTGCCGAAGGAGAACACGCGGGAGTGTTCGAGGAAGCGGCCGAGGACCGAGCGGACCCGGATGTTGTCGGACAGGCCGGTGACGCCGGGGCGGATCGCGCAGATGCCGCGCACCCACACGTCCACCGGCACGCCCGCCTGGGACGCACGGTAGAGGGCGTCGATGACCGCCTCGTCGACTATGGAGTTGACCTTGATGCGGACGAAGGCCGGACGGCCCGCGCGGTGGTGCTGGACTTCCTTGTCTATGCGGGAGACCAGGCCGTCCCGCAGGGACTTGGGGGCCACCAGCAGACGGCGGTAGGTCTCGCGGCGGGAGTAGCCGGACAGGCGGTTGAACAGGTCGGAGAGGTCCGCGCCGACCTGCGGGTCGGCCGTGAGCAGGCCCAGGTCCTCGTACAGGCGCGCCGTCTTCGGGTGGTAGTTGCCCGTGCCGACGTGGCTGTAGCGGCGCAGGGTGTCGCCCTCCTGGCGGACCACCAGGGACAGCTTGCAGTGCGTCTTCAGGCCGACCAGGCCGTAGACGACGTGACAGCCGGCCTCCTCCAGCTTGCGCGCCCACTTGATGTTGGCGTGCTCGTCGAAGCGGGCCTTGATCTCGACCAGGACGAGGACCTGCTTGCCGGACTCGGCGGCGTCGATGAGCGCGTCGACTATCGGGGAGTCGCCGGAGGTGCGGTACAGGGTCTGCTTGATCGCGAGGACGTCCGGGTCGGCCGCCGCCTGCTCCAGGAAGGCCTGTACCGAGGTGGAGAAGCTGTCGTACGGGTGGTGCAGCAGCACGTCCCGGGTGCGCAGTGCGGCGAAGATGTCCGGCGGGGACGCCGACTCGACCTCGGCGAGGTCGCGGTGGGTGCCGGCGACGAACTTGGGGTACTTCAGCTCGGGCCGGTCGAGGCTGTGGATGCGGAAGAGGCCGGTGAGGTCCAGGGGGCCCGGCAGCGGGTACACCTCGGCCTCGCTGATCTTCAGCTCGCGGACCAGCAGGTCCAGCACCTCGCGGTCGATGGACTCCTCGACCTCCAGGCGCACCGGCGGGCCGAAGCGGCGCCGCATGAGCTCCTTCTCCAGGGCCTGCAGGAGGTTCTCGGCGTCGTCCTCCTCGACCTCCAGGTCCTCGTTCCGGGTCAGCCGGAAGGCGTGGTGCTCCAGCACCTCCATGCCCGGGAACAGCTCCTCCAGGTGGGCGGCGATGACGTCCTCCAGCGGGACGTACCGGCCCGGGGCGGCCTCCAGGAAGCGGGACAGCAGCGGCGGCACCTTCACGCGGGCGAAGTGCTTGTGGCCGCTGACCGGGTTGCGTACGACGACGGCCAGGTTCAGGGACAGGCCGGAGATGTACGGGAACGGGTGCGCGGGGTCCACGGCCAGCGGGGTGAGGACCGGGAAGATCTGGTGGCGGAAGAGCGTGAAGAGGCGTGCCTGCTCCTTCTCGGCCAGCTCGTTCCAGCGGACCAGGTGGATGCCCTCGTCCGCGAGTGCGGGGGCGACGTCCTCGTGGTAGCAGGCGGCGTGCCGGGCCATCAGCTCGCGCGAGCGGGCCCAGATCATCTCCAGCACCTCGCGTGGCTGCAGCCCGGAGGCGGAGCGCGTCGCCACACCGGTGGCGATACGGCGCTTCAGACCTGCCACCCGGACCATGAAGAACTCGTCCAGGTTGCTGGCGAAGATCGCGAGGAAGTTCGCGCGCTCCAGCAGGGGGGTGTTCGGGTCCTCTGCCAGCTCCAGGACGCGTTCGTTGAAGGCGAGCCAGCTGCGTTCGCGGTCGAGGAACCGGCCCTGCGGCAGCGGTGCGCCGCCGGCCTGTGACTCTTCGTATGCGTCGAGATCGGCATCGATGTCGGGTTCCAGGTCGGAGACGGCCGCGGACACCGTGTGCGGGCGGTGCGCGGCGATGGAGCCCACGGAGGGCTGGACGTGCTGGACCTCGGCTGCCTGGGTGTCTTGCTGACTCATGAACCCATTCTTCCGCGCCATGGGCGAGACGGGCGCGTCGGAACGTGCGGGTGGGAGCGTCACGGTCCCGTTTCCCGCGGCCCCCTCGGGGGGCGGCGAAGGCTCTGGCACGGCGGGCTTCATTGGCCGAGCGTCGCAAGCCCGGCTGAATCGATGGTTACGGAGACATGACGTGCGGGATAGCGGGGGGAGGCTCCCGGGGGTCTTGGCCGCGAAAGTGACGTTTGTGCGCGCGACCGGCCGACCACGGACCGCAGTCGCCCGGGCGCCGGCAGTCCAACGGCGATCGGGCGTTCCGGCGGCGCAGCAAAACCGCCGGTCCGTCGCCGCCGCCGTGCCCGGCGCCGCAGGCCGGTGCTCAGGTCTCCGTGCGGTACATCAGATCCGTCTCGTACGTGCTGAACCCCAGCCGCTCGTACACCGACACCGCCGCCTGGTTGTCGGCGTCGACGTAGAGCATCGCGGTCGGCAGCTGCTGGGCGGCCAGGTGGCGCAGGCCGATCGTGGTGAGGGCCTTGCCGAGCCCGCCGCCCTGCTCGCCGGGCCGCACACCGAGGACGTACACCTCGCCGAGCCCCTCCTCGGCGTGCACCTTGGTCCAGTGGAAGCCGATCAACTCCCCGCGCCGCTCGGCGAGGAAGAACCCGGCCGCATCGAACCACGGCTCGGCCTTGCGGTCGTCGAGGTCCCGCTGGGTCAGCGCGCCCTGCTCGGGGTGGTGGGCGAAGGCGGCGGCATTGACCTCCAGCCAGGCCGCGTCGTCCTTGCCGGGCACGAAGGCGCGCACGGCCACGCCCTCCGGCAGCACCGGGTCGGGCAGCGCCAGGTCGGTCAACGACCGCCGCATCTGGCGCAGTTCACGGAACAGGGTCAGACCGAGCACCTGGGCGAGATGCCGGGCGGCGGAATGCCCGCCGTGCGCCCACACCCGCAGCCGCTTGCCGGAGGCGGCGAGCAGCGCCGAGCCGAGCGCCCGGCCGTGCCCGTGCCCGCGGTGCGCGGGGTGTACGACGAGTTCGGCGGCCGGTGCCTCCACCGGGTCGGTGTCCTCCAGCTGGGCGTAGCCGACGAGTTCGCCGTCGATGGTCAGCAGCAGGTGCGAGACGCCCTCGCGGGGACCTCCGCGCAGTTGCAGCCGCCCCTGCTCGGACACCGGCTGCTGCCCGTCGACGCGGGCGGCCTCGGCGAGCAGGGCCAGCACGGCCTCGGCCTGGTCCGGGGTGAGCGCGGAATGGGTCTCGATGGAGCGGGCGGGAAAGGCTCGTACGGTGTCGTCGCTGCTCATGGGTAGAGAGTACGGCAGGCGACTCATTGATTGAGGTTCACCGGAATTGCCCTTTTCCGGCTGGCTGGTCTTCTTCCCGTCGTACCAGATCGTCGCCGCGAGCCCGGTGATCAGCAGGGCGCACAGCAGGGCCCGGGCTGAAAGGAGTTCATGAGCTCCCCTGTCCGCGCGTCGCCTGGGGCGTGCCGCAGTGCGACATCCGCGCCGGCGGCAGAGGTACGGGCCCACCGTGGCGAGGCTGAAGCAACTGACGGAGTGTCTCAAGGGGGGCTGTCCTCCGCGTTCCCTGCCATGCGTTCGAGGACCCGGACGGCCGTGCGGTACTCGGCCGGCGTGATGCCGGTCATGCAGCGGTCGCGGAACGCGTCGACCCGTTCGGTCACGGCGGTCAGCCGGTGTCGGCCGTCCGGGGTGAGGGCGAGCCGGTCCGGTGCGGGGCGGGTCGCCCAGCCGTCGGTGAGCAGGGTGTCGACGGATGCCTTCAGGGTGAGGACGTCGGCGTTGACGGCGAGGGCCGACAGGACGGCGGAGTCGTCGGCTCCGGGGGTGTCGCGGACGACGTTGAGCACCTGCCAGTCGACGCGGGTGAGGCCGAACTCCGTCAGCGTGGCGTTCATGGCGCGGGTCAGGGCCTTGTCGGTGCGGTTGAGCCAGTAGCCGATGGGCTTCATGCGGGGGCTCCTTCGGGGGCGGGTTCGGTCAGCAGCCGTGGCCAGTCCTGTGCGGACGCCCACTGCGTGAAGGTGTGCCAGCCCACCTCGGGACAGGCGCGCCGCAGGCCGGCGACGTCGACGTCCAGACCGTGGGTGTTGAAGTACTCGAACATGGCAGCCAGGTCGGCGGAGTGGGCCCGGACGTACTGCAGGGGCACCTCGTGGTGGGTGACCGGGCGGCCGGTGGCGGTGGCGAGGACGGCCGCGATCTGTGCGGGCGTACAGGTGTCGGAGGCGATGTCGATGCGGCTGCCGGAGAACTCTTCGCGGCGGCTCATGACCAGGGCGGCGAACGCGCCGATGTCGGCGGCGGGGATGAGCGTGATCGGCCGGTCGGCGGGCATGGGCCAGCCGAAGGTGTTCTCGCGCAGCCCCTCCAGGGCCCAGCCGCCGGCGTGGTTGTCCATGAAGGCGGCCGGTGCGATCACCGTCCAGGGCACCCCGGACGCGCGCAGGTGCCGCTCGATCACGTACTTGCTCTCGTAGTGCGGTATGCCGGTGCCGCGGTCGGCGTGCGCGGCCGAGGTGAGGACGACGTGGCCGAGGCGGGCTGCCGCGGCGGCGTCGACCAGGGCCCGGCCCTGCCGGACTTCGGTGTCGGTGTCGGTGCCGAACGGGGTGGTGACCCCGAAGAGGGCGTCGGCGCCGGTGAGGGCCGCGTCGAGGGAGGCGCGGTCGTCGAAGTCGGCGTGACGGATCTCCGCGCCGAGGGTGCGCAGGGCGGTGGCGGCCGGCGCGTCGGGGCGGCGGGTCAGGGCGCGGACGCGGTGGCCGGCGGCCAGCAGGGCGCGGGCGGTGGCTCCGCCCTGGGCGCCGGTGGCGCCGGTGACGGCGACAGTGAGCATGGGTGTCCCCCAGTGGATAGAATGACTGCGTGGCGCAATAGCTGCGCCACGCAGGAGAATAGCAGTCGGTTGCTGCGTCGCGCAGCGATTTGGGAGGCGAGCCATATGACGGAGCCGAGCCGGGACCGGCTGTACGAGGAACTGTCCACGGAATCGCGCCGCTACCTGGCGGCCTACGTCCTGTTCAACCAGGCCGTCGCCGACCACCTCGGCCTGCACCCCACCGACGTGCAGTGTCTGAGCCTGCTGACGGCCGAGCCGGAACCCCTCACCGTCCGCCAGATCGCCGACATGACCGGCCTCACCACCGGCTCGGCCACCCGCCTGGTGGACCGGCTCGAACGCGGCGGCTATGTCGTCCGCACCCCCGACCGGCAGGACCGCCGCCGCGTCCTGGTCACCCCGGTACCGGAGCACATCGCCCGGGTCGCCGCTGTGTGGGGTGACCTCCGGCAGGGCTGGCAGGCCATCTTCGACGACCACACCGAGGCCGAACTCCAGGTGATCATCCGGCACATGCGCCGCGCGAACGACCTCAGCCGCACCCAGATCGAGCACCTGCGCAACCTGCCGAAACCGGACTGAGCCGACGAGGCGCGGCCGGCCGACGGGACGCGCAGGCGACCGGAGGGGCCCGGCCGCCCGATGCGCTCAGCCGGCCGGCGTCCCGGGCGTCTCCGATGTCTCCGGCGGCGGCGTGGCCGCCCCCGGCAGGCGTACCGTCGCCACGGTCCCGCCGCCCTGGGCCCGGGTCAGGGTGACCTTGCCGCCCGCCTGCTGGACGGTGCGGGCCACGATGGACAGGCCGAGGCCGGAGCCCGGCAGCGCACGTGCGCTCGGTGAGCGCCAGAAGCGGTCGAAGACGTGCGGGAGTTCGTCCTCGGGGATGCCGGGGCCGTGGTCCCGGACCGTCAGTACGCCCTCGCTCAGCTGCACCTCGATCGTGCCGCCCTCGGGGCTGAACTTCACCGCGTTGTCGAGGATGTTGACGACGGCCCGCTCCAGCGCGGAGGGCTCCGCCCGGACGTACCAGGGTTCGAGGCCGGACGTGATCGTCAGCTCGGGGCCGCGCAGCCGCGCCCGGCGCAGAGCCGCCTCGACCGTGTCCCGCAGCGCCACCACCTGGAGGCGCTCGCCGCGCTGGCCCTCCGGGCGGGACAGCTCCTGCAAGTCGCCGATCAGCGCGGCCAGTTCCGTCATCTGCGCCTTCACCGAGGCGAGCAGGGCCTTGCGGTCTTCCGGGTGGAGCGGCCGGCCCGTCTCCTCGCTGCGGGTGAGGAGTTCGATGTTCGTGCGCAACGACGTCAGCGGAGTACGGAGCTCATGGCCGGCGTCCGCGATCAGCTGCTGCTGGAGGTCACGGGAGCTGGCCAGGGAGGCGGTCATCGAGTTGAACGAGCGGGAGAGCCGGGCGACCTCGTCCTCGCTGTCGTCCTCCACCGGGATGCGGATCGTCAGGTCCTCGGTCCGGGCCACCTCCTCCACGGCCTCGGTGAGCTTGTCGACCGGGCGCAGGCCCGCACGGGCCACCACGAGGCCCGCGGCTCCGGCACCGACCACTCCGACGCCGGAGACGAGGAGCAGGATGAGTGCCAGGTCGTTGAGGGTCCGCTGGGTGTCCTTGAGGGACACGGCCACCATCAGGGCGACGCCCGGATAGCGCTGGGGAACCAGGCCGGGGCCTCCCATCAGTATCGGCACGGTCTTCACCCGTACGTCATTGCCGTGGGAGTCCTTGGCGTCGTGGTAGATGCGGACGTCGCCCTTCGCGGCCACCGCCGCGTCCTGCGCCGAGGGCGTCACGACTCCTTTGGAGTAGTTGAAGACGCAGATCTGGCCGTTCGGCATCACCACCTGCATGTAGTAGAAGGTGGGCCGCACCGCGTTGGGCGGCTGGTCCGAGGTCGTCGGGCAGGTGGCCAGGACCGTGGTGATCTGGTCCTCGGTCAGCCGCTGGTTGAAGTTGTCGAGCGTCTTGTTGACCTGCACGTCCAGTCTGCGCTGCACCATGAACCAGCAGGTGACCGAGACCGCCGCCACCGCGAACGCCACCGCCGCCGCGACCAGCATCGCCAGCCGGGCCCGGATCGGCAGTGAGCGGTAGCGCCGTACCAGCTTGTTCACTCGGCGCCGCCCTGGCGCAGGACGTACCCCACGCCCCGCACCGTGTGCACGAGACGCGGCTCGCCGCCGGCCTCGGTCTTGCGGCGCAGGTACATGACGTAGACGTCGAGCGAGTTGGAGGACGGCTCGAAGTCGAAGCCCCATACCGCCTTCAGGATCTGCTCACGGGTCAGTACCTGGCGCGGATGCGCCATGAACATCTCCAGCAGGGTGAACTCCGTGCGGGTCAGTTCCACCTGCCGGCCGCCCCGGGTGACCTCCCGGGTCGCGAGGTCCATGCGCAGGTCCGCGAAGGTGAGGGCCTCGTCCTCCTGCGCCTCGGCCGACACCGCCGCCGCGTACGAGCTGCGGCGCAGCAGCGCGCGGATACGGGCGAACAGCTCGTCCAGTTCGAAGGGTTTGACGAGGTAGTCGTCGGCGCCCGCATCCAGGCCGGTCACCCGGTCGCCGACCGTGTCCCTGGCCGTCAGCATCAGTATCGGCGTCGTGTCGCCGGCCCCGCGGATGCGGCGGGCCGCCGTCAGGCCGTCCATGCGCGGCATCTGGATGTCGAGGACGACCAGGTCGGGCTGGTAGACGGTGGCCTTGTCCAGCGCGTCCGCGCCGTCGACGGCCACCTCCGTGTCGTACCCCTCGAACGCGAGGCTGCGCTGGAGCGCCTCGCGTACGGCCGGCTCGTCGTCGACGATCAGGATGCGCTGGGGGTCACGGTCGCCTTCGGCGGGGCTCATCGCTCGCGATTCCTCAAGGTGCGGTGGACGGGACGGACGGACCCTCTCAGCCTGCCACGGCCGACGGTCCGGGCGGCGCACCGCCGAGGCCGGGCCCGCACCGCGGTGCGGGCAGTACGGCGCAGCGTCAGGCCTGCACCGCGGTGAGGCGGTGCAGCGGCACCTTGCGGCGGTGGAGGCGGGCGGCGGAGGTGCGCAGGCCCATCAGCTCGCGGGGGACCGGCGGCGGGGCCACCCCGGGGGCGCGGGGCGTCGGGAGGGGCGTGTGCAGATCACGGACGATCGACAGGGCGAGGGTGACGTCGGCGGGACGCAGGCCGGCGCTCTTGTGCGAGACATGCTGGATCATGACGTACTCCCTGCTGACTGAGGGTGGAGGGTTAGCTCTTGTCGCCCGCCCGCAGCTTGGCCAGGTCGGACTTGACGGTGTTGACGGGGATCGCGAAGCCGAGGCCGATGCTGCCCGCGTCCGAGGAAGAGGAGGACTGCCGGCTCGACGAGTACATCGCGGAGTTGATGCCGATGACGTTGCCGCTCGCGTCGATCAGCGCGCCGCCCGAGTTGCCGGGGTTCAGCGAGGCGTCGGTCTGTATGGCCTTGTAGGTCGTCGTGGACGAGCCCGGGTCGCCGTTGAACTCACGGCCGCCGAACTCGAACGGCCACTGACCGTCGCCGCCCTGGCCCTGACCCTGGTTCTCGTCGGTGGAGACGGTCACGTCCCGGTTGAGCGCGGAGACGATACCGCTGGTGACGGTGCCGGTCAGGCCCTCGGGGGAGCCGATCGCGACGACCGTGTCGCCGACCTGGACGCCCGACGAGTTGCCGAGCGAGGCCGGCTTCAGCCCGGAGGCGTCGCGCAGCTTGATCAGCGCGAGGTCCTTGGAGCTGTCGGTGCCGACGATGCCGGCGGTGTAGCTCTTGCCGTCGCTGGTGCGCACCTTGATGGACTGCGCGCCGGAGACGACGTGGTTGTTGGTGACGATCTCGCCGTTCGACGAGATGATCACGCCGGAGCCGGTGGAGGAGCCGCTGCCGAGGGTCGCCTGGATCTCGACGACGCTCGGGCTGACCGCGGCGGCGATCGCGGCGACGTCGCCCTTCTTGGCGGTCGGCACCACATGCGTGGTCGTACCGGCGGAGGCGACCGTGTCCTTGCCGGTCAGCTCCTGGAAGCCGTACGCCGTGGCGCCGCCGACCGCCGCGGCCACGATCGCGACGGCCGCGAGGAGGGCGACGGGGCCGCGGTTGCGCTTCCGGTGGTGGGGAGCGGGGGCCGTGGCCATGGCCGGCTCGTACGGCGGCGGAGGCGGCCACTCCGGGTTCACGGGAGCGGCGTAGCTGTGCTGCTGCGGCTGGGTGTGTGCACCCTGGCTCTCGGTCATGACCAGAAGACTCCCCCGTGACCATGAGAGCTTCCTGAGTGCTCGCTGAGAAGCCCGGCAGAACCTTGTTTGCCCGATATAAAGGCTCGGGACGGAGGCTCAGGATAAAGGGTCAGGCCTCGCAGCCGCAGGACGTTCGCACCACCAGCCGGGACGGGAACGTCTTCAGGCGCTCGCGGCGTGACCCCGCCACCCGCAGCCCGTCGTCCAGCACCAGATCGACCGCCGCACGCGCCATCGCCGAGCGGTCCGAGGCGACCGTGGTCAGCGGCGGGTCGGCCAGCGCCGCCTCCTTGATGTCGTCGAACCCGGCCACCGCCAGCTTGCCGGGCACGTCGATGCGCAGCTCCCGCGCGGCCCGCAGCAGGCCGATCGCCTGGTCGTCGGTGGAGCAGAAGATCGCCGGCGGCCGGTCGGGGCCGGAGAGGATGTCCAGGGCCACGCGATAGGCGTCGTAGCGGTTGTACGGCGCCTCGAACAGCCGGCCCTCGGTGGACAGCCCCGCCTCGGCCATGGCCCGCCTCCAGCCGTCGACGTGGTCGGAGACCGGGTCGCCGACGGCCGGCGTCTGAGCCGTACCGCCCATGCAGGCGACGTACTCGTAGCCGTGCTCCAGCAGGTGGCGTACGGCGAGCTGGGCGCCGCCGAGGTCGTCCGTGACCACGGCCACGTCGTCGATGGCCTCGGGGCGCTCGTGCAGCAGCACCACCCGGGCGTCCCAGGCGTCGATCTCGGCGGCGGCAAGGTCGTTCAGGGCGTGACTCACCAGGATCAGCCCGGAGACGCGCATGCCCAGGAAGGCGCGCAGATAGTGGACCTCGCGCTCGCCGATGTAGTCGGTGTTGCCGACCAGGACCATCTTTCCGCGCTCGGAGGCGGCCTGCTCGACCGCGTGGGCCATCTCGCCGAAGAAGGGCTGGCGGGCGTCCGGGATGATCAGGCCTATGAGGTCGGTGCGCCGGGACGCCATCGCCTGGGCGACCCGGTCGGGGCGGTACCCCAGTTCCTTGATCGCCGCGAGGACACGCTCGCGCGTGGCCGGGGCGACCGGCCGGGGTCCGTTGTTGATGACATAACTGACGACGGCGGTGGAGGTCCCAGCCAGCCGTGCCACGTCATCCCGAGTCACCTTGGCCACGCGCGGAGTCTACGCGGATTGACCTGCTCTGGGCAGGGCGTACCAGTCCTTGGATGTGCGCCCACAGCAACCGGGCGTCGAACTAGGCGTCCGCGTGGACCTCGGAGTCGTCCCGGACGGCCGATGCATCCGCATCCTCCGCCGTTGCGCGGATCCCCCCGGCCCGGTCCGCCTTGGCCCTGGGCTCCTCGGCGCTCCGGTCGGTCTTCTCGGGCGTGACGAACCGATAGCCGACGTTCCGGACGGTGCCGATCAGCGACTCGTGCTCCGGGCCGAGCTTGGCGCGCAGCCGCCGTACATGGACGTCCACCGTCCGGGTGCCGCCGAAGTAGTCGTAGCCCCACACCTCCTGCAGCAGCTGGGCGCGGGTGAAGACGCGGCCCGGGTGCTGGGCGAGGTACTTGAGCAGCTCGAACTCCTTGAAGGTGAGGTCGAGGACCCGGCCCTTGAGTTTCGCGCTGTACGTCGCCTCGTCCACGGACAGGTCGCCGTTGCGGATCTCCATCGGCGAGTCGTCGTTGACGATCTGCTGGCGACCCATGGCCAGCCGCAGCCGGGCCTCCACCTCGGCCGGGCCGGCCGTGTCGAGGAGTACGTCGTCGATGCCCCAGTCGGCGGTGACGGCGGCCAGACCGCCCTCGGTGACGACCAGGACCAGCGGACAGCCGGGGCCGGTGGAGCGCAGCAGCTGACACAGGCTGCGCACCTGGGGCAGGTCGCGGCGGCCGTCGACGAGGATGACGTCGGCGCCGGGGGTGTCGACGAGAGCGGGGCCCTCCGCCGGGGCCACACGCACGTTGTGCAGGAGCAGGCCGAGGGCGGGGAGCACCTCCGTCGACGGCTGGAGGGCGTTGGTCAGGAGCAGCAGAGAACTCATACGTCTGGTTCCTCCTCGGTCCCTGCGAGGCTGTGCGGACGGGCACTGCTCTGCGTTCCCGAAGGCCCCGTACACCGGCGGTCACCCGAGGGTTCCCGCTTCGTATACAACGCTTCCGAAAGCACAAAAGGACCCGGGGGCTGCGCTGCCCGAGTCCTCTGCCCAGCAGAATAGCCCACATGAGCAAGGGTCCGGCAGGTCATGTGGCACGTTCCACCGATCGTCCGTATCGCGAGACAGGCAGAGGGGCGCCTATCCGGACGTTTCTGTGCACGGCCGACGGCGTTCCGGTCGATTCCGTATACGACCCGGGCGCGGTCGTATACGAAACGCATCCGGACGCCTCCCGTACACCTTCACGCGACCTGGTGTTCGTCGTCGCCCACGGGTTCACCGGGGACGTGGACCGGCCGCACGTACGACGGGTGGCGGGCGTCCTGCGCGGTTACGGCGCGGTCCTCACCTTCTCCTTCCGCGGCCACGGACGCTCCGGCGGCCGTTCCACGGTCGGCGACAAGGAGGTCCTTGACCTCGCCGCGGCCGTCGAGCGAGCCCGTGCTCTCGGCCACGCGCGCGTGGTGACCGTCGGCTTCTCCATGGGCGGCTCGGTGGTCCTGCGGTTCGCGGCCCTGCACCCCGGTACGGCCAGTGCTGTCGTCTCGGTCAGCGCCCCGGCCCGCTGGTACTACCGGGGCACGGCCCCCATGCGCCGCCTGCACTGGCTGGTCACCCGTCCCGAGGGCCGCCTGGTCGGCCGCTACGGCCTGCGCACCCGCATCCACCACCGCGACTGGGACCCCGTGCCCCTGTCCCCGGTGGAGTCGGTCCCCAGGATCGCCCCCACACCTCTTCTGATCGTGCACGGCGACCGCGACGCCTACTTCCCCCTCGACCACCCCCGGATGCTCGCCGAGGCGGCCGGGGACCACGGGGAACTCTGGGTGGAGCCGGGCATGGGCCACGCCGAACACGCGTCCGACGACGCGCTCCTCGCCCGGATCGCGCGCTGGGCTGTGGGCCGGGCGGGCTAGCCTGACACCATCTGTCTTCTGTCCTTGTCCTTTTCTTGCCGTCGATTGAGGAACGAGATGCCCAAGGTCACGGTGCGCTACTGGGCCGCCGCCAAGGCCGCGGCCCAGGTCGCCGAGGAGCCGTACGACGCGGACACGCTCGCCGACGCGCTGGCCGCCGTGCGCGCGCGACACCCCGGTGAACTCACGCGCGTACTGCAGCGATGCTCCTTCCTCGTCGACGGTCACCCCGTCGGGACCCGCGCGCATGAGACGGTACGGCTGGCCGAGGGCGGCACGGTCGAGGTGCTCCCGCCGTTCGCAGGAGGGTGAGGCGATGAGCGACCAGCCGTATCAGGGCGGACAGCCCCATCAGGGCGGACAGCCGTACCAGGGCGGTCCGTACGAGGGCTACGACCCGTACCAGCAGCAGCAATGGTCCGCGTACGACCAGCAGCAGTACGACCAGCAGCAGTACGGACAGCAGCCCGGCTACGACCCCCAGCTGACCCAGCAGTGGCAGGGGCAGACCTGGGAGACGCAGACACACGGGTCGATGCAGATGCCGGCGCAGGCGGCGTATGTGCCGCCGCAGGCGTTCGAGGGCCAGTACGGCCAGCAGCACGCGCAGCCGTACCCGGCCGCTGCCCAGCCGCAGCCAGGAACGGGAACGGGACCCGCACCGGCGGCGGCGCCCGCCCCGGAAGCCGTGACGGAGGAGCCCGAGCCCGACTACGGGCCCGCCACGCTCGGCGGCAACTCCCGGATCACGGATGCCCAGCGGGCGCGCCTGGAGGGGCGTTCGCCGATCATCGAGCCCGGTATGCAGCCGGCGCTGCTGACCGCGGTGCTGGGCCTGCTGCTGGCCGCGACGGCGCCGGTCGCCTCGTACGCGCTGGTCGTCCCGCTCGTGCTGCTCCAGGCGGTGACGGCGGCGGGCTGGTTCCGGCTGAACGGCATGTGGCCGGCCCGGCAGGGCATCGCGCTGGCCTTCGCGGGCGGGCTCGCCGCGGACGTGGCCGTCCTGGCGGCCGGCCGCGATCACGTGCCCGCCGCGATCCTCGGCCCGCTCGGCGTCTGGGTCCTGCTGTGCCTGGTCCTGCAACTGCGCTCGCACGCCTCGCCGGACGAGCGGATGTACGGCCTGATGGCGACGGTCGTCTCGGCGGCGCTGTCGGTCCTGGCCACCGGGTACCTCGGCGCCGACCCGCACGCGGTGTCGGTGGGCGCGGCGGCGGTGGCGGTGGCGATCCTGGCGAGGGCGCTGCCGCTGCCCACCCTGGTGTCGGTGGTGGTCTCGGTACTGGCCGCCTCCGGCGCGGGGATCGCCGTGGGCGGCATGACGGGGCTGGGCGCGAAGGGCGCACTGCTGGGCGGGGCCGCGGCAGTGTGCGCGCTCATCGGTCACCGGGTCGCGAGCTACGACTACCCGTCCCGCTTCGTCCACTTCACCGCGGGCGTGGCGTTGCCTCTGTCGGCGGCGGCGCCGGTGGTGTGGGTCCTGGGGCGCGCGCTGGGCTAGGGGGCGTCGCTCGGATCATCCGGCCCGGCGGCGACTCCACCCCCACGGCGGGAAGCCGAAGGGCCGTACCCCCACTGGCGTCCAACCCCAGGGGTACGGCCCTTCGGCCCGTCACAGAACCCGCTCAGACCGCGATGGCGACCTCGGCCAGCGCGCCCTTCTCCGCCACGACGACCGTACGGTCCGCCGTGCCGCCGGGCACCAGCGCGCGCACGGTCCACGTGCCCTCGGCCGCGTAGAACCGGAACTGGCCGGTCGCCGAGGTGGGCACCTCGGCGGTGAACTCGCCGGTCGAGTCCAGCAGACGGACATAGCCCGTCACCGGCTCGCCGTCGCGGGTCACCTGACCCTGGATCGTGGTCTCACCGGGCTTGATCGTCGAGGCGTCCGGGCCGCCGGCCTTCGCTCCGCACATGCTGTCTCTCCAGAGGGGTTGGGATTACTTGTTGGCGCCGAGCTCGATCGGCACGCCGACGAGGGAGCCGTACTCGGTCCAGGAGCCGTCGTAGTTCTTGACGTTCTCGACGCCGAGCAGCTCGTGCAGCACGAACCAGGTCAGGGCCGAGCGCTCACCGATGCGGCAGTAGGCGATCGTGTCCTTGGCGAGGTCCACGTTCTCCTCGGCGTACAGGGCCTTGAGGTCCTCGTCCGACTTGAACGTGCCGTCGTCGTTGGCGTTCTTCGACCACGGGATGTTGCGCGCGGTCGGCACGTGGCCCGGGCGCTGCGACTGCTCCTGCGGGAGGTGCGCCGGGGCGAGCAGCTTGCCGGAGAACTCGTCGGGCGAGCGGACGTCGACCAGGTTGTGCGAGCCGATCGCGGCGACGACGTCGTCACGGAAGGCGCGGATCGAGGTGTCCTGCGGCTTGGCCTTGTAGTCCGTCTTCGGGCGCTCGGGGACCTCGTCGCCGGCGACCAGCTCGCGGGCGTCCAGCTCCCACTTCTTGCGGCCGCCGTCGAGGAGCTTGACGTTCTCGTGGCCGTACAGCTTGAAGTACCAGTAGGCGTACGACGCGAACCAGTTGTTGTTGCCGCCGTAGAGGACCACGGTGTGGTCGTTGGCGATGCCCTTCTCCGACAGGAGCTTCTCGAAGCCCTCCTGGTCGACGAAGTCGCGGCGGACCGGGTCCTGGAGGTCCTTGGTCCAGTCGATGCGGATCGCGTTCTTGATGTGGTTCTTGTCGTAGGCGGACGTGTCCTCGTCCACCTCGACGATGGCGATGGCCGGGTCGTCCAGGTGCTCCTGCAGCCAGTCGGCGTCGACCAGGACGTCGGTGCGGCTCATGCTCTTTCTCCTCCGGGGCAGTTGCGGCGGGGCGTGCGAGTAGAGGGGTGCGCGCTCGCGGGGCGGGCGGCGCACGGGTGCCCTTTCAAGCAGGGCGGCTGAGGGATGCGGAGGTCGGGGACGTCCGCTCAGAAGGGGCGACAGAGCATGGCGGCAACGCGGCACAGGTCCACTGCCCGCCGCTTCGTGAGATCCGCCTGTCGCTTCATGCCGACGATCGTAGGGACGTCCGGGCGGGCGTGTCACCGGTGTGTCATATGGCGAGACACGATCGTCCGTATGGCGGAATGAAGAAGCGCCCGGCGGCCGTCGCGCGGCCCGCCGAGCGCTTGCAGGAGTCTTCTCATCTACGGTACGGACGGCGTTGTCTCGCCACTCGGACGATCGGCGTCCGTCAGCGGTGTTCCTACCCCGCCAGCTTGACGTCGGAACCCTTCACTGTGATCTCCACACCGTTCTTCACGGCCTGCACCTTGTCCAGCTTGATGCCGCCGGGCAGCCGGTCGATGGCCTGCTGGAAGTCGGTGATCTCACGGATGCGGTTCTCGGCGATCGCGGCGGCGCCGAGGCGGGGCAGCGAGTCGGCGTGAACCTGCACCTTGTCGTTCTCGACGGTCACCGAACTGAGCACGGGCACGGTCTGCTTGATCCCGAGGGACGAGACGGTGCCCTCCACCATGACCTTGATCTTGCCGTTGCCGCCGTCGGAGAGGCCGACGATCCGGGCCGTGATCCCGGGGGCGACCTCCGTCGGCTTGGAGTCCGCGGTCTTCAGCAGCTCGGCGTAGGAGATCGTCGCGGTGCCGGTGGCGCTGTCCGCGGTGGCGGAGCTGTAGTCCCCGGAGAACGCGACGCCCTTCATGTCGGCCTTCAGGTCGTCGATCCTGATGGTCTGCCCCGCCTTGCCGGTGGCGGCCCGGTAGTCCTTGATCCCGACCTCGACGTCGTCGAGCGACCCGCCCGCGACCTGGGTCAGGAACGGGAACCCCTTGATGTCGACGTCCGGCGTCGAGGCCAGGTTCTCCGTCGCCTTCAGCTTGTCGGCGGCCTCCCCCTCGGCGAAGTGCACGGCCACCCGGTCCGCGATCACGAACAGCCCGCCCAGGATCACGACGAGGATCAGGATGATTCGCAGGGCGCGCATGTGGTGGTTCCCCCCGGACGAGAGCGGTGTACGGCTACGCCACGGTAACCCTGCGAGGGGCGGCCGAGCGGTGATTGTGGATCACTTGTGACAGGGGTCGCCCGGCCTACTCTGGAGTCATGTACGCACGGCGGCGTCACATCTACTTCGCCATGATGGGGACGTGCATCGGCCTCTTCGTCCTGGCGTGGGGAGTCGTGCGCCTCTGGTCGGTACCGGCGGCCGTCGGCATGTGCGTCGTGGCCATGATCATCCCGCCGGTCGCCGCGATGATCGCCAACCGGCGGGGCCCGGAGGACCGCTGGTGGGACGACCCCTCCGGCGATCCCCAGTCCGACGAGTGGTGGGACGAGCTGGACGGCAGGAAACGGCGGTAGCCCGAGCCTCAGCCCGTCCAGGGCTGCCAGACCCCCTTGCCGTCCGCCGCGTTGTACCAGTACTGCTTGTCGCCGCGCATGCCGGCGGTGCGGAACGGTCTGCCGTGGTCGTCGATGCGGGTCGTGCCCTGCCGGTCGCCGCTGCTCCAGACGAGTTCGAGGTACCAGTCGACGTCCTGGGCGGCCGTGGCGGCGTCGATGTTCAGCACCTCCGGGTCGTCGGCGGACACCTTGTAGGGGAAGTCCGTGGCCCGGGTCTTGATGTTCCCCTCGTGTCCCGGCACCGCCTTCGCGCTCGGGGCCTGGGCGTCGAGGTCGACGGCGAAGGACGCCGGGGCCAGATCACCGCCGCACTGCCCGCCCATGGTGAAGGCGTTCCACGCGGGGGCCTTGCGGGTGCCGGTGACACGGACGTGCAGCCCGTGCAGCACGACCGGCCGGCTGCTGTCGCCCTGCACGGTCACCTGCAGCCGCAGATGCCCGGCGGGCACGGCACCCAGCGCGGCGGCCCAGCCGTCGGTGGCCTGGCTCGCGGGGGGCGGAGCCACCTTCTTCGGGTCGCTGTTCAGCAGGAACCACTGGTCACAGGAGTTGTCCCAGTTGTTGGTCAGCACGTTGACGTGGAACGGGGCCGAGGCGGGCGCGGTCGCCGGGTGCGAGGGGCCGCGGGAGGATCCGGCGGAGTCCGCCCGGCCGACGGCCCGGGACGGGGAGCCGGTGGGGGATGTGCTCCCGGTGGGGGCGGAGTCGGCGGTGGTCGCCCTGCCGCCGTGCGGGACGCGGGCCGCGGACCCGTCGGCGGTCCCGTCCGCGGTCGGGTCGGCGACAGAGCGCGCGGAGGGCCTGCCGGAGTCCTGCGCGGCGGTGACCAGGGCCGGCACGGCGACGGCGGCGACGGCCACCGCGCCGGCGGCGATCAGCAGCCGTGGGCGACGGAGGCGGGCGGTACGGGACGTGCGGAGGGCCGCAGGGGCGGGGGCGGTCTTCAGGTCCGGTGCGGTCTCCCCTGCCCCCGCGTCGGCCTCTGCCCCTGCCTCGGCCTCTGCCCCTGCCTGGGCCTCTGCTCCTGCCTGGGCCTCTGCTCCTGCCTCTGCCCCTGCTCCTGACGCCTCTGGCCGCCGGGTCGCGCCCTCGGCCGAACGCCCCGTGGAGACGGCATCCGCCACCGAGGGGTCCCCACCTGGCCGTCCCCCGTCCCGGCGGCGGGACGCGTCCGCCAGGATCCAGCGGCGGTGCAGCTCGACCAGTTCCTCCGCGCTCGCCCCGCACACCCGGGCGAACCGTTCCAGCGGCGCGTACTCGGTCGGCACCGCCGTGCCGTTGCAGTAGCGGTGCAGTGTGGACGTGCTGACGTGGAGCCGTTTGCCGAGCGCGCCGTAACTGCGCCCGGACCGGTCCTTTAATGCGCGGAGCAACTCCGCCAGCGCGTCCGTCTCCCGGCCCATGCCACCCTCCCCATCCCGGAACGGCATTCCAGGCTCTGCCGTTTCCCCTGGTGAGAGTGCGCAAAAGCGTTCCAGGGTTCCGCATTTCCCGGCGGTCATGGCGACTGGGACAAATCTCACTCCACAGTTCGGTGCAGCGGCCGGTCCACCAGGCCCGGCCACCGAGCGAACCACCAACGGGAGACACACATGTCCGCCAAGCGCATCCTCGTCACCGCCGCCACGCTGGCCCTCGGCTCCGCCGCCGTCGTCGGCTGCAGCGGCACCTCGTCGGCCTCCGGCTCCACGCCGTCCGCGTCCGCCGTCCGGGCCACGACCGCGTCGCCGTCCCACGCCACCGGTACGCCGGGAACGCACGCCTCGTCCATCGGTGGCAGCACGGCGCAGGCCGGCTCCCGCACGAGCGCGACGGGCGACGCCCACCGCACCGCCACCGGCTCCGGGAACAAGAAGGCTCCCTCCTGCCGGGCCGACCAGCTCACCGTCACCGCCGCGCCGGTGTCCCGTCCCCTGAACCACCTGCTGATCACCGCCAAGAACACCAGCGGCAGCCCGTGCGACCTGGGGATCATCGGCCTGGTCACCTTCGACGGCAAGATCAGGGCCACCACCCCGGACGGCATCGGCGGCGGACCCAACATCCTCCAGCCGGGCCAGAGCTCCTACGAGGGCGTGTCCCTGGACCAGCAGGACGCCCCCGGCAGCGGAACGCACACCTCGACGCTCTCCGTGCAGCTCGACGGCGGTGACACCGTCCGGATTCCCGTGAAGACGTACGTCCACGCCCCCAAGATCACGGTCTGGGAGCCCACGGCGGCGGACGCCCTCGTCCTCTGAGACGCGTGAGCAGGCGCTCGTCTCAGCCGATCACGGTGGATCAGTAGACGAGCGCCTGCGTGTCGTCGGCGAGGGATTCCTGTACGAAGACCTGCGCGCCCGCGATCCGTACGCCCTCGATGACGTCCTTCTCGGTGATCTCCCGCCGGGCGGCACACTGCGTGCACAGCGTGATGCGCCCGGCGGCGAGGATCGACTCGATCAGATCCGGCAGCGGCGCCGCGTGCGGCAGCTCGAACTCCGCGGCCCGCCCCGGCAGCGCGAACCAGGACGACTCCCCGGTCAGCCACAGCGACACCTCGACGCCGCTGGCGACGGCCACCGCGGCCACCGTGAACGCCTGCGAACAGCGCTCGGGGGCGTCCGCCCCGGCCGTCACCTTGATCACGAGCTTCTTGGTCATGCCGGAAGCGTAGCCGCGGCGACGATCGTGACGAGCAGCGTGGCGACACAGAGAGCGGTGAGTACGCCGCTCATGGTGGCGCCGTCGAACCGGGTCCGCCGTCGGCGCCGGTGCCGGGATCGGGTGGCGAAACCGGGGTGGAAGGGCGGGAGCGCATAACCCGGTGAGAGGGGGACCGAGTCTCCTGACGCGCCGTGCTCCGCCCGGTACCGCTTGCACTCCTCGTACGGGAGACCGCCCTGGATGCCGCTCATGCGCGGTGCTCCTGCCGCTGGTGCTGGCGCAGCAGCACATTGGCGTCGGTCTCCGCGCTGCGATCGCACACCGCCCGTGCCATCTCCCGCAGCTCGGCCATTCTCATGCACGCCGGGCAACCGGGGACCGGCCGGGGCGGGCGGCTGAGGTCGTCGGGGTCGGGCGGAACGGCCCGCGTACGGCCGTTCCTTGCGTGGACACTCGCGCTGAGGCGTTCGCGGTCGGTGGCCGGGCGCACCGCGGCGGGATCGGCCTGCCACTCGCGGCCACCGCCGAGGGGGCGCAGCAGCGCGTACGGCCCCGAGCGGTCCTGGTACTCGCCGACGCGCTGGGTGGCGGGGTCGTAGAGCAGGGCGCCGGGTTCGTAGCCGGCCGGTTCCGTTCTCATGGCGTTCGCTCCTTTGCTCAACTTCTATACGGAATGCGACAGTTGCACTACTCTGCGTGCTCCTGGGCTGATACGAGGATGGTCCAGGGCGGAGACGGACACGAGCGGAATGGCGGCTAGTGCCACAGGCGGCGGCCCAAATTCCACAAATTCCACAAGCAGGGAGGGCGCGGTGCCGCAGCGGAGGGCGATCACGGGGCGAAGCCAGGAGCCGAGGGTTCGTTTCGCCGAGGAGCTGCGGTTACTGCGGGCCGCCCGGGGCGTGAGCCTGCGGACGCTGGCCGACGCGGTGGGCTGGGACGCGTCCCTCTTCGGCAAGCTGGAGAACGGCCACACACTGGGCGGGCCGGAGGTGGCGCAGGCGCTGGACCAGTACTACGGCACGGGGCGATTGCTGCTGACCCTCTGGGAGTTGGCGATGGCGGACCCGACGCAGTTCAAGGAGCGGTATCGGCGGTACATGGTGGCGGAGGCCGAGGCGGTGAGCCTGTGGCAGTACTCCGTAAGCCGACCGCCGGGGCTGCTGCAGACGGCGGGATACGCGCGAGAAGCACTCGCCGCGGGTGGCCTCAGCGGGGAGGAGCTGGATCAGCAGGTGGGTGCGCGCATCGGACGGCGGCACGTGCTGGAGGGCAACTGCGCACCGCCGTTTCGAGTCATTCTCTGGGAAGCGGTGCTGCGCAACTCGCTGCGTGACCCCGGCGAGTGGCGTGAGCAGCTCACGTATCTGGCGCAGGCTGCGGAGCGCCCGAACATCACCCTCTACGTGCTGCCCTTCGGCGCCGGTCTGCACGGCATGGACAGCACCGACACCATGTTCCTCCATCTGCCCGACGGTCGTACCGTGGCCTACGTAGAGAACGACGTGCGGGGTGAACTCATCGAGGAAACAACCAGGGTTGGGCGTCTGCAGCGCACCTATGATGACGTGCGCGACCTGGCGTTGAGCCCCGCCGAGTCGCGAACGTTCATCTTGCGGATGTTGGAGGAAGCGCCATGCGAGCCATCGACCTGAGCAACGTGACCTGGCGCAAGAGCTCGTACAGCAACTCGGACGGCGGCAACTGCGTCGAGGTCGCTGACAACCTTCCCCTCGTCCCCGTCCGCGACAGCAAGGACACCACCCGCACCTCCCTGCTGATCGGCGCGGGCGCCTGGTCCGCCTTCGTGGACGGAGTCAAGCGGGGCTGATCAGCCGAAGAGTCCTGCGTTCAGGGGGGTGCCCACCAGGTCTGTGACGTCTGACAGGGCCGCAGAATCATCGTTCTGGGCGTGGGCAGTGGTCGGCATGACCGCCAGCAACAGCCCGGCAGCCACACCCGTCGCCATCGTGCGCAGCACCTTGAGCATGCTCTTCTCTCCGAATCTCAGGTGGGACCTGGATCAAGGTTCGGTGCCGGCCGGTGCCGGGGCGAGCCGGGCGGGCTGAATGGGGCCGGGGCCCTGGTCGGCCCACCTCGTCAAGAGAGCCCGAGCAGGGCCGCGTAAGCTGGGCCCCGGCTCTGTCGTATGCCCACCCTCGCTCAAGGAGCACCCGTGGAGATCTTCTTCGAAACCCTGCTGGTCCTGGTCTGCGTCGGCGTGCTCGCCTTCGCCGGTCTGACCGTGAAGAAGCTGTACCAGGGCCAGCGCTGACCACTCCCACCCAGGAAACGCCCCTCATGATCGAGATCCCGTCCGACCTGCACAAGGACCTCGTCCCGCTCGCCTTCCTGCTCGGCAACTGGGCCGGTGCGGGCGTGCACGACTTCCCCGGCTCGGAGAAGTGCAACTTCGGCCAGGAGGTCAGCTTCACCCACGACGGCCGGGACTTCCTGGAGTACCACTCCCAGACCTGGGTGCTGGACAACGACGGCAACAAGGTCCGCCCGCTGGAGTCGGAGCACGGCTTCTGGCGGATCGACGCCGACCGCAAGGTCGAGGTGACGATGACCCGCGACGACGGTGTCATCGAGATCTGGTACGGCGAGATGGCCGACAAGAAGCCGCAGATCGACCTGGTCACGGACGCCGTCGCCCGGACGGCCGCCTCGCAGCCCTACAGCGGTGGCAAGCGGCTCTACGGCTACGTCAAGAGCGACCTCATGTGGGTCGGCGAGAAGCAGACCCCCGAGGTCGAGCTCCGCCCCTACATGTCGGCCCACCTGAAGAAGGTCGTCACCCCGGAGGACGTCGAGCGCTGGGCCAAGGCCCTCCCGGACGACCTCCCGGACGACGGGATCGCTTTCTTCAAGTAGGCCCCGCACCAAGTGGTCCTAGACTCTGTGGTGTGGTGAGCACTGACTGGAAGAGCGACCTCAGGCAGCGCGGCTACCGGCTGACGCCGCAGCGGCAGCTTGTCCTCGAAGCCGTGGACACCCTTGAGCACGCGACCCCCGACGACATCCTCAGCGAGGTGAGGAAGACGGCGTCGGGGGTCAACATTTCCACGGTCTACCGGACCCTGGAGCTGCTGGAGGAGCTGGGCCTGGTCAGCCACGCCCATCTGGGGCACGGTGCGCCGACCTACCACCTCGCCGACCGCCACCACCATCTGCACCTGGTGTGCCGGGACTGCGAGAACGTGATCGAGGCCGATGTGGACGTCGCCTCCGAGTTCACGGCGAAGCTGCGCGCGCAGTTCGGGTTCGACACCGACATGAAGCACTTCGCGATCTTCGGCCGGTGCAAGGACTGTTCCCTGAAGAGTTCAACTACCACGTCGTAGGCTGGCCCTATGAAGAGCCCCCTGCTGACCCTGCCCGGCGCCGTCCCCGCCGAGGGCGTGGACGAAGGCGTCGCCGCCCACTACGGCGACCTGTTCCGCGAGCAGCGCGCCCTCGCCGACGGCACCGGATTCGTCGACCTGTCCCACCGGGGCGTCGTCACCGTCAGCGGCGACGACCGGTTGAGCTGGCTGCACCTCCTCCTCACCCAGCACGTCAGCGAGCTGCCGGCCGGTGAGGCGACCGAGGCGCTGATCCTGTCCGCGCACGGGCACATCGAGCACGCGCTGTACCTGGTGGACGACGGTACGACCGTGTGGGCGCACGTCGAGCCGGGTACGCAGGACGCGCTGATCGCGTACCTGGAGTCGATGAAGTTCTTCTACCGGGTGGAGGTCGCCGACCGAACGGGTGACATCGCCGTGGTGCACCTGCCCGCCGGGTCCATCGCCGAGGTGCCGGACGGGGTCGTCGTACGGGAGACGGCGTACGGCCGTGATCTGTTCCTGCCGCGTGCCGACCTGGAGTCCTTCGCGGCCACGCACGGCCCGGCCGCCGGGCTCCTCGCCCACGAGGCGCTGCGCGTCGAGCACCACCGGCCGCGGCTCGGTTTCGAGACCGACCACCGGACGATTCCGCACGAGCTGGGCTGGATCGGTACGGCCGTGCATCTGCAGAAGGGCTGCTACCGGGGGCAGGAGACGGTCGCCCGGGTCCAGAACCTGGGCAAGCCGCCGCGCCGTCTGGTCTTCCTGCACCTCGACGGCAGCGACGTCCATCTGCCGGTGCCGGGTACGGAGATCCGCATCGCGGACGAGGGGCCGGAGGGCCGGAAGATCGGCTTC
This sequence comes from Streptomyces sp. NPDC030799, assembly GCF_055572255.1. Taxonomy (NCBI): domain Bacteria; kingdom Bacillati; phylum Actinomycetota; class Actinomycetes; order Kitasatosporales; family Streptomycetaceae; genus Streptomyces; species Streptomyces sp. NPDC030799. The sequence continues at coordinate 280,245 of NZ_JBVIDS010000012.1, read as the reverse complement.
GTGACGACGTCCGTACGGCACCACGAGCTGGGGCCGGTGGCACTGGCGCTGGTGAAGCGGAACGTGCCCGTCGACGCGCGGCTCCTGGCCGGAGAGACAGCGGCGGCGCAGGAGGTCGTGGTCGAGCCGTAGCGCCGTGGGGCGGGGGCCGTGTGGCGGCTGCGGGTCCGGGGTGGTTGCTCGCGCAGTTCCCCGCGCCCCTTGCGGGGCGGTCATCGCCGTCGTAGTGCCTAAATCTCCAGCAGCACCGTAAAGGGCCCGTCGTTCGTCAGAGACACCCGCATCTGTGCGCCGAAGCGGCCCGTGGCCACCGTCGCCCCCAGTCCCCGCAGCTGGGCCACGACCTCGTCCACCAGCGGCTCGGCGACGTCACCCGGAGCCGCCGCGTTCCAGGTGGGCCGGCGGCCCTTGCGGGCGTCGCCGTAGAGGGTGAACTGGCTGATGACCAGCAGGGGGGCGTCGATGTCGCTGCATGACCTCTCGTCCTGCAGCATCCGGATCGACCAGAGCTTGCGGGCCAGCTGCGCCGCCTTCTCCTTGGTGTCCTCATGGGTCACCCCGACGAGGACGCACAGCCCCTCACCCTCGATCGCGCCGACCGTCTCGCCGTCCACGACGACGCTCGCGCCGTCCACTCTCTGCACCACCGCACGCATGCGGACCATCATGCCGGGTGCCCGGTACGCGGATATAGAGGGTCCAATATAGATCTCTTACCCCCCATCTGGGGCTGTTCGGGGGCACTCGGTCACTTAGTGGCCAGTTGGGGTGGCACGATGCTCCCACACGCCGGTCGAGGGGACGGTCAGAAGCACATGAGCACACCGAGTACCAGCGGGCGGCTGGAAACGCAGGGGGCGCAGGGGGCGCAGGGGACGGAGTCGGCCCTCTCCGTGGAGCCGGCCCTTTCCGTGGAGTCGACCCTTTCCGTGGAGCCGGCCCTGCCCGCCGAGCCTCCCGCGCCCGACCTGGCCCGGCTGAGCCTGCCCGAGCTGCGCACCCTGCGCCGCGACGCCCAGCGCGACGAGGCGGACCTCAGCTATGTGCGGCGGCTGCTGCAGGGCAGGATCGACATCCTGCGTGCCGAGCTGTGCCGGCGCGGCCGGGCGTCCGTGCCCGCCCCGGCGGACGGCTCCATGGTCGACCGGCTCCCGGAGATCCTCAAGGACGCCCCGGCCCGGCACCGTTCCTCGGCCCGCCATGTCACGCTCGGCACCCCGCACAACGAGGAGTACCGGCAACTGGCCGCCGAGATGCTCGCCGAGGTCGAGTTGTCGGACCTGGAAGCGCGGACGGACCTGGAACTGACCATGGCCATGGGCCGCCTGGTCCGCTACGAGCAGGAGGTCTCCCGTCGCCGCCAGCACCTGCAGCGCACGACCGACGACTGCAGCGCGGAGATCGCCCGCCGCTACCGGGTGGGCGAGGCCCAGGTGGACGACCTGCTGCTCTGAGTCGGCGAAATGCAGGCGACAGGTTCCGGGGGCGCCGCCTACCGTGACCCCATGAGCGACGTCCGAAGCGTCACCGAGGCCGAGTTCGAGGACTGGCTGCGCGCCCATGCCGTCGGGTTTCTGCGGCCGCCCGTCGTGACACCTGAGCAGGTCGACGCCCGCCGCGGCCAGTTCGTGCCGGGCCGGCTGCTCGGGGCCTTCGACGACGGCCGTTGTGTGGCCACCTTCCGGTCCTTCACCCAGGAACTGACCGCGGTCGGCGGCGCGTCCGTGCCCGCGGACGCCATCACCAACGTCAGTGTCACCGCCACCCACCGCCGCCGCGGTCTGCTGAGCCGCATGATGGCGCAGGACCTGGCCGCGGCGAAGGAGCGCGGTGACGTCGTCGCCACCCTGATCGCCGCCGAGTACCCGATCTACGGCCGCTACGGCTTCGGTCCGGCCACCTGGGCGAACGAGTGGACCATCGAGGTGCCCCGGGCGGGCCTCGACCCCCGCTGGTCGGGCCCGGGTGACGGAGGCCGGATCGAGCTGGTGGACGGCGAGGACGTGCGCAAGCTCGGCCCCGAGCTGTTCGAGCGGTTCCGCCGCCTGCAGCCCGGCGCGGTCAGCCGCGACGAGCTGTGGTGGCAGGTGAACACCGGGGCGGTCCGCTTCTACGACGACTGGACCGAGCCCTTCTACGCCGTCTACCGCGCGGCCCATGGCGAGGTCGAGGGGCTGGTGGCGTACAAGTCCGACGAGACCTGGACCGGCAAGCAGCCGGATCAGACCGCCAGTGTGCTGGGGCTCGTCGCCACCACGACGGCGGCCGAGCGCGCCCTGTGGCACTTCCTGTGCTCCATCGACTGGATCACCAAGGTCAAGTGCGGCTACCGAGGCCCCGACGATCTGCTCCCGCGCTATCTTCCCGACCCGCGCGCGGCACGGATCATCTCGCACGCGGACTGGCTCTGGCTGCGGATCCTGGACGTCGTACGGGCCCTGGAGGCGCGGACGTACGACGGGGCGGGCGCGGTCGTCCTGGAGGTCGTGGACGGACGGGGGTCCCCCCGCGCGAGCGAGGCCGAGCGCGGGGGAGGACTCGCCGCGGGCCGGTTCCGGCTGGAGGCCTCGCCCGACGGGGCGTCCTGCACCCCGACGACCGCGAGCGCCGATCTGACGCTGGACGTGGGCGAGTTGGCCTCGGTCTGGCTCGGGGGTGAGTCCCTGCTGCGGCTGGTCGCGCTCGGCCGGGTGCAGGAAGAAAGAGAGGGCGCCGCCCGGAAGGCCGACGCCCTGTTCCGCTCGCCCGGGCGGCCGTGGTGCCCGGACATCTTCTGACCGCTCCTCTCTCCCGGTGGCGCTGACCGTTCATCCGTAGCGAGCTGTTCAGTTGTGGCTGTGCTGCGCTGTTCAGTTGTGGCTGTGCGAGGTCGTCTTCAGTTGTGACTGTGCGCTTCGGTGGCCGTCCCCTGTCCGGACTCCCGGCTCCCCTCCGGAAGGGAGCCCGATCGGCCAACCACTGGGAAGCTTGACCATGTCGTGAAGTTGGCAGCCAACTTCACTGTACTTATCTCCGTTGGGAAGCGACTCATAACCAGCCGTCGGCGAACTGCCGCAACTTGGCGGGAAGTTGTAGTGTTTGTCCGTGGACCCGGAGCACGCCTCCGCCAATGGACGGACGAGGTCACACCGGCCTCATGCGTCCCGCGACATCGCCGACGAACTGCGCACCCGGATCAGGTCCGGTGTGCTGCGGGCGGGCCAGCGCATGCCCACGCAGGCCGCGCTGGCCGACGAGTTCGGTGTCGAACGGGGCGCGGTACGGCAGGCGTTGCGCATCCTGCAGTCGGAGCGGCTGCTGACCAACGTTTCCAAGGGCAGCCCGGCCACGGTGGCGGCGGTGCCGGGGCCGGCGGGCCCGCCGGCCGGACCGGCGGCGCCGCCGCAGCCCACCATGGTGAGCCTCGCGCCCCGTATCGCGGAGGCCTTCGCCGTCCCGCACGTGCGCATCGACGCCCTGTGCCTGACCGCGGTCTCGCTCACGATGGCCATCGGGGAGCCGCTCCGACAGATCCACGCCAGGCGGTTGAAACCGGCCAAGATCGACGTCCGGGTGCTGCTGCCCAGCCGTGACATCGACCTCGCCTTCCCGGCGCCCGTGGCCGCCGACGACCGCGGTCTGCTGCACCGCCGCTGGCTGGCCCAGCGCAACGCCCAGGGCCTGGTGCTGCGGCAGAACCTGCAGGCCCTGTACGCCACCCACGGCGTCGACGTACGGGTCTGCTTCCGGGCCCTGCCGTTCACCCCGCCGGTCAAGCTGTATCTGCTCAACGGCTCCGAGGCGTTGTTCGCGTACTACACGCTCGGGCGGCGCGAACGGGAGATCGACCACGCGCACCTGGAGCTGTACGACGTCGACGGCACGCGCTCGATGCTGTTCGCGTTCGAGCGGCGTGCCGGGCAGCGGGACGCCGCGTTCGTGGAGCAGTCGCGGCTGTGGTTCGACGCGCTGTGGGAGACGATCAGCTCGGAGCTGCTCCTCAGCCCCTAGCCCGACCGAGTCCCCTGGCCCGTCCTCGCGAACCGGCCAACTTGGAAAGGTTGGCAGCCAACTCCCCCTAGATGGATCCGAGTTGTAGCGTTTGGCCGTGACCCAGGAGCATATGGCAGCGAACGGCAGCAGAAAACTCACGTCTCAGGAGATCGCCGACACCCTGCGCGCCCGCATCCGCACCGGCGTGCTGCGGCCCGGCGAGCGGCTGCCGACCCAGGCCGAGCTGGCCGGGGAGTTCGGGGTCGAGCGGGGTGCCGTACGCCAGGCGCTGCGGGTGCTCCAGGGCGACGGACTGCTCGCCGGCGCCGGCAAGGGCAGCCCGCCCCGGGTCGCCGAGCCGCAGTCCGCGTGGCAGCGGGAGGAGCCCCAGCCGACGATGGTGGCGCTCGCACCCCGGCTGACCGAGGCGTTCGCGGCACCGCATGTGCGCATCGACGCCGTGTGCCTGACCGCGCAGAGCCTGATCCCGGCGCTCGGGGAGGCGCTGCGCCTGGTCCACGAGGGCCGGCTGCACCCCGAGCGGATCGACGCCCGCATCCTGCTGCCGTCCCGGGACATCAACCTCGCCTTCCCGGTCTCGGTCGACGCCGGGAGCGAGGAGGACGAGGCCGTCCACCAGCGCTGGCTGGCGATGCGCAACGCCCAGGGCCAGGTGCTCCAGTACAACCTCCAGGCGCTGCGCGGCACCCACGACATCGACGTCCACGTCACCTTCCGGGCGCTGCCGTTCACCCCTCCGGTCAAGCTGTACCTGCTCAACGGGGAGGAGGCGCTCTTCGCGCACTACATGATCACGCGCCGTGAGGAGCCCACCGACCGCGGGACGCTGGAGATGTACGACACCCTCGGCTCCGAGTCGCTGCTGTTCTCCTTCAAACAGCGGGCCGGGCAGCGGGACGCGGCGTTCGTGGAGCAATCGCAGAAGTGGTTCGACGCCCTCTGGGAAACCATCACGACGGACCTGACACTCTCCTAGTGACTTCTGATGCGAGTGAGATCGAAAAGCTTCGGGAACTGATCACACCGGCCCGGTTCGTGCTGTGGGACTTCGACGGGCCCATCTGCCGCCTCTTCGCCGGGCACAAGGCGGAACGGGTGGCCGCGGACCTGGTGGAGTGGCTGGCGCGGCAGGGCCTGCACGGTCTGCTCACCGACACCGAACGGGACACGCTGGACCCGCAGGTCGTGCTGCGCGCGGTGGGCCGCAGATGCCCGGGCAGCGACCTGGTCGCCGGGCTGGAGGAGCGGCTCACCCAGGAGGAGCTGCGGGCCGCGGCCTCCGCGCTGCCCACTGCCTACGCCGACCCGCTGATCCGCACCTGGACCGCCGTCGGCGCCCGGCTGGCCGTCACCACCAACAACTCGTCCCGGGCGGCCCGCACCTATCTGGAGACCCGCGGCCTCACCGGCTGCTTCAGCCCGCACCTGTACGGCCGCACCGAGCAGCTGCACCACCTCAAGCCGGACCCGCAGTGCCTCAACCGCGCCCTGAACGCGATGGGTGCCGCGCCCTCGGCCGCCCTGATGATCGGCGACGCCCCCTCGGACCTCGCCGCGGCCCGTGCCGCGGGCGTTCCGTTCCTCGGCTACGCGCGTGGCGAGGCGAAGGAGGCACTCCTGCGGGCGGCGGGCGCCCGGCACGTCGTACGGTCGCTCCAGCCCCTGCTGCGGTTGCTCCGGAGCAGCCGCCCGGTCGGCTAGCATGCCGACACGTCCGGGTCACCGCTCGGACGCGTGCACAACCGCGCGGGAGGAACGGCAACGAGCCGGCCCTCGGCCCGGCACAGACGAGTGGCGGACCACCCGCCCGGCTGCTCGACTGGGCCCGACCCTTCCTTTCCGCGCGATCGACCCCGGAGCGGCCAGTGGGCGCACCGCCTGTTCCCCGTGCCGCGGCCGGGGGGCACGCCGGCAGATTTCCAGCGGACGCCGTCCGGGCGTTCCTGGCCCGTGCGCTCGCCACCCGCCCGAGGGGTTCCGGCTTCCACCACGACAACCATGTGGTGCCGCTGACCGAGCCGCTGGCCCGGCTGCTCGGCCGGGAGCCGGGCACCCTGGTGACCGTGCGGGTGCCGCGGCCGGACGTGCCGCCGGTGGTGATCCGTACCTGGGCGAGCGAGCCGGAGATCCTGCGGGCGGTGCGGGCCGTGCTGCCGAACGTGCCGGAGTGCCTGCTGGAGGGGGACGGCTTCGCCCTCCACAGCCATGCCGAGGGCACCTTGCTGGCCGAGCTGTGCGGCCCCGGCAAACCGGTCGACGGGCCCCTGCTGACCGATCTGGCCGAGCTGCTCGCGGCCATCGCGCAGGTGCGCGGCACGGCGCTGCCGCCGCTGCCGTCGTCCTGGCCGGCCAACCACACCGACTCCCAGGCCTTCCTGCGCACCCTCGCCCACCAGGCCGACCGGCAGATCCGCCGGCCCAACTGGCGCCGCTACGGCGGCCTGTTCACGGCCCTCGGCGTGCCCGAGGACGCCCTGCTGCGGTTCGCCGACCGGGTGCCGGCGATGACCCGGCGGCCGTACGGCCTGCTCCACGGCGATCTGCACCGCGGCAACCTGGTGGTGCCGGCCGCCGGTGACGTGCCGCTGCACTGCCTGGACTGGGCACGGGCGGGCTACGGCGACCCGTTGCACGACCTCGCCGTCCACCTGGTGCGGATGCGCTACCCCGACCACCAGTGGCCCGAGGCCACCGAGGCCTGGGAGCGGGCCGTACGCCGGGTGCGGCCCGCGGCGGCGGCCGGACTGCACAAGGACCTGCGCCACTACGTCGCCTTCGAGCACGCCCAGTCGCTCTACGCGGACGTGATCCGCGCCGCGCGTTCCCTGGAGGACTCCTGCGGCCGGCGTCGCCTGGACGAGGCCACCGCCGCCGTGCACGCGGCCCTGCGCCGCGCGGCCGAGCCGCTGCGGCTCGGCCGGGTGCCGGAGCAGCCGGAGATCGAGCGGATCCTCTTCCGGCGGGGTGTCTCGGCCGGTGCCCGGCGGCCCGGCGCGACGGGCCGCGCCCGCCGGGGCATCGCCTGGACCCCGGACCGGCGGGTGCCCGAGCACCCCGCGTTCGGGCACGCCGCGGTCGCCGACGCGCTGTACCTGGAGGGCGCCGCCCCGGCCGAGCGGGTCTTCAAGGGCGCCGCGCACCTCAACACGGTGATCCAGGTCCCCGGCGCGCCCTTCCCCGTCGTCGTGCGCCGGGAGGCGACCGTCGTCCTGCGGCGCGAGCGCAGTTTCCTCAGCGAGCACGCCGTACTCGCGGCGATCGAGCGGTCCGGGGCACCCGTGGCCGCGCCGCGGGTGCTGGCGCTCGGCGAGAGCCACGCCACCGATCCCGCCCACCGCTACGCCGGTGACCGGTTCGCCGTCCACACCTACGAGGCCGGCCGCGACCTCGGCCGCAGACCCGATCACCCGGTGCACGGGCTGCGCCCGCACGAGGCGGACCGCCTGGTCGACCAGTTGGCCGCGCTGGCCGGGATCGACTACACCCCGGTCGACCCGGTGGCCGGCCGGCCCGGCTTCTACGGCTGGCTCAGCGACCAGCTGGTCGCGCTGGTGGCCGGGCTGCCCCGCCAGTCCCAGCGGCTGGCCCGCTTCCTCGGCCTGCCCGACGCGCCCCGGCTGCGCGAGATCCTCGCCCGGCACGAGGTCACCGACCGCGCGCCCGCCCTGCTGCACGGCGACCTCAACCCCTGGAACCTGGTGCGCCGCGACGACGATCTGGCGCTGACCCTCATCGACTGGGAGCTGGCCCTGGTCGGCGACCCGCTGTACGAGCTGGTCCGGCACATGCACCTGACCCCGACCCGGCCGGAGATCCGCGACCGCATGTTCCGCCGCTGGGAGAGCCTGCTGCCGGCCCGGTTCACCCGGGACTGGCAGCAGGACTGGCGGGTGTACCGGTGGATCGAGATCGTCCGCTCCGCCTACGTCGACCTGGACCGGCTGGTCACCGGGACCAGCCTGGACGCGCCCAACGTCCGCCGCGCGGTGGAGTCGTACGCGATGACCCTGGCAGCGGCCATCGCCTCCCTGGGCCTGTCGTCCCGCCGCCGGACCGACCCCTACCTCGCCCGCAACCTGGCCTGGCCGACCCGTCCGGGCGGGGCTGCGTAGGCTCGCCCCATGGGTGAGATGGGCCTGCGTGAGCGCAAGAAGCAGCGGATGTACCAGGACGTGTCGGACATCGCCGTGCGGCTGTTCCTGGAGCGGGGCTTCGACGCGGTGTCCGTGGCCGAGGTCGCGGCGGCGGCCGGGATCTCCAAACCGACCCTCTTCCGGTACTTCCCGGCCAAGGAGGACCTGGTCCTGTACCGGATCGCGGACCACGAGACGGAGGCCGCGCGGGTGGTCGCCGACGCGGCCGATCCGGTGGACGCGCTGCGCCGGAACTTCCTCGCCGGACTGGACCGGCACGACCCGGTCACCGGGCTGAACGACCATCCGCAGGTGCTCGCCTTCCACCGGCTGCTCTACGGCACCCCGGCCCTGGTGGCGCGCGCGTACGGCCATGTGGAGCGGTCGGAGGCGGCACTCGCTCAGGCGCTCGGGGGCGGGCTGGACGCGCGGCTGGCCGCCGGGCAGATCATCGCCGTTCAGCGCATCCTCGCCCAGGAGAACTGGCGGCGGATCGCGGCCGGGGAGCCGGTCGCGCAGGTGGCGCCGGACGCCGTACGGGCGGCCGAGCGGGCGTTCCGGCGGCTGGGGGAGGCGCTGCCCGAGCTGAGGCGCGCTGAATGAGACGCGGTTAAAAATGTAACTCGGTAACGTTATGGCGGTACGCTGGCGCCATGACGCCACTCGACCCCGCCCTGACGGACACCCTGCACACCGAGCGCGCCCACCACGACACCTGCCGTGCCGCCCTCGCCGCGATGATCGAGGGCGCCGCCGAACAGGTCGTCGTCGGCGAGGACGTCTCCGCCTCCGGAGCCGACGCCGAGGTCCTCGGCCGCCGGCTGCGCAGCGAGGCCAAGGCACTGCGCGAACTCCCGCCCGGACCGCTGTTCTTCGGCCGGCTGGACTTCACCGAGGGCGCGCCGCCGTCCCTGCATGTGGGCCGGCTCCGGATCACCGAGGGACCGGCCGCCCCGCCCCTCGTGGTCGACTGGAGGGCCCCCGTCTCCCGCGCCTTCTACCAGGCGAGCGCCCGCGATCCACAGGGTGTGGATGTACGGCGCCGGTTCGGCTGGGCGCCCGGCAGCACCGGCGACTCCGCCGACCTGACCGGACTGGAGGACGAGCACCTCGGCCGCGGCGAGTCACGGACCAGCGCCATCGTGGCCCGCGAGATCGAGCGGCCCCGCGTCGGGCCCATGCGGGACATCGCCGCCACCATCCAGCCCGAACAGGACGACCTCGTGCGGGCCCCGCTCAGCGACTCGGTGTGCGTGCAGGGCGCCCCCGGCACCGGCAAGACCGCCGTGGGCCTGCACCGCGCCGCCTATCTGCTGTACACGTACGCCCAGCGGCTGCAGCGCTCCGGCCTGCTCATCCTCGGCCCCAACCGCACGTTCCTGGCGTACATCGCCGAGGTGCTGCCGTCGCTCGGGGAGACCGCCCGCCGCGGAGCGACGGAGGGGGGCTATCGCCAGTCCACCCTCCTGGACGAGATCGCCCGGCACCCGGTCACCGGCACCGACCCGGGCCGCACGGCCGCCGTCAAGCACGACGCCCGGATGGCCGAGGTGCTGCGCCGGGCGCTGTACGCGCGGGTGTCCGCCGACGGCGTGACCGACCTCGCCGTGCCGGACGGCACCTACCGCTGGCGGGTGCCGGCCGCCGAACTCGCCGCGATCGTGACGGAGGTACGCGCCGAGGAACCGCCGTACGCCGTCGGCCGGGAGCGGGTACGCGCCCGGGTGGTACGGCGGCTGCGCGAGCGGGCCGAACGGCGCTCCGGGGTCCTGCCCGCCTCCTGGGTGCGCCGCATCGAACGGGCCCGGCCGCTCACCGCGCACCTCGACCTGGTCTGGCCCAAGGCCCGCCCCGAAGAGATCCTCGCCGAACTCCTCACAAACGCCGAGGCGTTGGCCCAGGCGTCCGACGGCCTGCTGGACCCGGACGAACAGAAGGCGCTGCTGTGGCCCCGCCCGCCACGCTCCTGCAAGTCGGCCCGCTGGTCGGCCGCCGACCTGGTCCTCCTGGACGAACTCTCCGGACTGATCGAACACCCCGAGGGCCACGGGCACATCGTCGTCGACGAGGCGCAGGACCTCTCGCCCATGGAGTGCCGGGCGATCGCCCGCCGGGCGGTCTTCGGGTCGCTGACCGTCCTCGGCGACCTCGCCCAGGGCACCACCCCGTGGGCAGCCCGCGACTGGTCCGTCCAGCTGCGCCACCTCGGCCGGCCGGAGGCGGCCGTGGTGCCGCTGACCACCGGATTCCGGGTGCCGGCGGCGGTCGTCGCGCTGGCCAACCGGCTGCTGCCCCGCCTGGACGTGTCCGTGCCGCCGGCCCACTCCCTGCGCACGGACGGCGAGTTGACGCTCCGGCCCACCGACGACGTCCTCGGCACGACGGTGACCGCCGTACGGCACGCCCTCACCCAGGAGGGCTCGGTCGGCGTCGTCGCGGCGGACGCGGAGGTGGCCGGTGTGCGGGAGGCCCTGGTGGGCGCCGGTCTGGAGCCGGCCGGTCCCGACACGCTCGGCGCCCGCCTGACTCTTGTCCCCGCGAGCATGGTCAAGGGCCTGGAGTACGACCATGTCGTCGCCGTGGAACCGGCCGCCGTCGCCGCGGCGGAGGAACGGGGCGCACACCGGCTGTACGTCGTACTGACCCGCGCGGTGTCCCGACTGGACGTGGTCCACGCCCGCCCGCTGCCGTTCTGACGCACCCGGCCACGGCGGAAGGCTTCAACGGCGCTTCACCGCCCGGTGCCTCACCGCCCGACGTACTCGGCCAGGTGCTGCCCCGTCAGCGTGGGCCGGGCGGCGACCAGCTCGGCCGGGGTGCCCTCGAAGACGATGCGGCCGCCGTCGTGGCCGGCGCCGGGGCCGAGGTCGATGATCCAGTCGGCGTGGGCCATGACCGCCTGGTGGTGTTCGACCACGATGACCGACTTGCCGGAGTCGACCAGGCGGTCCAGGAGGGCGAGCAGCTGCTCGACATCTGCAAGGTGGAGCCCTGTCGTCGGCTCGTCCAGCACATAGACGCCCCCCTTGTCGGCCATGTGCGTGGCCAGCTTCAGCCGCTGGCGTTCGCCGCCGGACAGGGTGGTGAGCGGCTGGCCGAGGGTGAGGTAGCCGAGGCCGACGTCGGACATGCGGTCGAGGATCCTGTGCGCCGCCGGGACGTGCCCCTCGCCCGCGCCGAAGAACTCCTCCGCCTCGGTCACCGACATCGCCAGCACCTCCGCGATGTCCCGCCCGCCGAAGGTGTACTCCAGCACCGAGGCCTGGAACCGCTTGCCCTCGCACTCCTCACAGGTCGTGGCGACACCGGCCATCATCGCCAGGTCGGTGTAGACGACCCCGGCGCCGTTGCAGGCGGGGCAGGCACCCTCGGAGTTGGCGCTGAACAAGGCCGGCTTCACGCCGTTGGCCTTGGCGAACGCCTTGCGGATCGGCTCCAGCAGCCCGGTGTACGTCGCCGGGTTGCTGCGGCGCGAACCGCGGATCGGCGTCTGGTCGATCGACACCACGCCCTCGCCGGCCGGGATCGACCCGTGCACCAGTGAACTCTTGCCGGAGCCGGCGACCCCGGTGACGACGCACAGCACGCCCAGCGGGATGTCCACGTCGACGTTCTGGAGGTTGTGCGTCGTCGCGCCCCTGATCTCCAGGGCGCCGGCCGGTTTGCGCACCGTGTCCTTGACGGCGGCCCGGTCGTCCAGGTGGCGGCCGGTGAGCGTGCCGCTGGCCCGCAGGCCCTCCACGGTGCCCTCGAAGCACACCGTGCCACCCGCCGTACCCGCGCCGGGACCGAGGTCGACGACATGGTCGGCGATGGCGATGGCCTCCGGCTTGTGCTCCACGACCAGCACCGTGTTGCCCTTGTCGCGCAGTCGCAGCAGCAGCTCGTTCATCCGCTGGATGTCGTGCGGGTGCAGCCCGATGGTCGGTTCGTCGAAGACGTACGTCACGTCGGTGAGCGAGGAGCCGAGGTGGCGGATCATCTTCACGCGCTGGGCCTCGCCGCCCGACAGGGTGCCCGCCGGCCGGTCGAGGGAGAGATAGCCGAGGCCGATCTCCACGAACGAGTCGAGGGTGTGCCGCAGCGAGTCGAGCAGCGGCGCCACCGACGGCTCGGCCAGGGACCGTACCCACTCGGCCAGGTCGCTGATCTGCATCGCGCACGCGTCGGCGATGCTGACGCCCTGGATCTTCGAGGACCGGGCCGCCTCGGTGAGCCGGGTGCCCGCGCACTCCGGGCAGGTGGCGAAGGTGACCGCACGGTCCACGAACGCCCGGATGTGCGGCTGCATGCCCTCCTTGTCCTTGGCGAGCATCGACTTCTGGATCCGCGGGATCAGACCCTCGTAGGTCATGTTGATGCCCGCGATCTTCATCCGGGTCGGCTCCCGGTGCAGGAAGTCGTGCAGCTCCCGCTTGGTGAACTCACGGATGGGCTTGTCCGCGTCGTACAGGCCGGATTCGGTGTAGAGCCGGTGGTTCCAGCCGCCCGTCTTGTAGCCGGGGACGGCCAGCGCACCCTCGTTGAGGGACAGGGAGTCGTCGAAGAGCTGGGTGAGGTCGAGGTCGGAGACCGTGCCCCGGCCCTCGCAGCGCGGGCACATGCCGCCGGTGATGCTGAAGCTGCGCCGCTCCTTCACCTGCTGCCCGCCGCGCTCCACGGTGACCGCACCGGCGCCGCTGATCGAGGCCACGTTGAAGGAGAACGCCTTGGGCGAGCCGATGTGCGGCCGGCCCAGCCGGCTGAACAGGATGCGCAGCATGGCGTTGGCGTCGGTGGCGGTGCCGACGGTGGAGCGGGGGTCGGCGCCCATCCGCTGCTGGTCCACGATGATCGCGGTCGTGATCCCGTCGAGCACGTCGACCTCGGGTCGTGCCAGCGTGGGCATGAAGCCCTGCACGAACGCGCTGTACGTCTCGTTGATCAGCCGCTGCGACTCGGCGGCGATCGTGTCGAACACCAACGAGCTCTTTCCGGAGCCGGACACACCGGTGAACACCGTCAGCCGGCGCTTGGGGAGCTCGACGCTGACGTCCTTGAGGTTGTTCTCGCGGGCGCCGTGCACCCGGATCAGGTCGTGGCTGTCGGCGGCGTGCGGGGCGGTGAGGTCCATGGCGGCCACGCTAGCGGGGGCGCACCGGCCGACGCTTCTCGAATTCTGACCGGCTCCGGGGCCTGCGGCCGTACAGGTCATGCCGCCAGGCCGTTCGAGGGAAGTGCGGGGCGTCCGCCGCTCGGTCGGGCACGCGGGTCCGGCGTGGCCGCTTATATGCCCTCGCAGGTAAACCCAGCAGGTCAGGCCGTCGGGACGGCACCTGCGCATCGATCAGGAGGAGCCACATGCTTGGGCGAGCAACAAAGCCGGCGGGGCATACCGTCCCCGGCTGCACAGGCTGACTTCCCCATCGACTGAGGGGGGCACCGGAAACGGTGCCCCCCTCAGTCGATGGCCAGCGAGACGGCGAGCGCGCCGAGCACCGTGCCCATCAGCCGGCGCTGCACCTTCAGCCAGGAGGGGCGACGGGAGAGGAAGACGGCGATCGTGCCGGCGGCGAGCACGATGGCCATGTTGACCGCGAGGCTCACCACGATCTGGAACGAACCGAGGACCAGCCCCTGGAGCAGGACATGGCCCCGGTGCAGGTCGATGAACTGGGGGATGAGGGAGAGATACATGATGGCGATCTTCGGGTTGAGCAGGTTCGTCATCAGGCCCATGGTGAACAGCTTGCGTGGCGAGTCGGGCGGCACGTCCTGCGGCGCGAAGACGGAGATGCCGCCCGGCTTCAGCGCGTTCCAGGCGAGGTGGGCCAGGTACGCGGCACCGGCCAGCTTCACCGCGAGGTACAGCTCGGGCACGGCGAGGAAGACGACCGACAGGCCGAGGTTCGCGGCGAGCAGATACACCATGAAGCCCAGTGCCACTCCGCCGAGGGAGATCAGCCCGGCGCGCCGGCCCTGGGTGATGCTGCGGGAGACGAGATAGATCATGTTCGGGCCGGGGGTCAGCACCATGCCGAGTGCCACCACCGAGACACCGAGGATCCCGCTCGGTTCCACCATGAAAACCCCCCGTTCGCGCTGGCCCCGTTCCTGATCCGGGGCAATGGCTGGAGCGTAGGGGAGGGCAATAACTCAATGCAATCCATAAATTGCACCGAGTGCAATGCTGTGGTTGGATGGAGGCGCCCGGCCGACGAGGGGAGCGCGTGGCCGTGAAGGACTATCAGAGCGTCGCCGACGCGGTGGCCGGGGAGATCAGGTCCGGCGTCCTGCGGCCCGGCGACCGGCTTCCCCCGCAGCGCGAGTTCGCCCGCCGGCACGGCATCGCCAACTCCACCGCCACGCGTGTGTACCAGGAGCTGGCCCGGCGCGGCCTGACCGTGGGCGAGGTGGGACGCGGCACGTTCGTGCGGGCGCAGTCCGTGTGGTCCGGCACCACCGGCCCTGCGCTGACCGAGCCCGCGGTCGGCCGGGTCGATCTGGAGCTGAACTACCCGGCCGTACCCGAACAGAGCGCGCTGCTCGCCGAAGGGCTCGGCGCTCTGCTGCGGCCGGACGCCCTCGGGTACGCCCTGCAGCCGGCCGGCACGGCCGGGCTTCCGGCCGTCCAGGAGTCCGCCGCCGGCATCCTCGCCCGGGGCGGCTGGCGCCCGGACCCCGCGCGGATCCTGTTCGCCGGCAACGGCCGGCAGGCCATCGCGGCCGTGGTCGCCGCCCTGGTGCCGCCGGGCGGGCGCCTCGGTGTCGAGGAGCTGACGTACCCCGTCATCAAGGCCGTGGCCGCCCGGCTCGGCATCACCCTCGTCCCGCTGGCCATGGACGGCGCCGGACTCGTCCCGGAGGCCGTCGAGGAGGCCCACGCGGCGGCCCCGCTGCACGCCGTCTATGTGCAGCCGAGGCTGCACAACCCGCTGACGCTCACGATGCCGGAGCAGCGGGTGGAGCACCTGGCCGAAGTCCTGGCCCGGCTGGGCCTCGTCGCCGTCGAGGACGCCATCTGGGCCTTCCTGCGCGGCGAACTGCCGCCGCTCGCCGCCCACCTCCCCGAGCGGACTGTTCTGATCGACAGCCTCTCCAAGCGCATCGCCCCCGGCCTCACCCTGGGTTTCGCGGTGGCGCCGCACACGCTGTCCGGCGAGATCGCGGCCTCCCTGCGCTCGGGCGGCTGGGCCCCCATGCGCTTCGCCCTGGAGGCCGCCCACCGCTGGCAGCAGGACGGCACCGTGCAGAAGCTGGTGGACGCCAAGCACCGGGACGCGGCGGTACGGCAGGAGCTCGCGGCCCGGCACCTGGCCGGTTTCGCGGTGCAGAGCCATCCGCGCTCCTATCACTGCTGGTGGCAGCTGCCCCGCCCGTGGCGCGCGGACACCTTCGTCGCCGCCGCCGCGCGGCACGGCATCGGGGTGGTGCCCGCCGCCGCGTTCACCGTCGGCGGCGGCCACGCCCCCAACGCCGTCCGCCTGGGTCTCGCCTCGCCGCCGCCGGACGTCCTCTCGCAGGCGCTCGGCGTGCTCGTCGATCTCGCCCGGTCCGCCCCGGACGACCTCGTCAGCGACTGACGCCTGCCCGGCCCTGCCGTTGCCTCCCGGGGATGTCACATCCACGCCCCCGGCGGTGTCTTCATGCCGAACCGGTAAGCACACGAGGAGGACACCATGACGCTCCGCGTCCCGAAGGCCGAGATCACCCCCGAGATGAGGGAAGGCCTGATGGCACAGTTCGGCGCCGTACCCGAGCCCCTGGAGGCCACCTGGCACAACCCCGAGGTCGCCCGGGCGGCCCAGGAGATGGGGGGCCGGGTGAACGCGTGGAACGCGGCGGACGAGAGCCTGAAGTCGTTCGCACACATGGCCGTCGCCGCACAGGTCGGCTGCAGCTGGTGCCTCGACATCAACTACTTCCAGGCGCAGAACATGAACCTGGACCTGACCAAGGCCAGCCAGGTGCCGCGCTGGCGGGAGTCGGACGTCTTCACACCGCTGGAGCGGGACGTGATGGAGTACGCCGAGGCCATGACGGTCACGCCGCCGACCGTCTCGGACGAGCTGTCCGCGCGCCTGCTGGACCGGCTCGGTCCGGCCGCATTGGTCGAGATCACCGCGGCGATCGCCTTCGCCAACTTCGCGACCAGGAACAACACCGCACTCGGAGTGAAGTCGCAGGGCTTCTCCGACGCCTGCGAGATTCCGCTGGCCGCACGTCCTGTGAAGTCGGAGACGGCACCGACGGCATGACACAGGATCCGTTCGTCGCCCATCGCAGCCTGCTCTTCACGGTCGCCTACGAGATGCTCGGCTCGGCGGCCGACGCCGAGGACGTGCTGCAGGAGTCCTGGCTGCGGTGGGCCGACGTCGACCACGCGCAGGTGCGCGACCCGCGGGCGTACCTGGTCCGGATCGTCACCCGGCAAGCGCTCAACCGGTTGCGCACCCTCACGCGCAGCCGCGAGGAGTACGTCGGTGAATGGCTTCCGGAACCGCTGCTGACCAGCCCCGATGTCGCCGAGGACATCGAACTCGCGGAGAGCGTCTCGCTCGCGATGCTGACCGTACTGGAGACGCTCGGGCCGACCGAGCGGGCCGTGTTCGTGCTCCGCGAGGTCTTCGAGCTGAGCTACGGCGAGATCGCCGAGGCCGTCGGGAAGACGGCGGCCACGGTACGGCAGATCGCGCGGCGGGCCCGTGAGCACGTGGCGGCCCGGCGCCCGCGCGTGCGGGTGAGCCGCTCGGAGCAGCAGGCCGTGGTGGAACGCTTCCTGGCCGCGCTGCGCACCGGGCAGCTGCAGGACCTGCTGGAGGTCATGGCCCCGGACGTGGTCATGGTCACCGACGGGGGCGGGGTGGTGGCCGCCGCGCTGGTCCCGTTCCACGGGGCCGGCCCGGTCGCCGAGGTGCTCGCGCGCGCCCACCGGCTGGTGGACACCCTGGAGACGACGGCCGTGTGGCTCAACGGCACACCGGCCGGCCGTGTCGAGTTCAACGGCGAACCGAGCGCGGTGGGCCTCACCGTGGAGAACGGGCGGATCACCCGAATCCACGTGGTCCGCAACCCCCGCAAGCTGACCCGCCTGAACGAACCGACGCCGCTCGTCCGGTAGGCGTCAGAAGTCCTACACGGCGAAGTCGGTGACCGGGACGTATCCGATGCGCTGGTACAGGGCGTTGCTGGTGGGGTTGGCCGCGTTGGTGAACAGGACGACCTCCTTGGCGCCTGCGGCCAGCGCGGCCCGGCTCACCTCGACCGTCACGGCGCCCGCGTAGCCGCGACCGCGGAGGTGAGCCGGGATGTAGACGGGATCCACCCGGACCTGGCCGCCGGGGGGGGGGGGACCGCTGCAGCCCGTGCCGCCGCGGTCGTACACCACGGCGGTGGTGAACTGCGAAACCCGCTGCTGCACTGTTGTTCGTCGACCCCTTCTGCCCCGTCCCGGATAACCGTTGGCATGGTGCGGCTCCGACCTGCTGTGCTTGCGGTCGAGTGGAACGAACGAGCCCTTTCCGTCCCGCTCACGTCCACTGATCGGCTCGGAGGTGCCATGCCCCTGCAGATGGAATTGGTCGCAATAACACTCGATTGCCCTGATCCGCCGGCTCTGGCGGCGTTCTATCAGCAGGCCACCGGCCTTGCGCCGCATCCGAAGTCGGACGCCGACTTCGCCGGTCTCGACCGTGAGGACGGGCTCTTCATCGGCTTCCAGCGGGTCGAGGACTACCGGGCTCCGAGTTGGCCCGACCAGATCGTTCCCCAGCAGCTGCACATCTGCTTCAAGGTCGCGGACAGCCTGGACGAGGCCGAGGCCAGGCTGCTGGAGCTGGGTGCGGGCAAGCCGGACCACCAGCCGCATGGCGACAAGGCACGGGTCCTCACCGATCCCGCCGGCCATCCCTTCTGCATCGTCACGCGCTAGTCGGCGTCCTGCCCGGACGAGGTTCGGACATGGGGAGAGTTCGCCGTACCGGCCTGGTGCAGCAAGGGCCGCACGGTGGAAACCATCGCCCTGCACCTGGCAGGACGGGGTTTCCAGGCTGGAACATCGGACCGAAGAGCGACCAGGTTCGCTGACAAGGAGGGCGGCGCTGTCGGCAGCGCGGCCGATCGGGCAACTCTTGCAAGCGGGTGCTTGCAATTGTTAGCGATCGTGGGGCAAGGTGGAGGCATGGCATCGCTGAACGTCGGCAATCTCGGTGAGTATCTGCGCGAGCAGCGGCGTAACGCCCAGCTCTCGCTGCGGCAGCTCGCCGACGCCGCCGGGGTGTCCAATCCCTACCTGAGCCAGATCGAGCGCGGGCTGCGCAAGCCCAGCGCGGAGGTGCTCCAGCAGGTCGCCAAGGCCCTGCGCATCTCCGCCGAGACGCTGTACGTCCGCGCCGGGATCCTTGACGCCGAACGGGGCCGGGACGAAGTGGAGACGCGCGCCGTCATCCTCGCCGATCCCTCGCTCAACGAGCGGCAGAAGCAGGTGCTGCTGCAGATCTACGAGTCCTTCCGGAAAGAGAACGGATTCGGGATCGACGAGCCCGCCACGGACGAGGACGGGGCGGACCGGGCAGGGGACGAGGACTTCGGCGGCACCGCCGTGCGCGGCACCCGCACGGCCGGCGGACACGATGCCGATGCAGGCCCGCGGCGGACGGCCGGATAACCGGACCAGGGCGCCGGCCACCACCGCGGACCACACCAACCTCAGCCGAACGCGAATCCGGGAGGACCTGATCACCATGGCGATCACCGACGACCTGCGCAAGACCTTCAGCGACCCGACTCCGCTCTACTTCGCCGCCGGCACCGCCGACCTCGCCCTCCAGCAGGCCAAGAAGGTGCCCGCCCTGGTCGAGCAGCTGCGCGCCGAGGCCCCGGCCCGCATCGAGGCCGTGCGCAACACCGACCCGAAGGCCGTGCAGGAGAAGGCCGCCGCCCGGGCAAAGGAGGCGCAGGAGACCCTCCAGACCAAGGTGAACGAGTTCATCGGCACCCTCGACGTCGACCTGAAGAAGCTCGGCGAGCAGGCGCAGGACCTCGCCCTGCGCGGCGTCGGTGTCGCCGCCGAGTACGCCGTCAGGGCCCGCGAGACCTACGAGAAGGTCGCCGAGCACGGCGAGCAGGCCGTGAAGAACTGGCGCGGCGAGGCCGCAGAGGAGATCGAGGAGCTGGCGATCGTCGTCGAGGGCAAGCCCGAGCCGGTCGAGGCCACGGACGAGCCGAAGCCGGCCGAGGCCCAGGCCGAGCCCGCCGCGGAGAAGAAGCCGGTGGCGAAGAAGGCGCCGGCTCCCCGCAAGTCCACCACCGCGAAGAAGACGACGCCTCCGGCCAAGTGACCGGAGTCGGGCACGTCACAACGGGCCGGGCACCTTGGGGGTGCCCGGCCCGTTGTACGGGTACGGTGGCTCTACGGACGACTCGACTCGGGTGGTGGGCATTGTGCTGATGACGGCAGTCGGCGGAGTGATGTGGCTGATCTTCACCGCCATCCTGGCACTCGCCATCGTGGCGTTCGTGATGGCCGCGATCTTCCGCGAGGACGCGTACCGCGCCGCGGACAAGCAGAACAAGGGCTTCTGGCTGATCATCCTCGGCGTCGCGGTCGCCGTGAACCTGTTCGTACCGATGCTGTTCCTGCAGCTCGCGGGCCTGGTCGCCACGATCGTCTTCTTCGTGGACGTGCGCCCGGCCCTGCAGCAGGTCTCGGGTGGGAAGGGTTTCCGCCGTCGCAGGGGCAGCAGCAGCGACGGTCCCTACGGCCCCTGGAACGGCGGTCGCTGAGGGCATCTCGCCGTAGGGCCGTCCCACGGCGAGGAACCCGCGCGGCGAAGAACCCCTACGGCGGGAGCCCGCATTACGGCGCCCGATCCAGCAGCACCACAGCCACGTCGTCCGTCAGCTCACCCCCGTTGAGGTCCCGGACCTCACTCACCGCGGCCCGCAGCAGGTTCTCCCCGCGCAGCCCCTCGGACAGCTGCCGGCGGATCATCTCCACCATGCCGTCCTGGCCGAGCCGCTCACCGCCCGCACCGACCCGGCCCTCGATCAGACCGTCGGTGTAGAGCATCAGGCTCCACTCCGAGCCCAGCTCCACCTGCATCCGCGGCCAGCGGGCGCCGGGGAGCAGACCGAGGGCGGGGCCGTTGTTGTCGTAGGGCAGCAGCCGTGCCGCGCGGCCCGGGCGGGCGAGCAGCGGGGCCGGGTGACCGGCCAGGCACAGGCCCGCGCGGCGGCCGTCCGGGGCGATGTCCACCGTGCACAGCGTCGCGAAGATCTCCTCGTCCGCGCGCTCGTGCTCCAGCACCTCCTGGAGGGTGCCGAGCAGTTCGTCGCCGCACAGGCCCGCCAGCGTCAGCGCCCGCCACGCGATGCGCAGCTCCACGCCGAGCGCGGCCTCGTCCGGGCCATGGCCGCAGACGTCGCCGATCATGGCGTGCACGGTGCCGTCGGGCGTGCGGACGGCGTCGTAGAAGTCGCCGCCGAGCAGTGCACGCGAGCGGCCGGGGCGGTAGCGGGCGGCGAAGCGCAGCGAGGAGCCCTCCAGCAGGGGCGTGGGCAGCAGCCCGCGCTCCAGGCGGCGGTTCTCCTGTGCGCGCAGCCGGCCCTCCGCCAGCCGCCGCTCGGCCGTGTCGGACCGTTTCCGCTCCACCGCGTACCGGATGGCGCGGCTGAGCAGCCGGCCGTCCAGCTCGTCACGGAAGAGGTAGTCCTGCGCACCCACGCGCACGGCTTCGGCGCCGCGCTCGGCGTCGCCGGAGGCGGTCAGCGCCAGCACGGCATGCCGGGGCGCGAGCTGGAGGACGTGCTTGAGCACGGCCAGCTCGTCGTCGGTGCCGCTGCCGCCCGGCGCCGGGAGCGCCAGGTCCAGCAGGATGCAGTGGACGTCGTCGGTGAGCAGCCGCTCGGCCTCGGTGAGGTTGCGGGCGGTGCGGACGCGGATCGGCTTGCCGGCCGAGTCCAGCAGTTCGGGCACGATCGGCGAGCCGGCCGGATCGTCCTCGATCAGCAGCAGGGTGAGAGTGGCGCCGGTGCCGTGCACGGTCGTGGCGTCGCGGTGGGCCTCTTCCTTGAGGGGGCCGCCGCCGGCAACCGGGGCAGCCTGCGCCTGACCACTCTCCACGGCCGGGATCGCTCTCTGCCGCGGTACGGGTACGGGCATCGTCGTGGGTTCCTTCCCTCCCCCCGAGGGCATTGGCGGCGCCGAGGGTCTCGAAGCCACCGACGGGTGACCATAGCGGCTCGGCCCGCCCCGATGGAATGGTGTGAGCCGCGTCGCTCCCGCGCAGGCCGCTGTCATATGCCGCGTTCCGTACGACAGTTGGACAGGACGACCCGGCGTCGGGGATGACGAAGCTCACGTGTCACCCGGGTTTGTACGGGGGTTGGGCGTGCGGTGGGTCACATGGCGGGTTGTGTGCGAGGCGTGTGCGCCGTCACATGACCTGCCTCACGCATCCGGCCGTACGACCCCCAGGATCGGCATCGAGCCGGCGCCCGCGACCGTCACCGTGCGTCCGGGGCGCGGGGCGTGGATGATCGCGCCGTCGCCGACGTACATCGCGACATGGCTGGCGTCGTCGAAGTAGATGATGAGGTCGCCGGGGCGCATGTCCTTGATGTCGACGTGCTTGAGCTGCTTCCACTGCTCCTGCGAGGTGCGCGGGATGGGGTGGCCGGCCGCCGCCCAGGCCTGGGAGGTCAGGCCGGAGCAGTCGTAGGACTCCGGGCCCTCGGCGCCCCACACGTACGGCTTGCCGAGCTGGTCGGTGGCGAACGTGACGGCCTTCTCGCCCTGCGCGGACGCCGCGCCGTGCACCTTCTTGAGGATGCCGGTGTCGAGCCACTTCGTCTGCGCCGCCAGCGCGGCCTGCTCCTCCAGCCTGGCGAGCCGTTCCTTGTCCTTCTTCTCCAGCTCCGACTCGAGTTTCTCGGCGGCGGAGATCTGCTGCTGGATCTTCTTCTTGGCGGCGGCCTTGGTCTTGCGCTCGGCGTCCAGCTTCTTCCACTGCTCGGCGGCGTCGTCGGCGTAGTCCTGCAACTGCTTCTGGGTGTCGGCCAGTTCGCCGATCAGGGACGTCGTGGCCCGCTGGCCCTGCAGCACCAGCCCCGCCCCGTCCAGGACCTGGCCGGGATCGTCGCTGAGCAGGAACTGGGCGGTGGGCGGCACGCCGCCGGTTCGGTACTGCTCGCGGGCGGCGGCGCCCGCCTGGTTCCTGAGTCCGGCGAGTCTCTGCTGTCCTTGGTCGATCTTCTTCGCCAGTGCGACGATCGCGGCGGACTGCTGCTTCGTCTTCTCCTCGGCCGCGTTGTAGGCGTCGGTGGCGACGGCGGCGTCGTGGTAGAGCTTGTCGAGCTTCTCGCGGACCTGCTCAAGGTCCTTGCTCGGACGGGGAGTCGGGGAGGTGCTCGGAGTGGGTGCCGGGTCGGCGAAGGCCGTGCCGGGAGCGCCCAGCACGGTCACCGCGCAGACCACGGTCACGGCGGCCGAGAGGATGCTGCGCTTGCCCCAGCCCATCACACATGCCCCCAAGCTGATTTACCGTCAGTAACTTACGGTGCCCCGGGGATGGTGTCATGCCACGCCGCAAAGCGACAGAGGCAGGCGGCGCGACGATCTCCCCGCCGGTGTGACGAACGGTGCACGAGGATCGTTCCGTCCCGCGACCCCCGAACGGGTGAGGTCAGCTCAGTGGCGCCAACGCCTCCCACGCCACCGTCACTTCACCCTGCCGCCAGCGCGCCGGGGAGTCCGTCACCGGCCAGTCGGCCGTCAGATCCCGTACCGCGCGCAGCCAGCGCTGGCGGGCGCCGTAGGAGGCGTAGGGCGCGGCGGCGGCCCAGGCGCGGTCGAAGTCCCGCAGGAAGGCGTGCACGGGCTCGCCGGGGACGTTGCGGTGGATCAGCGCCTTCGGCAGCCGTTCGGCGAGGTCGGAGGGCTGCTGCAGGGAGCCCAGCCGGGTGGCGAACGTCACCGTCCGCGGCCCCTCGGGACCGAGCGCCACCCACACGTGCCGCCGCCCGATCTCGTCGCACGTCCCCTCGACCAGCAGCCCGCCGCGCGAGCCGCCGCCCGCCGGGGCGAGCCGTGCGCACAGCCGCGCCCAGACGGCGGCGACCTCGGTCTCGTCGTACTGGCGCAGCACATTGGCGGCCCGGATGAGCACCGGCCGCCCGGGCACGGGGACCTCGAAGCCGCCGTGCCGGAAGGTGAGCCCCTCCCGCTCGTACGCCTTCGCCGCCGCGACCCGCGCCGGTTCGATCTCGATGCCGACGACGCGTGCGCGGGGCGCGACGGTCGTGAGGCGCCCGAGCAGCTCCACGGCGGTCCAGGGGGCGGCGCCATAGCCGAGGTCGATGGCCAGGGGATCGTCGGCGCGCCGCAGTTCGCCGCCGTGTGCGGCGGCGATCCAGCGGTCCATGCGGCGCAGCCGGTTGGGGTTGGTGGTCCCGCGCGTCACCGTTCCCACGACGGTGCTCCCTCCGCTCGGCCGAAGCCGAGGGCGGGGCAGGGAAGCGGTGCGGGCTGTCATGTGTACGAGGGTAAGGGGGAGCTTCGAAGAGGAGCCGGACCGCACCCCCGAAGGTAATGATTGAGTAAAGCCGCTTGGCGGGGAAATGGCAGCGCACCCGTCCGCTGTTGGACCACCGTGGAGGGCGAGACCGGTCCTCCGTCCGGCATGCCCGCAGCAAGGAGGACGGCCACGTGAGCCAGTACGTCAGCAGGCTCGGGCGACGCTCCCCGTCGGCCGCGTCACGGCTCCGTCTGCTCCGCCGGCCCCGACGGGTCGCGATGCTCTCCGTGCACACCTCTCCGCTCCACCAGCCCGGCACCGGCGACGCCGGCGGCATGAACGTCTACATCGTGGAGCTCGCCCAGCGGCTCGCCGCGATCAACATCGAGGTCGAGATCTTCACCCGGGCCACGGCCGGCGGCCTCGCGCCCACGGTCCAGCTGGCCCCCGGCGTCCTCGTCCGGCACGTCGACGCGGGCCCCTACGAGGGCCTGGCCAAGGAGGAGCTCCCGGCCCAGCTGTGTGCCTTCACCCATGGCGTGATGCAGGCCTGGGCCGGTCACCGCCCCGGCCACTACGACCTGGTCCACTCCCACTACTGGCTCTCCGGTCACGTCGGCTGGCTCGCCGCCCAGCGCTGGGGCGTGCCGCTGGTGCACGCCATGCACACGATGGCCAAGGTCAAGAACGCCAACCTGGCCGACGGCGACACCCCCGAGCCGGCTGCCCGGGTCATCGGCGAGACGCAGATCGTGGCCGCCGCCGACCGGCTCATCGCCAACACCGCGGAGGAGGCCGACGAGCTGGTACGGCACTACGCCGCCGACGCCGCGAAGGTCGCCGTCGTCCATCCGGGCGTCAACCTCGACCGCTTCCGCCCGGCCGACGGCCGCGCCGCGGCCCGCGCCCGCCTCGGCCTGCCCAAGGACGCCCTGATCCCGCTCTTCGCCGGCCGCATACAGCCCCTGAAGGCCCCGGACGTGCTGCTGCGCGCGGTGGCGGTGCTGCTGGACGAGCGCCCGGAGCTCCGCTCCCGCATCCTCGTCCCGGTCGTCGGCGGCCCGAGCGGCAGCGGGCTCGCCAAGCCGGAGGGCCTGCAGAAGCTCGCCGCCCGGCTCGGCATCGCGGACGTCGTACGGTTCCGCCCGCCGGTCGGCCAGGAGCAGCTCGCGGACTGGTTCCGGGCCGCGTCCGTGCTGGTCATGCCGTCCTACAGCGAGTCCTTCGGGCTGGTCGCCATAGAGGCGCAGGCGGCCGGTACGCCGGTGCTCGCGGCGTCCGTGGGCGGGCTGCCGGTGGCCGTGCGCGACGGCCGCACCGGCTTCCTCGTGGACGGCCACAACCCGGCCGACTACGCGCGCGTGCTGGGCCGCTTCGCCGACGAGCCGTCCCTCGCGGCGAGCATGGGGGAGGCCGCCGCGCGCCACGCCCAGTCCTTCGGCTGGGACACCGCGGCCGCCGCGACCGCCGACGTCTACACGGCCGCGACCCAGTCCCACCGCCGTCGCGTACGCTCCCACCATGGGTGATGGCGAGAAGGCGGTCGGGCAGGTCCTGGAAGCTGTCCTGAAGGACGCCGAACTGGAGTGGGAGAGCCCCGAACCCGGAACCTACGTGGTCAAGCTCCCCGGCACCCGCAAGCTCTCCACGACGGTCTCCTTCCTCGTGGGCCGCCACTCCCTCTCCCTGAACGCCTTCGTCATCCGGCACCCCGACGAGAACGAGGCGGGCGTCCACCGCTGGCTCCTTGAGCGCAACCTCAAGCTGTACGGCGTCAGTTACGCCGTCGACCGCCTCGGTGACATCTATGTCACCGCCCGCCTGCCCCTCGCCTCCGTCACCCCCGACGAGATCGACCGTCTCCTCGGGCAGGTCCTGGAAGCGGCCGACGGGGCCTTCAACACCCTTCTGGAGCTGGGGTTCGCCTCCTCGATCCGCAAGGAGTACGCCTGGCGCGTGTCCCGCGGCGAGTCCACGCGCAACCTCGACGCGTTCAAGCACCTGATCGAACGCCCCGCCGACTGACCGCGGGGCGTTTCAAAGGCTCAGGACGGGTCCGGCTCCGGCTTGCCGTTCCCGCCGCGGTGGTCGAGTTCGTCGGCGAAGGCCCGCAGGGCGTCGGCCAGTTCCTTCTTGGTCGGCAGCTGGTCGACCTTCTTGTCCAGTTCCGTGATGCGCCGGTTGAGCTCGTTCAGGTCGGGCGGCGTGGAGGGGTCGCCCGAGGGCGTGGGGCCGCTCGGGCTCGGATCGGTGCCGCCGGTGCCGCCTCCGTCGGTGGCGCCGCCGGTGCTGCCCGAGCCCGCGGTGTCGCCGCCGGTGCTGTCCGCGCCGCCCGAGCCCGAGCCGGCCCCGACGGACGTGCCCCCGGAGACGGTGTCCGGCGGCAGGGAGCTCGTGACGTCCGGCTCGGGACGGGGGTCGTCGTCCGAGGGCGCCGCCAGTGCGACGCCGACGCCGAGGGCGACCAGGGCCGCGGCACCCGCGAGGGCGGTCGAGAGGCGTCTGAGCGGCACAGAGCGGGTCTTGGTGGATGAATCGCGAGGAGTCTGTGGTTCCTGTGCTTCTTGTGTGTCATCCATGGGGGGAGGTTAACCAGGAGTGATCCCCGGACGGAGGTCTTCCGCCGATCCACCCGAAGGAGGGCGGCAGCGGCCGGACGACGCTCAGCGCGGGCCGCGCCGATAGCGCCCCGGTGGCACCCCGACCAGCTTCCTGAAGTGCCGGGTGAGATGAGCCTGGTCGTAGAACCCGGTCATCGAGGCCACCTCGCCCGGTGCCAGCCCGTCCAGCAGCAGCCGCCGGGCCCGCCCGACCCGCCGCGACATCAGGTACTGGTGCGGGGCGATGCCGTACGCACCGCTGAACGCCCGCACCAGATGGGCGGGATGGGCGTGCAGCAGACGGGCGGCCTCCGCCAGCGGGACACCGTCGACGACACGGGCGTCGAGCAGCTCCCGCAGCGAACGGGCGAGAACGGGATGCGGACGGTGCGCCGAGGCGGCCCTCCGGTACAGATGGTCGCGCAGTCGCTCCCCGACGAGGGTCAGCCTGCTCTCCGCCTCCAGTTCGTCACCGGGCCGGGCGAGGGCGGAGTGCAGCTGCCCGACGCGCCGGCGCAGCACGGGATCCCGCAGGTCGGGCGTGTCGACGGCGCGCCCGATGAGATCGTCGCCGAGAAGGCTGCTGTCGAGGTAGACGACCCGCTTGCGGAAGCCGTCGGGCGTGGCCGGCGAGCCGTTGTGCGGTACGTGCGGCGGGAGCAGGCTGACGGTGTCGTGCGGGGTGCCGTGCTCGTGCCGGTCGAGGTCGTAGCGCACGGCCCCGTCGTCCACGATGAGCAGCGTCCAGGCGTCATGGACGTGCATCGGGTAGGCGTACTCGGTGAAGCGGGCGTGGAAGACCTCCGTCACGCCCGGGACGCGGGGGCGCCACGCGCTGACCTCCTGCCGGGTGCCGTTCTGCCGGGCCGCCACGCAAAGAACGTACAAGACGACGCCGTACGACGCCCGGCAGTCTCATTCCATGAGCGCTGAACCCATCCGTTTCGACACGAAGATCGCCGTCCTGCTGCGCGAGGACCTGGAGCCCTGGCAGCGCCTGAACGTCACCGCGTTCCTGGCCAGCGGCCTCGGCAGCCAGGTGCCCGAGGTGGTCGGCGAGCCGTACGAGGACGGGGACGGGGTGTCGTACCTGCCCATGTTCCGCCAGCCGGTGCTGGTCCTCGAAGGCGCGAAGGAGACCCTGAAGGCGGCGCACGGCAGGGCACTGGGCCGCGCCCTGCCCCGCGCCGTCTTCACCTCGGACCTGTTCGCCACCGGCAACGACCGCGACAACCGCGCGGCGGTCCGGGCCGTACCGACGGCCGGGCTCGACCTGGTGGGGCTGGCGGTGTACGGCCCGAGGAACGGGGTGGACAAGGTAATGAAGGGCGCACGCATGCACCCGTGACCCGGCCGGCCGCCGGCCCTCAGCCGAACATGCCGGGCACGTAGTCGCCGGCGGGCTGCTGGACGAGGACGTTGACGCGGTTGTAGGCGTTGATGAGGGCGATCAGTGCGACGAGGGCGGCGAGCTGGTCCTCGTCGTAGTGCTTGGCGGCGTTCGCCCAGACCTCGTCCGGGACGCCGCCGGCCGTGTCGGCGATCCGGGTGCCCTGCTCCGTCAGCTCCAGCGCGGCCCGCTCGGCGTCGCTGAACACCTTGGCCTCCCGCCAGGCCGCGATCAGGTGCAGCCGCTGCGCCGTCTCCCCGGCGGCGGCCGCGTCCTTGGTGTGCATGTCGAGACACATCGCGCAGCCGTTGATCTGGCTGGCCCGGATCTTCACCAGCTCCTGCGTCGCGGCCGGCAGGCCGGAGTCCGAAACCGCCTTGCCCGCCGAGTTGATGTACTTGAAGAACCTGCCGGAGACAGGGTTCTCGAAGAGGTTCAGACGAGCGTCCATGATCTGCTCCCGTGTGGTCTCAGGTGTTCCGCGCCTGGTGGCTACACCTCTCTGACGGAACGATCCGGGGAGATGTGACACGGCCGCCTGTGACGCGCGCCATACGCGCCCAGTGCACTCGGACGGCTCGCCCGCCGGCCCCCCGAGAGACCTCGCCCAATCTGCACAGCGCGTACGCAACTGCCGGAACGGCGGGTTCCGTTGGTGCGGAGTTGTCCCGGTCGGTGCGGCGCCGGCAAGAGCTGTGGGCCGCCCGTGTGCCCCGGTGTGTGGAGAAGCTGCCCCGAAAGCGTGACCGTGCCCGCACGGTTCGGTCACCTGGCGCGGCCAACTGGCCCGGGCCGGACGTCGGTTGGCTGGATGCCCGGAGCGCTCCGTGATTTGATCGCTCGCGCCGCCGGGATCGCGCCACGGTGTCCTGAATAGGACGGCGCACGCCTGCGGCCGCGGCCCACCGTCTGTCCCCAGCGGGGCCGCTTCCCCTGTGGACCACCCATGCGAAGGGCAGTTTCCCCATGAACTCCGCTCACCAGGTTCAGACCCTTGAGATCTCCGACGCCGACCTCGACACCGTCGCCGGCGGCCTGAGCCCCGAGGCCAGCCTCACCCTCGACTCCACCACCCTGAGCAGCGCCGGCGTGCTGTCCCAGCTCGACGCCGTCAAGGGCGAGGCGCTGGGTGCCCTCGGCCAGTCCCACCAGGTCGGCTTCAACGCCGCCCTCTGATCCCTCGGTTCAGCGCACCGAGCCCCCTGCCGGCGGAGAAGTCCCGGCAGGGGGCTCGGTCGCTCCGGTCATATAAGATCCATGCACTTTTCTTACCAAGACTGGCGCCTGGGGGGACCGGATCGTGAACTCGTATGTCTTCAGAGGGGCTTTCGCGCTCGTACTGAGCGGAAGCCTGGCGGGGGCCCTGCCCGCGCTGTCCGCCGAGGCGGCGACGGCGACCACCGCGGCGGGGACGACGGCGGGGACGGCCACGGTGGCCACCGATCCCGTACAGCCCGGCGTCTGGGGCGCCTCCACCGAGCTCGCCGCCGACGCCCAGCACACCCTCCGGGGACTGCAGGCACGCGCCGACGGCGCCCTCGTCGCCCTGCGCGACCAGCCGCAGGACCCCACGCAGACCGCGGAGATCCGCCGGGTCACCGTCCAGGTCCGCCCCGCGGGCACCACCACCTGGGCCGCGCCCCAGACCCTGTCCACCGCCGCCTACGGCGACAGCACCCTCGCCCCGCAGGCCGACGGCTCCTTCATCACCTACTGGAGCGAACGCCTCCCGGAGGGCAAGAGCCTGCTGAAGGCCGCCATCCTGGCGCCCGGCGCCACCCGCTGGTCCGACCCGACCACCGTCGCCACCCTCTCCGCCTGGTCCGAGTACCCCGTGGTCTTCGGCAGCGCCACCGGCCGTCTCGGCGCGGTCTGGGCCGTCCGGATCACGGGCGGTTACGAGCTGCACACGACCGAGCGGACGGCCCCCGGCGACGCCTGGTCCGAGCCCACCGTGCTGGACACCGTCACGAGCGACGTCGAGGACGGAAGGTACTTCCTGACCGGACTCGACGCCGCCACCGACAAGGCGGGCAACGCGGCCGTCGCATGGAACCTCGACGACCGCCCCCGCGACGGCGACAGCACCACCGGCCCGGACGGGCCCTCGTACTCCTCCCGGATCATGGAGCGCAAGGCCGGCGCGACCGCGTGGGGCACCGCCGAGGAGCTGACCCCCCTGGCCGGTACCCAGCCCGGGGCGCTCCGCCTCGACGCCGACCCGGCCGGCGGTCTCACCCTCCTGTGGGCGAGCGTCGACGGCCCCGTCCGCTTCGCCCGCAAGGCCGCCCCCGGTGACGCATGGAGCGCCCCCGAGCAGACCGGGCTCACCGGCTGGTACGCCCCCCGTGCGCTGCCCCGCCCGCTGACCGCCCCGAACGGCGACATCACCGTCGTCGGTGCCGCGGCCAAGGCGGTGATCTCCACCACCCGCTCCGCTCGCACCGGCGTGTGGGGCGCCGTCGAGCAGGCCGACGACCGCCACCCCCTGGCCTCGGCCGTCAGCTCCGGCATCGCCGCCGACGGCACCGTGCACGCCGCCTGGAGCGTGTCCCTCGGCAACGGCTCGTACCGCTTCGTCGCCGGCTTCCGCACCCGCGGCGGCTGGTCGGCGCCGAAGACGCTGGCCACCACCACCGGCAACCGGACCGTCGGCGGCGCCCTCGCGGTCGCGGGCACCCGCCCCACCGCGCTCTGGTACGACAGCTCCGCCCTCGGCGGCCCGCTGCACGCCGTCTCCGGCACCACCCGCCCGCTGCCCCGCGCCCGCGACTACGGCGACGACCGCCGCGCCGACGTGCTCGGCCTGAGCGGCACCACCCTGACCCGGTACGACGGCGACGCCGCGGGCCATCTCGCCGCGGGCTCCGTGCACAGCGGCGCCGTCACCACCGGCTGGCCCGCCGGTACCCGGTTCACCGGCTTCGGCGACCTGAACGGGGACCGCCTCAACGACGTCCTCGCCGTGCTGCCCACGGGCGAGGCCCGTATGTACGAGACCCCGGCGGGCCGACTGCCCGCGCCGGCGTCCCCGTACAAGAGGACCAGCAGCGACTGGCGCGGCTACGACGTCCTCACCACCCCCGGTGACCTGACCGGCGACGGCCGCGCCGACCTGCTGGCCCGCTCCGCCGCGACGGGTGACATCTACCTGTACGCCGGAGGCGGCAGCGCCGGATTCGCCGCACGCATCAAGATCCGGTCCGCCTGGAAGGGGTACACCCGGGTGATCGGCGCCGGGGACCTCGACGGCGACGGACACGGGGACGTGCTGGCCCTCGACGGCTCCGGCGAGCTGTGGCGCTACAACGGCACCGGCACCGGCAAGCTCGCCGACCGCGTGCTGGTCTTCCGCGACTGGGGCAAGAGCTACCGCCAGGTGCTCGGTGCCGGCGATCTGAACGGCGACGGCCGGGCCGACCTCCTCTCGGTCGACTCGGACGGCGTGACCTGGCTCAACCCGGGCACCGGCCACGGCGGCTTCGGCGGCCGGGTCCGCGTCGGCTCGGGCTGGACGGGCCGCACCCTGTCCTGACGGGCCCCTATTCGGGTGCTTGTGTGCACGTCAACGCTTCTTGCGCGGGGGCCGGCGGCATACCTCTGACGATCACACACCGATCGAAGGAGATGCTTATGCGTGTACGTGCCGCACTCGGCGCCATCGCTCTCGCCGGGACCGTTCTGCTCGGAGGCGCGGCCCAGGCCATGGCCGACGACAACGACGACATGGGTAACGTCGGGGTCGAGTCCGGGAGCAGCGCGCCGGCCACGTCCGATGCCGACCAGGGCATGTCCGGCATGGACCAGGACATGCCTGAATTCGGCAAGGTCGGGGGTATCTTCGACCGGCAGTTCGGCCACTGACGGCGGGCCGTACCTTCCTTCCGCGCCCACGCCCCGCACCGCGATGCTCTCGGTGCGGGGCACGGGACGGCTTTCGGCCGGGCCGGCGCGAGCGGTCGCCCCGCACGGCTCACACTTCGGTGACCTGGACGGAAGCGGACGGCGGCGGAGCCGGAACCGGCGTCTCGGCCGGCAGTCCGCGCATGAGCACGCCGTATCCGGCGCCCGCGACCGTCCCCACCACCGCACACATCCCCCACAGCCACTCCGGTCCCAGCCGGTCGATGACCGCGCCGGACATCAGCGGTGCGACCAGGGCGGCGACGGACCAGGACAGGGTGTAGACGCCCTGGTAGCGGCCGCGCCCGTGCACCGGGGACAGCCGGACCACGAGCCCGGTCTGGGTCGGGGCGTTGACGATCTCGGCGAGGGTCCACACGCAGACGGTGAGCGCGAAGACGCCGACGGAACCGGCGAAGGCGGTGAGCCCGAAGCCGTACCCGGCGAGCACCGAGGAGACCACCAGCAGGGTGCGCGGGTCGCGGTGCTCGATGAAGCGGGTGACCGGGATCTGCAGGGCGACGATCAGGATGCCGTTGACGGCGATGGCGAGGCCGTAGTCCGCGGGCGAGAACCCGGCCCGCCCCATGGCCACCGGCAGCCCCACGGACCCCTGCTGGAAGACCAGCGCGACCAGGAAGGACAGCCCGACGACGGCCATGTACCGCCCGTCGCGCAGCACGGTGCCGAGGCCGACGTCGGAGCCGGCCTGCCTGGCCGTGGCCGTGGGCCGCGACTCGGGCAGCTTGAGGAAGACGACGAGAGCGCAGACCGCCGTCATCCCGGCCTCGATCAGGAAGCCGGCGCGATAACTGAACTCGGCGATGAACCCCGCGGCCGTGGAGGAGACGGCGAAGCCGAGGTTGATGGCCCAGTAGTTGAGCGAGAAGGCCCGCACCCGGTCCTCGGGTCGCACGATGTCGGCCATCATCGCCTGCACGGCCGGCCGGGAGGCGTTGGAGGCCATGCCGACGAGGAAGGCGACGGCGGCGATGGTGACGGGGTCGCTCATGAAGCCGAGCAGCGCGACGGAGGCGGCGGTGGCCGACTGGGCGATGAGCAGTGTGGGCCGCCGTCCCAGCCGGTCGGCCATGACTCCTCCGCCCAGCGAGGAGACGACCCCGCCCAGCCCGTGCAGCGAGGCGACGAGACCGGCGTAGGAGGCCGAATATCCGCGGTCGAGGGTGAGATAGAGGGCCATGAAGGTGGCCACGAACGCGCCGAGCCGGTTGACGAGGGTGCTGGTCCACAGCCACCAGAACTCACGAGGGAGTCCGGAGACGGTCTCCCGGGCGGCACGTCTGAGACGCGTGGCGGACATGACAAGACCCCCATTGGTAAGTGGCTCACGTGGCAAGCACAACTTACAGACGGCGGCCCTCGGAAGCCACTCGATTAACAGATGCCGTCAACCGTCCACCCACTGACCGGGCCGGGCAGGGCGGCGAATCCGTGGATTACGCTCTTTGCCATGGCCGACGCACCGTACAAGCTGATCCTCCTCCGCCACGGCGAGAGCGAGTGGAACGCGAAGAACCTGTTCACCGGCTGGGTGGACGTCAACCTGAATGAGAAGGGCGAGAAGGAGGCAGTCCGCGGTGGCGAGCTCCTGAAGGACGCCGACCTCCTCCCCGACGTGGTCCACACGTCCCTGCAGAAGCGCGCGATCCGCACGGCCCAGCTGGCCCTTGAGGCCGCGGACCGCCACTGGATCCCGGTCCACCGCAGCTGGCGCCTGAACGAGCGGCACTACGGCGCGCTCCAGGGCAAGGACAAGGCGGCGACGCTGGCCGAGTTCGGCGAGGAGCAGTTCATGCTCTGGCGCCGCTCGTACGACACCCCGCCCCCGCCGCTCGCGGACGACTCCGAGTTCTCCCAGGCGAACGACGCCCGCTACGCGACCATCCCGCCGGAGCTCCGCCCGCGGACGGAGTGCCTGAAGGACGTCGTCCAGCGCATGCTCCCGTACTGGTACGACGGCATCGTCCCCGACCTCCTGGCCGGCCGCACGGTCCTGGTCGCGGCCCACGGCAACTCGCTCCGCGCCCTGGTCAAGCACCTGGACGGCATCTCCGACGCCGACATCGCGGGCCTGAACATCCCGACCGGCATCCCGCTCTCCTACGAACTGGACGCCGACTTCAAGCCGATCACCCCCGGCGGCACCTACCTCGACCCCGAGGCGGCCGCGGCGGCGATCGAGGCGGTCAAGAACCAGGGCAAGAAGAAGTAAGCCCGAACGATCAAGCCCCTCACCTGCGGTTTCGCTGCGGGTGGGGGGCTTTTCGATGCCCTGGGGCCGTCTGTGGGCCGTCAGGTGCATGATCGGGACGTCAGGTGCGTCGGCGCCGGCGGCGGATGCGGATGTCGAGGACGATCAGCAGAGCCGTGGGGATGGCGATCGCGGCGGGGGCGTTGGCCCAGAGGGCGAGTGTGCCGCCGGCCGTACCGATGAGTGCGATCGGTAGGTCACGAGGGCGGATCTCGCCCACGCGCTCGGGCATTCCGGCCCGGACGGCGAAGACCCGTTCCGGCGTCCAGGGCACGACGCGCCTGTCGTCTACGGCCGGTGCCCGGACCGAGCGGGCGGCGCACGGGTTCCGGGGAAGGTGCCCGTCATCCACGGCCGCGCTGAGGGCGGCGCGCACGTTGGAGTAGATCCACACGGCAAGCGGCCTGGAGTCCGGCACGCCTACCGGGCGGCGGGGGCCCTGCAGTGAGCCATCCCCTGTACGAGACCACCCTCGCCCAAGACGAGCAGGTCCTGGGGGACACCCACCCCGACACACTGATCAGCCGAAACAACCTCGCTCATACGAGCCGCCAGAGCTGTACAGCAGAGAAGTACAGCAACCTCAGAAGCCGACCATGGCCAGTGACGACTGCGAAGGGCCGAACGATGACCCTACAACCCCCATTGACCGATCTCTGCAGAGCTACGGATCAGAAGGTAGCCGTGCCCCACGCGTGCCCGATCGAGCGGGAGACCACGGGAACACCGGGCAGTCACGGTAGCCGGACACGCGGACCTGGCAGGCACCAAGCCGTGACCGGTCATCGGGTTGTCAGTAGTGCCACCGATTAGCGCCAGCCTCATAGTCGCAGGTGATCTCACGCCCTGCCGCGTCCGTGGTCGTCTCCCCCACGTCGATGCTCCGGCAGAACTCGCCGGCGTGATAGCAGTTGCCGGCGTTGGATCGGATGTCGCACAACTGCGTCGTGGTGGAGCTGCCCGATGCGGGCGAGCTGTCAGCCGTCGATGTACTTCCGCCCGAGCTGGGGTCCGTACTGCCCTGCGAGGACGTGTCGTGATGAGAGTGGGGGCGCGGCGGCGAAGCGCACGCCTCGTTCGTTTTCAGAACCGAGAACGTGACAGTCCCGGTGCTCTCGGCACCAGCATCGGGCCATTGCGAGCACACCTTCCAGTTGCCGAGGTGAGACGGACTACGGTTCAGGTCGCTCAGGTCTGTGTAAGTCACCGGCCCGACGTGGTGCTTGCGGGCGTCCGCCACAGCCTTTGCAAGGTTCCAGTGCTGGTAGTCGCTCACCGGCTTCGTCGGAGCCGGATTCCGTGAAGGCGACGGAGACACGGAGGATTCGACCGAGGGAGATGCAGTCGCGCTGGGCGACGCTGTGGGCTTGGCGGACGCGGCCTGGACCTGGTCACCGTCAGCGCCCCCCGCGCCGATGGCGAAGCAAGCCACAGCCCCTACCGCCAAGGCTCCATAGGCCAAGAGGCGCTTCCTCACCCTGTTGTTCGCGCTCTGGGCGGTGTTGGATTCGAGGAGCTTCCCGTTACGGACATGCCCGACAGGCCGCTCCCGTTCCACCTTCGGGCGAAGCGGCGGGGGCGGCGTGATGCGTTCGGGGATCTTGACCTGGATGGATTGTGCGTTGCGTTCGGGGATCTGGTCCTGGGTGGACTGGTTGTTGCGTGAAAGCCAGTCGGAGAGACGCGCATTCATCTCTGCGCGGCGTGTTTCCCGAGCCTCCTGCTGCGCCTGCTGGGGATCGAACCGGCGGGACCAGTCACTCTTGTGGCAACGCGAGCAGTTGGAAACACCTTCGCCGTTGACGCGCATCAGCCGACCTACGCCGTGTCCACAATGCGGGCACGTGTGCCTCACTTCAACCATGCTCCCCCTCCTGTGACCTGCACATATTAGGGCGCACTTCAACGTCGTTCCGTTTGGGCGGCCAGTGGTTCGTCAAGGCGGCGATGGCGATGCGCAATGCCGGGCCGCCTCGGCGGGCTGACACCGCTCATGTGACCCATGGCTGACCCATGACTGGGCCGTCCGACACCGCTCAACGCGACCCAGCATCTGGGAGTCGAGAGTGGCGCGCGACCTGGCCTGTCCAGGCTGCGGACAGGACTGGCTCCACCCGTACCGCTTCGAGGCGGATGGGACGCGCTTCTTGCTGGGCATGAGTGCGACTCACTCTGGCGGCCCCACGAGACGGCAGGCAGCGCCCAGGCGCACTTTCTCGACGATGTCGTCGCAGCACGCCTCGGTGTCGAGGGCAACCCGTGGAGCGATCGTGTCTGGGCCGACGTCATCGAGCCGGCGCCCGATCTCCAGCGCTGATGACCGTACGTCGGTGTCGGAGTTCCGTCCTTCGAGGACCGGTGCGTCAAAAGAGCGGTACGTCAATCGTCCCAAGCTGGGCACCCGGGACGTGGAGATGATGACCATGTCGCCCGAGCGGTCGAAGGGACCAGCCGGTGGCGGGGTGCCGGCGTACGGGAAGGAACGGTTGCGGGTCACCGAGACGCTCGCCGCCGCCGCGCGGTGCACCGACGACCCTCAGCAGGTGCCGGGCGCGCTGTGCACGGCGTGCGTACGGCTGCTGCCGATAGGCGGGTCCTCGGTGTCGATCTCCGGCGGCAAGGGCGTACACATCACCTGGTGCGCCAGTGACCGGGTCGCCGCCCGGCTCGCCGAGCTGCAGTACACCGTGGGGGACGGACCCTGTCAGAGCGCTCTCGACCGGGGCGCCCCGGTCGTCGCGGCCGACCTCACCGGCGGACCCGACGCCCTCCGCTGGCCGATCTTCGCGCACGAGGCGGTGGCACTCGGCGTGCGCGCGGTCTTCTCGCTGCCGCTCGGTGTCAGCGGCGCCGCGATCGGCACCCTCGACCTCTACAGCGAATCCGTCGGCGGGCTGGCGGAGCCGGACATGCGGACCGCGCTGTGGGTGCGGGACGCGGTCGCCTACGCGCTCATGAGCCTTCAGACGGCCGGCCTCGACGGCGCCGAGGAGGACACGGAG
This sequence comes from Streptomyces sp. NPDC030799, assembly GCF_055572255.1. Taxonomy (NCBI): domain Bacteria; kingdom Bacillati; phylum Actinomycetota; class Actinomycetes; order Kitasatosporales; family Streptomycetaceae; genus Streptomyces; species Streptomyces sp. NPDC030799. Next base: position 243,458 of record NZ_JBVIDS010000012.1, on the reverse strand, counting down.
AACGAGGTGGCGTCGTGGCTGGCGGCCTCCGAGGCCGACCACACGGAGGTCCACCAGGCGGTCGGCATGGTGATGGTGCAGCTGGACCTGGACCCCGAGCAGGCCCTGGACCGGCTGCGGGCCCGCGCGTACGCCGACGGCCGCACGATCAGCCAAGTGGCCCGCGAGGTCCTGGCCGGCAGGCTCCGCTTCGAAGGCGCCGGATCCGCCGGCCGATGACACACGGGCAGGGCCGGTGCGAATCGAGTTCACACCGGCCCTACGACGTTCTGCAGTCCGTCAGCCGCACTGGCACGGCGCGCCCGACTGGCACCCGCACCCGCAGCCCGATCCGCACCCGCATGCGCCGATCAGCGGAAGGCTCGTGACGGGGGCGGGCTGGTCGGTCTCGCGCTCCTGCGTGGGGTCGGGCGTGGTGCTGGGGGATTCGGCCATGGGTCCCTCCTAGACGCTGGGGCAGGGGTGCCCTCGTCCATTTCATGCCCGTATCCCCCGGCGCATCAACGGCGCACGGAGGCGCCCCAGCGCCCCCGGAGCCGACCCCGCGGCCGACCCCGCATTCGGTCCGGCCACCGGTTCCGGCCCAGGCCCGTCTCAGCGCAAGCCCCCATAGCCCCGCAAGCCCCCACAGCCCCGCAGGCCCCGGCGGCCCTGCCCCGGATCACGCGCCCTCGACGCCCGTCACCGGCTGGATGTCCTGCTGGAGTTCGTCCGCGTGCTCGCCCGTGACCAGATAGACGACGCGCTTGGCGACGGCCACCGCGTGGTCGGCGTACCGCTCGTAGTAGCGGCCCAGCAGGGTGACGTCGACGGCGGTCTCGATGCCGTGCTTCCAGCGCTCGTCGATCAGGTGCTGGAACAGCGTGCGGTGCAGCAGGTCCATCTCGTCGTCGTCCTGCTCCAGCTGCAGCGCGAGGTCGATGTCCTTGGTGATGATCACCTCGGCCGCCTTTGCCATCAGGCGCTGCGCGAGCTGGCCCATCTCCAGGATCGTCGCGTGCAGGTCCTGGGGGACGGCCCGCGCGGGGAAGCGCAGGCGCGCCAGCTTCGCCACGTGCTGGGCCAGGTCGCCGGAGCGCTCCAGGTCGGCGGACATCCGCAGGGAGGTGACGACGATACGGAGGTCGGTCGCCACCGGCTGCTGCCGGGCGAGCAGGGCTATGGCCCGCGCCTCCAGGTCGTGCTGGAGCTCGTCGACCTTCTGGTCGGCCTCGATCACGCTCTCGGCCAGCTTCAGGTCGGCGTCCAGGATGGCAGTCGTGGCGCGCCCGATCGCCGACCCGACCAGCCGGGTCATCTCCACCAGACCGTCGCCGATCGAGTCAAGTTCCTCGTGGTACGCGTCCCGCATCAGGGCTCCCTCTCATAGGTGTGCTTGGTCCCCACGCTCCCACGTTCTGTCCCGCACGCGTCCGTTTCCGCCACCTCAAATGAACCAATCCTGGCTCCAAGGTGAACTCTGGGCGACGAGTGTCCGAGGTCGTCCCTCGACGGCTGGGGTCATGTCGTACCCCCTGCTTAACCTGGAGGCATGGACGTGAACGCGGCGGTCGCCGCAGCGGCAGCGATCGCCGGGGTGCTCACCGGCGTCATCGCCATGCTGGCGTTCCGCTGGAGCGAACGCGACCAGAAGCGACCGACCAGGACTTCCTTGCACACCGATCCCGTACTCCCGCCCGGCGTGGACACCGTACTGTCCGTGCTCCGCTCCTCGGCCGTCGTCCTCGACGAGGCCGACGCCGTCGTCAAGGCCAGCTCCGCCGCCTACGCCCTCGGGCTGGTCCGGGGCGGCAAACTCTCCGTCGAGCCGATGCTCCAGATGGCCCGGGACACCAGACGTGACGGCGAGATACGGCAGGTCGAGCTGGACCTGCCCCGGCGCGGCACCGGACGCGGCGAGGCCCTCGCGGTCTCCGCGCGCGTGGCCCCGCTCGGCTCCCGCCTGGTCCTGCTGCTGGTCGAGGACCTGACCGAGGCCAGACGTATCGAGGCCGTACGGCGCGACTTCGTGGCCAATGTGAGCCATGAGCTGAAGACGCCCGTCGGCGCGCTCTCCCTCCTCTCCGAGGCGGTCATGGACGCCTCCGACGACCCCGAGGCCGTACAGCGCTTCGCGGGCCGTATGCAGATCGAGGCGACCCGGCTGACCAATCTGGTCCAGGAGCTGATCGACCTCTCCCGGGTGCAGAACGACGACCCGCTGGAGGATGCCGAGCCCGTCCGCGTGGACGAGCTGGTCGCCGAGGCCATCGACCGCTGCCGCCACCAGGCAGGCACCAAGCAGATCACCATGGCCGCCGGAGGCATGGAGGACCTGGCCGTCTGGGGCAACCGGGGCCAGCTGGCCGCCGCCCTCGGCAACCTGGTCGAGAACGCCGTGAACTACTCCCCGGCCCGCACCCGGGTCGGCATAGCCGCCCGCCGGGTCAACGCTCCCGGCGGCGACCTGATCGAGCTGGCCGTGACGGACCAGGGCATCGGCATCTCCGACAAGGACAAGGAGCGCATCTTCGAGCGCTTCTACCGCGTCGACCCGGCCCGCTCCCGGCAGACCGGAGGCACCGGTCTCGGCCTCGCGATCGTCAAGCACGTGGTCGCCTCGCACGGCGGGGAGGTCACGGTCTGGAGCGCCGAAGGCCAGGGCTCCACGTTCACCCTCAGGCTGCCGGAGGCGGGCGCGGCCCGCGACCGCGCGCAACAGCACCCCGACCTCGACGAAGAAGACGAGGACGGCGGCGCCCCCGAGTCATCCCCTTACGAACCGCTTCCTGCCCCGGAGGTCCTTCCGTGACCCGAGTGCTCGTCGTCGAGGACGAGGAGTCCTTCTCCGACGCCCTGTCGTACATGCTCCGCAAGGAGGGCTTCGAGGTCGCCGTGGCGGCCACCGGCCCCGACGGACTCGACGAGTTCGAGCGCAACGGCGCCGACCTCGTCCTCCTCGACCTGATGCTGCCGGGTCTGCCCGGTACGGAGGTGTGCCGTCAGCTGCGCGGCCGCTCCAACGTCCCCGTGATCATGGTGACGGCCAAGGACAGCGAGATCGACAAGGTGGTCGGTCTGGAGATAGGAGCCGACGACTACGTCACCAAGCCCTTCTCCTCGCGCGAGCTGGTGGCCCGTATCCGGGCCGTGCTGCGCCGCCGCGGCGAGCCGGAGGAGGTCACCCCGGCCGCGCTGGAGGCGGGCCCGGTCCGCATGGACGTCGACCGCCACGTGGTGACGGTCGCCGGCTCCAAGGTCGACCTCCCCCTCAAGGAGTTCGACCTGCTGGAGATGCTGCTGCGCAACGCCGGCCGCGTGCTGACCCGCATGCAGCTCATCGACCGTGTCTGGGGCGCCGACTACGTGGGCGACACCAAGACCCTCGACGTCCACGTCAAGCGCCTGCGCGCCAAGATCGAACCGGATCCGGGCGCGCCCCGGTACCTGGTGACGGTGCGCGGTCTTGGCTACAAGTTCGAGCCGTAGACCGTACGGCCTTCCCGTACGCGGTGACGACGAAGGGCGGCGCCCCCGGCAGGGGTGCCGCCCTTCGTTCGTGTCCCGGTGCTCAGCGGCCGGCCGCCGACTGGGAGGCGGAGTCGCTCGGGGTGGCGCCGGTGCTGGCGGTGCCGCTCGCGGTGCTGCTCGCCGTGTTGCTCGGGGAGGACGACGGGCTCGCCTTGCCGCCCTTGTGCGGCTTGCCGCCGGCGGAGGCGCCCGGCGCGGGGGAGTTCGTCGCCGGTCCGGACGGGATCTGGCTCGGGCCCCACTTGTCGAAGTAGCTGGTGGCCGGCACCACGAAGGCGCGCAGGCTCACGTCACCGGTCGTGCTGAAGGTGAAGGTGATCTTCTGCGCGTTGCCGTCCTGGACCGCCTCGCGACCGCTGGGGATCTCGGCGGAGGCGTTGTCCTTGCCACCGAGGGTCAGGGAGCCGTGCGCCGGAATCGTCAGGCTCTGGCCCTTGGCGGGGGTCAGCTTCACGGTCGCGCTGCTGCCCGGGACCGCGATGGACTGCAGGGTCTGCGGGTCCTTGCCCATGTTGAACAGGGTCGCGGAGATCACGGCCGGGCCCGTCGACTTCAGGTCGGGCTGGGTGATGACCAGGGCGTTCTGGATCTTGATGTCGCCGACGCTGGTCGCCGCGTTGTCCGGCTTGACTTCCAGGGTCTGTGAGTTGTTGCCGGCGCCGCAGGCGGCGAGCGAGGCGATCGAGAAGACGATGGCGGAGGCGGCGAGGGCGCCGCGTCGAAGGCTGCTGCTCACGGCGGCGGCAACTCCTTGAACGCGCGGGCGGCTCCCTTATAAAGCCACCCTAAGTGTCTGTCAGCGGGCTTAGGTTACCGAGCCGTTCCCGGACGCCCGCACCCGACCCTCCCCGACCACCCTGCTTCCCTCCGGCTGGAGGTACCGCGAACCCCGCGTCACTCCGATCACACGTGACCCTCCAGTCACTTTGCCGGGCGCTCGTCCGCCATTCACATAACCGCTCGCAAAATTTCCGTGAAGGAATGCGCGACGGCCCCGGATATTGATCACGCGCCACCCCGTCCCGCGGCCGTTGATCAATTCCGGAATCGGCTCGGATCCGTCAGGGGCCACCGAACGGAGTAGCGGAAGTCGTACGCTTGGAACCGGACAAAACGGGACGTTCGTCCACTTGGAGACGGCTCCGGAAGTGTGTAACGTACGCGTTTCTCCCCGCCCGAAGAGCCCCTCCGACCTGCGAATTCCTCGTTCCGCAGGCCCCTCGCAGCACGTTCCTGTCGCAGTTGTCAAGCCCCGAGATATGCCCTGACCTGCGAAAACGCCATTCAGAAGACGCCGTATCCGTGTTACCCTGGATAGCCACGGAAGGGGTACCTGTCACATGACGTTCAAGGTTGGCGACACCGTGGTCTATCCCCATCACGGGGCCGCGCTGATCGAGGCCATCGAAACTCGCCAGATCAAAGGCGTGGACAAGACCTACTTGGTGCTGAAGGTCGCCCAGGGTGACCTGACGGTACGTGTGCCAGCGGACAATGCGGAGTTCGTCGGCGTGCGTGATGTGGTCGGTCAGGACGGGCTGGACCGGGTCTTCGAGGTGCTGCGCGCGCCGTACGCCGAGGAGCCCACGAACTGGTCGCGTCGCTACAAGGCAAACCTGGAGAAGCTCGCCTCCGGCGATGTCATCAAGGTCGCGGAAGTCGTGCGTGACCTGTGGCGTCGTGAGCGCGAGCGCGGACTGTCCGCCGGTGAGAAGCGCATGCTCGCCAAGGCACGCCAGATCCTGGTGAGCGAGCTGGCGCTCGCGGAGAACACGAACGAGGACAAGGCCGAAGCCCTGCTCGACGAGGTGCTCGCCTCCTGACGCGCCACGGCAGCGATCCTTCGCTCCCGCCACGCTCAGCACAGTAAATGCCGCGGTGCCCGATGACACTGATCCTGTCGCCGGGCGCTGCGGCATGTTCGTACCCAATGGCGCCGTATCCGGAAAAGCCCCGCTCTTCGCTGGTCTTCCGTGTTCTTCGGAAAGCCCCCGAGAAGCAAGCCCCCCGATACTTGATGTGCCGGGCCCGGGCAGATGGCTCGACCAGGGTCACGGAAAGGGTCCGGTCAAGGCGTCGCGCCCGGCACTCCTCCAGGCCATACCCACCTAGGTCGAGCACACAAACCTGACAGGAACCGATGTCTGACGAATCGCGCCCTTCGCCCGCGCCGACCCCCGTAGCCGCCGTGATTCCCGCCGCCGGCCGGGGCGTACGCCTCGGTCCGGGCGCCCCCAAGGCGCTGCGCGCGCTCAACGGCACACCCATGCTCATCCACGCGGCCCGCGCGCTCGCCGCGTCCCGCCATGTCTCCCTGGTGATCGTCGTGGCCCCGCCGGACGGCGCCGCCGAGGTCAAATCACTCCTCGACGCACACGCGCTGCCCGAGCGAACCGACTTCCTGGTCGTGCCCGGCGGCGAGTCCCGCCAGGAATCGGTCAAGCTCGGCCTGGACGCCCTGCCGCCCGAATACCGCATCGTCCTCGTCCACGACGCGGCCCGCCCGCTGGTCCCGGTCGACACGGTCGACGCGGTCATCGAGGCAGTCCGGGACGGCGCCCCCGCCGTCGTCCCCGCGCTCCCGCTCGCCGACACCGTCAAGGAGGTCGAGCCCGCGGCCGTCGCCGGGGACCCGGAACCGGTCGTCGCCACCCCCGAGCGGGCCCGCCTCCGCGCCGTCCAGACGCCGCAGGGCTTCGACCGCGCGACCCTGATCCGCGCCCACGAGACCGTCACCGCGGGCGTCACCGACGACGCGAGCATGGTCGAGCAGCTGGGCCTGACCGTCGTCGCCGTCCCCGGTCACGAGGAGGCCTTCAAGGTCACCCGCCCCCTCGACCTGGTCCTCGCCGAGGCGGTCCTCGCCCGCAGGAGGCTCAACGATGGCTTCTGAGCAGCCGCTGATCCTCCCCCAGGTCGGCATCGGCACCGACATCCACGCCTTCGAGGAGGGCCGCGAGCTGTGGTGCGCGGGCCTGAAGTGGGAGGGCGAGGGGCCGGGCCTGGCCGGGCACTCCGACGCCGACGTCGTCGCCCACGCGGCCTGCAACGCCCTCTTCTCCGCCGCCGGGCTCGGTGACCTCGGACAGCACTTCGGCACCGGCCGCCCCGAGTGGTCGGGAGCCTCCGGGACCACCCTCCTCACCGAGGCGGCCCGGATCGTCCGCGAGGCCGGCTTCACCATCGGCAACATCGCCGTCCAGGTGGTCGGCCCCCGCCCGAAGATCGGCAAGCGGCGCGACGAGGCCCAGAAGATCCTCTCCGAAGCGGCCGGCGCGCCCGTCTCCGTCTCCGGCGCGACGACCGACGGCCTCGGCTTCCCGGGCCGCGAGGAGGGCCTGATGGCGGTGGCGACTGCGCTCGTCGTGCGGGTGAGCTGAGGGCGTGCGAGGGTACCCACACGACCACCAGTGATCCCTGGACTCCGGAGGGTGCCCATGTCCGCCGTACTGTCCGACCGTCTGAAGTCCCTGCTCGACCGCAAGGTGTTCATCGTCGTCGGCACCCTCCAGCCCGACGGCAGCCCGCAGCTGTCACCGGTCTGGGTGAAGCGGGACGGCGACGATCTCCTCTTCTCCACCACGGTCGACCGCCGCAAGAAGAAGAACCTGGACCGCGACAACCGCGTGACGGTCGTCGTCATGGACCCGGACCAGCCCTACGAGTACGCCGAGATCCGCGGCACCGCCGAGACGACGACCGACGGCGCCCCGGAACTCATCGACGAACTGAGCGAGAAGTACACGGGCCGGAAGTACGCCGACTTCAACCCCGACTCGGTCAACGACGCCCAGCGAGTGGTCGTACGCATCACGCCCCGGAAGGTCGTCGGGAGGCTCTGAAGCCCGGCATTGCGGGGAAGGGGCGTGAGGCACCCTCTCGCGCCCACTACTCTGGAGTGGTGACTATTCGCCTGTACGACACCAGCGCCCGGCAGATCCGTGACTTCACCCCGCTCAAGCCGGGTTGCGTCTCGATCTACCTGTGTGGCGCCACCGTGCAGGCGGCACCGCACATCGGGCACATCCGCTCGGGGCTCAACTTCGACATCATGCGCCGGTGGTTCGCGTACCGCGGCTATGACGTGACGTTCATCAGGAACGTCACCGACATCGACGACAAGATCATCACCAAGGCCCACGAGCAGGGCCGGCCCTGGTGGTCGATCGGGTACGACAACGAGCGCGCCTTCAACGAGGGCTACACCGCTCTCGGCTGCCTGCCGCCGACGTACGAGCCGCGCGCCACCGGCCACATCACCGAGATGGTCGAGATGATGCAGCGCCTCATCGAGCGCGGGCACGCCTACGCCGCCGACGGCAACGTCTACTTCGACGTACGGTCCTTCCCGTCCTACCTCCAGCTGTCCCGGCAGGAGCTGGACAACCTGCTGCAGCCCTCCGCCGAGGGCGAGACCGGCAAGCGGGACTCGCGGGACTTCGCGATGTGGAAGGCGGCCAAGCCGGGCGAGCCGACCTGGCCCACCCCGTGGGGGGAGGGCCGGCCCGGCTGGCACCTGGAGTGCTCGGCGATGGCGCACAAGTACCTCGGCAGCGCCTTCGACATCCACGGCGGCGGCCTGGACCTGATCTTCCCGCACCACGAGAACGAGATCGCCCAGGCCAAGGCCTACGGCGACGACTTCGCCCGGTACTGGGTGCACAACGCCTGGGTCACCATGGCCGGCGACAAGATGTCCAAGTCGCTCGGCAACAGCGTGCTCGTGTCCGAGATGGTCAAGCAGTGGCGGCCCATCGTGCTGCGCTACTACCTGGGCACCCCGCACTACCGCTCGATGATCGAGTACAGCGAGGAGTCGCTGCGCGAGGCCGAGTCGGCGTTCGCCCGGATCGAGGGCTTCGTGCAGCGGGTCACCGAGCTGGCCGGCAAGACCGTCGAACCGGCCGCCGAGGTCCCGCCCGCCTTCGCCGAGGCGATGGACGACGACCTGGGCGTCCCGCAGGCCCTCGCCGTCGTGCACACCACGGTCCGGCAGGGCAACAGCGCGCTGGCCGCCGACGACAAGGAAGCCGCCGTCGCCCGGCTCGCCGAGGTGCGGGCCATGCTCGGCGTCCTCGGCATGGACCCGCTCGATGCGCAGTGGGCGGGAGATTCCGGCCAGGGCGAAGACCTGCACGGCGTGGTCGACAGCCTCGTCCGTCTGGTCCTCGACCAGCGCGAGTCCGCCCGCGCCCGCAAGGACTGGACGACGGCCGACGCCATCCGCGACCAGCTGAGCCAGGCGGGCCTGGTCATCGAGGACAGCCCGCAGGGCCCGCGCTGGACCCTGGGTCCGCGCTGAGCACCGGCTCTTGATCGATTGTGCCGCCCGGCCCCCCGGGCGGCACACTGCATAGACGTACGCACACTTTTTCGGAGAGAACAGGTAGGTCATGGCCGCGAACAACCGCCGCATGTCCGGCAAGAAGGGCGCGCAGGTCGGCTCCGGCGGCCAGCGGCGCAAGGGCCTGGAGGGCAGGGGACCGACCCCGCCCGCCGAGATGCGCAAGGGCCACAAGAAGAACCGCATCGCCACCGCCAAGGCCAAACAGGCCGCGCGCCGTCCCATGGCCCGGGGCCGAGGCGGCAAGTCGACCTCCGAGCTGGTCGTCGGCCGTAACCCGGTCGTCGAGGCACTCCGCGAGGGCGTGCCCGCCTCGACCCTCTACGTCCAGCAGTTCATCGACAACGACGAGCGCGTCCGCGAGGCCCTCCAGCTCGCCGCCGAGCGCGGCGGCATCAACCTGATGGAGGCCCCGCGCCCCGAGCTGGACCGCATGACGAACGGCCTCAACCACCAGGGCCTGGTCCTGCAGGTCCCGCCGTACGAGTACGCGCACCCCGAGGACCTGCTCGACGCCGCCGCCGACGAGGGCGAGGACCCGCTGGTCGTCGCGCTGGACGGGGTCACCGACCCGCGCAACCTCGGCGCGGTCGTCCGCTCCGTCTCCGCCTTCGGCGGCCACGGCGTGGTCGTGCCCGAGCGCCGCTCGGCCGGCATGACCGCCGGCGCCTGGAAGACCTCCGCCGGCACCGCCGCCCGCACCCCGGTCGCCCGCGCCACCAACCTCACCCGGACGCTGGAGGCCTACAAGAAGGCCGGCGTCACGGTCGTCGGCCTGGCGGCGGACGGCGAGGTGGAACTCGGTGACCTGGAGGCCCTGGAGGGCCCCGTCGTCATCGTCGTCGGCAGTGAGGGCAAGGGCCTGTCCCGCCTCGTCGGGGAAACCTGCGACTTCCGCGTGCGCATTCCGATGCCGGGTGGCGCGGAGTCGCTGAACGCGGGTGTCGCGGCCGGCATCGTCCTGTACGAGGCGGCCAGCAGGCGGAGCTGAACAACCGTCCGCAACTTCACCCCTGCGGGGGAATTTCGGCGCCCATATGGCGTTCGAGGCGGCTTTGACGGGGTCCGGACACATCCGCCCGGTCAAAGCAGTGTCCTAACACCACGTCACTCGGTTAGATGCGTGTGGACACCAGAACACCCCGCACACCCACGGGGGACCGCTCGTCGGGGTACGACGACGCTCCCGCGCTGAGCATGGTGAAGGTGCCGAGCGATCCGGCGCAGGTCATCGTCAATCACGTCAGCTTCCGCGTGCAGCTGGGCGCATCGGCGAGGCGCGCCCAATCCCCGCGGATCGCCCGGCTCCTGAGTGCCGCCCAGGACACCCCCCGCATGCCCGTCGTGGGTACCGCGGGCCGGGCCGGCGCCACCGGCCGACGCCGCCCCGTCGTGTGGAGCGGCAAGTCCGCCCCCGACGACACCGGCGCCCACCGGCTCCTCCAGGCCGTGCGGGGCAGCAGCGTCCGCCACGCCGACGAGCCCGAAGCCGGAGCCACCCAGGTCATCCCGCGCGTCCAGACCGGCTACGCCGACACCTACGACGAGCTGGACCAGACCGTCGAGACCCCCGTCGTCGGTCACCAGCGCACCGCCCCCGACGCCGACGGCACCCGCCTGCTGCCGCACATGCGCACGGTGAGCGGCGCCTACGACGACCCGCCCCACCCGGACGCCGACCTCGAACCGTACGACGGCCATGGCGCCGACGACTACGACGACTACGGCGACCACGACGACTACGACGACCACGACCACTACGACGACGCGTCCGAGCAGGACGCCCCCCGCCCCGCCAGGCGCCACGGGGACGACCCCTCCCGGCACGCCTACTACCCCGGCCGCCGGATGAACCTCGGCGTGGTCCTGCTCCCGCTGCGCATCTTCCTGGGTTTCATCTCCATCTACGCCGGTATGGGCAAGCTGTGCGACCCCGTCTACTTCGACGGCGGCAAGCGCGGCTCGATGGTCAAGTGGCTCAACACCCTGCACCCCTGGGACGTGGCCGAACCCCTGCGCCAGTTCGCCCTGCACCACCCGGTCGGCTCCGGCCTGGTCATCGCCTTCCTCCAGGTGGTCGTCGGCGTGCTGACCGTCCTGGGCTGCTGGCAGCGCGTGGCCGCGGTGCTCGGCGCCCTGCTCTCCGCCGCGCTGATCGTCACCGTCAGCTGGAAGACGGTCCCCGCCTACGACACCCCCGACATCATCTACCTCGCCGCCTGGTCCCCGCTGATCATCGCCGGCGCCCCGGTCTACTCCGTGGACGGCCGCATCGCGGCCAGCGCCTGGCGCCGCCTCGGCCCCCGCGCCGACATCTGGGACCTGCGCCAGTACGTCCTGCGCCGCGGCGCACTGATCACCGTCGTCACGGTCGGTCTCACCCTGCTGGTCGGCTCCCTGCTCGGCGGCGCCGTACGCGACTCCAGCCGCGTGGTCGTGCCCGGCCCCGGCGAGGCCCCCCGCAACAACCTCCCCGGCTCCCCGCTCCCCCAGGACACCGGCAGCCGGACCAGGAAGACACCGTCGGCCTCCAGCTCGCCCACGGGCGGCGCCACGGTCGGCGCGAGTCCGTCCGGCGCGGTGTCGACTCCGGGCGCGACCAGGGCCGCCGGCGGTACGACCGCGGCCCCCAGCCAGACCCAGGGCACCACGGGCCAGACCCCGCCCCGCCAGTCCGCCCCGACCGGCGGCGCCCCCAGCACCACGGCCGGCCCCACCGGCACCGGTGGCACATCGACCGGGGGCAGCTCGTCATCGGGCGGTTCGAGCAGTTCCGGCGGCAACTCGTCCGGCGGCCAGGAGGGCCTGGTGGGCGGCCTGCTGGGCTGACGGCAACGACACAGGAGAGGGCCCCGTACCGGAAGAGGTACGGGGCCCTTTCGATGCACTACCGCCCCAGAGCCGCCAGCTCCTTGGCCGCCTCCGTCAGATCCTTCGCCGTGTCGATGGCCCGCCAGTACGCCCCCTGCGGAATCGGGAACCCGAAAAGCCTCCGCTCCCGGGCCAGCCCGGGGAACGTGGTCCGCTCGTGATCCCCCCGCTCGGGCAGCAACTCCGCGAACTCGGGCGAGAAGACATACACACCCGCGTTGATCTCGAACGTCGACGGCGGAGCCTCGATGAAGTCGGTGATGTGCCCGAACCCGTCCGTCTTCACCGCCCCCCAGGGGATCCGCGGCCGGGCCAGGGCCAGGGTCGCGACGGCATCCCGCTCGGTGTGGAAGTCGGCCATGTCCCGCAGGGAGAAGCGGGTCCAGATGTCGCCGTTCGTGGCGTACCAGGGCCGGTCGGGGCGGGGAAGATGCGCGGCGGCGTATTTGAGGCCGCCGCCACGGCCGAGGGGCTCGGTCTCCACCACGGTGGTGACGGAGACGGGCAGGTCGGCGGAGTCCAGCCATTTCTGCAGGACGTCCGCGAGGTGGCCGCAGGAGACCACCACGTCGGTCACGCCTTCCTCGGCGAGCCAGGTCAGCTGGTGGCCGATGATCGGAGTGCCCGTGCCGGGGATCTCGACCATCGGCTTGGGCCGGTCGTCGGTGTAGGGACGCAGCCGGGAGCCCTGGCCACCGGCCAGGACCACGGCTTGAGTGGGGCGCGACGCGGCGTTCGGATCGGTCATGACCGCACTGTACGTGGCGCCCCGCCCCGGCCGGCCGGGAGCGGCGCGTTCCGTGAGGAGCCGTCAGCCGCGTGCGGCGAGGACGCCGGAGGCGAACGACGTGTCGCACACCGGGCGGGCGTAGGACTGCGCGCGCGGAACGCCGTACATGCGCGCCGCGGCCTGGCCGAGGGAGCGGGCGATGGCGGTGCAGTGCTTGGCCAGCGAGGGGTGGCCGTTGACGGCCTGCTGGAGGTGGGTCAGGACGACCCCCGGGTCCTTCTTCTGCAGCTCGGTGATCAGCCGGTCGCGGAGCACGTCCTGCGGGGCGCGGGAGGCCGTCTTGGCGGAGAGCGCCGCCGACGAGACGTCCGAGGCGGCCAGCGCCGAGCTGGAGGGGCTCCCCGTCCAGTTGACCCGGGTGACCGCGAGGGTCCCGGAGAGCACCAGGACGACGGGCAGGACAAGGGCGAGAGTGCGGCCGATCCGGCGGGCAGGGCCGCCCCGATGGCCGCGTCGCGTCTGTGGAGTGGTGGAGTGCTTCACGCGTGTGAGGGTAGCGCGGGGTAATGATTTGGCGACATTTAGTCACCCCTTTGGGGGATGGGATGCCGCTTTTTTCTGGGTAAGGGGTTGACGCGCCACGCCCGAAATGATCGCTGTGCCGGGATATATCCGGGGGTGTGTCTCACACGAAAGGGGCCCTGCGGCACTCCGCAGGGCCCCTTTCGTCAACCTGGGTGCAAACGCGCTGCTCAGTCGGAGAGGCGCTCACCCGTGGACGTGGAGAACACGTGGATCTCGCCCGGCCGCGGCACCACGTGCAGGGTGGAGCCCTTCTCCGGCACCTGACGGCCATTGACGCGGACCACCAGGTCCTTCAGCTCGCCACCGACCTCGGCGGTGCCGTAGACGTAGCCGTCGGCGCCCAGCTCCTCGACGACGTTCACGGAGACCGCGAGACCGGCCGGCGCGTCCGCGGCGTCCTTGGACAGCGAGGCGGCGACGGAGCCGCCCAGCTCGACCACGTCGAAGTGCTCGGGACGGACACCGACGGTCACCGTGCGGTCACCCTTGTCCGAGGCGGCCGTCAGCGCCTCCCGGTTGACGGGAACGACACTGTTGCCGAACTTCACGCCGCCGTCGGCGATCGGGACCTCGACCAGGTTCATGGCCGGGGAGCCGATGAAGCCGGCGACGAAGAGGTTCGCGGGCTTGTCGTACATGTTCCGCGGCGAGTCGACCTGCTGCAGCAGACCGTCCTTGAGCACGGCCACCCGGTCGCCCATCGTCATGGCCTCGACCTGGTCGTGGGTGACGTAGACGGTGGTGATGCCGAGCCGGCGCTGCAGGCTGGCGATCTGCGTACGGGTGCTCACACGGAGCTTGGCGTCCAGGTTGGACAGCGGCTCGTCCATGAGGAAGACCTGCGGCTCACGCACGATCGCGCGGCCCATGGCGACACGCTGCCGCTGACCGCCGGAGAGCGCCTTGGGCTTGCGGTCCAGGTACTCGGTGAGGTCGAGGATCTTCGCGGCCTCCTCGACCTTCTGCCGGATCTCCGCCTTGTTGACGCCGGCGATCTTGAGCGCGAAGCCCATGTTGTCGGCGACCGTCATGTGCGGGTACAGGGCGTAGTTCTGGAACACCATGGCGATGTCCCGGTCCTTGGGCGGCAGGTGCGTGACGTCGCGGTCACCGATGCGGATGGCGCCGCCGTTGACGTCCTCCAGGCCCGCGAGCATCCGCAGCGAGGTGGACTTTCCGCAGCCCGACGGGCCGACCAGGACGAGGAACTCGCCGTCCTCGATCGCGATGTCGAGCGCGTCGACGGCGGGCTTGGTGGAACCCGGGTAGATCCGGGTCGCCTTGTCGAACGTGACAGTGGCCATGGTGAATGGGCCCCCTTCTACCGGCAGGAACGTGCCGGACGATCCGTTGTAGGAAGGTGGTTGGTGTAGTCCACCCAGGTGAACTGCGTGAACTGGCTCAGGACGGTACCTGGCGTTCACTCGTTCTGTCAGTACCCGGGCCCCGGTGAACTTCGCGGAAATTTTCGACAGGAGCGGGCCCGGACGTGGGTACACTGCACGGGCGCGCATGCGCAGGCCTCCTTAGCTCAGCTGGTCAGAGCGCCGCTCTTGTAAAGCGAAGGTCGTCGGTTCGAATCCGACAGGGGGCTCCGGATGCACAGCGGCCCCGGACTTCTCGTCCGGGGCCGTTTGTCGTGTTCGGTCAGTGTCTGCCGGCCACCCGGTCCGCCACCTTCGCCAGGCGCGAGGACTCCGTCCCCGGGTGGAGGCGTTCGTGCTGGTCGGCGGTGCGGTAGGTGGCGTACATGCCGTGGACGCCCAGCCAGCGGAAGGGTTCCGGTTCCCACTTGCGGACCTTGTGGTTCACCCAGGGCAGGTCCGTCAGCTCGGTGCGGCCGGCCTGGCCGGAGTCCTGCTGGACCAGGTCGCGCAGGGTGCGGGCGGCCAGGTTGGCGGTGGCGACGCCGGAACCGACGTAGCCGCCGGCCCAGCCGAGGCCGGTGGAGCGGTCGAGTGTCACTGTGGCACACCAGTCGCGCGGCACGCCGAGGACGCCCGACCAGGCGTGTTCCACGCGCACGCCGGCCAGGGAGGGGAAGAAGCGGGTCAGGATCTCGTGCAGGGCCTCGATGGTCGCCGGCTGCGTACGGCCGTCGTTGTCCGTCCTCGACCCGAAGCGGTAGGGCGCCCCGCGTCCGCCCAGCGCGATCCGGCCGTCGGCGGTGCGCTGTGCGTACATGTAGGCGTGGGCCATGTCGCCGAGGGTTTCGCGGCCGTCCCAGCCGATCGCCGCCCACTGGTCCTCGGTCAGCGGCTCGGTGGCGATCATGGAGGAGTTCATGGGGAGCCAGGTGCGTTTCTGGCCCTTCAGTGACGCCGTGAAGCCCTCGGTGCAGCGCAGGATGTACGGGGCGCGGACCGTGCCGTACGGGGTGACGGCGTGCTTGGGGCGGATCTCCGTCACCGGGGTGGACTCGTGGACGGTGACGCCCAGGGCGTCCACCACGGCCGCCAGGCCCTTCACCAGCTTCACCGGGTGCAGCCGGGCGCCGTGCGGGGTCCAGGTGGAGCCGACCGCGTCCGCGATGCGGATCCGCTCGGCCGTCTCCCGGGCGCCGTACAGCTCGCGGTCCTTCTCGCCGTACGACAGCTCGTGCTCGTGGAAGGCCTTCAGGCGGGCCAACTGGGCGGGTGTGGTGGCGACTTCGAGAACACCGCCCCGGTGTACGTCCGCCTCGATGCCCTCGGCCCCGGCGACCGCGACGACCTCGGCCACGGTGTCGTTCATCGCCTTCTGCAGCCGTACCGCGGCGTCACGGCCGTGCAGCCTGGCGTACCGGTCGCGGCCGGCGATGCCGTTGTAGAGCCAGCCGCCGTTGCGGCCGGAGGCGCCGTAGCCGCAGAACTTCTGCTCCAGGACGGTGATGCGGAGGAAGGGGGCGGCCTTCTTCAGGTAGTACGCCGTCCACAGGCCGGTGTAGCCGCCGCCGACGATGACGACGTCGGCGGACGCGTCGCCGGTCAGCGGCTCCCGGACCGCGGGAAGGCCGTCGTCCGCGTACCAGAAGGAGATCCCGCCGTTGACGACACTGCTTGCCGAGCTGCTCATGGCGGGGACGTTAACCCCTGAGCGCGGCCAGTGTCTCCTTCGGATTCCATGCTTTTCCGCGGCCCCTCGTCAGCGGATAGCAGGCCAGTCCGATCAGTACGGAGACGAAGTGGCCGAGTTCGGTGAAGGACCGTCCCACGGCCAGCGACAGCCCGAACAGGGCCGGTACCACCAGCAGGTACGCGTACCGCCAGGGTGTCGCGATCCGGTAGGTGAGCACGCCCATGACCCCGGCGAGCGCGTAACTCACGCCGACGTCCAGGGTGTTGACCGCCGAGTGCGGGGCGATGCCGTCCCGGATCGCCATCAGCAGGGCGCCCTCGCTGATCAGTGTGGCCAGCACGTGCGCCAGCGCGCACACCGAGAGCCAGCGGGCGGTGCCCAGCCAGCGCTCGGCCGGTGCGTGGAACACCGTGTACAGCACGGCGTACGGGATCCAGTGGCCGCTGTCGATCCACATCGCGCTGGCCACCAGCACCCGGACCGGGTTGCGGGACAGCTCATGGATGTTGGTCGACCGCTGCCGCAGGAAGTGCTGCTCGAACTCCGGTGACATGCGGTGCAGGGCGACGGTCGTGACGAACAGGATCGCCAGCCACACGTACGTGCCGGGGGCGCTGCGGAGGTACGCCCGCACGCCGCCGGAGCCCCGGATATTTCGCATGAACCGATTCACGCACGTCTGTATCGTCCGGTCCGTGATTGACATCCCCGGTGATCTGGCGGAAGCGCAGCACAGATACAACGGCGCGTCGGGCCGGGCCTTCGTCGGGCTCGACCCCAAGCCGCTCGCGGGTGACCCCGGCTTCGAGCTGTGGGCCTGGACCGGGAGCGGGCCCGTGCCTGGACGCTGGGCCGGCTGCTGCAGAACGCCCTGTGGGACGTGGCGGGCGGCCGGCCGCTGGAGGAACGCCGGCTGGAGATCGCCCGTCGGCTCACGGGCTAGCCTCGCCGCATGATTCGTACCGCGATACCCGCCGACATCCCCGTCATCCATGCCCTGATCCGTGAGCTGGCCGAGTACGAGAAGGCACCGCAGGAGGCGCGGGCGAGCGCGGAGCAGTTGCGGGACGCCCTGTTCGGGGAGCGGCCGGCGGCGTTCGCGCACATGGCGGTGGACGACGCCACCGGGGAGGCCGTGGGGTTCGCGCTGTGGTTCCTGAACTTCTCCACCTGGCGCGGGGTGCACGGGATCCATCTGGAGGACCTCTACGTGCGGCCGAGTGCGCGCGGCGCCGGGCACGGGCGGGCGCTGCTGACGGAGCTGGCGCGCATCTGTGTGCAGCGCGGGTACGGGCGTCTGGAGTGGTCGGTGCTCGACTGGAACCGGCCCGCGATCGGTTTCTACGAGGCGCTCGGTGCGCGTCCGCAGGACGAGTGGACGGTGTACCGGCTCACGGACGGGGCGCTGACGGCGCTGGGCTCAGACCACTGACGACTGTCCGGACCGGCCGAGGACCAGGGACACCGCCGTGACCGCGCTGTTGAAGGACACCTCCGACAGCACACCGGGTGCCGCGACCTGGTCGCCCGCGAGGTAGACGCCGTCGCCGCGGTCCACGGCGGGCCGGTCCCGCCAGCTGCTCCCCGGCGGGTCCACAGCTCCCGTACGGCCGTCCGCCACCGCCTCGCGCCGCCAGGTCAGCCGCTCCCGCCAGCCCGGGAAGCCCAGGTCGAGCAGTTCCTCGGCACGGGCGAGACCGGCGGCGCGGGACTCGCCCGGGGCGATCGGGATCTGCCCCTGGATCAGCTGCTCCCCGGCGGGCGCGAGGGACCGGTCCGGCGCCGTGCACCGTTCGAGCCAGCCGGTCGCGTCGAGGTCCGAGAGGACGAAGGGGTCACCGCGCCGGGTCCGCAGGGCGAGGTCGAGCAGGACGGTGCGGCCGCTGGGCCAGGTCAGCGCGTCGTCGCCGAGCAGCCGGCGGGCGGCCGGCAGGGAGGTGGCGACGACCACGGGGGTGCCGGTGGGCAGTTCGTCGACGCGGGCGAGCGTCTCGATCCGCACGCCCAGTTTCCGGGCCCGCGCGGCCATCCGGTCGATGACGGAAGCCCAGCCGCCGACCGGGTAGTGCGCCTCCGGCGGCAGCTTGGTGGCCCGGCGCAGGCGCTCCTGCACGAACGCGGCGGACAGGGCGCCCGGGTCGTGGTGGAAGAGGGCGACTGCCGCGTAGTGGGCCGCGGCGCGGGCGCCCTCCTCGCCGGCGACCTCGGTCGCCCAGCTCAGGAAGTCGGCGTCGACGGGTGCCTGGCGGACGCCGGGGCGCAGCAGCTTGAGCATCCCGAAGGGCGGGGTGCGGCGCAGGACGCCGTGGTGGCGCAGCCGCAGCCGGGCCGCCTCCAGCGGCGGGATCGGGGCGAGCGGGCCGATCAGGTCGCGCTGCCTGAGCCAGCTCCAGTGCGGGCCGCCGTTGTAGAGGGCGTGCGGGCCCTCGTTGGTGCGGTACGGCCCTTCGGCGGTGCGGGCCCGGCCGCCCAGTGTGTGGTGGGCCTCGTACAGGGTGACCCCGGCGCCCGCCTCGGCGGCGGTGATCGCGGCGGTGAGTCCGGCGAAACCGCCGCCGACGACGGTGATGGCCTGCATGGGACAGTCCCTCCCTCGGATCGGTTCACCTGGTCGGTGACTTCGTGACGTCGATGCTTCGGTGACTACGACGGCCGGGGCGCGCCGGACTGTGACATCGGAGGGGTTTTCGCAGGTCGGACGGATTGTCAGTGGCGGGGTGCAGCATGGGGGGCATGGCGAGGAGAGTGACGGGCGGCCGTGCGGCGGGCCGGGCAGGGGTGAAGCGTGCGCGACGGCCGGAGCTGCGGCTGCCGCCCCTGGAGCCCTGGAAGGACGGGGAGTTGCGGGCCGACGGGGACTATGACGGGCTGGAGTTCCGGCACGCGGACCTCACCGGGCAGGACGGGGTGGGCGCCCGGTTCATGGACTGCGCGCTGACGGGCTGCGCGGTGGACGGCACGGCGCTGGGCCGGGCCAGAGTGCTGGACTCGGTCCTGACGGGACTGCGCGGGGTGGGCACGCATCTGGCCGAGTCCACGTTGCGGGACGTGGAGCTGATCGATGCCCGGCTGGGCGGCACGCAGCTGCACGGCGCCGTCCTGGAACGGGTCGTGGTGCGCGGCGGCAAGATCGACTACTTGAACCTGCGCGAGGCCCGCCTCAAGGACGTCGTCTTCGAGTCCTGCATGCTGGTCGAACCGGACTTCGCGGGCGCGAGCCTGGAGCGGGTGGAGTTCGTCGACTGCGCGCTGAGAGAGGCCGACTTCGGCGGTGCGACGCTGCAGGACGTGGACCTGCGCGGGGCCGCCCCGCTGGAGATCGTGCGGGGCCTGGACCGGCTGTCGGGAGCGGTGATCAGCACCGGGCAGCTGCTGGATCTGGCCCCGGTGCTGGCGGCGGAGCTGGGGATCCGGGTGGAGTAGCGGCCCGGGCCCTGCCGGGGCTCTACGGCACGCGGGGAAAGCGGGCCTGGAGTGTCCAGATCGCCGGGTTTTCCGACAGGTCCTCATGAAGGTCGGTGAGGTCCGCGATCAGGTCGTGCAGGAAGTCGCGGGCCTCGCGGCGCAGTTCGGTGTGGGAGAAGGACAGCGGGGACTCCTCGGCCGGCACCCAGTCGGCAGTGATGTCCACCCAGCCGAAGCGGCGCTCGAAGAGCATCCGGTCGGTGGACTCGGTGAAGTCCAGCTCCGCCCGCTGCGGCCGGGCGGCGCGGGAGCCCATCGGATCCCGGTCCAGCCGTTCCACGATGTCGCACAGCGCCCACGCGAAGTCCAGCACGGGCACCCATCCCCAGGCTGTGGACAGTTCCCGGTCCGTGGTCGTGTCCGCGAGATAGACGTCCCCGCAGAACAGGTCGTGCCGCAGCGCGCGGACGTCCGCGCGGCGGTAGTCGGTCTGCGGGGGGTCGGGGAACCGGTTGGAGAGGGCGTAGCCGATGTCGAGCACGGGAGAGATGGTGTCATGCCTGCGTACCGGCCCCGGCGCATAAGATCACTGACATGTCCAGATCCGTGCGCCCTGCCCCGGCCGTCGCGGCCCTGCTCGTCCTCGCCCTCACCGGCACCGCGTGCAACGGCGGTGTGCACGGAACCCCGGGCGGCTCCGGCGTGCGCGACCCGTACTTCCCGAAGGCCGGCAACGGCGGCTACGACGTCGGGCACTACGACCTCACCCTCGACTACACCCCCGCCACCCGCCGTCTCACCGGTACGGCGGTCATCACCGCCCGCGCCACCCAGGACCTGTCCGCCTTCGACCTCGACCTCGCCGGGCTGGACGTCGACTCGGTCACCGTCGAGGGCAGGAAGGCCCGCTTCAACCGCGCCGGCCAGGAGCTCACCGTCCGCCCGCACGACGACCTGGGCAAGGGCGAGACCTTCCGCACGGTCGTCCGCTACTCGGGCACGCCGCGCACACTCACCGACCCCGACGGCTCCAAGGAGGGCTGGCTGCCCACCGCCGACGGCGCCCTCGGCCTCGGCGAACCCGTCGGCTCCATGGCCTGGTTCCCCGGCAACGACCACCCCTCCGACAAGGCGTCCTACGACATCACCGTCACCGTCCCCAAGGGCCTCCAGGCCGTCTCCAACGGCGAGTTGACGGACCAGGCCACCAAGGACGGCCGTACCGCCTACCACTGGCACACCGCCCAGCCCATGGCGAGCTACCTCGCCACCGTCGCCGTCGGCCACTTCGACGTCACCCGCACCACCGGCCCGCACGGGCTGCCGATCATCACCGCCGTCGACCCCGCCCAGGCGGAGGCGAGCGAGAAGGTGCTCGCGCAGCTGCCCGGCATCATCAAGTGGGAGGAAATCAACTTCGGGCCGTACCCCTTCTCCTCCGCCGGCGCGATCGTCGACCGGCCGGGCTCCGCCGACTACGCCCTGGAGACCCAGAACCGGCCCGTCATACCCGCCGACCACCTCGAAACCAGCACGCTCGTGCATGAACTCGCCCACCAGTGGTACGGCGACGCGGTCACCCCGAAGTCCTGGCAGGACATGTGGCTCAACGAGGGCTTCGCCACCTACGCGGAGTGGCTGTACGAGGAGGACCACGGCGGCAAGAGCGCCCAGCAGACCTTCACGGACCTCTACGACGGCGACAACGAGGCAGTCTGGGCCTACCCGCCCGCCAGACCGTCGAGCGCCGCCCACATCTCCGACAGCCCCGTCTACCAGCGCGGCGCGATGGTCCTGCAGAAGATCCGGCAGAAGGTCGGCGACGACACGTTCTACGACATCATCCAGGGCTGGGTCGCCGCCCGCCGGTACGGCAACGCGAGCACCGCCGACTTCACCGCGTACGTCGAGAAGAAGGCCCCGCACAAGGACTTCCGGGAGATCTGGAAGGACTGGTTGTACGGCGACCGCAAGCCGGACCGCCCGTGACGGGCGATCCGGCCACCGTACTGCCGTACCGTTACGGCTACTTGACGTTGACGGCGGTCCAGGCCGCCGCCACCGCGTTGTACTCCGCGCTGCCCGAGCCGTACAGGTCGGCCGCGGCCTGCAGGGTGCCGGTGCGGGCGCCCGCGTAGTTCGTGGTCGACGTGAAGTACGTGCTGAGGGCCTTGTACCAGATCTGGTCGGCCTTGGCCCGGCCGATGCCGGTGACCGTGGAGCCGTTGTAGGTCGGGGAGTTGTAGGAGACCCCGTTGATCGTCTTCGCGCCGCTGCCCTCGGACAGCAGGTAGAAGAAGTGGTTGGCGACACCGGACGAGTAGTGCACGTCGAGGCGGCCGACCGACTTCGACCAGTAGTCGGCGGAGCGGCCGTCCTTGCTGGGCTTGTCCATGTAGCGCAGCGGGGTGCCGTCGCCGTTGATGTCGATCTTCTCGCCGATGAGGTAGTCACCGGGGTCGGCGGCGTTGTTCGCGAAGAACTCCACCGAGGTGCCGAGGATGTCCGAGGTGGCCTCGTTCAGACCGCCGGACTCACGGCTGTAGTTGAGCTTCGCGGTGGCCGCGGTCAGGCCGTGGCTCATCTCGTGACCGGCCACGTCGAGCGAGGTCAGCGGGTCGGTGTTGTTCGCGCCGTCGCCGTACGTCATGCAGAAGCAGTTGTCGTCCCAGAACGCGTTGACGTAGGCGTTGCCGTAGTGGACGCGTGAGTAGGCGGCCTTGCCGTCGCCCGCGATGCCGTTGCGGTTGAACGCGCTCTTGTAGAAGTCCCAGGTGACGGCGGCGCCGTAGGCGGCGTCGACGGCGGCGGTCTGCCGGTTGGTCACGGTGCCGTCGCCCCAGACGTCGTCGGCGTCGTGGAAGAGGGTGCCGGTGCCGGAGGTGCCGCCCTGGAGGTCGTACGTCTTGTGGCCGCCGCGGCCGCCGTCGATGAGGTCGTAGCCGCCGGAGGCGGAGGGGGTGGTGCCGATCGTGACGGTGCCGCTGTACTGGCTGGTGCCCGTGCCGGTGTCGATGCCCTCGTAGGAGTAGAGCTTCTTGCCGGTCTGCGCGTCGGTGACGATGTGCACCTCGCTCGGGGTGCCGTCGTGCTGGACGCCCTTGACGACGGACTCGTAGGCGAGGACGGGCTTGGCACCGGCCGCCCAGACGACCTTGCGGGCGGTGGAGGCGGTGGCCCCGGCGGTGCCTGCGGCCTTGAGGGCGGTCTTCTTCGCACTCGCTGGGGAGACGGCCGCGGTGGTGGTCGGCACGGATATCCGGGCCCGGGTCGCCTTGTCGACGCCCTTGAGCGAGCCGTTCTTCGTCACGTGGGTGACCAGGTCGCCGCCGAGGACGGGGAGTCCGGCGTACGTGCGCTCGTAACGGGTGTGGACGGTACCGTCCGCGTCCTTGACCACGTCCCGGACGACCAGCTTCTCCTTGCTGCCGAGGCCGAGCTCGCGGGCCGCCGCGCCGGCGTGCTGCTGGGCCGACTCCAGTGCGGCGGCGCGGGCCGGGGCGCCGAGCGGGAGGGCGGCGGCACCGGGGGTGGGCGTGGGGGCGGCGGTGGCGGCACCGTTCTGCAGCGCGAGGACGACCATCGCGGCCGAGCCGACCAGGGCGGCGGCGCGCACGGCGGTCTTGCGGGAGGTGCGGGAAGCGTGGGGCTGCTGTCTCACTCGATCTCCTTCGTCGCTGGTCTCCGTGGGGCCGGAGACACAGGTGGGGCACAGGGGATGCACAGAGTTGCGGCGGCGAGGAGAGAGAGTGGCACCAAGGAGGCCCTGTTTGACAGGGCGGCGACAAGACTTTACATGTTCGTATCCGAAGGACGTGCTGCGGAATCCGCTATGCGGACAGGGTGCAGGGAGTCAACTCCCGCTTCGCCACGCGTGCTTGGTGCTGTCGGTGGCACACCCTGCGCACCGTGGGGCCCGCCGAGTGGCAGGAATTCGGATCAGAGCCTTCCGCACAAGGTCGCCGCGCCCGGGCTCGCCAGGCGTGGGCATGACACCAATGTCTGTTATGGTCGGCCGGCTTGATCATCTGACCATCCATCATGGATCGACGAGACGCCGCGGCATGCCCGAAATCCCGGCCCGCCCGCCTCTCGCCACAACGGAGGGGATCCGTATGAAGAAGAAAATGGCCAAGGCGCTCATAGCCGCCGCGGCAGTTCCCGCCCTGCTCGTCGCCACGTCCGGCTCGGCGTCCGCGGACGACTGGGTGATGTGGCAGAACGCCAAGTCCCATCTCTTTCTGACCCACGGCTGGGGGGACTACCAGGGTCAGGTCAAGGGGGGCATGGGCGGAACCGGATGGGAACCGCAGTGGTGGGACATTCAGAACAGCGACGGCAGCTGGAATGAGACGGCGGGCACGAATGAAACCCCTGGCCCGGGCAGGTGCATGACGGGGTACTGGCGGCAGGTGTACACCGAGCCGTGCAACCCTTACCGTGACCAGACGAACAACTGGCAGCGGTGGAGGGAGATCCCGACCAACACCGGCTGGAAGCTCCAGAACGTCCAGACCGGCTGGATCCTGGACGACGAGGGACACGGCGGCATCTACGCCAACGACCATGACTACGGCAACGCCAACCAGCGTTGGAAGTAATTGACGCACCACAGGGCCTGCCGATCCACTCGACAGGCCCTGTCCTGGTGTCACTGTATCGGCAAGGGCCCTTCAGGCGCCGTTCTTGATGATTTCCTCGGCAGCTGCGACTTTCAGCTTCTGCGTACGCCGCGCGTCCTGCAATTGTTCGGCTCGCTGCTCGATGATCTCTCGCTGATATGCGGCGGAAACCAGAGCAGCGGTCTGCACGTACCGTGCCTTCCGCTTGCATTCGATGTCCGTGACGGCGGCCGCGATCTCGGCAGGGGAGGGCGGCGGCAAGGTCGCCCCCTTGGGGACGGGCAGTCCCTTGCCGAGGAGCCTCCGGTCGTGCGCAGGGGCGAGCGGGCTGTCGTAGTGGTAGCCGGATTCCTTCATGCAGGCACTCCACTTGGCGACCGTGGCCATGACCCGGCTGTCGTGGAAGGTGGCGCTCAGGGCCTGCGACCTCAGCTGCTGGACCAGCATGAACAGCGTCTCCGGGTTCTTGCCGCCGAGTTTCTCGCGCGCCTTCCCCTCGCATCCGGGCCTGCCGTTTTTCGGGTCGCCGAAATAGGCGCGCTCCACTGCCGGAGTGATCTCGGCGTCGGCCCGTCGTCCGCTCGCCGTCTGCGGTTCCGGGGACGGCTCCCGGTACCCGTGGGCCTTGACAGCCTTCATGTCCATCACGCCGTAGAGCACATAAGGGGCAGCCGGCCGGGTTCCGTTGGCCAGCATGAGTGCCTGGGGGAGCTTCAGCCCCATGTCACGCATGCACTGCTGCGCGAGGACGTTCTCGGCCTGGGCGATCGTCCGCTCGTCCTTCACCGGGACATACGCGTCCAGGGGCAGGGACATCGAACCGTCCGGCCGCACGACCGCACCGCCGCCCTTGAAGCCGACCGGCTCGGAGGGATCGCCGCCCGCCGCCGGGACGAGCGGCGGAATCGACGGCTCCGGCCCCGAAAAGCCCGGCAGCGCGGGCTTCTTCGCCGAATCGCCGTGGTCCTGGCCCGAGGAGTTGCTGCATCCCCCGGCCGCGACGACGGCCATCAGCACTGCACCGGCCACCCACAGCGGCCTGGATTCACGTATCGCTCTCATCATCCCGAAATCGATCCGAAGTGATCGGACAAGACCGGGGGTGACGGGTGCCGGGCTCACGGCGCGGTCACCACGGTGGCCGAGCCGGTCACCGGTGTCCGTCCATGAGGACGCCATATCCAGTTCGGTCCGCACGCCCGGCGAAAGTGCCGGGTCGCCCCCCGAGCAGACCCATGAGCGCCGATTCTGTCAGACGTCGCCTTTCCACGAGACGTCCGGATGATCAAGGCATCGCATGCGTCGGAGCCCCCGGCCGGACGGCCGGGGGCTCCGAGGGTTCGCTGCCGGGGCAGGCCTGCTCAGACGTTCACACCGAAGTCCTGGGCGATGCCGACCAGGCCCGAGGCGTAACCCTGGCCCACCGCGCGGAACTTCCACTCCGCGCCGTTGCGGTACAGCTCGCCGAAGATCATGGCCGTCTCGGTGGCGGCGTCCTCGGACAGGTCGTAGCGGGCGATCTCGGCGCCGCCGGCCTGGTTGACGATACGGATGTAGGCGTTGCGGACCTGGCCGAAGTTCTGGCCGCGGTTCTCGGCGTCGTAGATGGAGACCGGGAAGACGACCTTGTCGATGTCGGCCGGGAGCGCGGCCAGGTTGACGTTGATCGCCTCGTCGTCGCCCGCGCCCTCACCCGTGCGGTTGTCGCCGGTGTGGACGATGGTGTTGTCCGGGGTCTGCTTGTTGTTGAAGAACACGAAGTGCGCGTCCGAGTAGACCTTCCCCTGGCCGTTCACCGCGATGGCCGAGGCGTCCAGGTCGAAGTCCGTGCCGGTGGTGGTGCGGACGTCCCAGCCGAGGCCCACGGTGACGGCGGTCAGGCCCGGAGCCTCCTTGGTGAGCGAGACGTTGCCACCCTTGGACAGGCTTACAGCCATGTTGGGAGTCCCTTCCCTTGGATATCTGTGTATCTGTGCCGATGAACGTGCCAATGAAGCTACCGTCACCCGGGAGAACGTCGAGAGGGGTCCCGTCGGTTCCGGATCCCTTTACCTTTTTTACCGAGTCGGAAATCCAGGTGACGTGAGGCGGGCGCGACCGGGAACATGGAACGCATGTCTGGTCCCTACGTCATCCGTGGCTCCGTCTCGCTCCCCGAGGCCGAGCTGATGTGGCGTTTCTCCAGGTCGTCCGGGCCCGGCGGACAGCACGTCAACACCACTGACTCGCAGGTCGAGCTGCGTTTCGACCTGGCGCGCACCGAAGCGCTTCCCGCGGTGTGGAAGGAGCGGGCGCTGCAGCGGCTCGCGGACCGGCTCGTCGACGGAGTGGTGTCCGTACGGGCCTCCGAGCACCGCTCCCAGTGGCGCAACCGCGAGGCCGCCGCCGTACGCCTCGCCTCCCTCCTCGCGGAGGCCAGCGCGCCCCCGCCCAAGCCGCGCCGGCCGACCCGGATCCCGCGCGGCATCAACGAGCGCCGGCTGCAGGAGAAGAAGCAGCGCTCGCAGACCAAGCGGGGCCGCTCGGGCCGCGACTGGGCATGAGGCCCGAGGACGGGTGTGCCCGTCACATCTCCGGCGCGGCGTTCGTCAGTGGGGCAGAGGACCACCGAGGGTGACGGAGAGGCCGGGCACACGATGAGCGACAACGGGCAGCACCGCGACGACGACGATCTTCTCGCCGAGCGGTTCGAGGCGTACCGGGGGCATCTGCGGGCCGTCGCCTACCGGATGCTGGGCTCGGCCGCCGAGGCCGAGGACGCGGTGCAGGAGACGTGGTTCCGGCTGAGCCGGTCCGACACCGGCGAGGTGAGCAACCTCGGGGGCTGGCTGACGACCGTCGTCGGCCGGGTCTGCCTCGACATGCTCCGCTCCCGCCGCTCCCGCGGTGAGGAGTCCCTGGACACCTGGCGTCCGGGAGCCTGCACCGAACCGGACCCGGCACAGGACGCGGTGCTCGCGGACTCGGTCGGGGCGGCGCTGCTCGTCGTCCTCGACACGCTCGCGCCGGCCGAGCGGCTCGCGTTCGTGCTGCACGATTTGTTCGGGGTGCCGTTCGAGGAGGTCGCCGGCATCCTCGGGCGCACTCCGGCCGCCGCGCGGCAGCTGGCCAGCCGGGCGCGGCGCCGGGTGCGGGGCGCACAGGCGCCGGAGGCCGACCTGGCCCGGCAGCGGGAGGTGGTCGACGCCTTCCTGGCGGCCGCGCGGGACGGTGACTTCGACGGCTTGCTGGCGGTGCTCGACCCGGACGTGCTGGCCCGCAGCGACGCCGCTACGACCATCGGGGCGGCCGGGGTCGCCTCCGGCGCGAAGAGCTTCGCCCATCTGGCCCGCGTGGCGCGTCCCGCGCTGGTCGACGGGGTCACGGGGTTGGCCGTGTACATCGACGGTCGCCTGGAGCGCGCCCTGACGTTCGCCTTCGTCGCCGACCGGATCGCGTCCGTCGACATCGTGACGAACCCGGACCGGTTGGCGGAGCTGACGATCGAGCAGGTGTAGGCCGGTTCAGGGGGGCGCCTACAGATCCAGCACCCCTACCGTCTGCTCCTCGCTCGTCTCCCCGTTCTTGTGGAAGCCCAGGCGCAGGTAGAAGTCCTCGGGGCCGTCCGGGCCGGGGTGCCAGCTGGCGTGGAGCTGCCTGCCGCCCCGGCCGCGGATCAGCTCGGCCACGGCGTCGACGGCGAACCGGCCGTATCCGCGTCCCTGGGCGTCCGCCGCGATGTTGAGGCGCCACAGCCCCGAGCGGCGCACACTGCCGTCGCCGTACCAGTCGATGTCGAGGAAGGCCATCAGAAAGCCGACGGGGCGGTCGTCGTCGACGATGAGCCGGGGCCAGGCCACGCCGGCGGGATGGACGTACGCCTCGGCGAGGGACCGTACGACCGGCTGGACCGCGTGTTCCTGGTCGGGGCGGATCCGGATGCCGATCGCGGCGTCGAAGTTCGCGGGGGTGACTTCTTCCAGACGAGGTGTCATCGGGACACCGTAGGCACGCGTTTCACGCCCCGGCCACGCAATATCGGGGCTCAGCCCACATGCCGGTACCGGCCGCGGAAGTACAGCAGCGGGCCCCCTTCCGCGCTCGGTACCTGCGCGGTCAGGACGCGGCCGATGACGAGGGTGTGGTCGCCGGCCGTCACCCGCTGCTCGGTGCGGCACTCCAGCGTGGCCAGCGCGCCGCCGACCAGCGGGGCGCCGGTGGCCTCGCCGCGGACGTAGGCGATGTCCTCGAAGAGCAGCCGGTCGCTGATGCGGCCCTTCATGGCGAAGCGGCCCGCGATGTGCCGCTGGCTCTCGGCGAGCACCGACACCGCCCACAGGGGCTGCTCGTCGAGCAGGTCGTCCATGCGGGAGCCCTCGCGCAGGCTGACCAGGACCAGCGGCGGGTCGAGGGAGACGGACATGAAGGCGGTGGCGGTCATGCCGACGTCCTCCATGCCGGGCGCGTCCGGGTCGTCCGGGTCCAGCGGCGGCTCCTGCGCGGTCACCAGGACGACCCCGGCGGCCAGTCGGGACATCGCGGCCCGGAACTCGTCGTTGCTCACCCCCTCAGCATGCCCGGAAGCTGCGGCGGCGGTGTGGGAGGGAGTCTTCAGCACGCCGGAAACGCTAGTCTCCGCCCTGCGCGGGCCACATCGGGCCTCGGCCCGAACCGGGACCTAGGACCAACGGACGACCGCTGTGTGCATCCTGCGAACAGACCCGCAAAGCCTGCGTTCGGTAAACGCAGGGGAAAGTGCAGAAACTCCACTCAATTGTTCATGTTCTCCTGTGACTTGAGTCACAAGAGGCAGGAATTGTTGACCCTGTGTACCGAGTGGGCAGCGCGCTGTGATTCAGTGGCGGGGAAACTGGAAGAGCACCGTAAGCGGCACCGTTGAGAAGCGCCGAAGACAACCCTTGATTCGCTGCGAGGTCTCGGGGGGAGGGCGAGCATGGAGACCGAGTCGGAGCCGTACGTCCGTCTTGCGTCCCTGCGACAGCTGCACCAGGTCATGGCCGACATGAACACGGCACGCAGCCTGGCGGACACACTGCAGACCGTCTCCGACGGCGCCGTGCACGCCCTCGGATACGAGATGGCGTGCGTCAACCTCGTGCGCCCCGACGGCGACCTCGTCGTTGCCGCGTTCTCCGGCAACTCCGCCGCCGAGGCCCTGATCACCGGCCGGGTCGGCTCCCGCGAGTCCTGGGAGCGGCGGTTGAACATGGGCGAGCGCTGGGGCGACCTGGTCTTCATACCGCACACCGAGGGCTGGGTCCTCGACGACGACGACGTCCCCCAGTGGTACACCGACGGCCCGGCGCCCCGCTTCGAGGACGAGTGGCACCCCGCCGACCGCCTCTTCGCCCCCATGTACACACCGGGCGTGCAGGGCGGCTCCCGCGGCGAGCTGCTCGGGGTGATCTCCGTCGACCGGCCGCGCAACGGCCGCCACCCCGGCGCCTGGGGCCGCGAGGCCCTGCAGATGTACGCCTTCCAGGCCGCCATCGCGATCAGCAACGCGCGTCTACGTGCCAACATGCAGCGCGCCCTGGTCCGCCTGGAACGCGAGCAGCAGGCCCTGCGCGCCAGCGAGGAATCCTTCCGGCAGGCCTTCGAGTACGCCCCCTCCGGCATGGCCATCGCCGAGATGGGCGGCGACCAGCACGGCCGCATCCTGCGCAGCAACGACGCCCTGTGCCGCCTCCTGGGCCGCCCCGCCTCCGCGATGCGCCGCTACTCCTTCTCCGACCTGGTGCACCCCGAGGACATCGGCACCCTGCTGCGCACCTCGGCGGAGGGCGGCCGCGCGGAACTCCGCCTGGGCCGCCGCGACGGCAGCTACGTATGGGTCTCGCTGCGCAACTCGGTCGTCGCGGACGCCGCCGACGGGCCCCGTTTCCTGCTCACCCACGTCGAGGACATAGAGGAACGCAAGCGCCGCGAGCTGCAGCTCGCCCACCGCGCCTCCCACGACTCCCTGACCGGCCTGCCGAACTCCGCGGAGCTGCGCTCGCGCCTGTCGGCCCGGCTGTGCCGGCGCCCGGCCCACACCGGCGACCTGGAGTCCCTGGACGCGGCCTACGGCCACCCGGCCTTCGACGCGTCCGTGGCCCACGGCTTCGACTACCGGCCGGGCGCGGAGGCGTACGACACCTTCGACCACCACGTCCACACGGTCGCCCCGGAGGACGGCCGCGACGACGGCACCAAGGGCCTCGCGGTCCTCTTCTGCGACCTGGACGGCTTCAAGTCGATCAACGACCGCTTCGGTCACAACGCGGGCGACGCGGTCCTCATCGAAGTCGCACGCAGGTTGACGCGTGGGGTCCGCGACGGCGACACGGTGGCCCGCCTGGGCGGCGACGAGTTCGTGATCCTCGCCGACGGCCTCGGCCGGGCCGACGCCCAGGACCTCGCCGTACGGCTGCGCAACGAGATCATCCAGCCGATCCGGGCCGAGGGACGGGCCGTCCGGGTGGGTGCGAGCTTCGGCATCGGCTGGGCGCACTGCGGCATGACTGCGGACGAAGTGTTGAAGTCAGCCGACGAGCGTATGTACGTAGAGAAACGATCTCGTCCCAAACAACACCGACGCGCCGGGTGATCCCCAGGTCAGGGACCTGATGCGATTCGAGTCACCCGTTTGGGCCAGCCGGAGCGGGTAGGCTCGCTGTTCCATACCCGTATCGCATCCGCCCGCACCCGCTGAGGAGACCAAGGGATGACGCCCGGCGAAAACGGCCCGAGCACGCCCGAGGACGACGACCCGTTCGGCTATCTGTACGCCGACGGCCAGGCCAGAGGAGCCCAGCCGCCGTCCGGCGGTTACGGCTACCCGAACTCGGTCAGCAGGGTGCGTACGGTCGGCGAGCGCCAGTACGGCCAGCAGCAGCCGTCGTACGGCCAGGTACCGCAACAGGCCGCCTACGGCCAGCCGAACACCCACTACCAGGCCCCGGAAACCCTCCCCGGCGGTGCCCCGCCCTCCCGCCCCCCGGCCCAGCCCGCCCCGGCTCGCCGCGGCCCCAACACCAAGGGCCTGCTGATCGGCGCGATCGCGGTGGTCGCGGCGGTGGTGGTCGGCATCGGCGTGGCGATGCTCGACGGCAACGACGACAAGAAGAACGCCAACCAGGCGAACACGACCCCGACCCAGTCCCAGAGCCACTCCCCGAGCCCGTCCAGCAGCGGCTCTTTGGCGCCGGGGGAGCTGCCGAAGACGGACGCGAGCGCGCTGCAGCTCGGGCCCGGTGTGACGACGGCGTCGACTACCAAGGGGGCGCAGGCCAAGGGTGGCAGCTACGTGACGGGCTTCAACCAGGTCGGAGCCTCGGTCACCTGGACCGTCAACGGCATCCCTAAGTCCGGCAAGTACAGCGTGTACGTCGGTTACAGCGTCCCCGGCAAGGACGGCACCGCCACCCTCACGGTCAACGGCACGGCTTCCGAGAGGCCCGTCGACCTGAAGAACTGGACGCACGCCGCCGAGGGCGACTATGAGAACGGCTGGACGAAGACCTACAACTGGATCCAGCTCAACAAGGGCACGAACACCATCAAGCTCTCGTGCGAGCAGGGCAACCAGTGCGACGCCCTCATCGACCAGATGTGGCTGGTCAACGGCTGGGTCAACTCTGGCGGCTGAGCCACGGTATGGCGCCCCCAGGACATGGCCGCCGGGGCGTCAGCCCTGACGGCCCGGCCCTCCTGTACACCCGCTCGGAAGAGGGGGAATCACGCCGCGCTGACCACCCCGGTCACCGTCACCCGCCCCCGCAGCTCCTCGTACACCGCCGGATCGAACTCCCCGGCGGCCGGGGCCCGTACCGTCGCTGCCGACAGTGCGACCGCCCGGGACAGGCGGTCCGGCCAGGGGAGTTGTTCCACCAGCCCGGACAGCAGGCCGGCGACCGCCGAGTCGCCCGCGCCGGTCGGGTTGCCGGGGATGCGGGCCGGCGGGGTGGCGCGCCAGCGGCCCTCGGGGGTGACGGCCAGGAGGCCCTGGGCGCCGAGGGAGGCGACGACCGCCTGGGCGCCGCGGCGGCGGGCGTCCTGGGTGGCGCGCAACGGTTCGTGGGAGCCGGTGAGTTCGGCCAGTTCGTCGGCGTTGGGCTTGATGAGGTCGGGGCGGGCCGCCACTCCGCGGCGCAGGGGTTCGCCGCTGGTGTCCAGCAGCACGAAAACGCCGTGGGCGCGGGCCGACCGGACCAGGTTCGCGTACGCCCCCACCGGGACGCCAGGGGGCAGGCTGCCGCACAGGGCCACTGCCGAGACGGACGGCAGCAGTTCCTCGTAGCGGTCCAGGAACGTGCCCCACTCGGTCGGTGCGATGTGCGGGCCGGGCTCGTTCAGCTGGGTCGTGTCACCCGCGAGTTCGTCCACGATCGCGATCGTGCGCCGGGTCGCACCGGCGACCGGGACCAGGGCGTCCGTCAGCCGGGGTACGTCGGTGAGCCGGTCGCGTATCGCCCGGCCGGTCCCGCCGCCCGCGAAGCCCGTGACCGTCACCTCGTGGCCGAGCGCGGCCAGCACACGGGCCACGTTCACGCCCTTGCCGCCGGGCCGTTCGATGACCTCCGAGACCCGGTGCGAGGCGTGCGGCCGTAGTGACCGCACGCGATAGGTGAGGTCGAGAGCGGTGTTCAGCGTGACCGTGAGGATCACCCGGTCCGGCCTCCCTCGAAGTCCCTTGCGCCTGTCATCGCGCCCGTCATCGGTTTCCGGGGCCCGATCATGCCAAACAGACGGCGGTCGGCCCAGTCAGGAGTCGGCCGCTGTCGGAGGAAAAGAAGGGCAGATCAGGCCAGTTGGGGAGCGACCACCCACTCTCCCCGGCGCATCACGCCCCGCACGTCGAAGTCCGCGTCCAGCAGGACCAGGTCCGCGTCCTTGCCGGGCTCCAGGGAGCCGATGCGGTCGAAGAGGCCGAGGAGGCGGGCGGGGTTCACCGACAGCGCCGTCACCGCGTCCTGCACCGACAGCTTGTCGACGGTGACCGCCCGCTTGAACGCCCGGTCCTGGGTCAGCGTGGAGCCCGCGATCGAGCCGCCCTCCACCAGCCGTGCCACCCCCTCGCTGACCTCGACCTCCAGCGGCCCGAGCATGTAGCGGCCGTCACCGATGCCGGCCGCGTCCATCGCGTCCGTGATGAAGGCGACGCGGGAGGCGCCCGCGTGGTGGAAGGCCAGCTCCAGCGCGGCGGGGTGGAGGTGCACGCCGTCGTTGATCAGCTCGACCGTGACACGCTCGTCCTCCAGCAGGGCGGCGATCGGACCGGGGGCGCGGTGGTTCAGGGCCGGCATCGCGTTGAACAGGTGGGTGGCGACCGTGGCGCCCGCGTCGATGGCCTCGACCGTCTGCTCGTACGTCGCGTCCGTGTGCCCGATCGCCGCGATGACGCCGTGCTCGGCGAGCAGCCGTACGGAGTCGATGCCGCCCGGC
Organism: Streptomyces sp. NPDC030799; assembly: GCF_055572255.1. Taxonomy (NCBI): domain Bacteria; kingdom Bacillati; phylum Actinomycetota; class Actinomycetes; order Kitasatosporales; family Streptomycetaceae; genus Streptomyces; species Streptomyces sp. NPDC030799. Next base: position 209,908 of record NZ_JBVIDS010000012.1, on the reverse strand, counting down.
AGCTCGGTGGCGAGGGTGACCATCGTCGCCCTGCCGCGCGCCGCGTCGATCAGCTTGCGCACCTCGGCCGGCTCCGGGTCGCGCAGCAGCTCCTCGGAGTGCGCGCCCTTGCGGCACGGCGAGATGAACGGCCCCTCGAAGTGGATGCCGGCGATCTCCCCCTGCTCGGCCAGCTCGCTCAGCAGCCCGGCCTGCGTCACCAGCAGGTCCATCTCGTCGGTGACGGTCGAGGCGACGAGGGTGGTGGTGCCGTGCAGACGGTGCGTACGGATGGCTTTCAGTACGTCGTCGGCCGTACCGGAGAAGGAGGCCCCGCCGCCGCCGTGGTTGTGGATGTCGACGAAGCCGGGGACCACCCAGTGGCCGCTCACGTCGAGTACCTCGGCGTCCTCGGGAGCGGCCGCCGTGATCTTCGTACCCCCGACGGCAACGCGCCCGTCGTCCACCACTCCGCCGGGCAGCACCACCCGAGCACCTGCGAGAACCAAGCTGGGAGCCATCAGGCGGTTACCTCCGAGGGGTCGGTGGAGTCGGGGTCGAGGTCGGTGGAGTCGAGCAGGTCGCGGGCGAGGAGGCCCGCGCCCAGGCAGCCGGCGGTGTCGCCGAGGGCGGCGGGCACGATGGCCGGCAGTTTCTGGAAGGTGACCCGCCGCCGGACGGCGTCCCGCAGCGGTGGGAACAACACTTCCCCCGCCTCGGCGAGACCGCCACCGATGATCAGGGTGCGCGGGTCCAGCAGGGTGAGCGCGGTGACCAGGCCGTCGGCGAGCGCGTCGATCGCCTCCTGCCAGACCCGGACGGCGTTCGGGTCACCGGACGCGACGGCCCTGGCGCAGTCGGCGGCGTCCGCGTCCGGGTCCCCGCAGGCCGCCGCCCAGGCCTCGCCGACGGCGGACGCGGAGGCGTACCGCTCCAGGCAGCCGCGCTGCCCGCAGGGGCAGGGAATCCCGCCGGGTCGTACGACCACGTGCCCGATCTCGCCGGCGAAGCCGTGCGCGCCCGCCTCCACCCGGCCGGCGATGCCGATGGCGCCCGCGATCCCGGTGCCGAGCGGCACGAACAGGAACCGGTCGGCGCCCCGGCCCGCGCCGATCCGGCCCTCGGCGAGGCCGCCGGTGCGCACGTCGTGGCCGAGGGCGACGGGGATGCCGAGCCGCTGCGTGAGCAGCGCGCGCAGGGGTACGTCCCGCCAGCCCAGGTTGGCCGCGTACGCGGCGATGCCCTGCTCCTCGTCGACGATGCCGGGGACCGCGATGCCGGCAGCGGCGGCGGCCTCCCCGTAGCGCTCCACGCCGTGGGTGTGCAGCTCGGCGGCGAAGTCGAGGATCGCCGCGACCACCGCGTCCGGTCCGCGTTCGCGTCCGGTGGGGCGGCGGGCGCGGTGGAGCAGTTCGCCGTCGTCGCCGACGAGGGCCGCCTTCATCCCGGTACCGCCCACGTCCAGGGCGATGACATGTCTCACCACGGGCCCTAGTGTGAACCTCGCACCCGCAAGAGGTCTAGTCCACTCACGTGGTGTAGACCTTATGTGTCCATATATTGAACGGTCAGACAGCAGGTTGGGGCTTTGACAGTGCGTCGGCGTACGGCAGGAACGATCGCGGTGGTGTCCGCACTGGGCATGACGGCGGTTCTCGGCGGCTGCGGGAGCACGGGCTCCTCCGACGTCACCTTGAGACTGGTCGCCGCCGACTACGGCGACTCCGCCGCCAACAGCTCAAAGAAGTACTGGGACACCCTGGTCAAGGAGTACGAGTCCAAGCACCCCGGCGTGAAGATCGACGTCAGCGTGTACTCCTGGAACGACGTCGACGCCAAGGTCAAGGACATGGTCGCCGCGGGCCACGCCCCCGACCTGGCCCAGATCGGCGCCTACGCCGACTACGCGGCCGCCGGCAAGCTCTACCCGGCCTCCGAGCTGCTCTCCATCCGCACCCAGGCGGACTTCCTCTCCCAGCTCTCCGACGCCGGCCAGTGGAACCACACGCAGTACGGCATCCCCTTCGCCGGCTCCACCCGCGTGCTCTTCTACAACAAGACCCTCTTCACCAAGGCCGGCATCACCCCGCCCACCACCTGGGACGAGCTGGCCGCCGACGCCAGGGCGCTCAAGGCCAAGGGCGTGAAGTACCCCGTCGCGCTGCCGCTCGGCCCCGAGGAGGCCCAGGCCGAGACCATGCAGTGGCTGCTCAGCGGAGGCAACGGCGGCACCGGCTACACCGACGACATCGGCACCTACACCATCAACTCGGCGCCGAACGTCAACACGTTCACCTGGCTCAAGGACGAGCTGGTCGGCAAGGGTCTGACCGGCCCCGTCGCACCGGGCAAGCTCAACCGCGCGGACGCCTTCGCCGCCTTCGCCGACGGCCAGGTCGGCATGCTCAACGGGCACCCCACGCTGATCCAGCAGGCCGAGAAGAAGGGCGTGAAGTTCGGCATGGTGCCGATGCCGGGCCGCACCGGCAGGGCCAGGGCATCCATGGGCGTCACCGACTGGATGATGGCCTTCAAGCAGAACGGGCACGCCGAGCAGACAGGCGACTTCCTCAACTTCGTCTACAGCGAGAAGAACGTCCTCACGTTCTCCCGTGACTACGGCCTGCTCCCGGTCACCGGCTCGGCCTCCAACACCATGAGCGAGTCGGACTCCCCGGCCGACCAGGCCCTGCACCCCTTCCTGGAGCAGCTGCCCACCTCCGAGCTGTATCCCGTCGGCAAGACCTCCTGGGCGGCGGTCAGCGCGGCCGTGAAGCAGAACATCGGCCAGGCCGTCGCCCCCGGCGGCAGCCCCTCCGCTGTCCTGTCCCGGCTCCAGGCGACGGCGACCGCGGCCGACAGCGGAGACGCGAGCTGAGCCGGTTGTCCCAGCCCGGCGCTACGGTGGCGGGCATGGAACTCGGCCACCGCGAACAATCCATCCTCGCGCTGGAGCGCCGCGGCTTTTCCGGCCCCGGCGCGAAGGAGCGGGCGATACGCGAGGAACTGGGCCTGTCCCCGGTCCGCTACTACCAGTTGCTGAACGCCTTGCTGGACGACGAGAGAGCACTGGCGCTGGACCCGGTGACGGTGAACCGTCTGCGACGGGTGAGGCAGGCGCGCCGCACGGAGCGCTGAAGCCGACGCATGGCCGGACAGCCCGTCCGGCCGGCCGAGCCGGGTGGAGGCCCCAGGCGTGAGCACGGCCCGCGCTGGATAGTGTCGACGTATGGACCCTCTGCCGACCCCGCGGACCCAGCCCGGCCGGGACGGACTCGCTGCCTTCCTGGCGAAGCCCGCCGCAGCGATCGTCGGCCTCGACTTCGACGGCACCCTCGCCCCCATCGTCGCCGACCCCGAACAGGCCCGCGCCCACCCCGAGGCCGTACCCGCCCTCGCCGCGCTCGCTCCGAAGGTCGCCTCCATCGCCGTGATCACCGGCCGCCCGGCCGGGGTCGCGGTCCGGTACGGCGGCTTCGCCGGCGTCCCCGGCCTGGAGCACCTGACCGTCCTCGGCCACTACGGCGCCGAACGCTGGGACGCGGTCACCGGCACCGTCACCGCCCCCGCACCGCACCCCGGCGTCGCGGCGGCCCGCGCCGAACTGCCGGGCGTGCTGGACCGCAACGGAGCCTGGCACGGCACATGGGTCGAGGAGAAGGGCCGGGCGGTCGCGGTGCACACCCGCCGCGCCGACGATCCGCAGGCCGCGTTCGAGGCCCTGCGCGGCCCCCTCACCGACCTCGCCACCCGCCACGGCCTGATCATCGAACCCGGCCGGATGGTCCTGGAACTGCGCCCGCCGGGCATGGACAAGGGCGTGGCGCTCGGCGAGTACGTCCGCAGGACCGGCGCCGAGTCGGTCCTCTACGCCGGCGACGACCTCGGTGACCTCCCGGCCTTCGCGGCCGTCGAGGAACTCCGCTCCGACGGCGTCCCCGGCCTCCTGGTCTGCAGCGGCAGCACGGAGGTCACCGAACTGGCGGAACGGGCGGACCTGGTCGTGGACGGCCCGGCCGGCGTCGTCCGTCTGCTGCGGACGCTGGCGGCTCAGCTGGACTGAAGCTCCTGGAGCGCCCGCAGCTGCTGAAGGAACCACTGAGCGGGCGGCAGCGCGGTGGCGGCGGCAGCGAGCCGCTTCGATCGCTCCGCCCGCTCCGCGTCCGGCAGGGACAGCGCCTCGTGCAGGACCCGCGCGGTCTGCAGCACGTCGTAGGGGTTCACCACGAGCGCGTCGGCACGCAGTTCCTCGTACGCCCCGGCCTCCCGGGACAGCACCAGCGCACAGCCCTCGTCGGAGACGACCGGGATCTCCTTGGCGACCAGGTTCATACCGTCCCGGATGGGGTTGACCAGGGCCACGTCGGCGAGCCGGTAGGCGGCCAGGGAGCGCGCGAAGTCGTCCTTGACGTGCAGCACGACCGGGGTCCAGCCCGGTGTGCCGTAGGCCGAGTTGATCTCCTCGGCCACCCGCCGCACCGCGGCGGTGTAGTCGCGGTACACGGCGAGGTCCTGTCGCGACGGATACGCGAACGCGAGGTGCACCACCCGCTCACGCCACTCGGGGTGGTCCTCCAGGAGCTGCCGGTACGCCAGCAGACCCCGCACGATGTTCTTCGACAGCTCGGTGCGGTCGACCCGGACGATGGTCCTGCGGCCCTCGCCGATCTCCTCCCGCAGCGCCGCCATCCGCTCCGCGACGTCCGGCTCGTGCGCGCGCCGCCGCAGGAAGTCCCCGTCCGCTCCCAGTCCGTGCACCCCGATCCGCGCCTCCGCGGACCTTCCGGATCCCAGGACCGCCTGCGCGCAGTCCCGGAACGCGTCCGCCCAGCGCCGCGTCAGGAACGCCACCCGGTCCGCCCCGAGCATGCCGGCGAGCAACTGCTCGCGGATGTCGTCCGGAAGCAGCGCGAAGTACTCCGGCGGCGCCCACGGCGTGTGCGAGAAGTGGCCGATCCGCAGGTCGGGGCGGAGCTCACGGAGTATCCCGGGCACCAGGCACAGGTGGTAGTCCTGCACCAGCACCGCCGCCCCCTCGGCCGCCTCCTGGGCCAGCGCCTCGGCGAACGCCCGGTTGTAGACCTCGTACGACGCCCACTGCCGCCGGAACTCCGTGTCGAAGACCGGCTCCAGCGGGGTCTGGTACAGCATGTGGTGGACGAACCAGAGCACCGAGTTGGCGATGCCGTTGTAGGCGTCCGCGTGCACGGCCGCGTCGATGTCGAGCATCCGCACCCGCTGCCCGCCGGTGTCCTCGGCCGGCAGCAGCCCGCCGTCCGCACGCCGTACGGCCTCCCGGTCGCCGTCGCCGAGCGCGGCGCACACCCACACCGAGCCCGCGTCGGACCCGATGGCCGACAGTCCCGAGACCAGCCCGCCGCCGCCCCGCCTGGCGTGCAGCGAGCCGTTCCCGTCCACCGTGTACGAAACCGGGCCGCGATTGGACGCGACCAGCACCTCAGCACCCTGCGTGGCAGCCATGGTCCTCAACCTAGCCCGGCCTGGAAACGCTCAAACGTACGGCTACGCCCCGTGCTGCAGCCGTATACGAACTCCGACCGGATCCGGACGCAGACCGGACCCGGCCTCAGGCCACCTTGCGTTCGGCGTACTCCGCGATCTCCGCCATCGGCGGCCGTTCCTCGGTGTCCACCGAGTAGGTGCGCGGCTCGAACCCGTCCTCTCCCCGCTCGAACTGGGTCAGCGACGGCCGGATCAGATGCCCCCGGGCCAGCCGGAGCTGGGCCGTGCGGTAGATCGCCGCGGCCATCCGGCCCAGTGCCTGTCCGTCCTGGTGCCGGTGCTTGCGCACACCGACGTCCACCTGCGCCAGCGCGTCGAGCCCGACCAGGTGCAGCGCGTCGACCAGCATGCCCAGCTCCACGCCGTAGCCGACGGGGAAAGGCAGCTGCTCCAGCAGGGAGCGGCGGGCCGCGTACTCCCCGCCGAGCGGCTGCACGAAACCGGACAGCTGCGGCCAGTGCATGTTCAGCAGCGGGCGGGCCATCAGCTCGGTGACCCGGCCGCCCTGCCCGCCGGCGGTGCCGAGCGGACGGTCGTACATGCCCTTGACCAGGTCCACGTCCGGCTCGGTGAGCAGCGGGCCGACGATTCCGGAGACGAAGTCGGAGGAGAACTCCCTCAGGTCGGCGTCGATGAAACAGAGGATGTCCCCACCGGTCACCAGCAGGGAGCGCCAGAGCACTTCACCCTTTCCGGGGACGGCGGGGATGCGGGGCAGGATCTCGTCGCGGTGAACGACCCGGGCGCCCGCGGCGGCCGCGACCTGTGAGGTGCGGTCGGTGGAGCCGGAGTCGACGACGACGATCTCGTCGACGAGCGGCACCTGCTCCACGAGGTCGTGACGGATGACCGCGACGATGTCACCGACCGTCTCCTCCTCGTTGAGCGCGGGCAGCACCACGCTGATGGTCTGGCCGGTGCGCTGTTTGGCGGACAGGATCCGGTGGAGAGGGCGATCGGTCACGGACCAGGAGCGGGTGGCCAGCCAGCGCTCGACTTCTTCCAGCACGGTCTGCGACTCCTCACTGTTCGTGACCACACGGGTGAACCGTGTGATCCATCTCGCGGTTCGGACGACTATCTCAACTGTCCTGGCCGTCGGTTACAGTCTTGAACAACGCCGGTGACCATCGCATGTCGGGGGTCAGGGGCGTCCACAACCGCATACCGCTCATCCAGAGGGGCAGAGGGACACGGCCCGTTGAAGCCCCGGCAACCCTCCAGTCGGTTCTTGTCACGTTGACGTGGCGAGGCTCCCGGCTAGGGAAGGTGCCAAATCCGTCTCACGGCGAGATGCGTCGTGAGGAAGATGAGGAGAAAGGGCCTCGCCTCCATGGCTGTGCAGACAGTTGCAAGCACCAGCAGTTCCACCGTCGACCTCGGTCCCGCCGCGGCCCTGAGCTGTCGCGAGTGCGGTCACCGCGTCCCGCTCGGCCCGGTGTTCGCCTGCGAGGAGTGTTTCGGCCCGCTGGAGATCGCCTACGACTTCTCCGGCTACGACACCGAAGAGCTGCGCCGCCGTATCGAGGCGGGTCCCGCGAACATCTGGCGCTACGCGCCGCTGCTGCCCGTCCCGGCCGACGTGGCCGACAAGCCGAACCTGAACCCGGGCTGGACCCACCTCGTCAAGGCCGACAACCTCGCCCGTGAACTCGGTGTCAGCGGCGGCCTGTTCATCAAGGACGACTCCGGCAACCCGACGCACTCCTTCAAGGACCGCGTGGTCGCCCAGGCCCTGGAGGCCGCCCGCGCCTTCGGCTTCACGACCTTGAGCTGCTCCTCCACCGGCAACCTGGCCGGTGCCGTCGGCGCCGCCGCCGCCCGGGCCGGCTTCCGCTCCTGTGTGTTCATCCCGCACGACCTGGAGCAGGGCAAGGTCGTCATGGCCGCGGTCTACGGCGGCGAGCTGGTCGGCATCGAGGGCAACTACGACGACGTGAACCGCTTCTGCTCCGAGCTGATCGGCGACCCGGCCGGCGAGGGCTGGGGCTTCGTCAACGTCAACCTGCGGCCCTACTACGCGGAGGGCTCCAAGACCCTCGCGTACGAGATCTGCGAGCAGCTGGGCTGGCGGCTGCCCGACCAGATCGTGGTCCCGATCGCCTCCGGCTCCCAGCTCACGAAGATCGACAAGGGTCTGCAGGAGCTGATCAAGCTCGGCCTGGTCGAGGACAAGCCGTACAAGATCTTCGGCGCGCAGGCCGAGGGCTGCTCCCCGGTGTCGACGGCCTTCAAGGCCGGCCACGACGTCGTACGGCCCCAGAAGCCGAACACCATCGCCAAGTCCCTCGCGATCGGCAACCCGGCCGACGGCCCCTACGTCCTGGACATCGCCCGGCGCACCGGCGGTGCCGTGGAGGACGTCACGGACGAGGAAGTCGTCGACGCGATCAAGCTGCTGGCCCGCACCGAGGGCATCTTCGCGGAGACGGCGGGCGGGGTGACCGTCGGCGTCACCCGCAAGCTGCTCAAGGACGGCGTCCTGGACCCGGCGAAGACCACGGTCGTCCTCAACACCGGCGACGGCCTGAAGACCCTCGACGCGGTGGCCGGGACCGGCGTCACCGCCACCATCCGCCCGACCCTGGACTCCTTCCGAGAGGCTGGCCTCGCATGAGCGTGACCGTTCGCATCCCCACCATCCTGCGCACCTACACCGGCGGCCGGGCCGAGGTCGCCGCCGAGGGTGCGACCCTCGCCGAGGTCATCGAGGACCTGGAGAAGAACCACACCGGGATCGCCGCGCGCGTCCTGGACGACCAGGGCAAGCTGCGCCGTTTCGTCAACGTCTACGTCAACGACGACGACGTCCGCTTCGAGCAGGGCCTTCAGACCGCCACCCCGGACGGCGCCGGTGTCTCCATCATTCCGGCGGTCGCCGGCGGCTGATCGTTACCTTGGGTAACTTCAGTTACCCATTGTTCATGGAATTGCCCCCTCCGTGAGAGAAGCGGAGGGGGCAATTCTGCGTGATTGAGCGCGGTACAGTTGGGGAACCTGGCCGCGGCCCCCGGGTCGAAAGCCCTGGATTTCATGCCGCAGACCCCGCAAGAAGTAGCCAAAGTGCGGGGGTTTTATGCGGCATTTGTAACCTTTACGGGGCCCGACTTGCCCCGAAGTCTGGTGAATTCTCACCACATTCCGGACCGTTCGCGTCCGGAATTCTCGTCCGATTGACCTGTTGCAGAGGGCAGTTGGGCAGATACATTCAGCCGCGGTCGACGCGTTCCGGCGCACGCCCCCGACCAATGGGGGGTGAGGTCTGACCCGGGTCCGCGAAGTGTGGATCTGTGCAAGGGCCAGTAATAGGGGAGTTAGGCATGGCTCAGGGCACCGTCAAGTGGTTCAACGCGGAGAAGGGGTACGGCTTCATCGCGGTCGACGGTGGTGCGGACGTCTTCGTCCACTACAGCGCGATTCAGATGGACGGCTACCGCACCCTGGAAGAGGGCCAGCGGGTCGAGTTCGAGATCTCGCAGGGCCAGAAGGGCCCGCAGGCCGACATGGTTCGCGTCACCGCCTGAACGTTTTTCGCACGAAGGGCCCGCACCTCGCACAGGGTGCGGGCCCTTCGCCGTGTCCGGGGTGCCCCCGTTCGCCCCAGGCTGATCCCGCTGAGCCGCTTGCACTCGACCATGCCGAGTGCTAATCATTGGCGTTAGCACTCTGAAGGTGAGAGTGACAGTGAAGGACCGGGTCGGTGAGGCCCGCAGGCCAAGTGGGGCAAGGAACCACGTGGTCGGCGAGCCGTCCGTCGCGGGCGCGGGCGCGGTCCGAAGGAATCACCCCCAGTCCTGGAGGGACCACTTCACATGGCCAAGATCATCGCGTTCGACGAGGAGGCGCGGCGCGGCCTCGAGCGCGGCATGAACCAGCTCGCGGACGCCGTCAAGGTGACGCTCGGCCCCAAGGGCCGCAACGTCGTCCTCGAGAAGAAGTGGGGCGCCCCCACGATCACCAACGATGGTGTGTCCATCGCCAAGGAGATCGAGCTCGAGGACCCGTACGAGAAGATCGGCGCCGAGCTGGTCAAGGAAGTCGCCAAGAAGACGGACGACGTCGCCGGTGACGGTACGACCACCGCGACCGTGCTCGCCCAGGCCCTGGTCAAGGAGGGTCTGCGCAACGTCGCCGCCGGTGCCAACCCGATGGCCCTGAAGCGCGGTATCGAGAAGGCCGTCGAGGCCGTCTCCGCCGCCCTGCTGGAGCAGGCGAAGGACGTCGAGACCAAGGAGCAGATCGCCTCCACCGCGTCCATCTCCGCCGCCGACACCCAGATCGGCGAGCTGATCGCCGAGGCCATGGACAAGGTCGGCAAGGAAGGCGTCATCACCGTCGAGGAGAGCAACACCTTCGGTCTGGAGCTGGAGCTCACCGAGGGTATGCGCTTCGACAAGGGCTACATCTCCGCCTACTTCGCGACCGACATGGAGCGCATGGAGGCGGTGCTGGAGGACCCGTACATCCTCATCGCCAACTCCAAGATCTCCTCGGTCAAGGACCTGCTCCCGCTCCTGGAGAAGGTCATGCAGTCGGGCAAGCCGCTGCTGATCATCGCCGAGGACGTCGAGGGCGAGGCCCTGTCGACCCTGGTCGTCAACAAGATCCGCGGCACCTTCAAGTCCGTCGCCGTCAAGGCCCCGGGCTTCGGCGACCGCCGCAAGGCCATGCTCGGCGACATCGCCATCCTCACGGGCGGCGAGGTCATCTCCGAGGAGGTCGGCCTCAAGCTGGAGAACGCGACCCTGGACCTCCTGGGCCGCGCCCGCAAGGTCGTCATCACCAAGGACGAGACCACCATCGTCGACGGTGCCGGCTCCTCCGAGCAGGTCAACGGCCGCGTCAACCAGATCCGCGCCGAGATCGAGAACAGCGACTCGGACTACGACCGCGAGAAGCTGCAGGAGCGCCTGGCGAAGCTCGCCGGCGGTGTCGCGGTCATCAAGGCCGGTGCCGCCACCGAGGTGGAGCTCAAGGAGCGCAAGCACCGCATCGAGGACGCCGTCCGCAACGCCAAGGCCGCCGTCGAGGAGGGCATCGTCGCCGGTGGTGGCGTGGCCCTGCTGCAGGCCTCCCAGGTCTTCGAGAAGCTGGAGCTCGACGGTGACGAGGCGACCGGCGCCAACGCCGTGCGCATCGCGCTGGAGGCCCCGCTGAAGCAGATCGCCGTCAACGCCGGCCTCGAGGGCGGCGTCGTGGTGGAGAAGGTGCGCAACCTGACCCCGGGCCACGGCCTGAACGCCGCGACCGGTGAGTACGTCGACCTGGTCGCCGAGGGCATCATCGACCCGGCGAAGGTGACCCGTTCCGCGCTGCAGAACGCCGCCTCCATCGCCGCGCTGTTCCTCACCACCGAGGCCGTCATCGCCGACAAGCCGGAGAAGGCCGCCGCGCCGGCCGGCGGCGGCATGCCGGGCGGTGACATGGACTTCTGATCGACCCCGGGGCTCCGGCCTCCGGTTGATCAACGTCCTTACCGAGGGCGGCACTCCCTGTCAGTGGCAGGGAGTGCCGCCCTCGGGCGTGTCCGGGAGTCGCTCGCCGGCGCGGCGAGAGCCGCCATCCGCCGCAGGCCGGCCTGCCGTTGCACCACGCTCAGCCCGGTGACGGCCGCACCGAGCGCCAGCCAGCCCACCGGACCGGCCGTCATCACCGCGCCGGTCAGCAGCAGGGGCCCCACCGACTTCTGCACCGACTGCGCCATCCCGGCCACGCCCAGATAAGAAGCCCGGGCACGCGGCGGCGCCAGGACGACCGCCAGCTCCCAGGAACTCACCGAGCGCAGCAGTTCGGCCAGGGTGACCAGCAGCGCGGCCGCGAGCATGGCGAGTGAGGCCGACCATGCCGCGCCACCGGTGGCGGTCGCCAGTACGAGGCAGCAGGCGAGCAGCGTCACGCCGTACCAGCCCACTGCGGCAGCCGCCCTGCGCGGGCCCTCGGCCCATGCCGAGACCCGCAGCTGCAGGACCACGACCAGCACGGTGTTGACCACCAGGAACGCGGGGACGACCGCGTGCGGCGCGCTGGTGTGGTGCACCAGCCACAGCGGCAGCCCGACGTTGAGAACGGAGTCGTCCAGGTTCATCGGGATGTCGAGCAGGACGAAGAACAGGTAGCCGGGGTCACGCCAGGGGGTGGGAGTGGAGGGCCCCGGTGCCTCAGAGGTGTTGGTGCTGTTGTTGCTGTGTGCCACGACCAGGCCGTGGCCTGCCGGTTCCCGGGTCTGCCAGACCAGCGCGGCGGCCAGGACGTAGGAGAGCGCGTTGGCCAGGATCAGCGCGCGGTAGGCGTTCGGGGTGCCCACGCCGAGGCCGAGCGCGGCGATGCCCGCGCCGACGGCGTAACCGGCGTTGGCCACGCTGCGGAACAGTGCCTGGTAGGTGGTCCGCCGCTCACCCGCGACCCGGGTGGCGAAGAGCATCTCCAGCGTCTTGGCCGCTCGCTCTCCCAGGCTGGTGAGCGCGACCACGGGCAGCAGGGTGGCGAGGTCGTCGGCGACCAGCAGCAGGACCATCGTGCCCAGGCGCAGCAGATGGCAGCCGATCAGGAGGTGACGTACGGGCAGCCGCTCGGCAGCCCGTCCGGCGAGCGGTGACCCGGCGATCCCGGCGACTGCGCCCACGCCCAGCAGCAGTCCGAGCCGGCCGGCGTCCAGCCCGCTCACGAAGGTGAAGTAGAGCACGGACGCCGCGGCCCACACACCCGTACCGGTCCGGTCCACGCACTGCGCGAGCAGCATGATCCGCGCGTCCCGCCCGCCCGGTGGCTGCCGCAGCTGCGCGATCAGCCCGTCCCCGCTGCCCTTTTCCCGCCTGCCCCGGCGCATGTCCAGCCCCCGTTCCTGCAGTCCCGCTGTCCTGCCGTCCAATCAATCTCGATGTCAAGATACTTGATGTGGACATACTTTGAGGTGCCGTCGGGGAATGTGGGATGGGTCCTATGGCGTTGCTTCAGCCAGTGCAACAATGCGCATGCACATACCAGTCGGTAAGCCCTGCTTCTGAGGAGCCCCTCCCGTGACCGTCACGACTCCCGCCTCCCGCGCGGCCCAGGTCCTGTCCCGCCCGATCGCGCTCAACGGTCTCACCGTTCCGAACCGGATCGTGATGGCGCCGATGACCCGTATGTTCTCCCCGGGCGGCATCCCCGGCGAGGACGTGCGCTCCTACTACGCCCGCCGCGCTGCCGCCGGTGTCGGGCTGATCGTCACCGAGGGGACGTACGTCGGCCACGAGTCGGCCGGGCAGAGCGACCGCGTGCCCCGGTTCCACGGCGAGGAGCAGCTCGCGGGCTGGGCCAGGGTCGCCGAGGACGTACACGCGGCGGGCGGCACCATCGTGCCGCAGCTGTGGCACATCGGCATGGTCCGCAAGCAGGGCGACGCCCCCTTCCCGGACGCCCCGGCCGTCGGCCCCTCCGGCCTGGTCACCGCGGGTGCCGAGCCCACGGGCAAGGCGATGACCCAGAAGGACCTGGACGCCGTGATCGGCGCGTTCGCCGAGGCCGCCGCCGACGCCGAGCGCATCGGCTTCGACGGCGTGGAGATCCACGGCGCCCACGGCTACCTCCTCGACCAGTTCCTGTGGGAGGGCACCAACCGGCGCACCGACGCCTACGGCGGCGACCCGGTGGCCCGTACGAAGTTCTCCGCGGAGATCGTGGCGGCGGTCCGCGAGGCGGTCTCCGCGGAGTTCCCGATCCTCTTCCGCTACTCGCAGTGGAAGCAGCAGGACTACACCGCCCGGCTCGCCGAGACCCCCGAGGAGCTGGAGGCCATCCTGACCCCGCTCGCCGCGGCCGGCGTCGACGTCTTCCACGCCTCCACCCGCCGCTACTGGCTGCCGGAGTTCGACGGCTCGGACCTGAACCTGGCCGGCTGGACGAAGAAGCTCACCGGCAAGCAGGTCATCTCCGTCGGCTCGGTCGGCCTCGACGGCGACTTCATCAACGCCTTCCAGGGCGAGGGCTCCCCGGTCAAGGGCATCGACAACCTCCTCGACCGTCTGGAGGCCGACGAGTTCGACATGGTCGCCGTGGGCCGTGCGCTGCTGCAGGACCCGGAGTGGGCGGCCAAGGTGCTCTCCGACCGTTTCGACGAGCTGAAGCCCTACGACGCGGCCTCGCTGAAGACGCTCAGCTGAACCCTCCCGAATCCGTCTCCCGAATCCGTCTCCCGAATTCCTCCCTCGAAGTCCTCTCGCCGGTGGGGCACTTGTGTCCGCCGCCGTACGTTCCTCTGACGACCAGTGAGGAGCGAGTATGACGACGAGCGAGTCGCGGGCCCGGGAGACCGGCGCCCCGGACACCGACGGCCCCGTGGTGCGCACCGCCTCCGGCGCGGTGCGCGGCCTCACGGAGCAGGGCCTGTCGGTGTTCCGGGGCATACCGTTCGCCGAACCCCCCGTCGGCGCGGCCCGCTTCCAGGCCCCGCGCCCGCCCCGCCCCTGGGACGGCACCCGGGAGGCGTACGCGTTCGGCCCGCCGCCCCCGCAGGAGTCCGGCATCCTGGGCCGTACGGACCGGCTCGCCGCGCAGGACGAGGGATGGCTCACGGTCAACGTCTGGACCCCGGGCCCGGACCCGTCCGCCGCCCGCCCGGTGATGGTGTGGATCCACGGCGGCGCGTTCAGAACGGGCCACGCCGGCCAGCCCGGCTACGACGCGCAGCACCTGGCCCGCGAAGGCGACGTCGTGGTCGTCACCTTCAACTACCGCCTGGGCATGGAGGGTTTCGCCCTCTGGGACGGCGCACCCGCCAACCGCGGCCTGCTGGACCAGGTGGCGGCCCTGCAATGGGTGCAGGAGAACATCGCCGCGTTCGGCGGCGATCCCGACCGGGTGACGGTCTTCGGCGAGTCGGCGGGTGCCGGCTCCATCGCCTCACTGCTGGCGATGCCCCGTGCCCGGGGCCTGTTCCGCCGCGCGGTGGCCCAGAGCGTGCCCGGTACGTTCTTCTCCGCCGATCTGGCCCGCGACATCGCGGCCGCCCTGGCGGCGGAGGCGGGCCGTGAGCCCACGGCGGCCGACCTGGCGGCGGTGGACCCGCAGCAGCTCGTCGAAGCGGGTGCGGCGCTGGGCCCGCAGATGCCCCGGCACGCCACCCGGTGGGGCCAGGCGGCCCCCACCACCGTTCCCTTCGCCCCGGTCGTCGACGGCGACATCCTCCCCCGCACCCCCTGGCAGGCGCTCGCCTCCGGCGCCGCGCGGGAGGTGGAGCTGCTCGTCGGTCACAACCGCGACGAGTACCGCCTGTTCCTGGTCATGTCCGGCCGACTCGGCAAGATCACGGACGACCTCGCGAAAGCGACCCTGCGGCTGTACGCACCGGGCGGCGAGGCGGGCGAGAGCGCCTACCGATCGGCCTTCCCCGACGCCACCCCGGAGCAGCTCTACGAGCGCGTCCAGACCGACTGGCTGTTCGCGCTGCCGAGTCTGCGCCTCGCGGAGGCCCAGCACACGGGCGGCGGCCGCGCCCACGTCTGTGAACTGACCTGGCCCGCCCCCGGCAGCGACGGCCTGCTGGGCGCCTGCCACGCCCTGGACGTCCCGCTGCTCTTCGGCACGTACGGCGCGGACCCCGACGGCCGCTTCTTCCCCGGCGGGCGGCCCACACCGGAGGCGGAGCGGCTGTCAGCGTTCATGAGAGGTGCCTGGACGTCGTTCGCCCGGACCGGCGACCCCGGCTGGCCGGAGTACGACCCCCGGTCCCGCCTGGTGCAGATCCTGGACGCGGAGCCGATGGTGGCGCCGTACCCGGAGGAGCGCAGCAGGGCCCTGTGGGAGGGGTATGACTTCCCGCCGTTGCCCTTGCCGGCCTGACGTCTACAGGTTGCCCATGGGCTCGATGTCGACATGCACGGGGGTGCCCCACACCCGCAGCACCTCATAGTCGGTGAACTCGTGCACGAGCCGGTAGGCCATCGCGGGCCGCGATCCGCGCCGCTGCGCGGCGAGGTACGCCTCGGCGTCGCGCCGGTCCCTGCGCGGTGTCCCGCACAGCTGCCACTCCTGCCCGTTCCACGCCTCCGGCAGCCAGCGCTGCTGCGGCTGGGGCCGGTCGGCGCGCACGCCGTACCGGGACGGCGCGGTGGGCACCGGCTGCGCCGGCCCCGGCCGGCCCTGGAACTCCGACCGCCGAGCGGCGCGCCGCCGGGTCTCGCAGAGCAGACACAGATCGGGCGCGCTCTCGTCGACGGGTCCTTGCGGATGCTCGGCGCACCGGGTGCTCGGCGCGCTGGAGGCGACACTCTCGTCCAGCAGATCGAGCGCCCTGCGCAGATCGGCCTTGATCTCGTGCAACCGGGCATCCGGAGTGTCGGCGGTCACCGTCTCCCCGTGCTCCCCGAGCAACCGGAGGGCCCGTCCGAGAGCGGCGAGCTGGGCGTGGTTCATGGTCGGTCCGCGCAGTCCTTCGGATTCCCGTGTCCAGTGTGACGCCGACCGGTGCCGGCAGCTCGACGGTAGCGCCCCACGGCCGAGAAGGGGACCGCCCCATGGGCAGACCTGCGCCGGCGCGGGAAGCCGAAGAGGTACGTCGCCGTGAAGCCGACCGCGTATCCGGTCAGAAGTCCGCCCGCGTAGATCGCCGCCGCGACCGCCGGGCCCCGGCTCCCCGTCAACAGCGGGAACAGGGCCCAGCCCGACGGTCCGATCGCCGTCGCTCCCACCTGGGTGCCGAGCATCGCGAAGAAGCCGACGAACGCCCCGCCCGCCGCGCCGCCCGCGCAGGCCGTCAGGAACGGCCGGCCGAGGGGGAGCGAGACGCCGTAGATCAGGGGCTCGCCGACGCCCAGCAGCCCGGCCGGGAGCGCGGAGCGGATCGTCGTGCGCAGGGCGACGTCGTGGCGCAGACGGACGTACACCGCGAGCGCCGCGCCCACCTGGCCCGCGCCCGCCATGGCCAGCAGGGGGAGCAGGACGGTGTAGCCCCGCTGTTCGATGAGGGTGGTGTGGATGGGGATGAGGGCCTGGTGCAGGCCCAGCATCACCAGCGGGAGGAAGAGGCCGCCCAGGACGAGTCCGGCCGCGGCTCCGGCGGTCGCGAGGAGCCAGTTCGCCGCCGTGCCGATCGCCGTCGCCACCGCGCCGGCCGCGTACATCAGGCCGTACAGCGTCACCAGCCCGGGGACGAGCACGGTGACCGTGGGGGTGAGCAGTACGTCCAGGGCTCCGGGGACCCTGCCCCGGCACCACTTCTCCACCCGCGTCGCCAGCAGCGCCGCCGCGAGCGCGCCGAGCACCCCGCCCTGTCCGGGCGCCAGATGTGTCCCGAACGCCGTCACCTTCGCCACGCCCGGATACACGACGACGGCGGCGACCGCGGCGCCGAGCACCGGGGTGCCGCCGAACTCCCTGGCCGTGTGATGGCCGACGAACACGGCGATCAGCGCCAGGAAGGCGGAGGCGATGGCGGACAGTGCGGGGGTCAGGCCGGGCAGCCAGCCGGCATTCACCAGCAGACCGTCCAGCCCGGCGAGGACGCCGCAGCCGATCAGGGCGGGGATCAGCGGCACGAAGACGTTCGCGACGCGGCGCAGGGCGGTCTTGAACGGGGTGGCGTTCCGCCGCCGCAGCTCCTCCTTCAACCGAGCCCCGCGGTCCGCCGCCGCCCCTTCCTTCTCTCCCTCCTTCTCCCCCTCCTTGGCCTCCTCTTTCTCCTTCTCCGGCAACCGTGCCCGGCCGTCCCCCGGCCGTGCGGCGGTGATCCGTGCCTCCACCTCAGCGGTGACCTCGTCGACCAGTCCGGGGCCGAGCACGATCTGGCAGGTGGGGCCGTCGGACACCACCCCGAGGACACCGGGCAGGGCGCGCAGCTCCGCCTCGTCCGCCGCCGCCGGGTCGGCGAGGGTCAGCCGTAGGCGGGTCATGCAGTGGGCCACGGAGGTGACGTTGGCCGGGCCGCCGACCCGGGTCAGGATGGCGGTCGCGGTGGAGACGGGGTCGTTGCGCACGCCCCGAGCGTGCGGGTCAGCGGGCCGTGTGCGCCAGCGCGGCACGCAGATGGCCGCCGGACTCCTCCAGAAGGCGGGCGGCCGTGGGGCCGTCGACGCCGGCGAGCAGCGCCAGGATCGCGTTTTTCACCTCGCCGCCGGACTCGGTGAGGGCCCGCTCGATCTCGTCGTCCGGCGCGCCCGTGGCCAGGGAGACGATCCGGCGGGAGCGGGCCCGGAGTTTGTCGTTCGATGCGCGGACGTCGACCATCAGGTTCCCGTAGGTCTTGCCGAGCCGGATCATCGTGATCGTGGACAGCATGTTGAGGACGAGCTTCTGCGCCGTGCCGGCCTTCAGCCGGGTCGAGCCGGTGACCAGTTCGGGGCCGACCACGACCTCGATGCCGTGCTCGGCCGCCGCCGCGAGCGCGCTGTGCTCGTTGCAGGCCAGGCCGATGGTCAGCGCGCCCAGGGCGCGGGCGTGCTCGACGGCACCGATCGCATAGGGGGTGCGGCCGGAGGCGGAGATACCGACGACCGTGTCGTCAGGGGTGAGCTTCAGTGCGTCCAGGTCCTGGCGGGCCAGCTCGGGCGAGTCCTCCGCGCCCTCGACGGAGGTGACCATCGCCTCCGGGCCGCCCGCGATCAGGCCGACGACCTGGGCGGGATCGGTGTTGAAGGTGGGCGGGCACTCGGAGGCGTCCAGTACACCGAGCCGGCCGGCGGTGCCCGCGCCGGCGTAGACCAGCCGCCCGCCGCGCGCCATCCGTTCCGCGAGGGCGTCGATGGCGGCGGCGATGCGGGGCAGCTGGGCGGCGACGGCAGCGGGTACGCCCGCGTCCTCACCGTTCATCAGGCGGGCGATGTCGAGGGTGGGCAGACGATCGATGTCGGCCAGCTCCGGCCGGAAGGCTTCGGTGGTCAGGGAGGCCAAGTGACGACGCAGGTCAGAGGAGGTCATGGGGGGTGGCTCTCTCAGGTCTGGGTGCCGTTGTGCGTGCTGTTGCTCACCCCGAGGCGATGCCGAGGTGATTCACCTGGGGCTGGTGCGATGCCGATGAGCCAGCGCCTCGTACGACGCGGCCAGAGCGGGTGCCGCCGTCTCGTAGGTCCGCTGGGCCACTCCCACGAACAAGCAGTCCACCACGAGCAGTTGACTCGTCCGCGAGGACATCGCGGCCGGTCGCAGCTCGCTCTCCCGTGAGGTGGACGTGGTCAGTACGTGGTCGGCGTACTGGGTGACCGGCGAGTCGGGCCGGCCGGTGATGGCCACGGTCGTGGCCCCGTGCTCGAACGCGACCCGCAGCGGCTCGATGACGTCCCCCGTCGAGCCGGAGTGGGTGATGGCGATCGCCACGTCGCCCGAGCGGAGCTGCACCGCGTTGGTCACCGCGAGGTGCGGATCGCTGTGGGCGTGGGCTATGAGGCCTATGCGGAGCAGCTTCTGGGTGAGGTCCTGGGCGACGAGCCCGGACGCCCCTATGCCGTACACATCGGTACGCCGGGCGCCGGCCAGCGCGCCGACGGCGGCGTCCAGCTGGGCGGTGTCGAGGCCGGCGGCCGTGTCGGCGAGGGTCTGCTGCTCCTCGTAGGCGAGCTTGGCGACGACGTCGGCGATGGGGTCGTCCACCGCGATGTCGGTCGTGATCGCGGGCGCGCGCCCGGACTGCTGCTGTGCGGCGAGCCCGGCGAGGGCGAGGCGCAGATCCCGGTAGCCGGGGTAGCCGAGCAGGCGGGCGGTGCGTACGACGGTGGCCTCGCTGGTTCCGGTGAGTTCCGCGAGGCCGGTGACCGTGAGGGCGGCGCAGCCGGCCGGGTCGCTCGCGACGGCCTCCGCCACGCGCTGCATGGACCGGGTCATGGAAGGGGCGAGGGTGCGCACCTTGGCGGCGAGGGAACCGCCCGGACTGCCGAAAATTTCCTTCACGTCCTGGGTCACGAATGAAAGATATTTTCGGTTCGGCGTCTTGGTCAAGAGTGCGCACAATGAGTTGTATGGAACCCAGTCCTCTTGAGCAGGCCCTGCATGCCGCGCGCGCCCTGGTGCTCGCCGACCTCGTCGCGGGCCAGGTGGCGGAGGCGGACGTGGTGTCGCTGGTCGAGGACTCCGTCGCGGAGCGGCGCTGGTGGGTCGAGCAGTGGCCGGACGGCGCCGCCTATGTCGCCGGGCTGGTCGCGCAGGACGTCCAGGACGCGCTGCTGGAGCGGTACGGCCGCTGGCCGCTGTGCCCGGTGTGCGGTTCCGGCGACCCGCACGCGCTGGACGTGGAGCCCGAGCTGGGCCCCGACCCGCACTGGGTGTGCACCAAGGCGGGCGTGAAGGTCGCGGCCGTGGGCTCGCTGGGTACGGCGACGGGCGGAATGACCTCGTCGTGACGCTGTACATCGACCCGCCCGCCTGGCCCGGACACGGCCGCATGTGGTCGCACCTGGTCAGCGATGTGTCGTACGACGAACTGCATCTGTTCGCCGAGCGGTTGGGCGTTCCCCGGCGGGCCTTCGAGCGCGATCACTACGACCTTCCGTCGCACCGGTACGCGGACGCGGTGGCCGCCGGAGCGGTGGAGGTCAGCAGCCGCGAGGTGGTGCGGCTGCTGACGGACTCGGGCCTGCGCCGGCGCAAGGGGCTCGTTCAGCGGCGCAGTCCGTAGACGGTCGAAGGGGCTCGTTCAGCGGCGCAGTTCGTAGGCCAGCTCCTCGCCCGTGTCGCCCTCCTCGCTCACCCGGACGAACCCGGCCCGGCCGACCACGGCCTGCGAGGCGGTGTTGCCCCGCTCGACGGTCGCGAAGAGAGAGCCGACGTCCGCACGGGCCAGCGCCCAGTCGGCCAGGGTGCGCAGCGCCTCCGTCGCGTATCCCTGGCCGCGGGCGCCCTCGACGAGGTCGTAGCCGATCTCCACCCGGCCGTCCTCGTCCGGGATGCCGTGGAAGCCGATGCCGCCGACCGCGCGGCCGTCCTCGTGCCGGACCAGTGCGAAGACCCCGAACTCCGGGCGGTGGACGCCGGCTTCGTACGCCTTCAGCAGGAAGGAGGCGGCCTCCCGGGTGCCCTCGTACGGCCCGCCGTCGAGCCAGGTGAAGCCACCGTCGCCGCCGAGCCGCAGATCATCGGCGGCGGCCGGGCGGACGCCGACCAGGGTGACGCGCTCGGCCGGGATGACGAGGTTGTTGTTCCAGCGCCACTCGGTGACCGGGGCGCGGCCGGGCAGCTCACCGCGACCGGTGGCCCACAGCAGGGTCGGCCAGGGCGCGGGGCCGGGCTGGACGTGCGGGAAGAGGCAGGCCAGGAGGGATGCGACGAGGTCGGCCGGCGGCTCGTAGCCGATCCCCAGCCCCTCGGCCATGTCGTGCGTGTGCAGCAGCGCCTCGGCGATGCCCATCGCGGCGAAGCCCTGCGCGTCGGCGCTGCGGAAGGGGTAGGGGTGGAAGGCGCGGACACCGGGCGGGGCGGTGCGGACGGCGGCGGCGAGCAGCGCGCCGGTCGTCTCGATCACGTGCAGCAGACCCGCGTTGTCCGTGCCCTCGTCCAGGGTCAACTCGAAGGGGACGTAGTCGTCCTGCGCGCGTCCGGCCAGGTTGGCGGCGTAGGCGATCAGATCGTCGGCGACATGGACCGCGGTGGCATGGCAGTCCCACTCCAGCCGCCCGGCCCGTACGGCACCCCAGTCCCGGTCGACCGCCTGGCGCAGAGCCGCCGTGCAGCCCGCCACGGCCTCGATCACATCATCCCCGTTTATCGGTCGCATGGGGCGAACCCTAGGGGGCGCCTTGCCTCAGGTCGACAGCATTTCCAGCTCGCCGGAGAGGTTGTAGCGGGCGGTGGCCTCCCAGTGCTCGCGGCCGTACGGGGTGCGGAACAGCGTCGGCAGATCGAGGAGTTGGCGGAGAACCGCCGTACGTCCCTGCCGGAAGGCGTCGTTCGGCACGAAGTGGTACTCCTCGCGAATCTCGGCGGTGTAGGCGGCGTACGCCGACGGAGGCGCGGCCAGGATCGCGAGGTCGGCGTCACAGAGCACCTGGCCGTCGCGGTCGTCGTCGGCCGGGTCGTGCGTGACGGTGAGCCGGACCAGCCGCGCCACCTCCGCGGCCCTGTGCTGCGGGACGCCGGCCTCGGGCAGGGCGCGTTCGGCGAGGCGGGCGGAGCGTTCCTCGTTCGTCGACCGCTCGGGCAGATAGACGGCGTCGTGGAACCAGGCGGCCAGGCGTACGACGTTCGGGTCGTCCGCGTATTTTTCGAGCACGTCGATGCGGTCGAGCACCGATGCCAGATGCTCGACGGTGTGGTACCGGCGCTGGGGCTCCTGCCAGCGGCGCAGCAGGGCATCGGCGTACCGGTACGGGTCCGGTGCGCAGGAGTCGTCGTCCCGTACCGCGAGCAGGGCGTGCAGCCAGCGGGAACGCAGATCGTCGAGATCGGCCATGCCGACATTCTCCCGCCGCGTGGTCCGGTGCACCTAGCGTGGCCCCATGACTGATCTACAGGAAGTACGGGACCCCGAACTCCCCGGCCGGCTGCTCGTTGCCGAGCGGGACGCCCTGATACCGCTGCTGCGTTCGCGGCCGGACGCGGACTTCGCGCTGCCGACCGCCGCGTGTCCGGGGTGGTCGGTGCGCGATGTGCTGGCGCACTGTTCGGCGGCGCTGATGCGGGTGGTGGAGGGCCGGTTCGAGAAGGGCGTGTTCTCGCCCGAGTCCAACGACCGGGACATCGCCGAGCGCGCGGAGTGGACCAACGCGCAGGTGGTGGACGAGCTGGAGCGCGGGATGACCGAGGCCGGACCGGTGATCGCCAAGGCGGGCGGGGTGCTGGACAGGATCGCGCTGGGGGAGTGGGTGCACGCCGGTGACGTCCGGGACGTCTTCGGTGAGCCGGGGGCGTACGCGGGGGCCGGACTGCCGGACGCGCTGATCCTGCTGGCCCGGATCACCCGGGAGAAGGAGCACCTGCCGCTGCACGCCGACCTCGACGACGTGGACGAACCGCTGCGGCTCGGGGCGGCGGTGGCGGCGGGGCCGCCCGCGCGGTACATCGGCGACGCGGCCACACTCGTACGGCTGTACGCGGGGCGGCCGGTGAACGGGGCGGCGTACGAGCTGGTGGGCGCGGCGGAGGGGGAGCTGAACATCTTCGGGTGAGCGGTGGCCCGGGCGGGTACGGAACCGGCGTAGTCTTGAATTGGACTAGACCTGTAGCCGCCGATGAATGGGGTGCCATGAGCAAGCGTGCAGTCCTGGAGGTGATCGCGCTCGACGTCGAGGACGCGGTCGCCGCCCAGGCCGGAGGCGCGGACCGCCTGGAGCTGGTCACCGACATGGCGGCCGACGGGCTCAGCCCCGCGCCCGCCACCGTCGCCCGGCTCCGGGCCGCCGTCGACATCGACCTGCGCGTCATGCTCCGCCTCGCGGACGGGTTCGCGGCCGGTGACGTGGACCGCCTGGTCCGGGTGGCCGGCGAGCTGCGCGAGGCCGGCGCCGACCAGTTCGTCCTCGGTTTCCTCGACGCGGACGGCGCGGTCGACCTGGCGGCCGTCGAGCGGGTGGTCCGCGCGCTGGACGGCTGCGCGTGGACCTTCCACCGGGCGATCGACCGGGCCGCCGACCGCGACGCCCTGCGCAAGCAGCTCGCCGACCTGCCCGGCCTCGACACCTACCTCACCGCGGGCGCCGCCGACGGCGTGGACGAGGGCCTGCCGACGCTGCTCGCCGAGGCGGAGCGGCGGGGCGAGCCGGGGTACGAGCAGCAGCTCCTGGTGGGCGGCGGCCTGCGCCTGGAGCACGTGCCGCGGCTGCGGGGTGCCGGTGTCCACGCCTTCCACATCGGTGGGGCGGCGCGGCCCTCCGGGTGGGAGGGGCCGGTTTCGCCAAAGGCCGTGGCCGAGTGGCGGCGGGTGCTGGACGCGGCCGACGCCGCCTGACCGGCGCCGGCGTCAGCCGGCCGCCATCCCGATGAGTACGAGCAGCACCAGCGATGCGAAGCCGATGAGCGGGACGAGACCCACCATTCCCATCGGGCGTCCGAACACCGGGCGGCCCGGGTCCAGTCCGGGGCCCTGGGGGGCGACCGGTGCGGGGAGCTTCCGGATCTTGGCCAGGGCGAAGAGGTTGATCAGCAGCGTGATGGGCGTGATGAACAACGACATCGGACCCCACCACCCCTGCGCCAGCGTGTCCGACTGCATCTTCCGGAAGACGGCGAGCGCGCAGGTGTGGCAGAAGGTGCCCTGCCGCCGCAGCTGCCGCATGACCACCAGCATGCCCTGGTGGCCGCGGACCGTCACCGGCGCCGCGGGCGACGCGCCGCACACCTCGCACCCGATACCCGGAGCGGGCGGGTACGCGCCGGGGGCTTGCTGGTAGGCAGCGGGGTGCTGCTGGTACGGGTTCTGCTGGTAGGGGCTCTGCTCGTACGGGTTCTGCTGGTACGGGCTTTGCTGGTGCGGGGCTTGCTGGTGCGGGGCTTGCTGGTACGGGTTCTGCTGGTACGCGGGCTGCGGAGGCGGTGGAGTGCTCAACGGGGGCCTTTCCGTGGGGACGTGACGGAGCCGCAGAGCACCTTAGGCCGTCAGGCCAACTGAGGCGGTACCGGGGCCGAGTGCGTCACGATCAGACCTGACACCGCACGCGTCAGCGCCACGTACAGGCGTCGCAGGCCGGTGCGTTCGTCCGGCTCGCCGTCCACCACCGCCTGGGGCTCGTCGAGGACCACGTAGTCGTACTCCAGGCCCTTGGCGAGGGATGCCGGGACCAGGGTGAGGCGGGTGTCGCGGGTGGTCTCCTCGCCGGGCGCGAGGTACGGGATCCCCGCCGCCGTCAGCGCCTCGGCCAGCACCGGGATCCGGGCGTCGGCGGCGATCAGGCCCGTCGAGCCCTCGTTGCTCAGCAACTCCTCGCAGGCGGCGACCACTTCGGATGTCTCCGTGGTGGTGCGGACCTCGAAGAAGCCCGGGTTCTCGCGGACCGACGCGACCGGGGTGAGGCCCGGTGAGATGTGCGGGAGGAGGCGGGAGGCGTAGGCGATGACGTCCGTGGGAACGCGGAAGCCCGCCGTCAGCTCTTCGATGACGCCCTCCTTCTTGCCGAGGTGGGCGAGGGCTTCGTCCCAGCTGCGGGTCGCCCAGGGGGTCGTACCCTGCGCCAGGTCGCCCAGCACCGTGGCGCTGCCCGTGGTGCAGCGGCGGCCGACGGCCCGGTACTGCATGGGGGAGAGGTCCTGCGCCTCGTCGAGGACCACGTGGCCGAGCGAGTGCGTGCGCTGGATCAGGTCCGCCGCCTCGTCGATCAGCACCGCGTCCGCCGACGACCACTTGGCCGACTTCGCACTGCGCACCGGCCTGGCCCACAGGATCGTCTTCTGCTCGTCCTCGTCCAGCACCCCGGCGGCGTGCTCGGCGAGGAACTCCGCGTCGGTCAGCAGCCGCAGGACCAGTTTCGCCGGGTCCACGGCCGGCCAGATCTCCTTCACGGCCGCCTTCACCGCGCTGTTGCGGGCGACGGCGTCCTGCACCCGGTCGTCCGGCGCCTCCCCGGACCGCTCCATCTGCACCAGCACCGCATGCGCGATCCGCTGCGGCAACGCCTCGCGCGCGGCGCCGTACCGGATGTCCCGCTGCAGCAACTCCCGGACGATGTCCTCCAGTTCGTACGCCGGCACCCGCCAGCGCCGCGAGCCGCGCACCACGACCACAGGCTCTGTGGGCAGGGTCACGTGGGAGTACAGGGCCCGGCGCAGCACCTCGGCCATCCGGGCGTCGCCCTTGACCACGGCCGCGGCCGCCTCGTCCGTGCCGCGCACCTCCACATGCGCGACCAGGTCGTCCACGGTGGCCTGTTGCACCTCCAGCTCGCCCAGGGCGGGGAGGACCTGCTCGATGTAGTGCAGGAAGGAGCGGTTCGGGCCGATGACCAGGGTGCCGGTGCGGGCGAGGCGCTCCCGGTGGGCGTAGAGGAGATAGGCGACCCGGTGCAGGCCGACGGCGGTCTTCCCGGTGCCGGGGCCGCCCTGGACGCAGACCGTGCCGGACAGACCGGAGCGGACGATCTCGTCCTGCTCGGGCTGGATGGTGGCGACGATGTCCCGCATGGGGCCGACGCGCGGCCGTTCGATCTCCTGCTGGAGCAGCTTGCTGGTGGTGGCGCCCCCCGACGGCTCAGCCGGGTCGGAGAGGTGCTCGTCCTCGTACGCGGTCAGGTCGCCGCCGGTGTAGCCGAAGCGGCGGCGCAGCCCGACGTCCATCGGGTCCTTCCTGGACGCCCGGTAGAACGGCTGCGAGACCGGGGCACGCCAGTCGATGACCATGGGGTCGCCGTCGGCGTCGTGGACGTGCCGCCGCCCGATGTAGAACTGCTCGCCCTCGGCGCCTTCGGCCTGCTCCGCGCCCGGTGCGTGCAGATAGTTCAGCCGGCCGAAGAACAGCGGGGTGTCGCTCAGGTCGGCCAGCGCCTTGATCCGCTCGTCGATCTGGCGGGACAGCACTTCGGCGTTGACCCAGTTCGCGGTGACGTCGCGGATGTCCAGCGCCTCGACGTCCTCGCGCATGGCACGCAGGGCGGAACGGGACGCGGCGAGGTGCGAGCGCTCTCGGGCGAGGGGGTCGTCGAGCGGGTCGTGGGCGGACGCGGACAAGGGGGTGCCTCCGGATCTGCTCGTTCATGACTGGGGCATGACTGAGCCGCCCGGTTTCCGTCCGGGCGGCGGCACTCCATGAAGGGAGGCGGGCAAGAGCGGAGATTCTAAGGGAGGCACTCAGGGCCGGGCCAATGAATTGTTTCCGGCCGCACCCGCCGGCCGGACCATCTGCGCCGCCGCCAGCCGCCGGTACACCGGACTGGCGGTGAGCAGTTCCTCATGACGCCCGCAGGCGGTGACCCGGCCCCCGTCCAGGACGACGATCCGGTCCGCGTGCTGAACGGTGGAGAGCCGGTGCGCGATGACGAGGACCGCGCACTCCCGGGTGATGTCCTTCAGGGCCGCGGTGAGCGCGGCCTCGTTGAGGGCGTCGAGGTGGGAGGTGGGTTCGTCGAGGAGCAGCAGCGTCGGGCGGGTGAGCAGGGCGCGGGCCAGGGCGACGCGCTGGCGCTCCCCGCCGGACAGGGTGGTGCCGTGTTCCCCGACGGCGCCGTG
Source organism: Streptomyces sp. NPDC030799 (assembly GCF_055572255.1). Classification (NCBI taxonomy): domain Bacteria; kingdom Bacillati; phylum Actinomycetota; class Actinomycetes; order Kitasatosporales; family Streptomycetaceae; genus Streptomyces; species Streptomyces sp. NPDC030799. Next base: position 183,355 of record NZ_JBVIDS010000012.1, on the reverse strand, counting down.
CAGTCCGCCGGGCAGCCGCTCGGCCACCTGCTCAAGGCGGGCCAGCCTGAGCGCTCGGCGCACCTCGTCCTCCGTGGCGTCCGGGCGGCCGTAGACGACGTTGTCGCGGAGCGTGCCGCGCACGACATGGCTGCTCTGGTCCACGATCGCGAGTCCGGCCCGGCTGGCGTCACGGCCGATGTCCGCGGCGGGGCACCCGTGGAAGCGGAGCCGGCCCGCGTCGGGTTCGTAGAACCGGGCGATCAGTGCGAACACGGTGCTCTTGCCCGCCCCGGAGAGTCCGACCAGAGCGACCTGCCGGCGCTGCGGCACCGTGAAGGAGACCCCGCGCAGCACGGGCCGCCCGGGGCGGTAGGCGAAGTGGACGTCCTCCAGTTCGAGGGCCGGTACGTGCGCGGGTGCCCGCCGGACGGGAAGGACCGCCGGGCCGGCGGGCTCGACGGGCAGCTGCAGGGTCTGTTCGATGCGCAGGTGGGCGCCCATGCCGCGCTGGATCAGACCGGCCGCGCGGAACACCGAGGACAGGGGGACGACGAGGTAGGAGGCATACAGCAGGAACGCGACCAGGTCGCCCACGGAGTGACCGCGGCCGTGTGCGCGCAGGCCTCCGACGACGAGGACCAGCAGGAAGGAGCCCTGGACGGCGAGTTCTACGGCCGAGCTCATGACCGCGGCGTACTTCGCGGTACGCACCCCGGCGGCGCAGGCCTCGTCGACGCGGGCGCCGATGCGGGCCGCCTCCCGCTGCTCGGCGCGGTACACCCGGACCATCGACAGCGCGCCCAGGGCGCGTTCCAGGTCGGCGGCCAGGGCGCCGACGGACGACTGCAGGTGCTCCGAAGCGGTGCGGATGCCCCGGAGCAGCAGGGCGACCACGGCCGCCGCGGTCGCCACGGTCGCCGTGACGAGCACCAGCAGCAGCGGGTCCAGCCACGCCATCAGGGCCAGCGCGCCGACGGCGACCACGGCCCCGGTGACCAGGTCCACCAGCGCCTGGGCGACCACCTCGCGCAGCAGGGTGGAGTCGGCGGTCACCCGTGCGATCAGGTCACCGCGGCGCTGTTCGTCGTACTCCCGCATCTCCAGCCGCAGCAGCCGCCCCACCAGGGTGTGGCGCAGCCTCCGTACGACGCCTTCGCCCGTCCGTTCCAGCAGGAACCGGCCGGCGGAGCCGGTGGCGGCCTCGGCGGCGAACAGGGCGGTGAGCAGCAGCAGCGGCGGCCACAGGGGCTGCTGCCCGCCGCTCGCGTCCACCACCCGCTTGGCCAGCAGCGGCTGGGCGAGCCCCAGCGCGGACGCGACGAGGGTCAGTGCGGTGGCCAGGGCGATCGCACCGCGGTGGCGTGCGGTGAGCCGGTAGACGGCGCGGATCGCGGCACGCGTGGACCGGTCGGTGTGCTCGGTGTGCTGGGTGTGCTCTGTGCGCTCGCCGGTCCCCGCGCCGGTGTCGCTCGTCGTCATCGGGGCACCGGGCCGACGGCCATCAGACGGGCGAAGTACCCGTCGGGTGCGTCCTCGCCCACCGGCCGGCCGTCGGCCTCGATCCAGGCGTGCGCGGTGAACGGCGGTACGACGCGGACGCCCGTGCACCAGGTCGGCCAGGTGCCGCCGAGACGGCACAGCAGGGCGGCCCCGAGGGAGCGGGGCAGACAGCCCTTGGGCCCGGCACAGCGCAGGCTCACCGCGCACACGGCGTCGCGGGCCTGCAGGGCCTGTGCCGCGGTCGCGGGGGCCGCGCCGCGGCGCAGCAGGCCGAGGACCGCGCGGATGCGGCGTGGTGGCAGCAGCGAGAGGACGACGGCGGGTACGAGGACCGCGCGGGCGGCGAGCCGGCGGCCGAGGGGTACCCCGTACGGCCGCTCCAGGGCACTGGGCGTGGTCATTCGGCCAGCCCGTCGGCGCGCAGCTGCTCCACCAGGGCGGTGACGTCGGCCCGTGCACGGTCGGGGTCGACGTCGAACGCCCCCATGACCGCCGCCGTCGCGGCCGCTTCGTCACCACCCGCCATGAGCGTGTCGACCACCAGGGTCGCGGTGGGGTTCAGCTCCCAGTACTCGCCCGAGCGCTGGTCCAGGAGCACGGTGCCGTAGTCGGTCTTCGCGGTGCAGATGTCGGCACCGAACCGCAATGCCATGACGGCTCTCCTTCGTCTGTCGGTCACTTCGGTACGTCGTGCCGCGCCCGGTCGAGCGTCCGCAGCCACACCTCGACCGAGATGGTCGAGTACAGGACGGCCTCCCGCAGCTGCTTGGTGGCGGGGCGCTCGGCGAGGCGGCGCAGCATCGCGCCGTCCACCAGCCCCAGCCGTTCCAGCCGGGAGTCGTCCCACAGCGCCCTGAGGTCACCGCGGTGCTCGCGCAGCCCGTCGGCCGCATCCATGGCCGCGGTGGCCTTGTTGCTCCGGCGCAGGCACTCCTCGGGCACGATGCCGCGCATGGCCGTGGTCAGGAGCGGCTTGTACCGCCAGGGCGAGACGCGTTCGTCGGGACGGACGGCGAGGGCGGCCTCGATGACCCGGTCGTCGAGGAACGGCGAGGCCATGGGCAGTCCGCAGCGGGCCGCCATGTGGTCCCACTGCCGGATGATGCGGGTGCAGTTGCGGATCTGTTCCAGGTCGGCGTGGAGTCCCCGGTCGGGGTGCAGCGGCCGGGTCTGCCGGGCGGCCGTGGACAGCGCCGTACGGGCCAGCTGCTCCGCCTCGGGGGTCACCCACTCGAACAGGCGCGGGCTCATGCCCCAGCCGAGGCTGGTGGTGACCGTCGGGGACAGCGGTTCGCGCAGGTGGTGCGCGGAGTCCGCGAGCCACCTGCCGTACGGCCGGGAGTCGGCCAGGGCGCCCAGCATGGGGCCCAGCGGCCACTGCCACAGCGCCTTGAAGCCGCGCAGCTGCCGCAGCGCGAACAGCGGTCGGCGCCGCGCCAGCCGGTGGTAGTACGCCTCGGAGCACCAGGCGATGTGGTCGCCGCCGATGCCCGTCAGATGCACCCGGCTGCCCCGCTCGGCCATGGCGGGCAGGTGGTGCAGGACCCGCGCACGGTCCATGACGCCGATGGTGGGCTCGTCCAGGACGTCGTCGATGGCGAGCAGCCCGTCGTAGACGAGGGGGGAGGCCTCGGCGTCCCAGATGACGTGCTCGACGTCCGGCAGGGCGGCGGCGGCCCGCTTCGCCCAGTGCAGGTCGGTGTCGGCAGGGTCGCGTCCGGGCCAGGTGGAGGCGACGACACGGGCCGGTGAGCGGTCGGCGAGGAAGCAGAGGGAGGTGGAGTCGAGGCCGCCGGACAGGTCGCAGCTGACCGTGCCGCCGTGCCGGGTGCGGGCGCGGACGGCGTCGGCGAGGGCCTCGCGGACCAGGGGGGCGCCCGTGCGCAGCGGGACGACCGGTTCCGGGGGCGTCCACCAGCGGGTGTGGCGTGCGCCGTGTCCGTCCGGCGCGAGGACCAGCGCCTCGTGCGGGGCGACGGCGGTGATCCGGGGCCACAGCGGTTCGTCGAGCAGGGGGTGCGGTACGGGCCAGAGCAGTCGTACGGCCAGGCGTTCCGGCGCGGGTTCTTCGCCCAGTGCGGCGGCCAGGACGTCCGCCCGGGTCGCGGCCACCCGGGTGCCGTGCACCGGGGCGTGGAAGACCAGCCGGAGACCGGAGGCCGTGCCCTGCACCCGGATCCGTCCGTCGAGGGCGGCGACGAGGTGGCAGCTGCCGGGCAGCGAACGGGCCCAGGCGTCCAGGGCGGCGAGGTCGCGCAGGGAGCGGGCGACCCGTTCCAGTTCCGTGCCGTCGACGGGGACGCAGCCGACGAGGGCGAGGGCGGCGGGGCCGACACGGGCGCTGACGATCTCCTGGTCGTGCCAGTGGCCCAGGAGCCAGGGCCGGCCCGAGGGGTGATCGAGGCTGCGGGTGCCGGGGCGGGCGAAGGAGCGGGCCACGGCGGCCGCGTCCGCGCGGTCGGCGAAGACCGCGAAGTGCGCGTCGCCGTGGCCCGTCCCCGCACTTGTGTGCAGATCAGTCATGACGTCAGGTCAGAGACCTTCGCTCGTCGCCCTGTTCAGTTCTTGCTCAGGATGAGCCGGTCGTTGCCGTGCCGCTGCAGGAGTCCGGTCTCCTTGCGGAAGGAACCGAGCCGGACGAGCGTCGGTGCTTCGTAGGCCTTCTTCATGACGTGCTTCTCCTTACGGGTTGTCCCTCCGCCCCCCGAGGGCGGCCTGCCATCAGCTAGCCGGGGAGCGGGACGGTCCGACAAGATGAAAGGGAATAGTCGGATTGTCTGCATTTCCGGTCCATTCAGGGTTTGTTCGAGCGCTGGACGGAAACCTGTCCGGCGGCTGCCCGCGCTTGAGCAGGTGCCGGTGGCGTGTGCCGGAGGAACGTTTCCAGGTGGACCGGAGCGTGGCGGAGACGCCCGGACCGGAACGGGTGCGGGAGGGGTCCCCGAGGTGTGCGCGCGGGCGCACTCCGGTCCGGGCCGTGATTCCGGATGCGGACCCCTAGGGGGCGAAACCGCCCGGCGTAGGGGGAGCGCTCCATCCAGGGGCGTACGCGAAGAACGGGCAGATTGGCTCTGTGGACCGATGCCGATCACGCCGTGCGAGAGCGACCATGAGGGCATGAGCGCAGCAACCATCCATCCAGTCCCTGTCCGCCCGCCGACCGGCGCCACAGCCGTCGACGGCCCGCATCACCACCTGCTCGGCAACGCCCTGCGCGCCATCAAGGTGTTCGCCGAGGCCGCGTTCGGCGTGGTCATCCTCGGCGAGTACGGCGAGGAAGCGGGCATACGCCACAAGTAACCGCATAGGGTCGCGTCCGTGCTCCCACGGACGGTGCGGAAACGGATGCCGACGCTTGTGCCGGCCGTCTTCCTGTCCGTCTCCCTGACCCTCTTCGTCGCCCTGTGCGTCCTGCAGCACGCACCCATGGCCGACCTCCTCGTCTACCGGGCCGAGGGCGCGGCCGTGGTCCACGGCACCGATCTGTACGGCTTCACCGCCACCCGGTGGCGGCTCCCCGCGACCTACCCGCCCTTCGCGGCACTCCTCTTCGTCCCGGCCACCTGGCTTCCCGTGCCGGCCCTGAAGGCGGCCTTCGTCGCGGGCAACGCGCTCCTGCTCGCGGCCCTGGTGGTCCTCTCGGCCCGGCTGGCCGGCCGACAGGTCTCCGCATCCCTGCTCTGCACGGCCACCGCCCTGTCCCTGTGGCTCGAACCGGTCTTCCAGACGGTCCTGTTCGGGCAGATCAACCTGACCGTCACCGGCCTGGTCCTGTGGGACCTCGCCCGGCCCGCGGGCGCCCGGGGCAAGGGCGTGGCCGTCGGCGTCGCGACCGGCATCAAGCTCACGCCGGCCGTCTTCGTGCTGTACCTGTTCCTGAGAGGCCACCGAAAGGAGGCGTGGACGGCGGTCGCGTCCTGCACCGGCACGGTCCTGTGCGGCGCCGCACTGCTCCCGGCGGCGAGCGCCGGCTTCTGGACCCGGCGGCTGTACGAGACGGACCGGGTCGGCAAGGCGTGGCTCGTGGACAACCAGTCCCTGCAGGGCCTGATCGCGAGAGCGCTCGGCACCGCGGCACCGGGCCTGGCCTGGGTGCTGCCCGCGGTGGCGGTGGGGGCGGCGGGCCTGTGCCTGGCGGCACGCGCCGGCGAGGAACGGCACGGCGTCCTGCTCGCCGCGGTCACGGCCCTGCTGATCTCACCGATCAGCTGGTCCCACCACTGGGTGTGGTGCGTCCCGCTCCTCGCGGTCCTGCTCGCCGAGGGCCGCATCCGGCTCGCGGCGGCCACCGCCACGGTCTTCACGGCCCGCACCCTCTGGCTGGTCCCCCACGAGGGCGACCGCGACCTGCACCTGCCCTGGTGGCAGCAGCCACTGGCCTCGCCGTACCCACTGCTGGGGCTGGCGCTGATCGCGGCGGCGGCGCTGCGGGCGGCTCAGCCGGCGCTGTCCTCGGACAGGATCTCGTCCGCGTCCACGATCCGGTAGGCGTAGCCCTGCTCGGCCAGGAAACGCTGGCGGTGGGCGGCGAAGTCCTGGTCGATGGTGTCCCGGGCGACGACCGAGTAGAAGTGCGCCTGGTGGCCGTCGGCCTTCGGGCGCAGGACCCGGCCGAGCCGCTGGGCCTCCTCCTGGCGGGAGCCGAAGGTGCCGGACACCTGGATGGCGACGGTGGCCTCGGGCAGGTCGATGGAGAAGTTGGCGACCTTCGACACGACCAGCACGCTGATCTCGCCCTCGCGGAAGGCGTCGAAGAGCTTCTCGCGCTGGGCGTTGGAGGTCTCGCCCTTGATGACGGGCGCGTTCAAGTGCTCGCCCAGTTCGTCCAGCTGGTCGATGTACTGGCCGATGACGAGGATCTGCCGGCCGGCGAACCGGCGGACGATCGCCTCCGTCACCTTCCGCTTGGTGTCGGTGGTGGCACAGAAGCGGTACTTCTCCTCCGTCTCGGCGGTCGCATAGGCCAGCCGCTCGGAGTCCGTCAGGTTCACCCGCACCTCGACGCAGTCGGCCGGCGCGATGTACCCCTGCGCCTCGATCTCCTTCCAGGGGGCGTCGAACCGCTTCGGCCCGATGAGAGAGAACACGTCCGACTCGCGGCCGTCCTCGCGCACGAGGGTGGCCGTCAGACCCAGCCGCCGCCGTGCCTGGAGATCGGCGGTGAACTTGAAGACAGGAGCCGGCAGCAGATGCACCTCGTCGTAGACGATCAGCCCCCAGTCCCGGGAGTCGAACAGCTCCAGGTGCGGATAGACACCCTTCCGCTTGGTCGTCAGCACCTGGTAGGTCGCGATGGTGACCGGCCGGATCTCCTTGCGTGTCCCGCTGTACTCACCGATCTCGTCCTCGGTCAGCGAGGTCCGCTTCACCAGCTCGTGCTTCCACTGCCGGGCGGAGACGGTGTTCGTGACGAGGATGAGCGTGGTCGACTTGGCCTGCGCCATGGACCCGGCCCCGACCAGTGTCTTCCCGGCGCCGCAGGGCAGCACCACGACCCCGCTGCCACCGTGCCAGAAGTTCTCCACGGCCTGCCGCTGGTACGGCCGCAGGGCCCAGCCGTCCTCCAGCAGCTCGATCGGATGCGCCTCGCCGTCGACGTACCCGGCGAGGTCCTCGGCCGGCCAGCCCAGCTTGAGCAGCATCTGCTTGATCTGCCCGCGCTCGGAGGGGTGCACCACGACCGTGTCCGGGTCGATCCGCGCCCCGACCAGCGGGGTGATCCGCTTGGACTTCAGCACCTCCTCCAGCACCGGCCGGTCGGTGGTGGTCAGCACCAGCCCGTGCGCGGGGTGCTTGCTGAGCGTGAGCCGCCCGTAGCGGTCCATCGTCTCCGCGATGTCCACGAGCAGCGCGTGCGGCACCGGATACCGGCTGTACTGCACCAGCGCGTCCACGACCTGCTCGGCGTCATGCCCGGCGGCCCGTGCGTTCCACAGCCCGAGCGGCGTGACCCGGTAGGTGTGGATGTGCTCGGGCGCCCGCTCCAGCTCGGCGAACGGCGCGATGGCCCGACGGCAGTCGTCGGCCCGCTCGTGGTCGACTTCCAGGAGCAGGGTCTTGTCGGACTGGACGATCAGTGGACCATTCACGCTCGGTACACCCTTTCCCTACGGCCAAACGTCCAGTGTGCCCTATGGGCCGATGATCAGGGTCAGTCCTCCGCCAGCTCCGCCACCCCCGTGATCCGGTGCAGCGGATAGGTGCGCACCTCGTCCGCCGTGTGGTCGTACGCCGTGACGAAGCCGCCCTCGACGCGGACCGGGGCGATGACGCGCTGGCTTGCGGTGCCCTCGGCGTTGACGTAGCCGATCCACAGGGAGGCGCCCGTCAGGACGGCGGCCTGCATGGTGGCGAGGGTCTCGGCGGATGACGTACGGGGCAGCTCACCGCCCGCCAGGGGGGTCGCCGCTCCGGTGGGCTTGCGTGGGGTGGTGGCAGCCAGGTCGCCCGCCCGGATCGCGCGGATCGCCGCCGCGAGGAGTGTGGTGTCGGGCGCCGGCGGACCGTCCGGGACCGGCTCGGGGGCGGTGCGCGGCGGGGTGCGGTGGGCGTGGGCACGGGCGATCAGGACGTCACCCTCGGCGGACTCGGCGGCCGGTGCGTAGCCCATCGCGCGCAGGCCCTCCAGCAGCGTCGCCGGATCGGACTGGGCGGCCAGCACGGTCGGGGCGAGGCGGCGCAGCCGCAGGGCCGCGGCGCGCCGGTCGGCCAGGATCTCGTTCAGCAGGGTGTCGTCGTCGCAGCGTACGTACGCGGAGGCCGCGCCGACCCGCAGGTGGCCGTGTTTGCGGGCCACGTCGTCGATCAGATAGGCGAGCGGCTGCGGGACCGGGGTGCGGGAGTGCTCGGCGAGGAAGGCGTGCAGATCGGCGGCGGTACGGCCGGCGTCCAGGGCACGCCGTACCGAGGCCGGCGTGAACCGGTACACGGTCGCCCCGCCCTTGGACTCCACGTCCGCGAGCACGCCCAGCAGGTCGGCGAGCGGACGCCGCAGCGGCCCGGGCGCCACTGCCGTCAGGTCGGCCTGGAGCAGCACGTGGTCCAGCGGTTCGGGCAGGAGCGGTGCCAGGAGGCGGGCCGCAGCGGCCGTCGCCACGGCCTGCTCGGCGGGGGAGAGCGGGGCGGGGGCTGCCGTCGGCCGGTGGTGATGGTGGACGGGCAGCTTGTCACCGGGTCCGGTGGACCCGGTCGGCGTGGCCGGGCGGGCGGAGGTGCGGGTACCGGCGGACGCGCGGGCGGCCGTGGCGGCGGAGGAGCCGGGGACGTCGGACGATTCGGCGGTGGTGGAGCCGGGGACGTCGGACGATACGGCGGCTCCGGAGGCCGGACCGGAGGCCGCGGGGCCTCCCGCGCCGGAGGTCGGACGGGAGCTCGCAGCGCCGGCCCGGCCCGGGGCGGACGACGCCCCACGCGGGCCTGTCGTCGCCGGGGTGCCCAGCAGAGCACGGCCGTGTGCCGACAGGGCGCCCCGCCCGGTGATGCCCAGCAGTTCGGCCTCGGACAGGGTCCAGCGGGCCAGCCGGGAGCGCAGGTCCTCCTCGCCGTCCGGCCGCTGGGGACCGCGCAGCGGCCGTTCCCAGCGCAGCCGGGCCAGCACCGACTCGGGGTCCGGGGCCGCGCCCGTCGGCAGACCGGCCAGCAGTGTCAGCACCCGGTGCCGTACCTCGGGCGCGGCCGAGCGGTCCAGCCCCGGCCCGAGCGCGGCGAGCGTGCGGTCCTTCGCGTCCCGGCCGCCGACCAGCCCCGGCGTCCTGGTGGCCGCCAGCCAGACCTCGGCGAGACGGGCCCAGCGCTCGGCGGCGGGCCGCTCCAGCCACTCGTCGTAGGCGGGCGTGGCGGCGTACCGCTCGTCGGCCTCGCCGTCGGAGGCGACCAGACCCGCCGCGTACGCCAGCTCCACCCAGAACGCGGCGACCGGCTCGGACACGTCCAGGGCGACGGCGGTCCGCTTCAGGTCACGGACGCTCAGCCCGCCGGCCCGCAGCACGGCCGGGCCGCCCTCGTCCCAGTCCTTCAGCAGCTCCTCGACGGTGGCGAGAGCGGTGTACGCCTGCCCGGCCGCCGTCGCGTCCACCACCTGCGGACCGTGGGTCGCGGCCGGCTCCACGGCGGGCGGCAGCGGCTCCGGCGTACGGTGGGCGCGGCCCTCCCGCAGATGCAGGGCCACCTCGCGGGGCAGTACGACCGTGCCGGGCACGGACGGCAGCAGCAGCCCGCGGTCGAGCAGCCAGCGCAGATGCGCGGCCGGATCCGGGGTGACCTGACCGTACGGCGGCCCCCACACCAGTCGTGACAGCACCTCGCGGGCCGCCTCCGGGGCGCCGGCGAGCAGCTCGGCCATCTTCTTCCGGTCGGCGAACAGCGCGGTGAGCGCGGCCACGGCGGACACCGAGTCGTGCGTCGAGGGCAGCCCGGCCGCCGTCACGATCTCCTGGATCCGGCCCGGCGACATGCCCGAGGCGGCCTCCTGCACGGTGGGCCCGAGCCCGGTCGGGGAGGGGTGCTGCGGGGAGGGCGCGAGCAGCTCGCGGGCGGTCCGCACCAGCCGCAGCCGTTCGTCGTCGCCCCACACCAGCGCCTGTTCGCGCAGGGTGGCGAGGGCGTGCGGCAGCGCGGCGGCGATCGTGTCGTCCCCGCCGTACCCCGCCATCAGCCCCAGCAGCGTGTCGTACGACGCCGGGTCCGGGGCCACGGCCAGCGCCTCCGCCGTCTGCAGCGCGAACCGGTCCAGCCGCTCCAGCGCGCGCAGCACCGAGGCGCGGGTACCGGCGCGGGTGGCCAGCTGCGTGAGGTCCGTCGGGACGGGCGTGATGAGGTCGGGGCGGCTGCGCAGCAGCGCGGCCAGGGACACGTCGTCCCGCGCGCGGAGCGCCTCCGCGAGGGACCGAGGGGCTGGGTGGGCCGCTTGGCTCATCTGACCCACGGTAGCGGTTGCCGTCGTCGAGGGGGCCGCCCCGGCCCCGTTGGGCGGGCTCCGCGCAGCGACTCTGCGCTACCGTCCTCACGGGGTCTCATCGCCGTCACCCCGGAGGGGTTCCGTTGGGGATCGAGAGCGACCAGGTCGTCTACGAGTACCTGAGCCGTGTCGGAGACATTGCTCAGCAGCGGCAGCTGCCGTCGTCCACGCGGATGCGGCTCGTGTCGGAACTGCGCAACGAGATCGACCGGCACCGGGCCGGCGCGACCGTCGACAGCCCCGCCGCGGTGCGCCGCATCCTGGACCGCCTGGGCACCCCGGACGAGGTCGTCGAGGCGGTGGGCGGCACGGCCGGTGCATCCGGTGGATCGAGCGCATCCGGTGGATTCGGTGCCGGGCGGGGCGCGCAGCCGCCCGCGGCCGTGCCCGTACAGCCGGCGCCGGGCGCGCGGAAGCCGGAGCCGGCGGACCGGGAACGGCGCAGGGGCCTGCGCCGGGTCGTCCCCCGGCCGCGCCCGGCCGAAACCGAGCCCTCCGCCCCGCGCGACGCGCCGTCACCTCCGCACCTCGCCCCCGCGCACGAACTGGGGGACGGCGCCGTACGGCCCGACTGGTGGCGGGTGGGCGGCACTCCCTTCGGCGGCCCCGGCGGCGTCGGCGGGCCGGCCGCCGAGACCGACCCGGTGCCGGGGTTCGTCGGCGGCGTGGAGATCCCGGAGCTGCTCGAACGGCCACCGAAACCGACGGAGGGTACGGCGGCATCGGCGGCCCCGGACACCGGGGCGCCGGCACCGGAGGCCACGGAGGCCACGGAGGCCGAGCCCGGCCCGCGCCGCCGCCTGCTCCCGCGCCCTGCGGCCGGCTGGACCAACCCCCTCCTGCTGCTGGCCGCCGCCGCGCTGGCCGCCGGAGCGGTGCTCGGGAACTGGTTCGCCCTGATCCTGGGCTGGGCGATCGCCTACGGCTCCCGGCGGCTGACCCCCGCGGAGACCAAGTGGGCCGTGATGGTGCTGCCGGGCGCGGCGGTCGCGGCCGGGCTGGTGTGGCTGTGGGGGAGGGACAACGGGCGCTGGGGCGAGCCGATCGCGCGGGGCCACATGAACGAGGCGATCGCCGGGACGTGGCCGTGGGTGGTGCGAGGTGCTGCGGTGGCGTCGGCGCTGTACCTGGTCTGGCGCTCCCAACGCACCCGGCGCTGAGGCCTGCGTGCCCGCAAGGGGCGCGGGGCCGTGTGCGACACGCGGCTCCGCCGCGGGGGCCGCGAGCAGCCACGATGCATCTGCACTCGGCAGATCACCCGGCCTCGGGACGCTGACCCGCTCGGCCGAAATGCCGGAGGCGCCCGCTGACACAATGCCCCATATGACTTTCACCGTCGGCTTCGACCTCGACATGACCCTCATCGACTCCCGGCCGGGCATCCGCGCGTGCTACCTGGCGCTGGCGGAGCGGACCGGGACGTACATCGACGCCGATCTGGCGGTGACCCGGCTCGGCCCGCCGCTCGTGGAGGAGCTGGTCAACTGGTTCCCCGAGGAGCAGATCAGCGCCATGGCCGACCTGTACCGGGAGATGTACCCGTCGATCGCCATCGCCGCCACACCCGCCCTGGACGGTGCCCGGGAGGCGATGGCCGCGGTCCGGGCGGCCGGTGGCCGGACGCTCGTGGTCACGGCGAAGTACGAGCCCAACGCCAAGCTGCACCTGTCCCACCTCGGCATCGAGCCGGACGTGGTCGTGGGCGACCTGTGGGCGGAGCAGAAGGCGGAGGCGCTGCGCGCGTACGGCGCGGGCGTGTACGTCGGCGACCATGTCGGAGACGTGCGCGGGGCCCGTACGGCGGGAGCGGTGGCGGTCGGCGTGGCGACCGGGCCCTGCTCCGCCGACGAGTTGCTCGCCGCCGGGGCGGATGTCGTCCTCGACGACCTGTCGGTCTTCCCCCCGTGGCTGACCGGCTACCGCAGCGCGGTCGAGGAGGAAGAAGCGCCGCGCGCCTGACGCCGGGCGGCGGCGACCGACCGCAGGACGCCCGCGCCGGCGACGAGGAAACCGACCGCCATGAGCATGCTCAGACCGAACATGTAGGTCGGGAAAGGCTTTGCGCCGAGGAACAGCGGCGCCACCGTGACCAGAGTGGCCGCGGCGCCGATGAAGAAGACGATCGCCCCGGCGCGGATCAGCCCGTCACCGGGCGCGGCGGAATTCGTTTGGGTTTTGTCACGCACCGGACCAGGGTAGTTCCCAGCGCGAGAGAACAACCGGGGGACGTCTTGTCACCCGCCCCGAGACCATTAGCCTTGGTAGCGGCGGGTCATGGTCGACCCGCTCTACTGCTATCAAGAGCACTTTCGAAGCAGTGGCAGTTTTCCCAACGAGTACGAGGACGAGGACAGACGGTGCCGACCGGGCGTGTCAAATGGTTCAACAGCGAGAAGGGCTTCGGCTTTCTCTCCCGCGACGACGGCGGTGACGTCTTCGTCCATTCCTCGGTTCTCCCCGCCGGAGTCGATGCACTCAAGCCGGGACAGCGCGTGGAGTTCGGCGTCGTCGCCGGTCAGCGCGGTGACCAGGCGCTGTCGGTGACCGTGCTGGAGCCGACGCCGTCGGTCGCCGCCGCCCAGCGCAAGAAGCCGGACGAGCTGGCCTCGATCGTGCAGGATTTGACGACCCTCCTCGAAAACATCACGCCGATGCTGGAGAAGGGCCGCTATCCGGACAAGGCCTCCGGCAAGAAGATCGCCGGCCTTCTGCGGGCGGTCGCCGACCAGCTGGACGTCTGAGCCGGCGCCGGGGAAAACCCGTCGTACGGGAACGCAACCGCATCGCGGCCGAGGGGCGGCACCAGCCCCTCGGCCGCCGCGCGTGTGGGCAGGCCGCGCATCGCCGCGGCGCTCTTGGGTCAGGGGAAGGTCAGCGCCCGGGGTCCGAGCGCGGGCACCAGCCCCTCGGCCGCCGCGCGGGTGAGCAGCCCGCGGACCGCCGCGTAGCCGTCCTCGCCGAGGTCGGCGGTGAACTCGTTCACGTACAGGCCGATGTGCTGGTCCGCCACGGCCGGGTCCATCTCCTGGGCGTGGGCCATGACGTACGGCCGGGACGCCTCGGGGTCGTCCCAGGCGGCCCGGACCGAGGCGCGGATGGAGTCGGCGAGCCGCGTGAGGGTGCCGGCGCCCAGGGAGCGCCTGGCGATGATCGCACCGAGCGGGATCGGCAGCCCGGTGGTCCGCTCCCAGTGCTCGCCCATGTCGGCGAGCTTGTGCAGCCCGTAGGTCTGGTACGTGAAACGGGCTTCGTGGATCACCAGTCCCGCGTCCACCTTGCCGTCCCGCACCGCCGGCATGATCTCGTGGAACGGCATGACGACGATCTCGCCGACCCTGCCGTCGGGCAGCGTGTCCGCCGCCCACAGGCGGAAGAGGAGATAGGCGGTCGACTTCTCGCTCGGGACCGCGATCGTACGGCCAGCCAGATCGACGTCCGGCTCCCGCGTGAGCACCAGCGGCCCGCAGCCCCGCCCCAGCGCACCGCCGCAGGGCAGCAGCGCATAGGCGCCGAGGACGTACGGCAGGACGGCGTACGACACCTTGAGTACGTCGAACTCGCCGCGCTCGGCCATGCCGTTGGTGAGGTCGATGTCGGCGAAGGTCACGTCCAGCGCGGGGGCGCCGGGGACGCGGCCGTGGGCGAGGGCGTCGAAGACGAAGGTGTCGTTGGGGCAGGGCGAGTACGCGATCTGCAGCGGCTCACCGGTCGAGTGCGTCATGTGGGTTCCAACTCTCCAATGCGGGTGCGCACTTCCCGAAACCCTCGGTGAGGGCGGTGAGCGCGTCGCCGATGCGCCAGGCGGCGCGGTCGCGCGGGCCGACCGGGTTGGAGACCGCGCGCAGTTCCAGCACCGGCACCCCGTGCGCGGCGGCCGCCTCCGCCACCCCGAACCCCTCCATGCCCTCGGCGAGCGCGCCGGGGTGCCGGGCGCGCAGGGCGGCGGCGCGGGCGGCGGTGCCGGAGACGGTGGAGACGGTGAGGATGGTGCCGGTCGGGGCGCCGGTCGCCTCGGACACGGCACGTACGGCGGAGTGCGGCGGGCGGTGGGTGACGGTCCCGAAGCCCAGCTCGGTGACCGGAAGGAAGCCGTCGGCGGTCTCGGCACCCAGGTCGGCCGCGGTGATCGCGTCGGCGACGACGAGCGACCCGACGGGCGCCCCGGGCGGGAAGCCGCCGCCGATCCCGGCCGAGACGACCAGGTCGTACGGGGTGCCCGCGAGGGCGGCGGCGGTCAGGGCGCCGGCGGTGGACGCGGCGGCGAGGGCCGGACCGACCCCGGCGGCGAGCAGGTCCCAGCCGGCGGCGGTACGGCACAGCAGCGCGCCGGGGAGCCGTACCTCGGTCATGGCCCCGGGAAACGCCTGTGCCACCGCGTCCCGCTCGACCGGGACCGCGGTGGCCACGAGGACCCGTACGGAAGCCGTGATCAGGCCTTCTTCAGCTTGAACGACCACATGCCCACGTTGGACTTCTCGCCCATCCGGATCGTGACCGTGTTGGTGTCGCCCTGGGTGCCGTACTGCTGGTTGAAGAACGCGCTGCCCGGGATGGTGCGGTAGGTCTTCTTGCTGACGTCGGTGAACTGCTGGCCGTTGACCAGAATGACCCAGCCTGCGTCCGCGATCTTCGGGTCGACGCCGAAGCGGACCGTCTCGTCCTGGTCGACCTTGATCGACTCGGCCTTCTCGACGTTCTTGACGCACTGCGCCAGCGACTTGGCGTCCAGCGCCTTGCCGTCGTTGTAGCAGGTGGCCTCGGAGTTGACCGAGTCCTTGCCGACGGTGACCGTCGAGACGGGCGACGGCTTGTCGCAGGCCGACAGGGCGAGCAGTCCGGCGGATACCGCGCCGGCAACGGCGACGGCGCGGCGGCGTCGCACAGCGCGTTGAACATCAGCGGCTTCGCCGCGGGGCAGCGTGGTCATGTCCGAAGGCTATCGGGCGCCCCAAGCCCTCCGCCCACGCGGGGTGCGGCGTGCCCGGTTCGTTACGCCAGCCGGTGCTGCGGGCCCCAGATCGTGTCCGGTTCGTTATACCGCGGACGTCGGGGGAGGTCAGACCACACGGGGGCGGGAGCGGCCGCCGTGCCGGGCCGAGGCGAGCAGCCCCTTCAGCGTGGTCAGCCAGCCGACGGCGACGAACGCCGCGCCGATCAGCAGGCCGACGGTCCCGTTGAGCGGCAGCACGATACCGACGGCGCCGCCGAACACCCACGCCACCTGCAGCAGCGTCTCCGAGCGGGCGAACGCCGAGGTGCGCACCAGCTCCGGCACATCCCGCTGGATCAGCGCGTCCAGGGCCAGCTTGCCCAGCGCCTGGGCGAACCCTGCGACGGCGGCGAGGCAGGCCACCAGGAACGCCCCGAAGAACAGGCCGGAGACGATCGCCGTGCCCAGCACCACCGCGACGACGGTCACGATGATGATCTCCGGGGCGCGTGAGCGCAGCCAGGCCCCGACGGCCGTGCCCAGCGCGTTGCCCGCACCGGCGGCCACCCCGACTATCCCCAGCGAGACCGCCGCGCTCTCGCCGGTCAGCGGGTGCTCGCGCAGCAGGAAGGCGAGGAAGAAGATCAGGAAGCCGGACAGACAGCGCAGGGCGGCGTTGGCGCCGAGCGCGTGCGTGACGGCCGGGCCCACGGTCCGCAGCCCCGGCCGTTTCACCTGCTCCTTCCTGCGCTGCGGCCCGTGCAGATGCTGCTCGTCGGCGGCGAGCAGGGCCACGTCCTCGCCCTTGGCCGAGTCCACCGTGGGCGGCAGCGAGAACGACAGGAACGTTCCCCCGACGAAGATCACGAAGGCTCCGTAGAGCGGCCAGGGGTCCCCGGCCCTGTGCAGCCCGGCTGCGACCGGCGCGGCGACACCGGTGGCCAGCAGCCCGGCGAGGGTGACCCGCGAATTGGCCTTCACCAGCGAGAACCGGGGCGGCAGCAGCCGCGGTACGACCGCGCTGCGCACCACCCCGTACGCCTTCGACGCGACCAGCACGCCCAGCGCCGCGGGATACAGCTCCAGGCTGCCGCTGGCCACCGCCCCCGAGATGACCAGCGCGAGCAGTGCACGGGCCAGCATGGCCCCGGCCATCGCGGCGCGCCGCCCGTGCGGCAGCCGGTCGAGCAGGGGCCCGATGACCGGGGCGAGGACGGTGAAGGGCGCCATCGTGATGGCGAGGTACAGCGCGACCCGCCCCCGCGCCTCGTCGGTCGGCACGGAGAAGAACACGGTGGAGGCGAGCGCCACGGTGACCATGACATCGCCGGCGCCGTTCACCGCGTGCAGCTCGATCAGCTTGCCCAGCCCCGACTCGCCCGCGCCGTGCGCGTGCGTGGCCTTGCGGATGCCCCGCGCGGCACCGGTGACCGGGAAGTGCAGGGCACGCCCGACAGAGCGGACGGCGCCACCGACCCGGCTCGCGCCGCCACCCCGAACACCACGCCTGTCCGCGGTCGCCACGTGCTTCATAGTGCCCCGAGAAGGCGGCGGATAGTGCGGTACGGCGCGCACGGCGGCCAACCCGGCCGTTGATCCGGCGACTTCCGGGCACGACGGTACGGGCCGAGCGGCCGCGGCGGCCGCGGCGGCCGGGGTGGCCGGGTGGAAAACCTGCCGCGTGGCGGCGACCAATCCTGTTCGGTGTAGCGTGCGTATCTCAGCCATAACGCAGAATGGATGGCAGAGGTGCGCCCGAGCGCGCGGATGCAGACGTCGATGCGGTCCCCCGGTCCGCTCCGTCGGCAGGCCCGCCGGAGGCAGCCGCACTCGACGAGACGGCGTAGGAGAGAAGCGATACCTGTGAGCGCAGCGACCACGCGAAGCCGCACCCCCGACCGCTTGTGCGCCGAGGCCGTCGACCTCGCCCGCGGCGCCGCCGAGGAGGCCGCCGCGCCCGGCGTGGTCGGCGAGCACGCCGGACTGGTGTCCGAGGGCGACCGCGTGGTCACGCACTTCTTCGAGTGCAAGGAGCTGGGGTACCGCGGCTGGCGCTGGGCCGTGACCGTGGCCCGGGCCTCCCGCGCCAAGATCGTCACCCTCGACGAGGTGGTCCTCCTCCCCGGCCCCGACGCCCTGCTCGCCCCCGAGTGGGTCCCGTGGAGCGAGCGCCTGCGCCCCGGCGACCTCGGCCCCGGCGACCTGCTCCCCACCGACCAGGACGACCTGCGCCTGGAGCCGGGTTACACGGGCGAGGACGAGCCGCTGCCGAGCGCCGCGGTGTCCGAGGAGATGGCGGAGCTGGCGGAGGCCGAGGACGCCGACGTCGCGCCGGGTGCCCCCGCCGTCCAGCCGACGACGCCCTCCCGGGGCTCGATCGCCGCGGTGGCCGAGGAACTGGGCATGCGCCGCGCCCGAGTCCTCTCGCGCTACGGCCTGCACGTCGCCGCCGACCGCTGGGAGGAGTCGTACGGCCCGAAGACCGCGATGGCCCAGGCGGCCCCGGCCACCTGTATGAGCTGCGGCTTCCTGACCCCCATCGGCGGCTCCCTCGGCCAGGCCTTCGGCGTCTGCGCCAACGAGTTCTCCCCGGCGGACGGCCGCGTGGTCTCCCTCGCCTACGGCTGCGGCGGCCACTCGGAGGCCGCGGTCATGCCGAAGCCCCCGCAGCCGGCTCCGCCGGTCATCGACGAGACGCGGGTCGACCCCTTCCCCCTGCGCCCCGCCCGCGACTCGGGTTCGGTCCCGGAGACGGGCGACGAGGAAACGGCGGAACTGGGTCACTCGTAGGTGCCGTCTCCCCGCCGCCCGGACGTGCTCAGCCACGCCGTTCCCGCTGGCCGGCTGCGTTCGCAGCGGATCCGCCGATCGTCCCGCCAGGACGGGCCGGCTGGGTGAAAGGGGCTGCTCCATAGGGGGTGGGCCGCGCAGTCGTTGAGCCCCGCAGGGACACCGCTCCTTGATCATCGCCGCGTCGGCGCTCGGCCGGCACCGAGGCGAGGAGTGGTCCGATGGCGGATCGGAGTGTGTCCCGGGGGCGGTCGAACCGGCGGCGCGGCAGGTGGGCCGCGGTCTGCGCGGGGTTCGCCCTCGCGCTGGGCGTGGGGCAGGGGACGGGAGTTGCGGCGGGCGCCCCCGTGCCTCCGGTACCGCGGGGCAACATCCTCTCCGCCCCGGTGGCGTTGGTCGGGGGCACGGTCCACCCGGACGCGCCACCGGCCGGTGCCGACGACTGGAACTGCAGGCCCTCGCACGAGCATCCGCGTCCGGTCGTCCTGCTGCACGGGACCTTCGCGAACGCCTATGACGACTGGGGAGTGCTGTCCCCGTACCTGAAGCAGCTGGGTTACTGCGTCTTCGCGCCCAACTACGGTGCGCCGCCCGGTTCTCGGCTCAAGGCCACCGCACACGTTCCGGACTCCGCCCGGGAGATCGCCGGCTACGTCGACCGCGTACTGAGGGCCACCGGCGCCCACCAGGTCGACCTGGTGGGGCATTCCCAGGGCGGCGGTGTGACGCCCCGCTGGTATCTGCGGTTCGACGGCGGCACGGATTCCGCGCACCCGGAACGGAACAAGGTGCACAGCCTCATCGGCCTGGCGCCGTCCAACCACGGCACGACCGCCTCCGGCCTCGGCACCCTGACCACCAGGCTGGGGCTCGACCCGGCCGTGTCCGCCGTCGTCGGGCAGGCGTACTCGGACCAGATGGTCGGCTCCGAGGTGAACACGGAGCTGGACCGGGGCGGGGACACGCAGCCAGGGGTCGACTACACCGTCATCGCCACCAGGCTCGACGAGGTCGTCACCCCTTACACGCATCAGTTCCTGACCGCGGGACCGGGCGCGACCGTCAAGAACATCACGATCCAGGACATCTGCCCCCGGGACCTCTCCGAGCACCTCTCGATCGTGTACGACTCCAACGCCGCGCAACTCGTCCGCAACGCCCTCGACCCCGCCCACGCCCAGCCCGTCGGCTGCGGCCTCGCCCTGCCCGTACTCGGCGGCTGACCGCACCCGGACCCCGGCCGCCCCGCGCGCGCTGTACCTTCGTGCTCACGCCGACGAGGAGAGGGTGAACGTGAGCAGCAAGTACGTGCGGCCGGCAGCCGAGGGGGCCGACCCGTTCGGGACGGCCCGGCTGCGCCGTGGTGTTCTCGACGCCTGGGCGACCAGCCCCGCCCGCTTCCGCGAGGACGCCAACGCCGAGGAGGACCTGGTGCTGGGCGGCTACCGGGACCGCCTCGTGGTCGAGCTGGCGCAGAACGCCGCCGACGCCGCCGCCCGGGCGCGCACTCCCGGCCGGCTGCGGCTCACGCTCCGGGACGGGGTCCTCGTCGCCGCCAACACCGGTGCCTCGCTGGACGCGGCCGGTGTCGAGTCGCTGTCCACGCTGCGCGCCTCGGCGAAGCGGGACGCCGAGGTCACCCACGGTGCCGTCGGCCGGTTCGGGGTCGGGTTCGCGGCCGTGCTGTCGGTGACCGACGAGCCCGCGATCGTCGGACGGCACGGCGGGGTCCGCTGGTCCCTGGCCGAGGCGCGCGAGCTGGCCGGTGACATCGCCCGGCACAGTCCGGGGCTCGGCGACGAAGTCCGGCGCCGTGACGGCCACGTACCGCTGCTCCGGCTGCCCTTCGCCGCCGAGGGCACCGCTCCGGAGCCGTACGACACCGCCGTGATCCTGCCGCTGCGGGACGCGGCCGCCTTCGATCTCGCCGAGCGGCTGCTGAACGCCGTCGACGATGCCCTGCTCCTCGCCCTGCCGGGGCTGGCGGAGGTGGTGATCGAGGTCGACGGCGATCAGCCGCGCACGCTGAGGCGTCGTACCGAGGGCGCCGTCACCGTCGTGGAGGACTCGCGGGAGGGAGCCACGCGGTGGCGTACCGCTGCCGCCCATGGGCCGCTCACCCCCGACCTGCTCGCCGACCGGCCCGTGGAGGAGCGGCTGCGGCCCCACTGGTCGGTGACCTGGGCCGTGCCCGAGGACGCGGCCGGGCGTCCGGTGCGTCCTCGTACGACTGCCGTCGTGCACGCGCCCACCCCCAGCGACGAACCCCTCGGCGTCCCCGGCCTGCTCATCGCCTCCTTCCCCCTCGACACCACCCGCCGGCACACCGCGCCCGGCCCGCTCACCGACTTCCTGGTGCAGCGCGCGGCCGACGTCTACACCGAACTGCTCGCCGACTGGCGCCCGGTGACGGACGGGATCATCGACCTCGTGCCCGGGCCGCTCGGCAAGGGCGCGCTGGACGGGGCGCTGCGGCAGGCCGTCCTGGAGCGGCTGCCCCAGACCGCCTTCCTGCCGCCCGCCGCTCGGGCGAAGGAGGAGGACGACGAGCTTCCGGAGGCGCTGCGGCCCCGTGACGCGGAGATCGTGGAAGGCGGCGGGGCGGACACCGTGCGGGTGCTCGCCGAGGTGCTGCCCACGCTGCTGCCCGCCGGTCTTGAGCGGCGGGTGGAGCTGCGCACCCTCGGCGTCGCCCGGCTGCCGCTCGCCGACGCCATCGACCGGCTCGCCGGGCTGGAGAAGGACCCCGACTGGTGGTGGCGGCTCTACGACAGCCTCGCCGGGGTCGACCCCGACCGGCTGTCCGGGCTCCCTGTGCCGCTTGCCGACAGGAGGACCACGATCGGGCCCCGGCAGGTGCTGCTGCCCACCCCGGACGGCGCCCGGATCGATGCGGACGTCCTCGGGCGGCTCGGGCTGAAGGTCGCCCACGAGGACGCCGTGCACCCGCTGCTGGAGAAGCTGGGCGCGCTGCCCGCCACGGCACGCGCGGTGCTCACCACCCCGCAGGTGCGGGCCGCCGTCGCCGCCTCGCTGGACGACGAGGGCGGGATCGGAGGCTGGGAAGAGGACGCTCCGGATGCCGAGGAGCTGGCCGACACCGTGCTCGGACTGGTGCGCGACGCGGGCCTGGAGCCCGGGGACGAGCCCTGGCTGGGCGCGCTGGCGCTGCCCGACGAGGACGGGGAGCTCGCCCCCGCCGGTGAACTCGTCCTGCCCGGCAGCCCGTTCGCCCGGGTGATCCGCGAGGGCGAACTGCCCGCCGTGGACCATGACCTGGCGGAGAAGTGGGGCGAGCAGCCGCTGGCCGCCTGTGGGGTGCTCGCGAACTTCGCACTGGTCCGCGCCACCGACGTCGTCCTCGACCCGGATGAGCTGGAGCCCCGGGAGAGCGACTTCGCCGAGCCCGATGACGCCGGTCTGCTGGACGCCGTCGACGTGTGGTGCGAGGACATCCTCGACCGTTTCCCGGACAGCCCGGTGCCCCCGGTCGCCACCGAGCTGGTCGCCGTGCGCGATCTGGACCTGGTGGACGACGCGCACTGGCCTCAGGCCCTCGCGCTGCTCGCCCAGCCGCCGCTGCGGGACGCCCTCACCCAGCCGGTCCGCATCCTGCTGCACGACGGCACGCACGACACCGTACGGCCGTACACCGCGTGGTGGCTGCGCGGGCACCCCGTGCTGGACGGCCGGCGCCCGGCCGGTCTGCTCGCGGCCGGCGGGGATCCGCTGCTGCGCGGGCTGTACGACGAGGCCGACGCCACCGGGTTCGAGGACGAGCAGGTGCTGCGGGCGCTGGGCGTGCGCACGTCCGTGGCGGCCCTGCTGGACGAGCCCGGTGGCGCCGCCGAGCTGCTGGACCGGCTGGCCGACCCGCAGCGGCCGGTCACGCCGGCCCAACTGCACGGGCTGTACGGGGCGTTGGCGGAGCTGGATCCGGAGCAGGTGACCCTGCCGGACGAGCTGCGGGCGGTGACCGACGGGCGTGTGGAGGTCGTGGACGCCACCGAGGCCGTCGTGGTCGACTCGCCGGACCTGCTGCCTTTCACCGCCGGGGTGCCGCTGCTGCCCGTCCGGCCGGCGCTGGCCGCGGAGCTGGCGGAGCTGTTCCAGGTGCGGCGGCTGAGCGAGTCCGTCACCGGCGAGGTGCACTCCGAGGGCACCGAGCACGAGGTGCCGGAGCCGGTGCGGGTACTGCTCGGGGCGCGGACGCCGCGGACGTACGTCGAGCACGGGGAACTGGTCGTGGACGGCGTGGAGATCGACTGGCGGCTCACCGGCGACGGGGTGCTGCACGCGGCCACGCTGGAGGGCGTCGCGGCGGGCCTGGCCTGGGCGGCGGGGCAGTGGCCGCGGCGCTTCGAGGTGGCGGCCCTGCTGGAGGACCCGTCCCGGACGGAGGAGCTGGCCAGGGACCGCTGGTTCGACTGACACCGCCATTCACGGCCACGGGAATTCGCTGTAGTAAACATCTCGTCATGGAAGCGCAATCCGGCCATAAAATCTGGCCGGATTGCGCTCTTGCCGTACAACCAGCACCGGGGGGCAAGGATCTGATCGCGTGAGTCAACCGACTCCCCGATCACTTCTCCCTCCAGGGGAACGCACATGCGCATACGTGCCACCGTGGCCGCCGTCTCCGGCGCCCTGGCCCTCACCGCCCTCGCAGTCCCGGCCGCGCAGGCCGTCACCGACTCGGGCACGCCGTACACCCTGAACGTCAGCTTCTCGAACGTCACGATCGCCAAGGCGATCAAGGTCGGCAGCACCAACAAGGTCAGTGCGACGTACTCGTACACGCTGACCCACGGCTCGGACGTGGACATCACCGCGAGCGACTTCGTCACGGACGCCTTCCTCTACCACGGCACCTACAGCGACTCGTCCCCCGAGCTGTACGGCGACAACGAGGCGAGCTGCACCCCCACCTCGTCCACCACGGCCACCTGCACGGGCACGGTCGACATCTACCCGACCGACGCCGACCCGAAGATCGCGGACGCAGGCACCTGGAACGTCGCCGCCGAGGCCGTCGCCTTCAACGGCCAGGACCAGCAGAACCCCGACATGAGCAAGGTCGGCTACAAGGACCAGAGCGGCCTGGGCACGACCCTGGTGCAGCGCTACTCGAAGCTGACGACCACCGTGAGCTCGACGTCCGTCTACAAGGGCAAGACCTTCACGGCGTCCGGCAAGCTCTCCCGCGCCGACTGGGACGACAACCTGTACCACGGCTACGCCAACCAGCCGGTCAAGCTCCAGTTCCGCAAGTCGGGCACGAGCACGTACACCACGGTCAAGACGGTGTACACGGACGCGTACGGCAACCTGAAGACCAGCGCGACCGCGAACTACAGCGGCTACTGGCGTTACAGCTTCGCCGGTACCACCACCACCCCGTCGGTCAGCGCCACTGGTGTGTACGTCGGCGTGAAGTGACCCTCAGTCCGGGAACCGGCGGTCGACCCACTTCCACAGGAACTCCAGGGCGGCCGCCGCCACCACCGCGATGCCGACGGCGGTCCACGGCATCTCCAGGCCGACCAGCTTCAGCGCGAAGAAGGCCTGCAGCCCCGGGACGGCCAGGACCAGCAGGAACGCCACGCCCATAGCGGCCACCAGGGTCACCCGCCACCAGGTGTAGGGACGGGCGACGATCGCCAGGATCCACATCGAGACGAGGAACAGCGTCAGGGTGGCCGCACTCGTCTCGGCGTCCAGCCGGCCCGGCCCGGTGTAGGAGTGGCGGGCGATCAGATACATCCCGAAGGTCGCCACCCCGGCCACCACGCCGGCCGGGACCGAGTACCGCATCACCTGCCGTACGAAATGCGGTTTCGCCCGCTCCTTGTTGGGCGCCAGGGCCAGGAAGAACGCCGGGACGCCGATGGTGAGGGTGGACAGCAGGGTCAGATGCCGGGGCAGGAACGGATACTCCACCTGCCAGCACACCACCAGGACCGCCAGCAGCACCGAGTAGACGGTCTTCACCAGGAACAGCGTCGCCACGCGCGTGATGTTGCCGATCACCCGGCGGCCCTCGCCCACCACCGACGGCAGGCTCGCGAAGCTGTTGTCGAGCAGCACGATCTGCGCGACCGCCCGCGTCGCCTCCGAGCCGGAGCCCATGGCGACCCCGATGTCGGCGTCCTTCAGCGCGAGCACGTCGTTCACGCCGTCGCCGGTCATCGCAACGGTGCGCCCGTGCGACTGGAGCGCTCCCACCATGTCCCGCTTCTGCTGCGGGGTGACCCGCCCGAAGACGGTCCCCTCGTCCAGCGCCTCGGCCATGCCGGGCCGGTCGGCGGGCAGGTGCCGCGCGTCCACCGCCGTACCCGCCAGCCCCAGCTTGGCGGCGACCGCGCCGACCGACACCGCGTTGTCCCCGGAGATGACCTTGGCGCGGACGTCCTGGTCCGCGAAGTAGCGCAGCGTGTCGGCCGCGTCGGGCCGCAGCCGCTGTTCCAGGACGACCAGGGCGGTGGGGCGGGCGCCGCGGGCCGGCTCGGGATCGTCCAGGTCACGGCCGGCGCGCGCCAGCAGCAGCACCCGCAGCCCCTGCTCGTTCAGGCGCGCGGTGGCCGCCAGCGCGGGGTCGCCGTCGGCGAGCAGGACGTCCGGTGCGCCGAGCAGCCAGGTGCTGGTGTCGCCGTCGGCCTCGCTGAACGCGGCCCCGCTGTACTTGCGGGCCGAGGAGAAGGGCAGTGACTCCACGCACCGCCAGTCCTCGCTGTCCGGGTAGGCGTCGATGATCGCCTGGAGGGAGGCGTTGGGACGCGGATCGGACTCGCCGAGCGCGCCGAGCACCTTGCGTACGTACTCCTCGTCGGCCCCGTCCAGCGGCCGTAGCTCGGTGACGTCCATGCCGCCCTCGGTGAGCGTGCCGGTCTTGTCCAGGCAGACGGTGTCGACTCGGGCCAGTCCCTCGATCGCCGGCAGCTCCTGCACCAGGCACTGCTTGCGCCCGAGCCGGATGACGCCGATCGCGAAGGCGACGGAGGTGAGCAGCACCAGCCCCTCGGGGACCATCGGGACGATGCCGCCGACGGTCCGCGCCACCGCGTCCTTGAGTCCATTGCTCTTGACGACGAGCTGGGTGATGACGAGTCCGACGGCGGCCGGGACCATCATCCAGGTGACGTACTTGAGGATCGTGGAGATGCCGGTGCGCAGCTCGGAGTGGACCAGGGTGAAGCGGGAGGCCTCCTCGGCGAGCTGGGCGGCGTAGGCCTCGCGGCCCACCCTGGTGGCCTGGAAGGCGCCGCCGCCCGCGACCACGAAGCTGCCGGACAGGACGGGGTCGCCGGGGTGTTTGACGACGGGGTCGGCCTCGCCGGTGAGCAGCGACTCGTCGATCTCCAGCCCGTCGGCCTCCGCGCACACGCCGTCGACCACGACCTTGTCCCCGGGCCCGATCTCGATCAGATCGTCCAGCACGATCTGGTGGGTGGCGACCTCGGTGGCTGTGCCGTCCCGGCGTACGGTGGGCCGGGCCTCCCCGATCACCGCGAGCGAGTCGAGCGTCTGCTTGGCCCGCCACTCCTGGACGATGCCGATGCCGGTGTTGGCGAGGATCACGAAGCCGAACAGACTGTCCTGGATCGGCGCGACGAACAGCATGATCAGCCAGAGCACGCCGATGATCGCGTTGAACCGGGTGAAGACGTTGCCCCGGACGATCTCGCCCAGCGACCGGCTGCTGCGGACCGGAACGTCGTTGACGAGGCCGCGGTGGACGCGGTCCGCGACCTCGGCACCGGTCAGTCCGGCCGCGGGTCTCTTCGGCAGGGCCACGGGGTGCACAGGGTCGAGTTCGGCGCCCGCGTCTATGTGGCTCATGACATCGACGGTACGTGCGGATGTGCCGCCCTGCCCGCTTTGGGGGTTACTCGGCCGGCGTCGCCTTCGGCCCGGCCGCCCTCTTGATCGCCGCGTCCCGCCTGCGCACGTACCAGATGCCGATCAGCCCCAGACCGCCCCCGGCCAGGCAGGTCCACAGCCACCACAGATGCCCGTGGTCCTCGAACCAGCCGTAGAACGGCAGCTGGACCAGGAAGAGCACGAACCACACGATCGTGCCGCCGGTGATGGTGGCGACCACGGGCCCCTCCAGGGGCTCCGGCGCCTCGTGCTTGGGGGTCCACTTGGCCATGCGCACAGCTTAAGCGGCGCCCCTTCGCTGCCTCGTCCCCGCTCGCCCCGCTCGTCCCCGGCTTGTCTACGCGCGGAGATAGCGATAACGCAGTCATACGTTCATACTGAAACCGTTTGCCTTTGACCACTTCTGCTCGTATGAAACTCCAACGGGGCTCGGGGGAACCCCGTCGGAGATGAGGTCTCGCATGTCCACCTCGGCACCTGCCAAGGCGCCCACCCCCGAGAAGCCGGGCGGCGCGCCCGCCTTCGGCGCCCTCGACCGCTACTTCCGGATCTCCGAGCGCGGCAGCTCCGTCGCCCGCGAGATCCGCGGCGGTTTCGCCACCTTCTTCGCAATGGCGTACATCATCGTGCTGAACCCGATCATCCTCGGCAGCGCGAAGGACATGTACGGCCACCACCTGGACAACGGTCAGCTGGTGACGGCGACCGCGCTCACGGCCGCGTTCACCACCCTGCTGATGGGCGTCATCGGCAACGTCCCGATCGCGCTCGCCGCCGGCCTCGGCGTGAACTCGGTCGTCGCCCTCCAGCTGGCGCCCCGGATGTCCTGGCCGGACGCCATGGGCATGGTCGTCCTCGCGGGCATCGTGGTCATGCTGCTGGTCGCCACGGGGCTGCGCGAGCGCGTGATGAACGCCGTGCCGTTCGGCCTGCGCAAGGCCATCTCGATCGGCATCGGCCTGTTCATCATGCTGATCGGCCTGGTCGACTCCGGCTTCGTCACCCGTATGCCGGACGCCGCCCAGACCACCGTCCCGCTGCAGCTCGGCACGGGCGGTCATCTGCACGGCTGGCCGGTGCTGGTCTTCATCCTGGGCGCGCTGCTGACCTTCGCGCTGATCGTCCGCAGGACGCCGGGCGCGATCCTGATCTCGATCGTCGGCATGACCGTCCTGGCGGTGATCCTCAACGCGGTCACCACGATCCCCACCTGGGGTCTGACGGTCCCGAAGTGGCCGGGCAACCCGGTCTCCACCCCCGACTTCGGCCTGATCGGCCAGGTGAGCCTGTTCGGCGGGTTCTCCAAGGTCGGAGTGCTGACCGGCATCCTGTTCGTCTTCACGGTCCTGCTGTCGTGCTTCTTCGACGCGATGGGCACGATCATGGGCGTCAGCGACGAGGCCAAGCTGACCGACGCCGAGGGCTACATGCCGGGCATCAACAAGGTGCTCTTCGTCGACGGCCTCGCGGTCGCGGCGGGCGGTGCCAGCTCCTCCTCGGCCACCACCGCGTTCGTGGAGTCCACGGCCGGGGTCGGCGAGGGCGCCCGTACGGGCCTCGCGAACGTCGTCACCGGCGGCCTCTTCGCCGTCGCGCTGTTCCTCACCCCGATCGCCACGATGGTCCCGTCCCAGGCGGCCACTCCGGCGCTGGTCGCGGTCGGCTTCCTGATCCTGTCGAACTCGATCAAGGAGATCGACTGGGCCGACTACACCATCGCGATCCCGGCGTTCGTGACGATGCTGATGATGCCGTTCACCTACTCGATCACCAACGGCATCGGCATGGGCTTCATCACCTTCACGGTGCTGCGCCTGGCCGCCGGCCGGTTCCGGGACATCCCGGTCGCGATGTACGTGGTCTCGGCGGTGTTCGCCTTCTACTACCTGATGCCGGCCCTGGGCCTGACCTGAGCCATGGCCTTCTGCGGCGTCAGGTGACCCCGTAGAACTTCTCGGTCTCCTCGACGGCGGCCTGGAACCGCTCGTCGAAGTCGTCCCGGATGAGCGTGCGGACCACATAGTCCTGCACGCTCATTCCTCTTTTCGCCGCATGGTGCCGGAGCCTTTCGAGCAGCTCCCGGTCCATCCGCAGGCTGAGCACACTGGTCCCCATGGGTACGAGGGTCGCCATATCCGGCCACCCGGTGCGTCACTTTCCTGAACCGACTCACTCATATGGGTGATCGTCGGAGTCAGTGGCGGGTATCACGCGGTATCGCGCGCGTCACGGTGGTCTTTAGCGAGAGTAATGAGTTACGCTAAGGAACATGCCGGACCTCTCCCATGGCGACGACGCAGCCGCCGTGAACTCCCTCCGCTCCGCCGTGATGCGGTTGTCCCGTCGGCTCAAGCACCAGCGGGTCGACGAGTCGCTGAGCCCCACCGAGATGTCGGTGCTCGGCACCCTCTCCCGCTGCGGCTCGGCCACACCGGGCGAGCTGGCCCGCAAGGAGCACGTCCAGCCGCCGTCGATGACCCGCATCGTCGCGCTGCTCGAAGCCAAGGGGCTGGTCCGGCTGGAGCCGCACCCCGAGGACCGGCGCCAGAAGGTCGTCACCCAGACCGAGCAGGCCGAGGCGATGCTCGAGGAGAGCCGCCGCAAGCGCAACGCGTTCCTGGCCGGCCTGGTCGAGGGCCTCGACGAGGACGAGTGGGCCGCCCTGCGCGCCGCCGCCCCCGTGCTGGAGAAGCTCGCCCATCTGTAACGACGTATCGCAAGGAGGCGAACCCTTTTGAGTACGGGACCCGGAAAAGATTCCGCCCCCGCACCAACCACTTCTACCCCCACCTCCCGCAAGTCCTCGATGTTCAGCTCGCTGAAGATCAGGAACTACCGCCTCTTCTTCATCGGCCAGGTCGTCTCCAACACCGGCACCTGGATGCAGCGCATCGCTCAGGACTGGCTCGTCCTCAGCCTCACCGGCTCCTCCGCGGCCGTAGGCATCACGACGGCCCTGCAGTTCCTGCCGATGCTGCTCTTCGGCCTCTACGGCGGCGTCCTGGTGGACCGTCTGCCCAAGCGCCCCACGCTGCTGGCCACCCAGTCGTCGATGGCGGTGACCGGCCTCGCGCTCGCCTTCCTCACCCTCTCCGGCCACGTCCAGGTCTGGCACGTCTATGTCGCCGCCTTCGCCGTCGGTCTCGCCACGGTCGTCGACAACCCGGCCCGGCAGTCCTTCGTCGCCGAGATGGTCGGCCCCGGGCAGCTGCAGAACGCGGTCAGCCTGAACTCCGCGAACTTCCAGTCCGCCCGCCTGGTCGGCCCCGCCGTCGCCGGCCTCATGATCACCGGGGTGGGCACCGGCTGGGCGTTCCTCGCCAACGGCCTGTCCTTCGCCGCGCCCCTCACCGGCCTGCTGCTGATGCGCGCCCGGGAACTGCACGTGGTCGAGCGTGCGCCGCGGGGCAAGGGCCAGCTGCGCGAGGGCCTGCACTACGTGGCCAGGCGGCCGGAGCTGGTCTGGCCGATCGTCCTGGTCGGCTTCATCGGCACCTTCGGCTTCAACTTCCCGGTGTGGCTGTCGGCCTACGCGGACGACGTCTTCCACTCCGGCGCCGGCTCCTACAGCCTCTTCAACACCCTGATGGCCGTCGGCTCCCTGGGCGGCGCCCTGCTGGCCGCCCGGCGCGGCACGGCCCGCCTGCGCATCCTGATCGCCGCCGCGCTGGCCTTCGGCACGCTGGAGGTGGTGGCCGCGCTGGCACCGTCGTACTGGCTGTTCGCATTGCTCATGGTCCCCATCGGGGCCTTCGGTCTGACGGTCAACGTCACGGCGAACACGGCGGTCCAGATGGCCACCGACCCGGCCATGCGCGGCCGGGTGATGGCCCTGTTCATGATGGTCTTCATGGGCGGCACGCCGCTGGGAGCGCCGGTCGTCGGCTGGATCACCGACACGTACGGCGCAAGGGTCGGCTTCGCCCTCGGCGGCGTCGTCTCCGCCGCGGCGGCCTCGGTGATCGGCCTGGTCCTGGCCCGCATCGGCGGCCTGCGGGTGACGCTGCGCTGGCACCGCGGCCATCCGCGGCTCCGCTTCGTGCCGAAGGAGCGGGAGGACCTGGCGACGGCGGCGTAGCACCCGGAGGGGTGCGGGTCGTCGCCGGGCGAGTGCCGCCGCCGCGGCACGGGCAAGGGGACCCCGCTACAGCACCCTGCGGGCCAGCAGCATCCCCGGCCACTTGTCCTCGCCGACGGTGAAGGGGGCGACCCGGGTGAAACCCTGGCTCTCGTAGTACGCGACCAGCTTGCCGTCGTCGCCCGCGTAGCAGTCCACCCGCAGCAGCGATATCCCGGCCCGCCGTGTCTGCTCGGCCGCGTGCGCGAGCAGCGCGGCACCGGCGCCGACGCCCTTGAAGCGGCGGTCGGTGACGAACAGGTGGATGTACCGCTCGGGCTCGTCGGCGGGCTCCAGATACGGACCGGGGGCCCGGCTGAGGGTGAGCGTGGCCGCCGGGACCCCGTCGACCTCGGCCAGGTACGGCGTGCCCGCGGAGGTGATCTGGTGCACCAGTTCCACGGCTCGCTCGTTCGTCGACCACGGCTCGGTGCCCCACTGCCCGGTACGGCCCTGTGAGACCAGCCACTCCACGGCGCTGTCGAGCATGCCGAGGATCAGGGGAGCGTCGCCGGGCCCGCCGGTGCGCATGGTGATCGTCATGTGCTCATCATGCCGACCCGTGTCTGCGAAGGTGAAGACATGAGACTCTTCGCCGCGGTGCTCCCTCCGGAGCGTGTCGTCCATGAACTGGCCGTCGAGGTCGCCCAGTTGAAGAGGCTGCCCGGCGCGGAGCGGCTGCGCTGGACGGACCGCCCGGGCTGGCACTTCACCCTCGCCTTCTACGGCGAGGTCGCCGACGATCTCGTACCGGACCTGTCGGACCGCCTGGCCCGCGCGGCCCGCCGCACGGACCCCTTCGCCCTGGCGCTCTCCGGCGGCGGACAGTTCGGGCGCGGCAAGGCCCTGTGGACGGGCGCCTCCGGCGAGGTGGAGGCGCTGCGGCTGCTGGCCGACCGGGCGGAGTCGGCGGCGCGGAAGGCGGGCGTGCCGATGGGGGAGCACCGGCGGTACAAGGCCCACCTGACGGTGGCGCGGAGCCGGGACTCGGTGGACGTACGGCCCTACGTGGAGGCGCTGCGCACCTTCGGCAGCCGTACCTGGACCGTGGACGAGCTGGTCCTGGTCCGCAGCCACCTGCCGAGGTCCGGGGTGGCGGGGGAGCAGCCGCGGTACGAGGCGGTTGCCCGCTGGGCACTGGGCGGGGCCGGTTAGGCTCGGTCACGTGGACCCGAAAACCCGGAACCGGATCATGGCCGGTGTGCTTGTGCTGATGTTCGTGGTGGTGGCCTTGGCGGCGGCCGTCAAGTAGCCGTTGGTTCGGCTGCCCGAGGGGCGGGGAGTGCGCGTTGTCCGGCGACTGCGAGCCGCCTGAGGCGTGTCGCGCCCGCGCGGCGGTAGCCGCACATCGACACTGCCCCGCGCCCTGGGTCGGCTGCCCTTCCGCTGCTACCAGGCGAAGGCCTCCGGGGACGGGCCCGGACCCGGGAAGATCTCGTCCAGGCCGGCCAGCAGCTCCTCGCTCAGCTCCAGCTCCGAGGCCCTGATCGCCGAGTCCAGCTGTTCTGCCGTACGCGGGCCGACGATGGGCCCCGTCACACCCGGGCGGGTCAGCAGCCAGGCCAGGGCCACCTCGCCGGGCTGCAGGCCGTGCTTGTCGACCAGGTCCTCGTACGCCTGGACCTGGGCGCGGGCGGCGGGGTTCTTGAGGGTGTCGGCGGCCCGGCCGGACGCACGGCGACCGCCCTCGACCTCCTTCCTGAGGATCCCGCCGAGCAGACCGCCGTGCAGCGGCGACCACGGGATGACCCCGAGGCCGTAGTCCTGCGCGGCCGGGATGACCTCCATCTCGGCGCGCC
Source organism: Streptomyces sp. NPDC030799 (assembly GCF_055572255.1). Taxonomy (NCBI): domain Bacteria; kingdom Bacillati; phylum Actinomycetota; class Actinomycetes; order Kitasatosporales; family Streptomycetaceae; genus Streptomyces; species Streptomyces sp. NPDC030799. The sequence goes on along the minus strand of NZ_JBVIDS010000012.1, from coordinate 151,400 downwards.
GCTCGGCGAGGTTGTACAGGCACTGCTCGCTGACGAGGCCGTACGAGCCTCGGCGGGCGGCGGCCTCGTTGGCCTGGGCGATCTTGTAGCCGGGGAAGTTGGAGGAGCCGACGTAGAGGATCTTGCCCTGCTGGACCAGGGTGTCGATCGCCTGCCAGATCTCCTCGAACGGCGTGTTCCGGTCGATGTGGTGGAACTGGTAGAGGTCGATGTGGTCGGTCTGCAGCCGCTTCAGGCTGGCGTCCACGGCCCGGCGGATGTTCAGCGCGGAGAGCCTGTCGTGGTTGGGCCAGGCGGGCCGGCCGGGCTGGGCGTCGAGGGCCATGTTGCCGTAGACCTTGGTGGCGAGGACGACCTTGTCGCGGCGGTCGCCGCCCTTGGCGAACCAGTTGCCGATGATGCGCTCGGTGCGGCCCTTGTTCTCACCCCACCCGTACACGTTGGCGGTGTCGAAGAAGTTGATGCCCGCGTCCAGCGCCGCGTCCATGATGGCGTGGCTGTCGGCTTCGTCCGTCTGCGGCCCGAAGTTCATCGTCCCGAGGACGAGTCGGCCGACCTTGAGTCCCGTGCGTCCTAGCTGCGTGTACTCCATGGTCCTCAAGCCAACGGGTTGAAGTGCGCTCCAAGCAAGGGGTGCTTCAGTCGCGGGGGAAGTCGTCGGTATTGAGGACGAGGTCGATCACGGTGCCGGTGAGATCGAGGTCGGTACCGAAGTCCACCTTCGTCGGCTCGTCGTAGTCGCCGCGCTTGGGATCGGTGTAGACGTGGCACCGTCCCTGGTAGGGATCGGCGATGACGTACAGGGGGACCTCGGCCTCCGCGTAGGCGAACCTCTTCGGACCGTAGTCGTTGGCGGCTGTGCCCTCGGAGATGACCTCGGCGACGAACGCGACGTCCTGGTAGCGCCAGTGGCCCGTGTCGTCCTTCTTCGCCGAGTCCTTGAGCAGGGCGACGTCCGGGCAGAAGCCGTTCTCGTGGCCCGGGAAGTCGATGCGGACGTCCGAGAACGCTTTGACCTGCATCCCGAACCTGTCCTCCAACGCCCGCACGATTCGGCGGACGATGACCCAGTGGGTGTCTCGCTGCGGCGTCATATGGACGTTGCCCCCGACGATCTCGACCCTGTATCCCTCGGGGACGGGCATGCGCTCAAGCCGCTCGAACCACTCGTCCAAACGCTTGGTGTTGGCATCGGCGTCGGCCATCTCGATCCTGTCTTCAAGGATGGTCACGGTCGCGCTCCCCCCCCGGCTGCCCACGGACGAGTGCAGCCGCGCGGTTCAACGATACGCACGGTGACCGGGAGACGCCGGAAATCGGTCAACCTGTTCCGGCCGCGTACGCCTGTCCGACCCCCCACGCCTCCCACATCGCCCCCGCGAAGGCCCCCGCGATCCGGTGCTCCCCCCTCGCGTTGGGATGCGTGCCGTCGTAGGTGTCGGTGTGGATGTCGTAGCCCTCCGGCCGCGAGGCCAGCAGGATCGGTGAGCGGGGCTCGTCCAGGTCGGCGACCGTCTTCGCCAGCAGGTCGTTGAAGAGGTCCACCTGCGCGGCGAACGGCTCGTCCACCTCGGCGCGGATGTTCGGGATGACCGGCAGCAGGACCATGCGGATGCGCGGCTCGGCCTCACGGGCCCCCGCTATGAAGGCGTGTACGTTCTCCGCCGTCTGCTCGGCGTTCGTGTAGAAGCCCAGGTCGATCAGGCCCAGCGAGACCAGCAGCACGTCCGCCCGGTGTGCGCGCACCGCCTCGCCGATCAGCGGGGCCATGTGCAGCCAGCCCTCGCCCCAGCCCGCCAGGTGGCGGCACGGGAAGTCGGGATCGGCGTAGGCGAGGGACGCCGGGGCGTCGGCCGCCTTGTCGTAGAGCTCCTCGCGCGGGCCGACGAAGGTGAACGGGCCGTCGTACGCGTCACGCAGATGGCGCCACAGGCGGTAACGCCATGTGTGCTCGCCGGCGCTCCCGATCGTCATGGAGTCACCTACGGGCATGAACCTGAGCATCCGCTCATGATGGACGATCACGGGCACCAGTGGGGTGTGAGGCCCACCACGTAGGACGGACCCCGCGGGCACCCGCCCCGTGACCCCCGGAGGGAATGGCACGCTTGGGGCATGCGTCGATCGTTCGCCGTTCTCGCCGGGGTGCTGCTCGCCGGCGCCTGCGCGCTGCCCGCTTCCGCCGCCGACGGGGACGGTGACCACGGGTTCACCCTCAAGGACCCGCGGATCACCGAGTCCAGCGGGCTCGCCGCCTCGCACCTCCACCCCGGTGTCTACTGGACGCACAACGACAGTGACGACGGGCCGTACCTGTACGCCGTGGACAGCCGGACCGGCAGGACCGTCGCCCGCGTCACGCTCCGGGGCATCGGCTCCCCTCGTGACGTCGAGGCCATTTCCATCGGGCCGCACAACGAGATCTACCTGGGCGACATCGGTGACAACCTCGGCGGCAAGTGGCCGTACGTGTGGATCTACCGGCTGTCCGAGCCGAAGGAGCTGAAGGACCAGACGGTCACCGCGACGCAGTACGTCGTGAAGTACGCGAACGGGCCGCGGGACGCCGAGTCGCTGATCGTCCACCCGAAGACCGGGCGGGTCTACATCATCGACAAGAAGGAGGACGGCGGGCACCTGTACGAGGGCCCGGCCACCCTGACCGCCTCCGGAGCGAACATCTTCAGGCCGATCGCCCCCGTCGACCTCTGGGCCACGGACGCGGCCTTCTCCCCGGACGGGCGGCAGCTCGCCGTGCGCGGGTACCTGGGCGGGATCTACTACGACTGGGACGGCGGCCGGATCAAGCGCGCGGGCCAGCTCGACGTACCGCTGCAGGGACAGGGGGAGGGCGTCACGTACTCCGCCGACGGGAGCACGCTGCTGTACAGCAGTGAGGGGGCGGACAGCGCGGTGGTGGCGAAGGACGCGCCGGGTCGGCCTGCCGCCAAGTCACCTTCCGGGAGCGGACGTTCCGGCACGGCCGGAGCCGGGATCGGCGGCGGGTTCGGGTTCGGGATCGGGGGCGGCGGGGGCCTGGCGGTCGGTGCCGTCGTCGTCGCGCTCGCAGCGCTCGCCCTCCTCGGGGTGCGGGGGCGGCGGCGCGGGTGAGGGTCTGGGCCGGACGGGACCGGGGCGCGTGCGACGGCCGCGGTCCCGTCCACCGGACCCTGAGGCCCGGAACCCCTTGGCTACGGCGTCACTTCACGCACCCGGGCGCCGGGAAGTCCGTCGTGCTCGCGGGGTGACCGCCGCCCTCCATGTTGGTGAGGAGCTCGGGCGCGGGCCCGTAGGGGTCCACGATGCGGGCGACGAAGCCGGCGCTCTTCGGCAGCGCCGGGTGCGCGCGGTTGACGACACCGCCGACGCGCGTGCCGTCACCGGCGTCCTTGAAGAACGCCTCCGGTCCCTTGGGGCCGTTGCTCAGGACGGCGACGGTTCCACCGCCGATGAACTGCTCCTGGATGAGGGTGCAGCCCCGTGCGTCAGGGGTTCCGGCCTTCGGGAGCGTGAAGGTGCGGGTGCCGCCCTCGGCGTCGGTCACCCGCAGCGCGGGAGCGGAGCCGTCGGCACCCACCAGGCGCAGGGCGAGGCCGCGTTCGCGGGCCGTGCGGTGGCCTCGGTCGAGCCCGGTCAGGACGCGGTACATGTAGGCGTCGCCCTGCTGCCAGTGCGGCGGCACGGCGCGGATCCACGCCTCGGGGCCACCGGCGCGGGGGTCGTTGCGCAGGACGGCGACCATGTCCTGGCCGATGGCGACCGCCTTGCCCGCGAAGCGTGCGGACGGAGCGGCGGCGTGGGCGGTGGTGGCGGTGTGCGCGGTGGTGGCGGCCGAGGCGGATGCCGCCGGCAGGAGGGCGGTGGCGCCGACGGCGCTCAGCAGTACCGAGGCGGTCAGCAGTGAGCGCCGGCGGCGTGCGGACACGGTGTGCATGAAGTGCTCCTGGTGACGACGGCCGGACACCGGGTCCGGCGAGACGTGGGGTGGCGACGATGCGACGATATGTGCCGGAATGGCGTATTCCTGTGCCGGAATTGTCACGGAAAACCGACAGGAAACGGAACCCTGATCTCCGTTGTGCGAGATGGGTCCGATGTTCACAAAGTCGACCTCGCTGAGGAGGCCTTGTTTCGAGCGCAATTCGCCGGGGATTTCTGCTGCAATCGCCTTCACCATGGCCGGTGTGATGTGCGGAATCGGCGCGCAGGCCGCCAATGCGGCTCCGGTGGCGAAGGAAGTGCAGTCGCGTGGCGCTGGTTGTGGTGAGCCTGCTGTGGATCACTCAGGACATGGCCGCGTGGGCGACCGCGCTGTGTGCGGCAGGTTCGGGCATGGGAGCGCTCGGGGTGCTGTATTTGGGATGGCGCTGCATTCGCTCACGCGGGGATTCGCAGTGAATTTTCTTCGATGAGAACTGCGCGTTGCGCCAGCAATTTCTTGTATGGTGCAGGCGTATGCTCGCCGCATGGTTGAGCACCGTGTGATCGACGTGAACGGTATCCGGCTGCACATCGCGGAGCAGGGCGAGGGTCCGCTCGTCGTGCTGCTGCACGGCTTCCCGGAGTCCTGGCACTCCTGGCGTCACCAGTTCGGTCCGCTGGCCGCCGCCGGGTTCCGGGTGGTCGCGCCCGACCAGCGCGGATACGGCCGTAGTGATCACCCCGAGGACGTGGACGCGTACAGCATCCTCCATCTCGTCGGGGACGTGATCGGGCTGATCCACGCCCTGGGCGAGAAGGAGGCGTTCGTCGTCGGCCACGACTGGGGCGCACCGGTGGCCTGGCACACCGCGCTGCTGCGGCCCGACGTGGTGCGCGGGGTCGCCGGGCTGAGCGTGCCCCCGCCGTTCCGCGGGGAGCGGCCGCCGCTCGTCGCCATGCAGGAGCGCTTCGGCGGGCGGTTCTACTGGAACTACTTCAACCGGCCCGGGGTCGCCGACGCCGAGTTCGCCGCGGACACCCGTACCGCCCTGCGGAAGCTGTTCTACTCCGCTTCCGGTGACGCCCCCGGCGCCGGCCGCCCGGACCAGGCCCTGGTGGCCGACCCGGAGCGGGGCTGGCTCGCGGACATGACCGACCCGGAGGTGCTGCCGGACTGGCTCACCGAGGAGGACCTGGACGAGCTCGCCGAGAGCTACGCCAAGGGCTTCACCGGCGCCCTGAACTGGTACCGCAACCTGGACCGCAACTGGGAGCTGACCGCGGCCTGGCAGGGCGCGGTCGTCACTGCGCCTGCGCTCTACATGTATGGCGACCGCGACTTGGTCCCGGCCTTCCCGGACACGCCCGAACTCATCGCGAAGCTGCCGGAGTTGATGCCCGATCTGCGCCGGGAGCCGATCCTGCTGCCGGGCTGCGGCCACTGGACGCAGCAGGAGCGGCCCGAGGAAGTGAACGCCGCGCTGATCGAGTTCCTGACGGAGCTGCGGGGCTGAGGCCACCCGTCACATGAGACCGGGGCCACCCGTCACATGAGGAAGGGCGCCCGGTGTGCACCGGGCGCCCTTCGTCGTCGTGGCCGCAGCCCGGCCGCAGCCGCTAGAGCTTCTCGATCACGTAGTCGACGCACTTCGTCAGCGCCTCGACGTCCGCCGGGTCGATCGCCGGGAACATCGCGATGCGCAGCTGGTTGCGGCCGAGCTTGCGGTACGGCTCGGTGTCCACGATGCCGTTGGCGCGCAGCACCTTGGCGACGGCGGCCGCGTCGATCTCGTCGGAGAAGTCGATCGTGCCGATGACCTGCGAGCGCTTGGCCGGGTCGGTGACGAACGGGGTGGCGTACTTGGACTCCTCCGCCCAGGTGTACAGGCGGCTGGACGAGTCCTTGGTGCGGGCCGTGGACCAGGCGAGGCCGCCCTGGCCGTTGAGCCACTCCAGCTGCTGGTTCAGCAGGAAGAGGGTGGCCAGCGCCGGGGTGTTGTACGTCTGGTTCTTGCGGGAGTTGTCGATCGCGGTCGGCAGCGAGAAGAACTCCGGGACGTGGCGGCCGGACGCGTGGATGCGCTCGGCGCGCTCGATCGCGGCCGGGGAGAAGACGCCGATCCACAGGCCGCCGTCGGAGGCGAAGGACTTCTGCGGGGCGAAGTAGTAGACGTCGGTCTCGGCGATGTCGACCGGGAGGCCGCCCGCGCCGCTCGTCGCGTCCACGAGGACGAGTGCGCCCTCGTCGGCCCCTTCGACCCGCTTGATCGGCATGGCGACGCCGGTCGAGGTCTCGTTGTGGGTGAAGGCGTAGACGTCGACGCCCGCCTCGGCCCGCGCCTCGGGGTGGGTGCCGGGGTCGGTGGAGACGACGGTCGGCTCGGCCAGCCAGGGCGCCAGCTTGGCGGCCTTGGCGAATTTCGAGGAGAACTCGCCGAAGCTCAGGTGCTGGGACTTGTTCTCGATCAAACCGTGGGTGGCGATGTCCCAGAAGGCGGTCGAGCCGCCGTTGCCGAGGATCACCTCGTAGCCCTCGGGGAGCGAGAACAGGGAGCTGATGCCCTCACGGACCTGGCCCACCAGGTTCTTGACGGGGGCCTGGCGGTGCGAGGTGCCCAGGAGAGACGTACCGGTGGCGGCGAGGGCGTCCAGCGCCTCGGTGCGCACCTTGGAGGGGCCAGCGCCGAAACGTCCGTCGGCGGGCTTGATGTCAGCGGGGATCTGGATGTCGGCCACGAGTCGGAGGGTATCCCGCTGGGCCAAACCGGGCGCAACCGCGTCCGTCGGATGAGACAAGACCGCCGGACCGTGGACTTGTGAAGTAGTACGACGACATGGGCGGGGCTGTGGAAAACTCTCGGTGACTGTCCGTGAGCGGATGCATCCTGGACGCATGACGGATCACTCGGGTCTCGAAGCGGAGCTGCGCGGCGCCGTCCGGGGCGAGGTCGGTTTCGACACCACCTCCCGGGCGCTGGTCACCATGGACGCGTCCAACTACCGGCGCGTCCCGCTGGGCGTGGTCGCCCCCTCGGACGCCGACGACGTGGCCGCCGCGCTGGAGGTCTGCCGGGCGCGCGGGGTGCCCGTGGTGGCGCGCGGCGGGGGCACGTCGATCGCCGGACAGGCGACCGGCACCGGCGTGGTGCTGGACTTCACCCGGCACATGAACGGCCTGCTGGAGCTGGACCCGGGCACCCGCACGGCCGTCGTACAGCCGGGGCTCGTCCTCGACCGGCTCCAGGAGGCCGCCGCCCCGCACGGGCTGCGCTTCGGTCCGGATCCCGCCACCCACAGCCGGTGCACGCTCGGCGGAATGATCGGCAACAACTCCTGCGGCTCGCACTCGGTGGCCTGGGGGACGACCGCGGACAGCGTGCGCGAGCTGTCCGTCGTCACCGCGCGGGGACGACGGCTGCGGCTCGGACAGGGCTGGGCGGGCGCACCGGAAGGGCTGCGCGAGCTGGCGCAGGGCGAACTGGCCCGCCTGCGCACCGGCTTCCCGGACCTGCCCCGCCGCATCTCCGGATACGCGCTGGACGCGCTGCTGCCCGAGAGGGGCGCGGACGTCGCCCGCTCCTTCTGCGGCTCGGAGGGCACCCTCGGCATCCTCACCGAGGCGGTCGTCCAGCTGGTGCAGGCCCCACGCGCGCGTGCCCTGGCCGTGCTGGCGTACGGCGACGAGAGCGCCGCCGCCGAGGCCGCCGCCGGGCTGCTGCCGCTCGGCCCGCTGACGGTGGAGGGCATGGCGGCCGACCTGGTGCGCTCGCCGGCCGGACTGCCCGAGGGGGGTGCCTGGCTGTTCGTGGAGACCGGCGGGGCGTCGGCGGACGAGGCACGCGCGCATGCGGAGGACATCGTCCGCGCGGCCGACGTGGTCGACTCCCTGCTGGTGACGGACCCGGCCGCCCAGCGTGCTCTGTGGCGCATCCGCGAGGACGCGAGCGGCACGGCCACACGGCTGCCGGACGGCAGCGAGGCCTGGCCCGGCTGGGAGGACTGCGCGGTGCCGCCCGCCCGGCTCGGCGCCTATCTGCGGGACTTCCGCGCCCTGCTGTCCGCCCACGGCCTGCGCGGCACGCCGTACGGCCACTTCGGCGACGGCTGCATCCACGTCCGTATCGACTTCGACCTGCTCACCGGGACCGGCATCGGCCGCTTCCGCCGCTTCTCCGAGGAACTGGCCGACCTGGTGGTGGAGCACGGCGGCTCGCTGTCCGGGGAGCACGGCGACGGGCAGGCCCGCGCCGAGCTGCTGCCGCGCATGTACGGCGCCGAGACGGTCCGGCTCTTCGAGCGGGCCAAGGCGGTCTGGGACCCCGATGACCTGCTCAACCCCGGCATGCTGGTCCGCCCCGCCCCGCTCGACGCCAACCTCCGCTTCTCCGTGCTGCCGCGAGGACCCGTCGACGTGGCCTTCGGCTACCCGGCCGACGACGGCGACTTCCGCGCGGCCGTCCGCCGCTGCGTCGGCGTCGCCAAGTGCCGTACGACCACGGCGGCCGGCCCCGCCGTGATGTGCCCGTCCTTCCGGGCGACCGGCGAGGAGGAGCACTCCACACGCGGCCGGGCCCGGCTGCTGCACGAGATGCTCGCGGGCGAACTGATCGGCGACGGCTGGCGGTCCACGGAGGTCCGCGACGCCCTGGACCTGTGCCTTTCCTGCAAGGGCTGCCGCTCCGACTGCCCGGTCGGCGTGGACATGGCCACCTACAAGGCGGAGTTCCTGCACCACCACTACGCCGGCCGCCGTCGCCCCGCCGCCCACCTCGGCATGGGCCGCCTGCCGCAGTGGCTGCGCTGGGTGGCCCGCACACACACGGCCCCGCTGCTCAACGCCCTTGCCTCCGTGGAAGCGTTGGCCCGCGCCGGCAAGCGGCTGGGCGGAATCGCGGCAGAGCGGGAAGTCCCCCGACTGGCGACGGAGACGTTCACCGGCTGGTGGGGGCGGAGGAAACCGGGCCGGGGTTCGGGTGGTCCGGCGCCGGGGTCGGGTGGTTCTGGGCCGGGCTCGGGTGGTTCCGTGCGGGGAGCGGGTGGTCCGGCGCCGGTGGTGGGTGGTCCGGCGCCGGGAGCGGGTGGTTCGATGCCGGAGGTCGGTGGGTCCGGGCCGGGTGATCTGGTTGTCCTCTGGCCGGACACCTTCACCGAGTATCTGTCCCCGTCCGTCGGCCGGGCCGCCGTCCGGGTGCTGGAGGCCGCCGGCCTGCGCGTGACCCTCCCGCCCACCCTCCGGCCCCGCCGGGGAGCAATCGGAGACGGCCGCACCCGGGCCGCCACCGCACTCCTCGCCGCCCGCCGGGGCAAGGTCTGCTGCGGCCTCACCTATGTCTCCACCGGCCAGCTCGACCGCGCCCGCAGCGTCCTCAAGCGCACGCTCGACCTCATGGAGCCGGTGCTGCGGGCCGGCGTCCCGGTCGTCGTCCTGGAACCGAGCTGCGCGGCCGCTCTGCGCACCGACCTGCCCGAGCTGCTGTCCGACGATCCCCGGGCAGGCCGACTCGCCTCGCTGGTCGAGACGTTCGCTGAGACTCTGGAACGGCACGCCGCGCACTGGACCCCTCCCGTCGTCGGCCGCCCGGTCGCCGGCCAGACCCACTGCCACCAGCACGCGGTACTCGGCGACGCCCCCGACCGCCGGCTGCGCGAGGCCGCCGGCCTCACCGGCGAGCTGAGCGGCGGCTGCTGCGGCCTCGCGGGCAACTTCGGTTTCGAGAAGGGCCACTTCGAGGTGTCGAGAGCCTGCGCGGAGGATCAACTCCTCCCCTCCGTCCGTGAAGCACCCGCGCGGACGGTGATCCTGGCCGACGGCTTCTCCTGCCGCACCCAACTGGAACAGCTGGCCGGGGTGCGGGGGCTGCATCTGGCAGAGGTGCTGGCGCGGGCGCTGGACGACAAGGACACGAGGAGGAGTAGGTGACGTACGAATACGGCAGGTTGGCGGTCCTCTCCGACATCCACGGAGTACTGCCCGCCCTGGAGGCCGTCCTCGCGGAGCCCGAGGTGGCCGCCGCCGACCGCATCGTCCTCACCGGCGACATCACCGCGGGCCCCCAGCCGGCCGAGGTCCTGGACCTGCTGCGGAAGCAGGGCGACCGGGTGCTGTGGCTCGCGGGGAACGCCGACCGGGAGCTGGTGGAGTACCGGCGCGGCGAGCGCTCCGGGATACCCGACCCCATCGGCCCGTTCGCGGCCCGTGCACTGCGCGAGGACCAGGTGGACTTCCTCGCGGCCCTCCCGAAGACCCTCACCCTGCGCGTCCGCGGCCTCGGCACGGTCCTGTTCTGCCACGCGACCCCGCGCGACGACGAGGAACTGGTCCTGGTGGACTCCCGCCCGGCCCGCTGGTCGGAGGTCTTCACCGGCCTGTCGCCCGACATCGGCACGGTCGTCTGCGGCCACACCCACATGCCCTACGTCCGCCTCGCGCACGGCCGCCTGGTGGTCAACCCCGGCAGCGTCGGCATGCCCTACGGCCGCCCCGGCGCCCACTGGTGCCTCCTCGGCCCCGGCGCCGACCTGCGGGTGACGCCGTACGACATTCCGGCGGCCGTCGCCCGGCTGACCGCGGAATGCGCCTACCCGGACATCGCCGAGTGGGTCGACTACTACCTGCACGCCCGGGCGACCGACTCCGAGGTGCTGGCGGCGTGGGGGCCCAAGGACGGGCGGGAGGACTCCGCGTGCGGGCGGACATGACCCTCCCACCGGCACCCGCACCGGCGGCGGCACGGCACCCGCACCGGTGCCGGGGGTCGATCATCCGGGTGTAGCGCCACGCCGGGTGAGGGGACGTCAACCGGTCCACGAGGAAGGACACATCCCTCGCCCGGCTGCCCGCCACACGTCCCCGCGGCTCGCCAGGTCCCCGGCGGGCCCGAAGCGGACCCGCGCGTCCCCGCACAGGGGCGGACGACCAAGGCTGCTCTCAGCTTCATCAGAGAATTCTCAGGTTCGGATGGCGTCTCTCAGCTTTTCCCCAGGTATTCACAGCGCCCCTTTGCAATTTTTGCCGTTCGAGCCGCCGGGTGACGTGTAAGTTCATTGCTGTCGGGTTCCGGACGCGGAATTCGGCACCACCCACGAACAGCACGACATTAGGAGTCGGAATGAGCCTCAAGAAGCTCGCCCCACTGCCCCCGAAGCCGAAGAAGCAGCTGCCCCCGCCGCCTCCGCCGAAGCCCAAGAAGAAGCACGCGCCGAAGCCGCTGCCCGGCCAGGGCCACTGATCCGGCACTGAGCTGAAGGGGGCCGATGGTGCACCGTCGGCCCCCTTTCTCTTACTTCTCGGAAGGTGATTCAGGGAAGCTGATTCGCGGAAGCTGATTCGAGAGGAGAATCAAATGACTGGCGGGGGAATTCAATGACGGGCGGGAGTGATGAGGGTGACGAGTTCGAGTACGAGACCCCCGGAATTTCCGCCCGCACGGCGTTCCGTCGTTTCTGGCCGCTGACAAAAGGGCTCAGGAAATGGCTGCTGCTCGTGTGGCTGTGCACGGTGCTGGCCGCGCTCGCCGAGACCGAGGCCATCCTGCTGTTCAGCGACCTCACCGACCACGCCCTGCAGAAGGGCTCACTGGCCGCGTTCTGGAGCCCGGCGACGAAGTGGCTGGGCATCGCGGTGCTCGGCGCGCTCGTCGCGTACACCGGTAACTCCCTCGCCGCCTGGGCGACCGAGCGGTTCGTGATGCGGCTGCGCGAGCACGTCTTCGACCACGTCCAGCAACTGCCCCCGCACTTCTTCCAACGCCACCGCCAGGGCGATCTGCTCTCCCGGCTGACCAGCGACGTCGAGGCGATCGAGACGATGGTCGTGTCCGGTCTGGTCGGTGCCGCCTCGGCGGCCTTCTCCGCCCTCTTCTACGCGGTCGCCGCGTTCTGGCTGCGCTGGGACCTGGCCGCCGCCACCTTCGTCCTCGCGCCCCTGTTCTGGCTGGCCGCCCGCCGCTTCACCGGTTCCATCAAGGATGTCTCCCGCGAGGGCCGGGTCGCCGACGGCGCGATCACCTCCGTGGTGGAGGAGTCCCTCGGCACCATCGTGCTCACCCAGGCCTACGACCGCCGGGACGCCGAGCGCCGCCGGCTGCACGAGGAGGCGAGCGCCTGGTTCCGCGCCTCGGTCCGCTCCACCCGCCTGAACGAGGCCTATGAACAGCTCGTCCAGGTCATCGAGACGGTCTGCGTGCTCGCCGTGACCGGCATCGGCGCCTGGGAGATCTCCACGGACCGGATGACCCTCGGCCAACTCCTCGCCTTCGCCGCCTTCCTCGGCTACCTCTATCCGCCGGTACGCGGCCTCGCCCAGCTGGGCCTCACCGTCACCGCCGCCACGGCGGGCGCCGAGCGGCTCATCGAGATCCTGGACGTCCGGCCCTCGGTCACCGACCCGCGGCGCCCCTCCGGTGCGGGCCGCCCGGACGGAACCGTCGAGGTCCGGGACGTGACCTTCCGCTACCCGGGCGCCGAGGAGACCGCCCTCAAGGGCCTGACCTTCGCGGTCGACCCCGGCGAGCTGGTGATCGTCACCGGCCCGAGCGGCGCGGGCAAGTCCACGGTGTCCAAGCTCCTGCTCCGCTTCTACGACCCGGACGGCGGAGACATCCTTCTGGACGGCGTACCCCTGCGCGACTTCCCGCTGGCCCGCCTGCGTGAGTACGTCACACTGCTGCCCCAGGAGACCCTGGTGCTGCACGACACAGTGCGCGCCAACATAGCCTGCGGCCGGCCCGGTGCCAGCGACCAGGCCATCGAGGAGGCGGCGAAGGCGGCGGACGCCCATGACTTCATCGTGCGGTTGCCCGAAGGTTACGACACGCAGGTGGACCCCCACTCGGCCCGCCTGTCCGGCGGTCAGCTCCAGCGCCTGGCCATCGCCCGCGCCATCCTGCGCGACTCCCCCGTCCTGGTCCTGGACGAGCCGACCACCGGCCTGGACGCGATGGCCGCCCGCCGCGTCGTCAAACCCCTGCGCCGCCTGATGGCCGGCCGTACGACGATCATGATCACTCACGATCTCAACCTCGCCCCCGACGCCGACCGCATCCTCGTCGTCGACCGGGGCCGGATCGTGGAGATCGGCCGCCATGACGAACTCCTCGCCCGCGGCGGGGCCTACGCACGGCTGCACCGCTCGCAGAACAACGCGACGATGGACACCGGCGAGCTGCGCATGCCGCTGTGGGAGGACGTCCAGCCGCAGCCGCAGCCGGACCCGCACTCGCAGCCGCACCCGGACCCGCACCGGCACCCGCAGCCGCACCCCCCGGCACCCGGCCATGGGACCCACGCACCCGCAGGCCCCTGGGCCCCGCCCGCCCAAGAGCCGTACGGAAGCGTTCCCTCGTACCTCGCCGACGGCCGCCCCCTCTTCCGTGACGAGCAGGTCGGGCCGGGGATCTGACCGCGCCGGAGTTCCACCATCCGGGACAGTGCCGTAAAGGGTTTACGCTCCTGTCGAAGTCCATTACCCTGGACCTGGTAGTACATCGCGATGAACGAACTCGATCAAGCACCAGGACCGCCCGTGACCGCCACCTCCAGCACCACCACGCAGACCCCGGTCACCCCTGTCCCGGGACCGCGCCGCTTCGGCTCGCTCGGCCCGGTCGGACTGGTCCTGTCCGGCGGCATCTCCGTCCAGTTCGGCGGCGCCCTCGCAGTGACGCTGATGCCGCGGGCCGGCGCACTCGGTGTCGTCACCCTCCGCCTTCTCGCGGCGGCCGTCGTCCTCCTCCTGGTCTGCCGCCCCCGGCTGCGCGGCCACTCGCGCAACGACTGGGGCACGGTGACCGCGTTCGGTATCACCATGGGCGCGATGAACGGCCTCTTCTACGAGGCGGTGGCCCGCATTCCGCTGGGTCCGGCGGTCACCCTGGAGGTCCTGGGCCCCCTGGCCCTCTCGGTCCTGGCCTCCCGCCGCGCGATCAACGCGCTGTGGGCGGGACTGGCGCTGCTCGGCGTCTTCCTGCTGGGCGGCGGAGGCTTCGGCAATCTCGACCCCATAGGTGTCGCATTCGCCCTGGGCGCCGGCGCCATGTGGGCCCTCTACATCCTCTTCAGCGCCCGTACGGGCCGCCGCTTCCCCCAGGCGGACGGCCTGGCCCTGGCCATGGCGATCGCTGCCCTCCTCTTCCTCCCGATCGGCCTGGCCTCGGCCGGCACCCGCCTCCTGAACCCCACCACCGTCGCCCTCGGCTCCGCAGTGGCCCTGCTCTCCTCGGTCCTCCCCTACACCCTCGAACTCCTGGCCCTGCGCCGCCTGCACGCCTCCACCTTCGCGATCCTGATGAGCCTCGAACCGGCGCTCGCGGCAACAGCCGGCTTCCTCATCCTCGGCCAGTCCCTGTCCCTGCCGGAGGCAGGCGCCATCGCCCTGGTCATCGCAGCAAGCATCGGCGCGGTCCGCACCCAGGTGGGCACTGCACGTTCTTCACCTTCGCCGTAACCCTGCAAGGCGAAGACCCGCGAGCGGAGCCGACCGGCCTGCTGGCGGAAGGAGGGATACGGCGCGCACGCGGACGGTGTTCGGCGCCGGGTGAACTCCGGAGGACACCGCGGGCGGCCCGCGCGGTTCCGTGAACTCCAGCGCGCCGTTGCTCTCGCCGGGGCGCGGCCGACTGATCGTCGCCGTATGCCCGCATGACCCGCACTGCGTGCGGCAACCCCACTTGCCCCACGGCGAGTTCAGTTCACGCCTTCGGGTGCAGGCGAGCCGGCAGACGTGCCCGACGAAAGCCTCAACAACGCCGCTGACCAGGTTTTTTGCGTATCGCGGTCGACCGGGTCCGGGGTGTCCCCGGAAGCGGATTGTGATCCGTGCCCGGGGCCGCTCACCCGCTCGGATGCGCTCGACGGGCAACGGGTTGCGAGGGTGTGCATGGTGAGTTCATGAACACTACACCTCAGCTCAAGAAGGCCGTTTCCCGGATTCCGCGAGTCTTCGCGGTCAGTGCCGCCGTGGGCATCGCCTGTGCGGCGGGGGTGGCAACTGCCACATCCGCCGTGGCCGCGACGCCCGCCACGCACGTCGCCACGAAGGCCGCCCCAGCCTACGGCCACGGCGGCGGCGGCGGAGACGGAGAGCACTTCCAGTGCGGCAACGGCCTCCTCGACCTGCTCAACTTCTGCAACTGACGGACACACGGCGGTAGTTCCTGCCCGCCAACCGCACAACCGCACAACCGCACAACTGCACATGCAAGAAGTCCACCCATCCATCCACCCACCCCCAGGGCGGTCGGGAACAGGGGCAGGATCCCTCTTCCCGATCGCCCTGCCGACCACAACCCCACGCCCGCGCCCACGGTTTCGGCCGGGCGCGTCACCATGCTCAGCCGTCCGTGCGTTCCTGCACGACAAGGGGAACAGCTTTCCCTCATCCCCACCCACTTCGCCAACCCGCAGTCCTTCCGGGCCCGTTCGACGCCGAGTCTCCGGCGTCACCGGCCGATGCCGCCCGCCTGAACGGCTGCGCACGCTGCCCTCGCGCGCAGTGGACTCTGCCCCTGCGGACCTGGCGCCCACGGTGGTGCGGCCGGTAGTCAGGTCACGTCGAATCCTGCGTGGGGAGTAGGTCTGTGCGAGCAAAGGACACATCCAGGGAGCCCAAGCGCGAACGGCGGCGGGCGAAGGGAGGCCGGGCCTCCGAAGAGCCCGTGCTCTCCCCGCTCATGGGTCTGCAGGGCACCATCGGCAACGCGGCCGTGGTGCAGAGGCTCCGCGCGGCGGGGCACCACGCCGAGGAGGACGGGGAGCAGCGGGCCGCCGGCCACGAGCACGGTGAGGCCGGGGACCGATCCGCCGTGCAGCGGTCCGCGGTGCACGACGTCCTGCGCGGGCCGGGGCAGCCGCTCGACAACGCCACCCGCACCGACATGGAGGCCCGCCTCGGCGCCGACTTCTCCGACGTACGCATCCACAGCGGAGCCGCGGCGAGAGCCTCCGCCGCCGAGATCGGGGCCCGCGCCTACACCTCGGGCAGCCATGTGGTCATCGGCGCCGGTGGCGGCGACAAGCACACGCTCGCCCATGAGCTGACCCACGTCATCCAGCAGCGCACCGGCCCGGTCGCAGGCACCGACAACGGCGCCGGACTCAAGGTCTCCGACCCCTCCGACCGGTTCGAACGCGAGGCGGAGGCCAACGCGCGCCGGGCCATGTCCGCCGGTCCGCCCGTGCAGCGCGCCGCGCCGCCCGCCCCCGGGGAGCCGTCGCCCGCCCAGCCCGCGGTCCAGCGCGTGGTCGAGTCGGGAAACCGCCCCGCGATCACCCACCAGGACCCGAACGACGACTGGTTCGCCGACAACACCGCCCCGGCCCGCGCGGACGGCCTCGTCCTGAGCGGTCACGGCGGCTGGGAGAGGGTGGACGGCTACTTCCGGGTGCCCAGGGGGACGAGGGTGCACTTCTACACGGTGCACGGGCAGACCGTCCCGGACGATCTCGGCGGAGACGTGGAGCAGGGCAACAACCAGGGCGGCAGCGTGGAGCAGGGCCAACGGGCCGGCGCCGCACGCACGGTGGTGGGCGGCCGGAGCGTGTCCAACTACCGGATCTCCTATCCCGCCGGGCTCACCATCAGGGGCAATCCGGTGGTGGCCACGCCCGTCGCCGGTGGCTACGACGTCGAACTCGACCCGGGAACCCCGGGGGCCACCGTCATCCACGTGGCCACACTCACCGACCAACGGCTCGCCGGACACTCGATCGTGTTCGACGGCGACGTCCTGCTGAGCGACATCCTCCACGAGGACATGGGCGACGTGCACTTCGCGGCCTGCCGCTTCGTGGAGACCGGCCGCCCGGGCACCAGGAACCAGGGGGACGGTCTCTTCAACCCCTAGCGCCCGGCCCCTTATTTTCATGCAAGCGTGCTTGATTGTTTCTGGGGTCGCTGCCATGCTCCCCCCATGGCCGACCCCACGCCCGTCATCGACGACCTGCGCGCGGAGAGCGAGGTACTCGACCGGCTCATTGCCGAGTCGAGCCCCGAACAGTGGGCGCTCCCCACTCCCGCGCCCGGCTGGACCCTCGCCCACCAGATCGCCCACCTGGCCTGGACCGACCGCTCGGCGCTGCTGGCCGTCACCGACCCGGACGCCTTCCAGACGCTGGTCGAGAAGGCGCTCACCGCCCCCGGCTCGTTCGTGGACCAGGGCGCGGAGGACGGCGCCCGGCTGCCGCCCGCCGAGCTGCTGGCGCAGTGGCGGGCGGGCCGTGACGCGCTCGACCGGGCGCTGCGTGCCGCCCCACCCGGGGCCCGATTCCCCTGGTACGGCCCGCCCATGTCGGCCGCCTCTATGGCCACGGCCCGTCTTATGGAGACCTGGGCCCATGGACTGGACATCGCCGATGCGCTGGGTGTGGTCCGCCCACCCACCGATCGGCTCAGGCATGTGGTCCGACTCGGGGTGCGCACACGCGACTTCGCCCACACCGTCCACGGGCTCACTCCACCCACCGACGAGTTCCGCGTGGAACTCACGGCGCCCTCCGGCGAGGTGTGGGCACACGGCCCCGAAGACGCCCCGCAACGCGTCACCGGTCCCGCACTCGACTTCTGCCTCCTCGTCACCCAGCGTGCCCATCGCGCCGACCTTTCCCTGACCGCCGTCGGCCCGGACGCCGACCGCTGGCTGGACATCGCGCAGGCCTTCGCGGGCCCGCCCGGTACCGGCCGCCCGCCGAAGGGGGCACCGGCGTGACGGTGCTGCGCATCGGCAACTTCTCCGGCTTCTACGGCGATCGCGCAGGCGCCCTGCGCGAGATGCTCACCGGCGGCGAGGTGGACGTCCTCACCGGCGACTACCTCGCCGAACTCACCATGCTGATCCTCGCCCGCGACCGGCTGAAGGACCCCTCCGCCGGGTACGCCCGCACCTTCCTGCGCCAGCTGGAGGACTGTCTCGGCCTCGCCCGGGAACGCGGCGTCCGGATCGTCACCAACGCCGGCGGACTCAACCCGGCCGGACTCGCCGACGCGGTGCGGGAGCTGGCCGGCCGGCTCGGCATCCCGGCCGCCGTCGCGCACGTCGAGGGCGACGACCTCACCGCCCGTCACCCCGGCGCCCTCGCCGCCCACGCCTACCTCGGCGGCTTCGGCATCGCCGAGTGCCTGCGGGCCGGCGCGGACATCGTCGTCACCGGGCGCGTGACCGACGCGGCCCTCGTCACCGGGCCCGCCGCCGCCCACTTCGGCTGGCGGCCCGGCGCGTACGACCGGCTCGCGGGCGCCGTCGTCGCCGGGCACGTGCTGGAGTGCGGGACGCAGGCCACCGGCGGGAACTACGCGTTCTTCCGGGAGGCCGACATGCGGCGGCCCGGCTTCCCGCTCGCCGAGATCCACGCCGACGGCAGCAGTGTGGTCACCAAGCACCCCGGCACCGGAGGCCTGGTCGACGTCGGCACGGTCACCGCCCAGCTGCTGTACGAGACCGGGGGCGGCCGGTACGCCGGGCCCGATGTCACCGCCCGGCTGGACACCGTACGGCTGAGCCAGGACGGCCCGGACCGGGTGCGGATCGAGGGCGTGCGCGGGGAGGCGCCGCCGCCGACGCTCAAGGTCGGCCTCAACCGGCTCGGCGGCTTCCGCAACGAGGTCGTCTTCGTCCTCACCGGACTCGACATCGAGGCCAAGGCGGACCTGGTGCGCGAGCAGCTCACCGACGCGCTCGCCAAGGCGTCCCCGGACGAGCTCCGCTGGGAACTGGTCCGCACCGACCGGGCCGACGCCGACACCGAGGAGACCGCGAGCGCCCTGCTGCGGCTCGTCGTACGGGACGCGGACGAACGGGTCGTCGGGCGGGCGCTGAGCGGGGCCGCCGTGGAGCTGGCGCTCGCCAGCTACCCGGGCTTCCATGTGCTGTCCCCACCCGGAAAGGGCGACCCTTATGGGGTCTTCGAGGATGTGTACGTCCCCCATGGCGCCGTCGACCACAGGGCCGTCCTCCATGACGGCCGCCGTATCCCCGTGCCACCGCCCCAGGAGACGCGGGCCCTGGACGACGTACCCCCTCCGCCCCTGCCCGAGCCGCTGCCGGCCGGTCCGGCCCGGCGTGCGCCGCTCGGGCTGGTCGCCGGCGCCCGCAGCGGGGACAAGGGCGGCAACGCCAACGTCGGCGTGTGGGCCCGTAGCGAGGACGCCTGGCGGTGGCTCGCGCACGAGCTGACCGCCGAAAGGTTCCGGCAGCTGATCCCCGAGAGCCGGGGCCTGCCCGTCACCCGGCATGTGCTGCCCCGTCTGCGCGCCGTCAACTTCGTCGTCGAGGGCATCCTCGGCGCGGGCGTCGCCGCCCGGCACCGCTTCGACCCCCAGGCCAAGGCGCTCGGCGAATGGCTGCGCTCCCGCCACCTGGACATCCCGGAGGCCCTGCTGTGACCACCCTGACCTCGGCCCTGGACCCGGGCAGCCACGACCACCGGGCCAATCGCGAGGCCATGCTCGCCAAGCTCGCCGAACTCGACGCCGAGCACGCCAAGGCGCTCGCGGGCGGCGGCGAGAAGTATGTGCAAAGGCACCGCGAGCGCGGCAAGCTGCCGGCCCGCGAACGCATCGAGCTGCTGCTCGACCCCGACACCCCCTTCCTGGAGCTGTCCCCGCTCGCCGCCTGGGGAAGCGACTACACCGTGGGTGCCTCGCTCGTCACCGGCATCGGCGTGGTCGAGGGCGTGGAGTGCCTGATCACCGCCAACGACCCGACCGTACGCGGTGGCGCGAGCAACCCGTGGAGCCTGAAGAAGGCCCTGCGCGCCAACGACATCGCCCTCGCCAACCGGCTGCCCTGCATCAGCCTGGTGGAGTCGGGCGGTGCGGACCTGCCGTCGCAGAAGGAGATCTTCATCCCCGGCGGCGCGATCTTCCGCGACCTCACCCGGCTGTCGGCGGCCGGGATTCCGACGATCGCGGTCGTCTTCGGAAACTCCACCGCCGGGGGCGCCTACATCCCCGGCATGTCCGACCACGTGATCATGGTCAAGGAGCGGGCGAAGGTCTTCCTCGGCGGCCCTCCCTTGGTGAAGATGGCCACCGGCGAGGAGAGCGACGACGAGTCCCTGGGCGGCGCGGAGATGCACGCGCGCGTGTCCGGCCTCGCCGACTACTTCGCCGCCGACGAGCCGGACGCCCTGCGGCAGGCGCGGCGCGTGGTCGCCCGCCTCAACCACCGCAAGGCGTATCCGGACCCCGGCCCCGCCGAGCCGCCCAAGTACGACCCGGAAGAACTCCTCGGCATCGTCCCCGGCGACCTCAAGATCCCCTTCGATCCGCGCGAGGTCATCGCCCGGATCGTCGACGCCTCCGACTTCGACGAGTTCAAGCCGCTGTACGGGACCAGTCTGGTGACCGGCTGGGCGGCCCTGCACGGCTACCCGGTCGGAATCCTCGCCAACGCGCAGGGCGTCCTGTTCAGCGCGGAGTCCCAGAAGGCCGCCCAGTTCATCCAGCTCGCCAACCAGCGCGACATCCCGCTGCTCTTCCTGCACAACACCACCGGCTACATGGTCGGCAAGGAGTACGAGCAGGGCGGGATCGTCAAGCACGGCGCGATGATGATCAACGCGGTCAGCAACAGCAGGGTCCCGCACCTGTCCGTGCTCATGGGGGCGTCGTACGGCGCCGGGCACTACGGCATGTGCGGACGCGCCTACGACCCCCGTTTCCTGTTCGCCTGGCCCAGCGCCAAGTCCGCCGTCATGGGCCCGCAGCAGCTCGCCGGTGTGCTGTCGATCGTCGCCCGGCAGTCGGCGGCGGCGAAGGGGCGACCGTACGACGAGGACGCGGACGCCGCCCTGCGCGCCATGGTGGAGCAGCAGATCGAGTCCGAGTCGCTGCCGATGTTCCTGTCCGGGCGGCTGTACGACGACGGCGTCATCGACCCGCGCGACACCCGCACCGTCCTCGGCCTGTGCCTGTCCGCCGTCCACACCGCCCCCTACGAGGGCGCGCGCGGCGGCTTCGGCGTCTTCCGGATGTGAGGGACCACGTGATTGCCACTCTGCTCGTCGCCAACCGGGGCGAGATCGCCTGCCGGATCTTCCGCACCTGCCGAGAGCGGGGCATCCGGACGGTCGCCGTGCACTCCGACGCCGACGAGAACGCGCTCCACACGCGCGTGGCCGACACGGCGGTACGGCTGCCGGGCGAGGCGCCCGCCGAGACGTATCTGCGCGGCGACCTGGTCGTGAAGGCGGCCCTGGCCGCCGGCGCGGACGCCGTGCACCCCGGCTACGGCTTCCTCTCCGAGAACCCCGATTTCGCCCGCGCCGTCCTCGACGCCGGTCTGACCTGGATCGGCCCGCCCCCGGAGGCGATCGAGGCGATGGCGTCCAAGACCCGCGCGAAGAAGCTGATGGGGCTCGCGCCCCTGACCGAGGTGGGCGAGTCGGATCTGCCGGTACTGGTGAAGGCGGCCGCCGGCGGCGGGGGGCGCGGGATGCGCGTCGTGCGCCGCCTGGAGGAGCTGGACGCCGCACTGGAGGGCGCGCGCGCCGAGGCCGCGAGCGCCTTCGGTGACGGCGAGGTGTTCGTCGAGCCGTACGTCGAGAACGGCCGGCACGTCGAGGTGCAGGTGCTCGCCGACGCGCACGGCACGGTGTGGGCGCTGGGCACCCGCGACTGCTCCCTGCAGCGACGCCACCAGAAGGTGATCGAGGAGGCGCCGGCGACCGGGCTCTCGGCGGAGCTGGAGGACGAGCTGCGCACGCTGGCCGTACGCGCCGCCCGCGCCGTCGCGTACGTCGGCGCGGGCACGGTGGAGTTCCTGGTGGCCGACGGCAAGGCCCACTTCCTGGAGATGAACACCCGCCTCCAGGTCGAACACCCCGTCACGGAAGCGGTGTTCGGTCTCGACCTGGTCGCCGAACAGATCCGCATCGCGGAGGGCCACCCCCTCGCAGCCGACCCGCCACGCGCGCGTGGCCATGCCGTCGAGGCCCGCCTCTACGCCGAGGACCCGGCGAACGGCTGGGCCCCGCAGACCGGCACCCTGCACCGCCTGACGGTCCCCGGCGTCCGCCTCGACACCGGCTACGGCGACGGAGACGACATCGGCGTCCACTACGACCCCATGCTCGCGAAGGCCGTCGCACACGCCCCCACGCGCGCGGAGGCGATCCGCAGACTCGTGGGCGCACTGGAGCGCGCGGTGATCCACGGCCCGGTCACCAACCGGGACCTGCTGGTGCGCTCGCTGCGCCACCGGGAGTTCACGAGCGGCCGCATGGACACCGGCTTCTACGACCGCCACCTCGCCGGACTCACCGAGCCCGCCCCCGACCCGTACGCCCCGCTGGCCGCCGCCCTCGCCGACGCCCACGGCCGCTCCCGCTTCGGCGGCTGGCGCAACGTGCCCTCACAGCCGCAGGTCAAGCGGTACGCGATGGCGGGGCAGGAGCACGAGGTCCGTTACCGGCACACCAGGCAGGGGCCGGCCGCGGACGGGGTGCGGGTCGTGCACACCGCGGACGACCTGGTCGTCCTCGAAGCCGACGGTGTGCGGCGCCGGTTCCAGGTGTCCGCCTACGGCGACGAGGTGTACGTCGACTCCACCCGCCTGACCGCCCTGCCCCGCTTCCCCGACCCCGCCGCCCAGCTCGCCCCGGGCTCCCTCCTGGCCCCCATGCCGGGCACGGTCGTACGCATCGCCGAGGGCCTGACGGAAGGGGCAACGGTTCAGGCCGGTCAAGGCCTCTTCTGGCTGGAGGCGATGAAGATGCAGCACCAGATCTCGACGCCGGTCACAGGAACGCTGACCGCCCTGCACGCCAAGACCGGCCAGCAGGTGGAACCAGGAATGTTGCTCGCCGTGGTGCAGGAAACCTCTTCTTAGGAGCCCCATGTCTCCCGTCATCGAAACCGAAGAGCACCAAGCCCTCCGCGCGGCGGTGGCCGCCCTCGGCAAACGCTACGGCCGTGACTACCTCGTCCAGACCGTCGCCGCGGGAAAGCCCCTGACCGAACTCTGGGCCGACGCCGGAAAGCTCGGCTACCTCGGCGTCAACCTGCCGGAGGCGTACGGCGGCGGAGGCGGCGGCATAACCGAACTCTCCATCGTCCTCGAAGAGCTGGGCGCCGCTGGCTCACCCCTGCTCATGCTGGTGGTCTCGCCGGCCATCTGCGGCACAGTGATCGCCCGCTTCGGCACAGAGGAACAAAAGCGCACGTGGCTCCCCGGACTGGCCGACGGCACCCGCCTCATGGCCTTCGGCATCACCGAACCCGACGCCGGCTCCAACAGCCACCGCATCACCACCACGGCCCGCCGCGACGGCACCGACTGGCTGCTCACCGGCCGCAAGGTCTTCATCTCCGGTGTCGACATGGCAGACGCCGTCCTCATCGTCGGCCGCACCGAAGACGCCCGCACCGGACACCTCAAACCCTGCCTGTTCATCGTCCCGACGGACACCGAGGGCTTCCAGAAACGCCCGATCGACATGGAACTCGGCGCCGCGGAGAAGCAGTTCGAGCTGATCCTGGACGACGTACGGCTCCCGGCGGACGCGCTCGTCGGCGACCAGGACGCCGGCCTGCTGCAGCTGTTCGCCGGGCTGAACCCCGAGCGCATCATGACGGCCGCCTTCGCGATCGGCATGGGCCGGTACGCGCTCGCCGAAGCCGTCGAGTACGCCCGCGACCGCACCGTCTGGAAGACGCCCATCGGCGCCCACCAGGCCATCGCCCACCCCCTGGCGCAGGCGCACATCGACCTGGAACTGGCCCGGCTGATGATGCAGAAGGCGGCCCACCTCTACGACACCGGCGACGACCTCGGCGCGGGCGAGGCGGCCAACATGGCCAAGTACGCGGCCGGGGAGGCCTGCGTGAAGGCCGTCGACCAGGCCGTGCACACCCTCGGCGGCAACGGGCTCACGCGGGAATTCGGGCTCGCCTCATTGATAACGGCCGCGCGCGTGGCTCGTATTGCTCCGGTGAGCCGGGAGATGATTCTCAACTACGTCTCCCACCAGACCCTGGGCCTGCCCAAGTCGTACTGAGGGGCACCCGTGCGAGGAGGAACCGTGTTCCGCAGCGAGTACGCAGACGTTCCGCCCGTAGCGCTTCCCATCCACGACGCCGTCCTGGGGCACGCCGCCGGCTTCGGCGCACGCCCCGCACTCATCGACGGCACGGACGGCACCACCCTCACGTACGAGCAGGTGGACCGGTTCCACCGGCGCATCGCCGCCGCACTCGCCGACGCGGGTGTGCGCAAGGGCGACGTCCTCGCCCTGCACAGCCCCAACACCATCGTCTTCCCGACCGCCTTCTACGCCGCCACGCGCGCGGGTGCCTCCGTCACCACGGTGCACCCGCTCGCCACGCCCGAGGAGTTCGCCAAACAGCTCGGCGACAGCCGCGCCGGCTGGATCGTCACCGTCTCAGCCCTGCTGGAGACGGCCCGCCGCGCCGCCGAACTCGCGGGCGGCGTACGGGAGATCTTCGTCTGCGACAGCACACCCGGACACCGCTCGCTGATCGACATGCTCGCCACCACCGCCCCCGAACCGCACGTCACCATCGACCCGGACGAGGACATCGCCGCGCTGCCGTACTCCTCCGGCACCACCGGCATCCCCAAGGGCGTGATGCTCACCCACCGGCAGATAGCCACCAACCTCGCCCAGCTGGAGCCCGCCGTCCCGACCGGACCGGACGAGCGCATCCTCGCCGTGCTGCCGTTCTTCCACATCTACGGGCTCACCGCCCTGATGAACGCGCCCCTGCGAAAGGGCGCCACGGTCGTCGTCCTGCCCCGCTTCGACCTCGACACCTTCCTCTCCGCGATCGAGAAGCACCGCATCACCGGCCTGTACGTCGCCCCGCCGATCGTCCTCGCCCTCGCCAAGCACCCCGCGGTCACCCGCTACGACCTCTCCTCACTGAAGTACGTCATGAGCGCCGCCGCCCCGCTGGACGCCGCCCTCGCCCGCGCCTGCTCCGAGCGGCTCGGCCTGCCCCCGATCGGCCAGGCCTACGGCATGACGGAACTGTCCCCCGGCACCCACGTCGTCCCCCTCGAACGGCTGCACGACGCCCCCGCCGGCACCGTCGGCAGGCTCATCGCCGGCACCGAGATGCGCATCGTCTCCCTCGACGACCCCGACAAGGACCTCGGCACCGGCGAGGCCGGCGAGGTCCTCATCCGCGGTCCCCAGGTGATGAAGGGCTACCTCGGCCGCCCCGACGCCACCGCCGCGATGATCGACGCCGACGGCTGGCTGCACACCGGAGACGTCGGCCGGGTGGACGGGGACGGCTGGCTGTTCATCGTCGACCGCGTGAAGGAACTCATCAAGTACAAGGGCTTCCAGGTGGCCCCCGCCGAACTGGAGGCCCTGCTGCTCACCCACCCCGGCATCGCCGACGCCGCCGTCATCGGCTCCTGCAACGACGACGGCAACGAAGTCCCGCACGCCTTCGTCGTCCGCCGGGCGGAGGCCGCCGAGGAGCTGACGGAGAACGAGATCATGCTGTACGTCGCCGAACGCGTGGCACCCTACAAACGCATCCGCCAGGTCACCTTCATCGACACCGTCCCCCGCGCCGCCTCCGGCAAGATCCTGCGCCGGGAACTGAGGGAGCTGCCGTGACACCGATCAGCCGCACCCGCGCGCGTGCCGTCGAAACCCTCAGCCTCGACGCCACCGGCACCCGCAACGCCCTGTCCGCGGCCCTCGTCTCCGAACTCGCCGGCGCCCTCACCGACTGCGGCAAGGACCCCGACGTACGCGCCGTCGTCCTCACCCACACCGGCACCACCTTCTGCGCCGGCGCCGACCTGCGCGACCCGCCCCACCCGGACGCCCTGACCGGCCTCCTGCGCCAGATCCTCGACCTGCGCAAACCCGTCGTCGCCCGGGTCACCGGCCATGTCCGCGCGGGCGGCCTCGGCCTCCTGGCCGCCTGCGACATCGCCGCCGCCTCCACGGCGGCCACCTTCGCCTTCACCGAGGTCCGCATCGGCGTGGCCCCCGCGGTGATCTCCCTGCCGGTGATCCCGCGCGCCGACCCGCGCGCTCTGGCCCGCTACTACCTCACCGGCGAACGCTTCGACGCGCGCGAGGCCGTGCGCGTCGGGCTCGTCACGGTCACCGCCGACGACGTCGACGAAGCCCTCGCCCCGGTCCTCGACGGCATGCGCCGCTCCTCCCCCCAGGGCCTGGCCGAGACGAAATCGCTGCTCACGGCTAGGGTGCTGGAGACGTTCGACCGGGACGCGGCGGAACTGACCGCGCTCTCGGCCCGGCTGTTCTCCTCCGCCCAGGCCCGGGAGGGGATGACGGCCTTCCTGGAAAGACGGGATGCGGCATGGGTGGTGTGAGGACATGAGCACGACGGTCGAACGCGACCGCGTACCCAAGCAGGACCGCAGCCGGGCCACCCGGCAGCGGCTCCTGGAGGCCGCCGTGGCCTGCCTGGCCGAACACGGCTGGGCGGGCTCCACCGTCGCTGTCGTCGCCGAACGCGCCGGCGTCTCCCGCGGCGCCGCCCAGCACCACTTCCCGACCCGCGAGGACCTGTTCACGGCCGCCGTCGAGTACGTCGCCGAGGAACGCTCCACCGCCCTGAGGGCCCTCTTCCCGGCCGGCCCCGCCGACCGCCGTGCCGTGGTCTCCGCCCTGGTCGACCTCTACACCGGCCCCCTCTTCCGCGCCGCCCTGCACCTGTGGGTCGCCGCCTGCGACGAGGACCAGCTGCGCCCGCGGGTCACCGAGCTGGAGGCCCGCGTCGGCCGCGAGACCCACCGCATCGCCGTCGACCTCCTCGGCGCCGACGAGACCCGTCCCGGCGTCCGTGAGACCGTCCAGGGCCTGCTCGACATGGCCCGCGGTCTCGGCCTCGCCAACCTCCTCACCGACGACACCGCCCGCCGGGAACGGGTCGTCGCCCAATGGGCCGACCTGCTGGACCAGGCCCTGGGCTGAGCGGGTGCGCGGTGCCGGAGCCGGTGCCGAGCCCGTGAAGTGGGCCACACCCGTATCCGGCAAGGGGCAGTACCCTTGCCGCATGCTTCCGATGCTCGTTCGCCGTCGCCACGTGGACTACGTGCGCGTCACGAGCATGGGCTGTCGCCGTTCGGCCTGATTCAGCCCCTTTCTTCCCCACTTTTTTACGGCATCCTGGGCGCCGCCCCTACCCTCGGCGGCCTGCCCGTGGCCCACACACCCCTGTGGACGCACTCATGACGACGCACACCGCGACGACGACCTCGTCGTACCACCAGCTCCCCGTGATCGACCTGTCGGCCGCCGACCGCGGCCCCCAGGCGCGCGCACTGCTCCACGCCCAACTGCACAGCGCCGCGCACGACGTCGGCTTCTTCCAGCTCGTCGGACACGGCGTGACCCCGGCCGAGACCGACGCGCTGCACACCGCCATGCGCGCCTTCTTCGCCCTCCCCGAGGCCGACCGCCTCGCCCTCGACAACATCAACTCGCCCCATTTCCGCGGCTACACCCGCACCGGCGACGAACGCACCGCCGGCGCCCGCGACTGGCGCGACCAGCTGGACATCGGCGCCGAACGGCCCGCCCGCGTCCCCGCCCCCGGCGAGCCCCCGTACTGGTGGCTGCAGGGCCCCAACCAGTGGCCCGCCGCCCTCCCCGAACTCCGCACGGCGGCCCTCGCCTGGATCGACAGGCTGAGCGGAGTCGCCCACCGCCTCCTGCACGAGCTCCTGACGGCCATCGGCGCCCCGGCCGACTTCTACGACCCGGTCTTCGGCGACCACGCCCACCCGCACCTCAAGCTCGTCCGCTACCCCGGCAGCGCGGGCGACGGCACCGACCAGGGCGTGGGCGCCCACAAGGACTACGGCTTCCTGACCCTGCTCCTGCAGGACACGGTCGGCGGCCTCCAAGTCCAGCGCGAGGACGGCCACTTCCACGACGTCCCGCCCATCGCCGGCGCCTTCGTCGTCAACCTCGGCGAACTCCTGGAGGTCGCCACCAACGGCTACCTCCTCGCCACCAACCACCGCGTGGTCAGCCCGCCCGGAGCGACGGAACGCTTCTCGGTCCCGTTCTTCTACAACCCCCGCCTGGACGCCAGGGTCGAGCCCCTGCCCTTCCCGCACGCGTCGAAGGCCCCGGGCATCACCACGGACCCGACGAACCCCTTGTACGCCGAGTACGGCTACAACGAACTCAAGGGCAAACTCAGGGCCCACCCGCTGGTGGCGGAGAAGCACCATGCGGAGTTGCTGGCGCCTGCGTGAAAAGCGCGCCGAAGAGGCGCTTTTCAGGGGCGCGGGGAACTGCGCGACCAGCCACAACCGGCCGGCAGTCGCCCACGCGCCCCGACCGTCCTTCTCAGTGGGCGATCGCTCCGTACCCCTCGATGTCCTCGGGCCTGCGCGGCCCCGGCCCCACATACCGAGCAGAAGGCCGCACCAGACGACCGGTCCGCTTCTGCTCCAGAATGTGCGCCGACCACCCGGCGGTCCTCGCACACGTGAACATCGACGTGAACATGTGCGCCGGAACTTCGGCGAAGTCCAGCATGATCGCCGCCCAGAACTCCACGTTGGTGGCCAGCACCCGGTCCGGCCGACGGTTGTGCAGCTCCTCCAGCGCGGCCTTCTCCAACGCCTCAGCGATCTCGAACCGAGGAGCACCCAGCTCCCGCGCCGTACGCCGCAGCACCCGCGCCCGCGGATCCTCCGCCCGGTACACCCGGTGCCCGAACCCCATCAGCCGCTCACCCCGGTCCAGGGCCTGCCTGACGTACGCCTCCGCGTCGCCCGTCCGCTCGATCTCCTCGATCATCCCGAGCACCCGCGACGGCGCACCCCCGTGCAGCGGCCCGGACATCGCCCCCACCGCCCCCGACAGCGCCGCAGCGACATCCGCACCCGTCGACGCGATGACCCGCGCCGTGAACGTCGACGCGTTCATGCCGTGCTCCGCGGCGGACGTCCAGTACGCGTCCACGGCCGCGACATGCTTGGGATCCGGCTCACCCCGCCAGCGGATCATGAACCGCTCCACGACCGACTTCGCCTTGTCGATCTCCCGCTGCGGCACCATCGGCAGCGTCTGTCCCCGCGCGGACTGGGCGACGTACGACAGCGCCATGACGGCGGCCCGCGCCAGGTCCTCCCGTGCCTGCCGCTCGTCGATGTCGAGCAGCGGCTTCAGCCCCCACACCGGCGCCAGCATCGCGAGCGCCGACTGCACGTCCACCCGGATGTCCCCGGAGTGCACCGGGATCGGGAACGGCTCGGCGGGCGGCAGACCGGGGTTGAAGGCGCCGTCGACCAGCAGCCCCCACACGTTCCCGAACGAGACGTGCCCGACCAGGTCCTCGATGTCGACGCCCCGGTAGCGCAGGGCGCCGCCCTCCTTGTCCGGCTCGGCGATCTCCGTCTCGAACGCGACGACTCCCTCGAGTCCGGGTACGAAATCGGACATCAGGCGGCTCCTCGTGATGTGGTCGGCGGCGGTCACCCCGGTGATGCCCCGATCGGCCGGTGGTCACCCAAACCGCAAGGGAACCAGCACGATAACCCCCAGTGTCGCCCTTGGGGAGCCCGTACGACACTCAGTGCCAGCGCCGTCCGGTACCGCCGGACGGGACGCACGGCATGTCGGGACGTACGGCAAGATGACCGCGTGACCGACCGCGAACCCCTCCTGGACCCCCTCCTCGACCCCGCCGCCATGCGCAAGCAGTACCGGGCGGAGGGCCTCGCCGAACAGGATCTCGCCACCCACCCCATGGACCAGTTCGCCCGCTGGTTCGAGGACGCCGCCCGGGCGGCCCTGCACGGCACGGTCTACGAACCCAACGCGATGATCGTCTCCACCGCGGACGCGGCCGGCCGCCCCAGCTCGCGCACGGTCCTCATGAAGCAGTTCGACACCGAGGGCTTCGTCTTCTACACCAACTACGACTCCCGCAAGGCCCGCGACCTCGCCGAGAACCCGCACATCTGCCTGCTCTTCCCCTGGCACCCGCTCGCCCGCCAGGTCATCGTCACCGGCACCGCCCACCGCACCGGCCGCGACGAGACCACCGCCTACTTCCGCAGCCGCCCGCACGGCTCCCAGCTGGGCGCCTGGGCCAGCGCCCAGTCCTCGGTCATCGCCTCCCGCGCCGAACTGGACACCGCCTACGCCGACCTGGAAGCCCGCTACCCCGAGGACGAGCAGGTCCCCGTCCCCCCGCACTGGGGCGGCTACCGCATCACCCCGGAAACCATCGAGTTCTGGCAGGGCCGCGAAAACCGCCTCCACGACCGCCTGCGGTACGTCCTTCAGCCCGACGGCCGCTGGAAGGTGGAACGCCTCAGCCCCTGAACGGCACCGGGCCACCCGGAGGCCTACGTGTCCCGCACCGCCTCCGCCAGATCCAGCGCCGCCGCGATACGGACCGCCACATCCTCCGCGTAGGCCGTGTCGGACCGCTCGAAGCGGCTGCGGCCCGCGCCGCGCAGGAACGTCACCACCCCCAGCGTCCGCCCCCGGCTGCGCAGCACCGCGCACAGCGCGTGCACCGCGTCACCCGGCCACTGCCGGGCCAGCGCCCACTCCCGTGCCCGCTCCGCCGGGACCGACCCCGCGTCCGCACGCACGGCCCCGGCCCGCTCCACGCACTGCAGCGCCGGATGACCCGCCTCGTACCGCACGGGCAGCCCGGCCGCACCCGTCAGCAGGCTCGGCCCCGGCGCTCCGGCGGGCGTCGCGGCGAGCCGCACCAGCCGTACCGCCGCCTCCTCGTCCGCCGAACGCGGGGAAGGCGCCGTACGGTCGATCAACGCGTGATCGGCGAAGCCCGCGAGGGCGAAGTCCAGGTGGACGACGGCCGCCTCGGCCGGATCCTCGCACTCGGCGGCGGCACGTGCGGCCCGGTGCAACTGGTTCGTCCGGAACCGCAGCAGAGCCGCCTCCTGCTCGCCCTGCTTTGCCTCCGTGACGTCCTGGAACAGCCAGCCGACACCCAGCGGCACCGGCTCCTCCGCGAGCGGCGAGGCCAGCCGCACGAACCCGTTCCGCCAGCAGCGCCGCTCCTCGCTCTGCGCACCGCGCACGGTCACCCACATCTCGGCGGGCGCGGGCGGCGCGCCCTCGGCCAGCACATGGGTGAGCGCGGCCTCCAGCTCCTCCACGCCCTGCGCGAGCAGCTCGCCGAGCGGCCTGCCCAGCGCGGACGTACGCCCGATCCCGAGGGCACGGGCCGCGTGCGCGTTGACGACGGCCGGGCGCAGATCGGCGTCGATCAGTACGACCCCCCAGGCCGCGTCCTCGAACAGCGCCTCGCTCAGCGCGATCGACCGCTCCAGATCGATCTGCGCATGCACCTCGCTGAACGCGCAGTACACCCCGGCCGGCTTCCCCTCGGGCCCGCGCACGGCGGCGGACTGCGTCCGTACGAGCACCCGCCCGCCGTCCTTGGTGACCAGCGCGAACTCATGCACCTGCCGCCCGGGCGCGTGCATCGCGGACATCAGCCGGGCCTGCACCTCCTCGGCGTCCGCACTGCGCACCGCCCACCCGGCGAACCCGTGCCGCCCGACCGCCTCGGCGGCCGTCCAGCCGAGGATCCGCTCGGCCTCCCGGTTCCAGTGCGTGACGACCCCGTCCGCGTCGAAGGCACACAGTGCCGCGTCCATGCCGTCGAGCAGCGCGGCGAGCAGATCGGAGCCCCCGGACTCACCGGGCTCGTCCGGCCCCAGCTCATCGGTGGTCCCACTCCGCCGGGAAGCACTCACCTGGACCCCCTGGAGGCTGCGTTACGTCCGGCCTTCATTCAACTGGAACGTGACCCAGCCCACATCCTGTTCCCGCAAGATTGAGGGAGTCAATGCGCACCGGAAAAAGGGGTTGAGCGCCTCCCGTCGGCTTCCTAGGGTGTGGGGTACACGAGAAGGGAGGTGGTTCGGCAGATGTATGAATACCGGACGCGTGAGGTGGCTGCGGGCTAGCGGTCCGCCACCACATCCAGTGCGGTGCCGGACCAGCACGTGACAGGCGTGCAGCCGGCCCAATCCCAAGCAGTCCACCCGACCCGCGAGCTCGCCGGTACGTCCGGCCGGCTTCTCCGCCGAGAGGCGGAGGACCCGAGCTCGCGGGTCGTCTGCGTTTCGGGTCGTCTGCGCTTCAGGGGGCGTCCGCGTCTCAGCGCCGGTAGAAGATCCGGTCGCCGTACTCCCGCAGCACGCGGCTGTTCCACTCGTGGCCGCCGTCGACGTTGCCGGAGCGCAGGAGCGGGGGTTCGATGCCGCGGTCGGCGAGGGTGGCGGCGGTGGTCGCCATGACGGCCTGCATCAGGGCGCTGGTGACGACCGTGGAGGCGGGGGCGAAGGGTGCGGGGATGGTGTCGAGGGTGAGTTCCGCGTCGCCCACCGCGATCTTGGAGTCCAGGACGACGTCGCAGTGGTCCTTGAGGAAGGTGCCGGAGCCGTGCCGGGAGGTGGTCCGTGCGGCGTAGGCGACGGAGGTGACGCCGATGACCTTGACGCCGAGCGCGCGGGCGCGGGCGGCCATCTCCACGGGCAGGGCGTTGCGGCCGGAGAGGGAGATGATCACGAGGGCGTCGCCGGAGCGGAGGGGGGAGGTGTCGAGGACGGCGCTCGCCAGTCCGTCGACGCGTTCGAGGGCGGAGCCGAGGGTGGCCGGGGTGACGTCGACGCCGACGACGCCGGGGACGGCGAGCAGGTTCATCAGGGCGAGGCCGCCCGCCCGGTAGACGACGTCCTGGGCGGCCAGCGAGGAGTGGCCGGCGCCGAAGGCGAACAGGCGTCCTCCGGCGGCGACGGTGTCGGCCAGCAGGGTGGCGGCCTCGGTGATCGGCCCGGCCTCCTCCTCGCGGACCCGTTGCAGCAGGGTGATGGCGGCGTCGAAGAACAGGTCGGCAGGCGTGCCGTCGCTCATGCGGTGCCCCTTCGCGGCGTCTGTGTCGCGGATCACCGTGCGGTCTGGACCAGTGCGGTGTCAATACGGCCCGGGTCGCCGGGCACCGGTGTCACTCCGTTGCCCCTGGGGGCGTGGGAAACTGCGCGAGCAGCCGGCGCGGACCCGCACCCGGCAGTGGACCCATACCCCCGCGGCGGCCCCCCGTTTCCCCGGCGGCCCCCGGATGTCAGTGGGATCCGGCAGAATTGGTGCCAGGGCCAGCGCACGCGCCGGGCTGCCGGCAGAGGTAATCGAGGGGCACGTATGTCCGGACTGATCGACACCACGGAGATGTATCTCCGCACCATCCTCGAACTCGAAGAGGAAGGCGTCGTGCCCATGCGCGCCCGCATCGCGGAGCGGCTCGACCAGAGCGGGCCGACGGTGAGCCAGACGGTCGCGCGGATGGAGCGCGACGGCCTGGTGTCCGTGGCCAGCGACCGGCATCTGGAGCTGACCGACGAGGGCAGGAGGCTCGCCACGCGCGTGATGCGCAAGCACCGGCTGGCCGAGTGTCTCCTCGTCGATGTGATCGGCCTGGAGTGGGAGCAGGTGCACGCGGAGGCCTGCCGCTGGGAGCACGTGATGAGCGAGGCCGTCGAGCGGCGCGTGCTGGAGCTGCTGCGGCACCCGACCGAGTCGCCGTACGGCAACCCGATCCCGGGCCTGGAGGAGCTGGGCGAGAAGGACGGCGCCGATCCGTTCCTGGACGAGAGCATGGTCTCGCTGGCCGACCTGGATCCGGGCACGGACGGCAAGACGGTCGTCGTGCGCCGTATCGGCGAGCCGATCCAGACGGACGCGCAGCTGATGTACACGCTGCGGCGCGCGGGTGTGCAGCCCGGTTCCGTGGTGAGCGTGACGGAGTCGGCCGGCGGTGTGCTGGTGGGCAGCGGTGGCGAGGCGGCCGAGCTGGAGGCGGACGTCGCCTCGCACGTGTTCGTCGCCAAGCGCTGAGCAGGGGCAAGGCCCCGGCGCCTGGTGGCGCCGGGGCCTGTCCTCCCCTGTGCTGACCCGGAGCCCCGAGCTCTCAGGGTCATCCCCCTCGGACCGTTTTTCCCCGAGCGGTCCGCCTCCCGCCAGAAAAGATCCCCTGGGCGGCGGCGATCATTCCTTGAGGGGTGTCACTCGAATGAGGGGTGTTGTCCGCAGGGGCAGATCTTTCGAATGGGCATTCGATAGTCTGCGGCGGCAGTACGACAGCGACAGCAGCGAGTACGAGTACGGCAGTACACCGGTACGAGGCAGGCGGAGCTGGGGGGTGCCAGGCCCATGGCGCGGCGCATGGACGTGAGGGGGGCGGGCGGTGTGCGCCTGGCCGCCTGGGAGTTCGCCGACCCGCCCAAGACGGGACTCGACGGGGCGCACGGCGGGCCGGACCCCGAGCCCGGCGGTCCGGGTGTGCTGTTACTTCACGGCCTGATGGGCCGAGCCTCCCACTGGGCCTCGACCGCCCGCTGGCTCGCCGCTCGCCACCGCGCCGTCGCCCTGGACCAGCGCGGCCACGGCCAGAGCGAGAAGCCCCCGCAGGCCGCCTACACCCGCGAGGCCTACGTCGAGGACGCCGAGGCCGCGATCGAGCAGCTCGGCCTCGCCCCCGCGCTTCTCGTCGGCCACGCCATGGGTGCGCTGACCGCCTGGCAGCTCGCGGCGAAGCGACCCGAACTGGTCCGGGGCCTGATCATCTGCGACATGCGGGCCTCCGCGTTGGGGGCCGCCTCGCAGCGGGAGTGGGCGGACTGGTTCAGGGCCTGGCCCGTGCCCTTCGCCACGCTCGCCGATGTACGCAAGTGGTTCGGTGAGGACGATCCCTGGGTGGAGCGGCCGAGCCCGGCCCGCGGCGCCTTCTACTCCGAGGTCATGCACGAGTCCGCGGATGGCTGGCGCCCGGTGTTCGAGCCGGAGCAGATGCTGCGGACCCGGGAGAGCTGGGTGTACGACGCGCACTGGGAGGAGCTCGCTCAGGTGCGGTGCCCGACGCTGGTGGTGCGGGGTGTGGACGGGGAGCTGGGGCGGGCGGAGGCGCAGGAGATGGTGCGGGTGCTTCCGGCGGGGGAGTACGCGGAGGTTTCCGATGCCGGGCATCTTGCGCACTATGAACTGCCGTCGGCCTGGCGGGGAGCTGTGCAGCCGTTCATTGACCGGGTGCTCGGGGAGTGAGCGCCTTCTCGTCCGCCGAGTGGGTGTCTCGTCGGCGGCTGCGGGTTGTATGCGGTTGTTCGCGCAGTTCCCCGCGCCCCTTGGGTGAGTCCCCTACCCCTTGCTGACAGCCGTCAGGATCTCCGGCAGCCGTGCTGCCGTTCTCGGGGCTGCCAGGTGCAGGCCCGCGAGCGTCAGACCGGTGCCGTACGCGGCCCCCGCCGGGAGCAGCAGCCACCCCCACGCCTCCCCGCCCCGGCTCACGTGGAGCCAGATGGTGAGGGTGAGGACGGGGGAGCAGAGCAGGGCCGCTGCGACCATGCCGCCGAAGATGGAGATCCAGGCGAGGCCCGCCTGACCCGGGGCGACATTCTTGTGGCCCTCCTGGGGGATGGAGTACGGGAAGCGCGCCGAGGTCCAGGCGCCGGTCGCGAGCATCGCCCCGAGCAGCGCGAAGGACAGGCCGAGGACCTCCGGCAGCCGCGCCCAGGCGCCCAGCAGCGCTGTGGTCAGCACGGTGACGAGCGCCGCGTACGGCAGGGTGACCAGCAGCAGGGCCAGGGCACGGCCGCGCAGTTCGGCGTGGGCGTCCCGGGGTGAGGAGATGGTCGCGGCCACCATCCAGAACGCGGAGGTGTCCTGCCCGAACTGGTTGTACATCTGGATGCCGAGCATCCCGGCCGCGAAGCACGCGAAGTAGACCGATCCGGTGCCCTGCACGGCGTTGAACACCGGCACGATCAGCCCGATCGCCAGCGCGGTGACCCAGGCGGCCTTGGTCTTCGGATCCCGCCAGAGGTAGCGCAGGCTGCGTTCCATGACCGTGCCCGTGCGGCCCTGCGGCAGCAGCCGGCCGAGTCCGGCGGCCGAGCGGCTGCGGCCCCCGGTGTCGGCCGGCTGCAGCGTGGACGCGTCGGGCGCGGTCATCAGCCGGGTGAGGCTCCGCGCCCACCCGGCGATCAGCACGGCCAGCCCGGCTGCCGTGACGGCGAGTCGGGCGAGCGCGATGCCGTACGCGCCCTCGCTCGCCGCGCGCACCGCCGCCACCGCCGAAGCGGGCGGCACCCAGGACAGCACCTCCGCGACCGGCTGCAGGGGCCGCAGCCCCGCCGAACCCAGCTGCCGTGCCCCGAAATTGACCAGCTGTGCCCCGACCGCGATCACCAGCCCGCTCAGGACGGCCAGATCGCGGCCCTTCCTGCTGCTCAGCAGCCGTGCGTTGGCCGTGGCGACGGTCCGGGCCAGTGCCACGCAGACCAGCAGGGCGAGCGCGACGGCGACGACGGCGCACAGCCAGCCCGCCGCGCCGTGCGCCAGGGACAGCGCGCAGCCCGCGAGGACCAGCAGGGTGAACAGCGGGCCGGTGCCGACCAGGGAGGCCGCAAGCAGCGCCCGGACCAGCGGCCCCGGGCGCAGCGGAAGCAGCACCAGCCGGGTCGGGTCCAGCGTCTCGTCGCCGGTCGGGAAGACCAGCGGCAGCACCGCCCAGCCCAGCGCCAGTACGGCCGTACCCGGTACGGCGACGGCGTCGGCGTGCGCGTGTCCGCGCAGCGTGAGCAGCCCCAGCAGTTGCAGCAGAGCGAACAGGACCGTGACGACCGCCGAGGCGACGAACGCGGCCCGCCGGCCCCCGGACTGCCGCAGCCCGTTCCGCAGCAGCGACAGTTTCAGCCGCACGAGGGTGGAGGTCAGGCTCGTCATCGGGCCGCCCCGCCGCCCAGCCAGTCCAGATCGGACCCGGTGTCCCGGCCGCCGGCCCCGACCAGTTCCAGGAACGCCCCCTGGAGCGTCGGATGCGCGCCGCGCACCTCGGTCAGCGGGCCGGTCGCGCGGATCCGTCCGGCCGCCAGCACGGCCACCCAGTCGCACAGCGACTCGACGAGCTCCATGACGTGGGAGGAGAAGACGACGGTTGCTCCGGAGGCGGTGTAGCGCTCCAGGACGCCCCGGATGGTCTGCGCGGACACCGGGTCGACGCCCTCGAACGGTTCGTCGAGGAAGAGCACGTCGGGATTGTGCAGCAGGGCTGCGGCGAGCCCGATTTTCTTGCGCATGCCGGTCGAGTAGTCGACGACGAGCTTGTGCTGGGCCCCGGCCAGGTCGAGGACGTCCAGCAGCTGGGTGGCCCGCTTGTCGACCTCGCCCCCCGGCAGCCCGCGCAGCCGCCCCGCGTACCCGAGCAACTCCCGCCCCGACAGCCGCTCGAACAGCCTCAGCCCCTCGGGAAGGACGCCGATCCTCGCCTTGACGGCCACGGGGTCCCGCCACACGTCATGACCGACGACTTCGACGGTGCCGCCGTCGGGTCGCAGCAACCCGGTCACCATGGACAAGGTGGTGGTCTTCCCGGCCCCGTTCGGCCCGACCAGCCCGATGAACTTCCCGGCGGGCAGGTCGAGATCGATCCCGCCGACGGCAACCTGCTGCCCGAACTGCTTCCAGAGCCCTCGGACGCGTACTGCGGCTTCGGTCATGCACGAAGGCTAGCGGCGGGGGCATTCCCTCAGGGGCGCGGGGAACTGCGCTACCGGTCCCGGCCGCAGGCGTAGGCCAGCGGCGAGATCAACTCCTCCGCGTCCGGCAACCACCGATTCGCCGGCGTGGGCCGACAAGCCCACTGCACGGCCCCACGGGACCCGAACCGGGTCGGCGGAGCGGCCACGTACGCCCCCTCGCCCAGGGCGACCAGATCCAGGGACGGAAGCGACCACCCCAACTTCCGTACCAGCTCCGGCACCTTCGCCGACGCCCCCGGCAGTACGAAGAAGTTCATCCGCCGGTCGGGAGACAGAGTCACCGGCCCCAGCGTCAACTCCATCCGCTCCATACGGGCGAGAGCCAGAAACCCCGCACTCTCCGGGACGGACAGCGCGTCGAACGTCCGCCCCGTCGGCAGCAGGATCGACGCCGTCGGCTGCTTCTGCCACATCCGGCGGGCGACGGTCGCGCTGCCGGTCGCCTGCGTCGCCCAGTCGGGGCGCGCGGGGTGCGCACCCGGCGCAGGGCAGGAGGCATCGCTGCACGAGCAGCGCTGCTGGCCGGCGACCGCTTCCAGCCAGGTGCCCGGGAACACGTCCCAGTGCCGTTCCTCGGCGTAGCGTACGGCGGTCTCCAGCAGCGACTCCCTGCGTTGCTGCGGAATCTGACCGGCAATCTGAGTGTTCTGGGCGCCCGCGATCGTCTCTTCCACGTCCCTCTCAACTCCCGCGCCCACCTGGAGTTACGGCTGGACCGCGCGCCGGGGTGGAGCATCGATTCCGCAGTCGGGGCGCATGGGTGCACAGCCGGGGGCGCGCAGGAGGAAGCACGGCGGGAGCTGGGTAGCCAGGGAGGGGGTTGGCAGCTGTCGTTACCCCGGCAAACCGCACATGTCGCGCATTGACGGTATGTCAGCTGGGCAGTGATCTTTCCGGAACGGGTCACACCCAGGGGATCGCAACCGCAGGGGGTAGTGCATGGCCGCAAGGCCTCTCGTGGCGAGGCAGCCCAACGAACGGCTGCAGGCGCTCATCCAGGAAGCGGGGTGCTCGAACGCCGGGCTGGCCCGGCGGGTCAACATGTGCGGCGCCGAGCACGGCCTCGACCTGCGCTACGACAAGACGTCCGTGGCCCGCTGGCTGCGCGGTCAGCAGCCGCGGGGCCGGGCCCCGGCGATCATCGCGGAGGCGCTCGGCCGCAAGCTCGGCCGTACGGTCACGATCGACGAGATCGGCATGGCCAATGGCAAGAACCTCGCCTCGGGGGTCGGTCTCCAGTTCTCGCCGACGGTACTGGGGGCCATCGAGCAGGTCTGCGAGCTGTGGCGCAGCGACGTGGGGCGCCGGGACTTCCTGTCCGGCTCCTCCGTCGCCGCCTCCGCGCTGGTCGAGCCCAGCCGCGACTGGCTGATCTCGGCGCCGGACGCCCAGGTGGCCCGGCAGGCCGGCCCACGGGTGGGGCAGGCCGACGTGGCGGCCGTACGGTCCATGACCCAGGCGCTGACCGATCTCGACCACCAGTACGGCAGCGGCCATGTCCGTCCGGTCGTCGTGCACTACCTCAACAGCGTCGTCTCCGGGCTGCTCGCGGGCTCGTACCGGGAGACGGTCGGGCGGGACCTGTTCGCGGCCGTGTCCCGGCTGACCGAACTGGCGGGCTACATGGCGGTGGACACCGGGCAACCGGGGCTGGCCCAGCGGTACTACATCCAGTCGCTGCGGCTCGCGCAGGCCGCGGGGGACCGCGGGTACGGCGGTTACGTCCTGGCCGCGTCCATGAGCCACCTCGCCGCGCAGCTCGGGAACCCGCGGGAGATCTCCCAGCTGGCGCGGGCGGCGCAGGAGGGGGCGCGGGGGCAGGTGACCCCGCGCGTGGAGGCGATGTTCCACGCGGCCGAGGCGCGCGGGCACGCCCTGCTCGGTGACGTACGCGCGGCGCAGGCGTCCATCGGGCGGGCGGTGACGGCGATGGAGCAGGCCGACGACTCCTCCGACGACGACCCGGTGTGGATCCGGCACTTCGACGAGGCGTACCTGGCCGACGAGCTGGCGCACTGCCACCGCGATCTCGGACAGGCCGAGCAGGCGGCCCGGTGCGCCGAGCAGTCGCTGAACGGGCACCCCGAGACCCGGGTCCGCCGGCGTGCCATCGGTCATGTGCTGCTCGCCACGGCCCAGGTGCAGCAGCGTGAGATCGAACAGGCCTGCAGCACGGGCCTGAAGGCGGTGGAGCTCCTGGAGTCGCTGCGTTCCAACCGGGGCGCGGAGTATCTGGAGGATCTGCAGCAGCGCCTGGAACCCTTCCGGGAGGAGGCGGTGGTACGGGAGTTCGGGGCGCGCCTCGATCTCCAGCAGGCGGCGTGAACACCGGCCCCGCGGTTGCGTGAACGCACGGCGAACGGCACCCGGCGGCGCACGGGGTGCCGCACGGTGCGCCATGCACAGCGCACCGCGGGACGGTTGTGTTACCGCTGTCACAGGGAAGAAGATCGCGTCCTGAGCTGCGTGGCACCCGGCTCGGGGGACCCGGTAGCGTGAGCCCGATTCACAAGGTCCCCCATTGGTAGGAGTCCCGGTGACGCAGAGTGGACGGGGCGAGGAGCCCTCGGCGCAGCACGCGCGCGAAGGCATCGTGCTGCCCTCCGACGGAGGCGAGCCCTTGCTGCCCGGCATGACCGGCGCGCCCGCCCCCGCCGCCCCGACCGGCGGTCAGGCCTGGGGCGGCTCCTGGGGGCCCGGGCAGCAGGCGCCCCAGCAGGGCCAGGGCTGGCCCCCCGCGGCGGCCCAGCAGTGGCACGTCCAGGACGCCCCGAACACCCAGCTCCCGGCCGCGAACCCCGGCCCGCTGCCCCCGGAGGGCGCCCCGGCCCCGTCGTACGGCGGCCGGCCGCCGGCGTACGACCACCCCGGCGCCCAGGGCGGCGGCTACGGCGCCCCCGAGCCGTACCAGCAGCACCAGATCCAGCAGCCGAACCAGCCGCACGCGCATCCGCCGGCCGCCGCCGCGCCGCTCCCGCCGGCCGTGCCGGACGCCCATCCGGCCGCCGGTGCCCCGCTGCCCCCGACGGCCGACGGCGCCACCCAGTACATCCCGCCGGTCCAGGCCGCCCCCGCCGACGAGGGCGCGACGCAGTACATACCTCCCGTACCGGCGGCCCCCGCCGAGGGCGCCACCCAGTACCTGCCGCCGGTGCCGGCCGCGGCGGACGACGGCGCGACCCAGTACATCCCGCCGGTCGCCCCCGGCGCGCTGCCGCCCGAGTCGGCCGGCGAGGAGACGCGGTACCTCGGCCGGACCCCCGCGCACCAGGCGCCGGCGCCCGCGCCGTCCGACTCGGAGGCCACCCAGTACATCCCGCCGTACGCCGCACAGGCGCAGGCGCAGGGCGTCGACCGGCAGCCGCCGGCCGAGTTCGACAACCTCTTCCGCGGCGGCCCGGCGGGCGGTGACGGCCCGGCCGGGTCCACCCAGCAGTTGCCGCGCGTCCAGCGGCCGGACGCCCACTCCGGCCCGGCGCAGCCGTCGTACGGCGCGCAGCAGCCCTCGTACGGCGCCCCCCAGCCGTCGTACGACCCCGACTACGACGACGACCGGCCCCGCGGCCGCTCGCGGGTGCCGCTGATCGCCGCCGTCGGTGTCGGCATCGTCGTCATCGGTGTGGGCGCCGGCGTGCTGCTCAGCGGCGGCGGCAAGGACCAGGGCAGTGACGGCAAGACGGTCGCGGCCGCCTCGCCGGCCCCCGGCCAGGACTCCTCCTCGCCCGCCGCCGACCCGGCCCGCCAGCAGGCGGTCGAGCTGGACAAGCTGCTCGCCGACAGCGGCAGCAGCCGCGCCTCGGTGATCAACGCGGTGGCCGACGTCAAGAACTGCGACAACCTCGACCAGGCCGCCTCCGACCTGCGTGCCGCGGCCGGGCAACGGGGCGGGCTGGTCACCCGGCTCGGCAAGCTGAGCGTCGACAAGCTGCCGGCCAGCGGTGAGCTCACGGCCGCGCTGACCAAGGCCTGGCAGGCGTCCGCGGCGGCCGACAACCACTACGCGGCCTGGGCCGGTCAGGCCAAGGGACACAAGGTCTGCCGCAAGGGCCACGCCCGCGTCACGGACGAGACCCGGGCCGGCAACCGGGAGAGCGGCATCGCCAGCGTGCAGAAGGCGAAGGCGGCGGGGCTGTGGAACACGATCGCGCGGAAGTACGGCCTGACCCAGCGCCAGCCCACCCAGCTGTGACCCGGGCGACCCCGGCCGTTACCCCGGCTGCGACCCGGCCCCGGGGCGCGCCGGGGGGGGGGCGTCACTGCACGTCGGCGTTCTCCAGCGTCCTGGTCATGTCGGTGATCCCGGCCCGGCCGCCGATGCCCTTGCGGGCCGCGACCAGTCTGCCGTCCTGCACCACCTGGAGGCTGACGTCGGCGTTGACCAGCCGCGGGAAGCCGACCGCGGCCAGCTTGCCCTCGTAGGGCCAGCGCAGGGTCGGGGTGAGCCCGCCGGTGGAGACCCGCAGGCCGTCGTTGAGGGTGCGCCGTACGCTGTCGGAACTCATCTCGCCGGCGCCGATCTTCTCCAGTACGGCCTTCAGCACGGTGTAGGCGATCCAGGTGGTCTGCACTCCGGCGTCCGCGGGGTCGATGCGGTTGTCACCGAAGGCCTCCTCGTTGATCACCTTCTTCATCGGGTCCCACCGGGCATCGGATGCTGGCGGATACCAGCCGGTGATGTACGCCCCCTCGTACGGCCCCGACGCGCCGCCCGTGGCGTTGATCACGGTCTGGTCGACGCTGCCGAGCACGGTCCCGAGCCGTACCCCGGAGTAGTTCTCGCGGGCCCGCCGGAAGGAGTCCATGAAGGTGTCGGTACGGTCGCCGAGCGCGGGCACCACACAGCCCTTCTTCAGTACGTCCTTGGTGGCGTACCGCAGCGCCTGATCGGCCTGGTCGCCGTATTCGGTGGCGTCCTCGGCGGCGACGCGGTCGCCCGCGTTCGCGTGTCTGCCCTCCTTCAGGCCGGAGTCGAGCAGCGCGGGCAGCTCGTCGCCGGCGATGCTGTCCGGGCGGACCAGGGCGACGTTGCCGCAGGTGTCGGCGAGGGCTCTGCCGAGACCGGCGAGCAGGGCGGGCTGGCCGCCGTTGACCGGGTACGACATCTGGCCGGTGAACTCGTCGTTGGTGACGCCGTAGCCGCCGATGTAGGGGATGCCGGCGCCCTCCAGCGGGGCCAGGTACGAGTCGCCGAACTGGCTGTAGGAGCCGACGACCGCAACGACGTTCTCGTGGGCCGCGCGCCGGGCGCACTTGGCGGCACCCACGCTGTCGTTGTGGTCGTTGCAGGTCAGGACCTGGAGCCTGCGGCCGTTGATGCCGCCGCGCGCATTGATCCACCGGGCGTAGGCGAGGGCCATCGCGGGCATGCCCGGCTTGTTGGTGGCGTCGGTGTCCTGCGGTGCCCAGGTCATGACCTTGATCGGGTCGTCCCCGGCGCCCCCCGTGACGCCAGGGACGACCCCGCATCCGGCGGTGAGCGACGCACACAGGGCCACGGCGCCGGCGGACAGCGCGGTGGCTCTGCCGGGGCGGAAGGTCGAGTGGAGGAACGTACTAGCGGTGCGTCGCCTGCCGGTCATGCACACGCACGATTCCCTCACACC
Source organism: Streptomyces sp. NPDC030799 (assembly GCF_055572255.1). Lineage (NCBI taxonomy): Bacteria > Bacillati > Actinomycetota > Actinomycetes > Kitasatosporales > Streptomycetaceae > Streptomyces > Streptomyces sp. NPDC030799. Next base: position 108,328 of record NZ_JBVIDS010000012.1, on the reverse strand, counting down.
ACTAACCCAGGAGTGACCTTGAGTCAACGAAGGGTGACATCCAGGTGAATTACAGGGGGTGGTGAGGCTGGTGTGACCGGGAACGTACGATCGATGACCGTGCAAGGTTCGGAGAACTCTTCCCGTCGCGGCCGTCGCTCCTCCACCATGGGCGGCATGCCCCTAAGCGACATGCCGTGGTGGCGCTGGCGCAGCAATGTGCGCTCGGCGCTGCACATGCTCTCCGACCCGGTGTTCCAGCGCGACGTCTGGCTGGCCGGCGTGGACGGGTACGGCGACGTCACCGACGCCGTCTACCGGCTGGTGGAGGACACCTGGCTGGACAACTGGTCCGCGGAGAAGTACGTCGGCACGATATTCCGGGACTCGCAGGAGGCGGCGCTCGTCGACACCGCCGTGCTGCGGGTGCTGCGGATCATGCACCAGGTCGGGCCGGACGCGCCGGTCGCCGCCTATCTCGACCACCAGGGGTGGCCGGAGGCGGTGCGGGCGGCGCGGGACGCGCACCTGCGCCTCGCGGCGAGTGACGGGGACGATCCCGACGCGCCGCCGAAGAGTCTGGAAGTGCTGCGGATCCTCACGCGGACCGCGTAGGCGGGCCGGGCCTTCCTGTGGCGGCACCCGGCGCCGCAGGCCGTGCCCACCCGTCCCGCCCTGCGGGACGACTGCCCGCGGCGGGCGGGCGGCGTGAGAACCTGTAGGGCATGAACGAGCAGTCCGCGTCCGTCGCCGCACCGGCCGACCAGTACGTCCTCACCCTTTCCTGCCCGGACAAACAGGGCATCGTGCACGCCGTGTCGAGCTATCTGTTCATGACCGGCTGCAACATCGAGGACAGCCAGCAGTTCGGCGACCACGACACGGGTCTGTTCTTCATGCGTGTCCACTTCTCGGCCGAGGCGCCGGTGACGGTGGAGAAGCTGCGGGCGAGTTTCGCGGCGATCGGTGACTCCTTCCACATGGACTGGCAGATCAACCGGGCCGACGCGAGGATGCGGATCCTGCTGATGGTCAGCAAGTTCGGGCACTGCCTGAACGACCTGCTGTTCCGGGCCCGGATCGGTGCGCTGCCGGTGGAGATCGTGGGCGTGGTCTCCAACCACACCGAATTCGAAGAGCTGGTGGGGTCTTACAACATTCCCTTCCACCACATTCCGGTGACGAAGGACACGAAGGCGGAGGCCGAGGCGAAGCTGCTGGGCATCGTGCGCGAGCAGGGTGTCGAACTGGTCGTCCTCGCCCGCTATATGCAGGTCCTCTCGGACGACCTGTGCAAGCAGCTCAGCGGCCGGATCATCAACATCCACCACTCCTTCCTGCCGAGCTTCAAGGGCGCGAAGCCGTATCACCAGGCGCACGCCAGGGGCGTCAAGCTCATCGGGGCGACCGCGCACTACGTGACCGCCGACCTGGACGAGGGGCCGATCATCGAGCAGGAGGTCGAGCGGGTGGGGCATGACGTCACACCGGATCAGCTGGTGGCGATCGGGCGGGACGTGGAGTGCCAGGCGCTGGCGCGTGCCGTGAAGTGGCATGCGGAGCGGAGGATCCTGCTCAACGGGCGCCGTACGGTGGTGTTCGCGTAGCAGCTCCCGGAACCGGCCCCTACATCCGGCTCAGGCTCGCCGCAGCGAACAGTACATCCCTGATCGCATCCCGGTCCCCGACCTGCCCCGCCGCTGCCTCCTCCGGAGGAATGTGGCCCGCGGCCAGCTGACAGAACTCCGTGCCGTCCAGGGCCACATGCGCCACTTCCAGGTCCGCGGAGCCCCGTGCCGCCGGTGAGTCCAGGGGGATCAGCCACTCGCCGCCGCCCGAGCCCTCGATCTCCAGGCGCAGGCTGCGGCCGGGCTCGCCGGCGAGGCCCAGGTGCCGTCCCCGGGCGGGTGAGGCCAGCCCCCGCTGACGGCGTTCCGCCAGCGCGACGGGCAGCATCCGGGCCGCGAGGTCGATCATCCTGTTCAGGTGGCGCGGTGCGGGCGGCTCGTACGGGTAGTCCACCGCCTCCGCGATGTCCTCGGCGTGGATCCAGCACTCGAAGGCCCGGTCCAGCATCGCGTCGTGCAGCGGCAGTTCGAAGTCGTCGTAGGACACGGCGAGTCCGCCCGCGTGGCCGCCGGTGAAGGACACCGTCCGCACCAGGCTGTGGCGCTGCTCGCGCCAGGGCCCTTGCACCGAGCGGGTGGGCGGGAAGCGGGAGGTCCGCCAGTACGCCTCCGTGCGCCCGGCCGGGCCTCTCGCGTGCTGCTCCGCCGCCCCGGCGGCCCCGGCACCGATGATCTCGGCCAGCGGGTCCTCCAGGCCGAGTGCGACGGCGATCAGCCCGTCGACGGACAGCAGGTGCGCGATCACCCCGGCCACGGTCGTACGCCGGTTCCGCGCGGCGTCGGCCGCGAACCACCGCAGCCGCACCGGGGCATGCCACTCCGCGTCCCCGAAGTCCTGCAGCAGGGCGTCCAGGCGGGCGGTCTCGGCGTCGTACGGCGCCGCCCACTCCGGCACGGGTATGCGCGGCGGGCGGCGCTCCAGGCAGCCCTCCAGGACGCGGGTGCGCAGCCCGGGGTCCAGGTCGAGGCTCTCCGGCTGGTGCAGCAGGCCGACCGCCTCGCGCAGCCGGCGGGCCTCGTCGGCGCAGCTGCCGCACGAGCCCAGGTGGTCCTCGACGGCCGCGGTCTCCGCCGCCGAACAGGCGGCCAGCGCCCAGGCGCCGAGGAGCGATTTCAGGACGTCGTGCGACAGGTCGAGCGGCACGGGCGCGAGGTCGGTGAGGTCGGGCAGCGGCAGGGCGCCGTCCTCGACGGAGGCGCGGGGTGTCGGTATGCGTGCGGGCCGGTCCGGCTCGGGCCCGCCGGTGCCGTCCGGGTCCTGTCCCGAGCCGCCGGCGCCGTGTCCGCCGGGGCCGTCGCCGCCCCGGCCGCCGGCGCCGTCGTACCCCTCGCGGGGCTTCTCCTCCTCCTGCCCGCCGTGCTCGTCGGGCGCCTCGAACCCTCCCGCTCCGCTCACACCGCACCTCCGTGTCCCGGCGGTGTCCCGGCGTCATGGGCGGTGGAGAGCAGTTGCAGGCCGAGGCGGAGCCGGCGGCGGGCCTCGTCCTCGGTGACGCCGAGGTCGGTGGCGGTCTGGCGGTAGTCGCGGCGCTGGAAGTAGGCCAGGTCGAGGGCGCGGCGCAGCGGGGCGGGCATGGAGTGGACGATGTAGTCGGCGCGGGCGGCGACCGAGGCGCGGCGCACCTTGCGCTCCAGCTCGGCCAGGGAGCCGCCGCCCTGCGGCAGCGCCGCGGTCTCGCTGTCGCGCAGCCGCTGCACGGCGAGCCGGTGGGTCACCCCGGCCACCCAGGTGCGCAGCGGACCCTTCCCGGGGTCGTAGGTCTCCGGGTGCTCCCACAGGTGCGCGAAGACCTCGCGGGTGAGGGTGTCGGCGGCCTTCTCGTCGCCGAGGACGCGGTGGGCGAGGCCGTGCACGAGCGAGGCGAACCGGTCGTACATCTCGCCCAGGGCGGCTGCCTCGCCGCGGGCGAGCCGCTGCTGCATCCTGCGGTCCCCGCGGGGCGGTACGTCCTTCGTGGCCATGCGGTCCCCTCCCCTCACCCGTGTCCGGCCCGTTCAGCCTGTCGGCACCGTCTTCCCGAATGTAGTCGGCACCTCTGACAGTGCACGCCCCTTTGTGTCAATGTGCGCCCCTCGAAGCGCCGCTGGTGATAGTGCCCTTTTCACACAACCTTCACACGGACTGTGTGCATGCGCGATCGAACAGGATCGGTAGTGACCGAAATAAGCCCCTTATTGATCACGGCCGGTTTGCTGCTCGACGTTTCAGGGAACGGCCGCTGGGCAGCCGCGCGGAAGCAAGCGTAGGAACTGCTTCCGTTTCCGGGCGGTTCCGGGAGTTCCGGCGAGCGGAGGGGCAGGGACGTGGCATTCAACGTGACCGGCGTCGAACAGGGCGAGTGGGCCGTGCTCCGGGTGTCCGGGGAACTGGACCTGATGACCTCGCCGGTTTTGCGCCAACGGGTGCACGACGTCGTCGCCGACGGGCATCACAGCCTCGTCGTGGACCTCTCCGACGTGTTCTTCTGCGACTCCAGCGGGGTCGGTGTCCTCATCGCGGCCCGCAGGCTCATCCGCTCCTGCCAGGGCAGCCTCCGGCTCATCCTGCCCGACCGGGGCGCCGACGACGGCTCGCACGTCAACCGGGTCCTCGGTGCGCTCGGCGTCCGCCGCCTCTTCGACGTCCGCCCCGATCTCGCGTCCGCGACGACCGACGAGGCGGACCCGCTCTCCGCGTGAGAGCCGCTGGAGTCTTCGCGACAAGGCCACACTGTTGTCGCAGAATTCCCCCGGTCTTGGCACAACCGCCGGATTCCCGCCGTCCGGCGGCCGTCCGCGTCATACGCTCCCTCGCAGATGGACCCCACGCAGACGTAAGGCGGCCCCAGAGACATGGTCAGCACCGAGTACGAGCGCAGGATCGCCGCCCGGTTCGCCACCTTCGACCAGGACGGCAACGGCTGGATCGACCGCGAGGACTTCAGTTCGGCGGCCAAGGCGCTGCTCGCCGAGTTCTCCGTCACCGCCCGCTCCGACAAGGGGCAGGCGCTGTACGCCGGCGCGGAGGCGTTCTGGCAGGGCATGGCCGGGATCGCCGACCGCGACGGCGACCAGCGCATCACCCGCGAGGAGTTCGTCACCGGCGCCGTCAAGCGTCTGCGTGACAACCCCGAGCGCTTCGCCGAGATCGCCCGCCCCTTCCTGCACGCGGCCCTGGCCGTCGCGGACACCGACGGGGACGGCCGGGCCACGGTCGCGGACGCCGTGCGCGTGCTGCGGGTGTTCCACGTGCCGGAGGAGACCGCGCAGGCGACGGCCGCGGCACTGGACACCGACGGCGACGGCCTGGTGGGCGAACCGGAGATCGTCCCGGCGTTCGCGCGCTACTTCACCGTTGCCGAGTAGCGCACGGGGCGGCTGGGCCGCATACACCATGAGAACGGACAGCGGCTGAAATATCCGAAAGTACCGGGACATCAACCTCACGCGTGCCACAGTGAGGTGTGACATGGACGAAGTTCGCGCCGTACTTCGGCGTCCTACTCGGCGGATTTGTGTCGTCGTTGGCCCAGTACTGGTTAGGACGCGCGTCGGAGCGGGCCGAGGTGCGACGGAGCATTCGTGAACGCGCCGAGGAGCGCCGCAAGGAACTCGTCACTCACGTCATCGCCTTCCTGGCCGCGGCACAGGAGGCCGAGCGGGTCGCCGTCGACCGCTATCACCACCTGCTGTCCGACGAGCAGTGGCAGGCCCGGGCCAAACAGGTCGTCGACAAGATGTGGGTGACGCAGAAGACGATCCACATGCTGTGTGGATCCGAGATCAACAAGGCGGCACACGGCCTGGCGACCAAAGTCCAGGACGTGATCAGAAAAGGCCCCGAGGACCCGACGGAACCCCAGGACGAGAAGGTCTGGGCATACATCCGCCCCAGCCGCAACGTGTTCCTCGACGTCGTGAGCCACCACTTGAACCTGACGGAGGCCTCAGCACGGCCGGGATTGCTCTCCCGCCTGAGGCGACAGCCCTGAAAACCGCTCCCTCAGCTTGTACTTGAGCACCTTCCGCAGGGTGTCGTTGCGCGGCAGCGCCTCCACCACCTCCAGCCGTTCCGGCAGCTTGTGCACGGACAGGCCTGCCGAGCGCAGGTACGAGACGGTCTCCGGCAAGGTCAATTCGGCGGCGCCCGGCGGCTGTTCGACGACCGCGCAGACCAGTTCGCCCCGTTCCGTGTCCGGCAGGCCGATCACCGCCGCGTCCGCCACCGCCGGGTGCGCGGCGAGGAGGTCCTCGATCTCCCTGGCCGAGATGTTCTCGCCCTTGCGGATGATCACGTCCTTCAGGCGGCCGGTGAGGACCAGATGGCCCGAATCCGTGACGTGGCCCAGGTCGCCGGTGCGCAGGAAGCCCTCGGAGTCGAAGGCGGCGGCCGTCTGGGCGGGGTCCAGGTAGCCCTGGCAGACGGCCTCGCCGCGGAGTCTTATCTCGCCGTCCACGATCCGGATCTCCATGCCCGCCGGGGGGCGGCCCTCGGTCGTCGCCAGGTTCTCGGCACTGTCCTCCGGATCGCCCATGGTGATCATCGGGACCTCGGTCATGCCGTAGCCGTGCGTGAGCTGGACGTTCATTTCGCGGACCACCGCGTGGTGGACCTCGGGCGGCTTGGGTGCGCCGCCGCCGGCCAGCAGGCGCAGGGAGGGGATCAGCTTCTCACCCGGCTGTTTGCGCTGTTCGGCCAGGAACAGGGAGTAGAAGGCCGTGGAGCCGCCGGCCACGGTCACCCCGTGGCGCCGGTACTCCGTCAGCGCCTCCGGCAGCGCGAAGTGCTCGAACATCACCGCCGGGAGGCCGTAGAGCAGGAGCATCACCAGGTAGTCGAGGCCGCCTATGTGGGCGTACGGGAAGGCGATGGAGCCCACGTCGGCCGCGGTGAGCCTCAGCGCATGCGCCAGGCAGGAGCCGCCGGCGATCAGGGAGCGGTCGCTGTGCAGCACGCCCTTGGGGTCGGAGGTGGTGCCCGAGGTCCAGTAGATCCAGCGGACCGAGGTGCCCTCGGCGGGGGGAGCGGGGAGCGTCGACGGATCGCCCTCCGGAAGCTCGTCGTACGCCTCGAAGATCCCCTTCGCGCCCAGCCTGCGGGCCATCCCCGTGTGGTCGTGGCCCCGCCACACGCCCGGGACCGCGAAGAACTCGGCCTTCGACTCGCGCAGCGCGAAGCCGACCTCACGGTCCCGGTAGAAGGGGATGACGGGGGACTGCACGGCGCCCAGGCGGGCCAGCGCGAAGGACAGCAGGGCGGTCTCGATGCGGGTGGGCAGCTGCCAGGCGACCACCGTGCCGGGGCGCACGCCCATGCCGTACAGACCGGCCGCCACCCGCTCGGCACGCGCGCGCAGCTCGCCGAAGGTGAGGGTGCGGTCCTCCTGGAGCAGCGCCGGGCGGCCGGGGGTGAGCGCGGCGCGGCGGACGACCAGGTCCCACAGTGTGCGGGCGCGACCCAGGGAGTGCGGGGTGTCGCTCATGTCTGCCCCCTGACCGGCTTGGCTGACGTACCGTCAGGTGCCATGCTATCTGACGGGTCATCAGATAAATACCGTCCGGCGGAGGGGAACCATGGCCACCGAACTGCCCCGCATCATCAGCGTCGACGACCACGTGATCGAGCCCGCGCACCTCTTCGAGACCTGGCTGCCGCGGAAGTACCGGGACCGCGGACCGAAGCCCCTCACCGCCGGCATCGGCGAACTCGCCTACATCGGTGGCAAGTACCGGATCACGATGGACCCGGACGGCCAGCCGACCGACTGGTGGATCTACGAGGACCTGAAGTTCCCGTACAAGCGCAACATCGCCGCCGTCGGCTTCGACCGGGACGAGATGACGCTGGAGGGGATCACGAGGGAGCAGATGCGGCGCGGGTGCTGGGACCCCAAGGCCCGCCTCGCGGACATGGACCTCAACCACGTCGAGGCCAGCCTCTGCTTCCCGACCTTCCCCCGGTTCTGCGGACAGACCTTCGCCGAGGCGCACGACAAGGAGGTCGCCCTCGCCTGCGTGCGCGCCTACAACGACTGGATGGTCGAGGAGTGGTGCGGGGACAGCGGCGGCCGGCTCGTCCCGCTGTGCCTGATCCCGCTGTGGGACGTGGAGCTGGCCGTCGCCGAGATCCGGCGCAACGCCGGGCGCGGGGTGCGGGCGGTGACCTTCTCCGAGATCCCCACCCACCTCGGGCTGCCGTCCATCCACTCCGGTTACTGGGACCCGTTCTTCGCCGTCTGCCAGGAGACCGGCACGGTCGTCAACATGCACATCGGCAGCAGTTCCCAGATGCCGGCCGCCTCCCCGGACGCCCCGCCCGCCGTCCAGGCCTCGCTCAGCTTCAACAACGCGATGGCCTCGATGATGGACTACCTCTTCAGCGGGGTCCTGGTGAGATTCCCGTCCCTCAAACTCGCCTACTCCGAAGGACAGATGGGCTGGATCCCGTACGCCCTGGAACGCGCCGACGACGTCTGGGAGGAACACCGCGCCTGGGGCGGGGTCAGGGACCTGATCCCGGAGCCGCCGTCGACGTACTACTACCGGCAGGTCTTCTGCTGCTTCTTCCGCGACAGGCACGGAGTCGCCTCGCTGGATGCGGTGGGGCGGGACAACGCCACCTTCGAGACCGACTACCCGCACGTCGACTCGACCTTCCCGCACACCAAGGAGGTCGCCCTCGACCATGTGAAGGGCCTCGACGAGGAGACGGTCTACAAGCTGATGCGGGGCAACGCCATCCGCATGCTGGACCTCGGCCTGGACCGCTAGTGGACCTCTCCTGCACGCCCGAGGAGGAGGAGTTCCGGGCCCGGCTCAGGGAGTGGCTCGCCAAGGTGCTGCCCACCCTCCCCGCCAAGCCGTCCCCCGGCGACTGGCCCGCGCGCAGGGCCTACGACCTCGGCTGGCAGCGGATGCTGTACGACGCCGGGTACGCCCACGTCCACTGGGACGCCTCGCCGACCACCCGGCTGATCTTCCTGGAGGAGACCGAGAAGGCGGGCGCGCCCTATGTGGGCGCGAACTTCGTCGGACTGCTGCACGCCGGCCCGACGATCGCCGCCGAGGGCACCCCCGAGCAGCGGGCGCGCTGGCTGCCGCCGATCCTGCGCGGCGAGGAGGTGTGGTGCCAGGGGTTCAGCGAACCGGGCGCCGGCTCCGACCTCGCCGCGCTGCGCACGCGCGCGTGGCGCGACGGCGACCACTACGTGGTCACCGGGTCCAAGATCTGGACCTCCCACGCCGAGGTCGCCGACTGGTGCGAACTGCTGGTCCGCACCGATCCGGACGCGCCCAGGCACCGGGGCATCACCTGGCTCGCGATGCCCATGGACGCGCCGGGCATCACCGTACGGCCGCTGCGCACGCTCGCCGGGTCGGCGGAGTTCGCCGAGGTGTTCCTCGACGAGGTCCGGGTGCCCGCGGCGGGCAGGGTGGGCGCCGAGAACGACGGATGGCGCGTGACCATGGTGACCCTGTCCTTCGAACGCGGCACGGCCTTCGTCGGAGAGGTCGTCGCCTGCCGCCGGGAACTGCGCGAACTCGCCCGCGCCGCACGGGAGAACGGCCGCTGGGACGACCCCGTGCTGCGCCGCCGGCTGGGCCGGCTGGAGGCGGAGTTCCGGGCGCTGTGGCGGCTGACCCAGTGGAACGTGAGCGAGGCGGAGGCGAGCGGCGGAGTGCCGGGCGCCGGCGGCTCGGTCTTCAAGCTCCGCTACTCCCACGCCCGCCAGGAGCTGTACGACACCGCAGCCGACGTACTCGGCCCGGACAGCCTCGACCTGGACCGCCCCTGGACCCTCGACCGCCTGTCGTCCCTGTCGTACACGATCGCCGCCGGCACCTCACAGATTCAGCGCAACATCGTGGCGGAACGGATCCTCGGTCTGCCGAAGGGAGGATGAGCGTGCGTTTCCAGCTGAGCGAGGACCAGCGCGCGCTGAAGTCCGGCGTACGGGAGGTGCTGGAGCGGCGGTTCGGGCGGGAGGGGTTGCGTGCGGCCGTCGACGCGCCGGGGCGGCTCGACCGGCAGCTGTGGCGGGCGCTCGGGGACGCGGGGTTCTTCGCCCTGCGGCTGCCGGAGGCGGACGGCGGGGTCGGACTGGGCCTGCCGGAGGCGGTGCTGGTCTTCGAGGAAGCGGGCCGTGCCCTTCTGCCCGGCCCGCTCGTGGCCACCCACCTGGCGGCCGGCACCGTCCCGGGAGCAGCCACCGGCGAGACGGTCGTGACGGCGGTGGACGGGGAACTGGTGGAGTGGCTGGAGACGGCGGACGTGGTGCGGGGCGAGACGGCCGGGGCGACTCCGATCCGCTCGGTGGACCCGCTCACGCCCTTGCACCGCACAGCCGCAGGCACCCGTGCCGCCCCCGCCGCGGGCGGTCGTGCCCTCGGGGTGGCCGGCCTCCTCTCCGCCGCCGAGCAACTGGGAACCGCCGTTCGTGTGACCGAGCTCGCCGTCCAACACGCCCTCACCCGCGAGCAGTTCGGCCGTCCCATCGGCGCCTTCCAAGCCGTCAAGCACCTGTGTGCCGACCTCCTGGTGCGCGCCGAAACCGCCCGTGCCGCCGTCTACGCCGCCGCCGTGACCGCCGACCCGGCGGACATCGCCGCCGCCCGCCTGCTCGCCGACGAGGCCGCCGTGCGCGGCGCCCGGGACTGCCTGCAGGTGCACGGCGGCATGGGGTTCACCTGGGAGGCGGATGTCCATCTGCACCTGAAACGGGCCTGGGTACGGGCCCGCCGTGGCGGCGGGAGCACGGAGAGTGAGGAGTTGCTCGCCGCCGGCCTGGCGGCCTGAAGGGCCCGCGGCGCTCTGGACTGCATCGGCGGCGAAGCCTTGGCCCAAGATGTCGCGGATCGTGGCGCGCCGGTGTCACGGAGCGTCGATACCGGGTTGTGTCCTTCGTGGGACTCGTCACGACCCGGAGTCGGGCGTCCGCTCCGGTACCTTGTGTGGGATGCGAGTGGCTGTGAGCACGGGCCGGGCCGGCGATGCCCCTGGGGCGGTGCCGGGTCGCGCGGTGCGCTTCGCTGCTCGCGGGGCGGTTGCGGCTTCGGTCGTCGCCTGTTCGACTCCCCGGGACGAGCGTCGCACAGTATGCCTTACGCGTACTCCTTCGCGCTGGAATATGCCCGAAGCGCTTGTTGGGGTGACTGTACGTCAACCATGCTGTCGCGTAAGGGACTCACGTTCCGTGACCCTTGCTCTGGCCGTTGTTCTGGCCATGCAGAAAATGGCTACGATCGTGGCCCTCGTGATCGTCGCCGCGGCATCTGCCGTGGCGGCCGGTCGGCGTGGGGTCATGTGTCCGCCGGTTCGGATGGTGTGAGCGGTGCAGGTGCTTCAAGTGCAGCTGGAGATCCGGCCCGATCCCACGGAGGTGGGGCGGGCGCGGAGGTGGGCCCGCTCGCGGCTCGCGGGGCTGGGGATAGCGGCCGACGAGCCGCTCGCCGAGACCCTGATCCTGCTCGTCTCGGAGCTGGTGACCAACGCCGTGGTGCACACCGGACACACGGCCGTCCTGCGGCTCTCCCTGCCCGGCACGACGGCCGGGACGACCGATCCCGCCGCGGAGACCGGTTCTTCCGGCACCGCCGGTCCTGCCGTTGCGGCCGATCCCGCCGCCGCCACTTCTGCGGCCGTGACGCATCCTGCCGTGACCACCGATGCCGTCACCGATGCCGCCGGGGCGACCCATTCCGCCGGGGCGATGCATTCCGCCGGAGCGACGGACGTCGTCGAGCCGCCCGCGGTGGCCACCGTGCGCGTCGAGGTGGCCGACAGTTCCTCCCGCGCCCCCGTGCCACGCTGCGCCGGCAGTGACGCCACCGGCGGCCGCGGCCTGGCCCTCGTGGACTGCCTGGCCGATCGCTGGGGCTGGAGCCCGGAAGGCGCCGGCAAGAGCATCTGGTGCGAACTGGACCGCTGTTCGCAGCCGAGGGAGAGCGCAGCGATGGCGTACGGAGGCGGAGTGTCCGCGTACGAGGGTCTCGCCTTCGAGGCGGTGTAGCACCCGGCGCGGTGTGCGCCGGGGATGCATCCGTGCGCGGGCGCCGTGAACAGGGCTTACGTAACAAATCCCCGTACCGGCGTTGACGACCGGTGACCGTCTGATCACGCTTGGGGGCGACGATTCGCCGCGAGGGGACGGCGAGGGCTTGGGACGGCGGTCCTCGTCGAGCGTGGGTCGCACCGGTGGGCGGCGCGTGCGCGCGACCGTGGGGGAAGCGCGCCGCCGGCCGGTCCAGCAGGGCCGCGGGTTTCTCAGAGGACGGCCACGGGTGCCACCGGCGTCCCCGTCGCGCCGACGAACGGCTCGGGCATCGCCGACAGGAGAAACGCATACCGCCCCGCTTCTCCACAGGCTGTGGACAACTCTTCGAGATTCCAGTTCTGGCCCTGGAGCATCCCCATCTCCACCAGATTCAGGGCGTGCACCGGCAGCCAGAGATTCTCCAACTCGGGCGGAAATATCTCAAAAGTGAGGGTGTCGTTCGCGACCGCGGCCACATCGCGCGCGTGGAACCATTCCGGTGTGCGGAGGGACAGCCCCGGTGACGGATGGCCGTACCCGTGCTTGTCCCCGGCCAGATACAGCTGCATCTGCCCGGTGCGGACGAGCACGATGTCCCCGGCCCGGACGCGCACCCCGCCGAACTCCTGTGCCGCCTCCAGATCCTCCGGCGTGACCGCGTGACCCCCTTCCAGCCGCTGCACGCCCCGCGCGCGTGCCACATCCAGCAGCACCCCGCGCGAGACGATGTGCCGCGCCTTGTCGATCCCGCTGAACCCGGCACCGCCGTGCGCGGTGACCGTGTGTGCCGGGCGGCCGTTGTAGAGCTTCCCCGAGTGCGAGACATGAGTGAGGGCGTCCCAGTGGGTGCCCGCCTGCAGGCCCATGGTCACCGCGTCGTCACTGCACGCCACCGTGCCCGGCCCGAACAGCTCCTGGTTGATCTGCACCATCACGTGCAGCGGATTGACGCGGCCCGGGATCACGCCGGTCTGTACCCCGTCCTGCCGGAGCGGGAGCGCGAGGGGGACGCGGCGGCCGGTGCGGATCTCGGCGGCGGCCTGCCGTACGACCTCGTCCGTGATCAGGTTCAGGGTTCCGGCCTCGTCGTCGGGCCCCCAACGCCCCCAGTTGTTCACGCGCTCGGCGATCTCGTGGAACTGCGCGGGCAGCGACATCGGGCCTCCCCGGGGCTTGTCTCCGGCTGTCGGGCGGGTCATAAAATCTAACGGTCCGTCAGAAACAGCGGGAAGGGGCCGGGCGTGGGGAACTTCTTGGCAGGAAAGGCCGTCGCCGTGACGGGCGCCGGACGCGGGATCGGCCGGGCGGTCGCACTGGCGGCCGCCGCCGAGGGGGCGAAGGTCGTCGTCAACGACTACGGCGTCTCCGTGGACGGAGCCTCGCCCACGAGCGAGGTCGCCGAGGCGGTCGTCAAGGAGATCGAGGCGGCGGGCGGCGAGGCGGTCGCGGTCGCCGACGACATCTCCACGATGGCGGGCGGGCAGCGGGTGGTGGACGTCGCGCTGTCGGCGTACGGCCGGCTGGACGGGGTCGTGTGCGTGGCCGGGATCCTGCGCGAGCGCATGCTGTTCAACATGACCGAGGAGGAGTGGGACCCGGTGGTCGCCACTCATCTGAAGGGGACGTTCACGGTGTTCCGTGCGGCGTCCGCGGTGATGCGGAAGCAGCGTTGCGGCACACTGATCGGCTTCACCAGCGGCAACCATCAGGGGTCGGTGTCCCAGGCCAACTACAGTGCGGCGAAGGGCGGGATCATCTCGCTCGTGCGGAGCGCCGCGCTGGGCCTGCACAAGTACGGGGTGACCGCGAACGCGGTGGCGCCGGTGGCTCGTACGCGCATGTCCGCCGGCGTTCCCATGGAGCTGACGGAGATCGGCGAGCCCGAGGACGTGGCCGCGCTCGTGGTGTACCTGCTCTCCGACGGGGCTGCTGCGCAGGGCATCACCGGGCAGGTGTACACCGTCGCGGGGCCGAAGATCGCGGTGTGGGCGCAGCCGCGTGAACTCCGTTCGGTGTACGGGGAGGGGGCCTGGACGCCGGAGCGGATCGCGGAGGTCCTGCCGGGGTCGGTGGGGGTGGATCCGATGCCGATGCTGTCCAGGCTCTCGGCGATGGAAGCGGCGGCGCGGAGTGGTACTCGGCCGAACGCCTGACCCGCTGGGGAGTTGCAGCCGCCGCCCGCTCGGAACGGGCCGCAGCCCACCGGTAACCGACCCGGCCCCCGGCCGACAGCAGCACCGGACACCCGATCGAGAGGCGGTCCACGATGGACTTCGGGTTCAGCCAAGAGGACGAGGACTTCCGCACCGAGGCCCGTGCGTGGCTTGCGCAGAACGCCGACCCGCGAACGGACCGCCGTACCTGGGAACGCACCCTGGGCCGGGCCGGCTGGATCGGCCTCGGCTGGCCGGAGCCGGGATACGGCAACCGGACCGCCGGCCTCACCCAGCAGGTCGTGTGGGCCGAGGAGTACGCACGTTCCCCCGCACCGTCCCGCTGCGGGCACATCGGTGAGAACCTGCTCGCCCCCACCCTCATCGCACACGGCACCGAGGAGCAGAAGTCCCGCTTCCTGCCCCCGATCGCGGCCGGCGAGGAACTGTGGTGCCAGGGTTACAGCGAGCCCGGTGCCGGGTCGGATCTGGCGGGGGTGCGGACGGCGGCCGTGCGGGAGGGCGACCGCTACCGGATCAGCGGGCAGAAGATCTGGACCTCGCTCGCCCACGAGGCCGACTGGTGCTTCGTACTGGCCCGCACCGACCCGGAGTCCAGGCGCCACCACGGTCTCGGCTTCCTGCTCGTCCCCATGGACCAGCCCGGCCGTATCGAGGTCCGCCCCATCCGGCAGATGACCGGCACCAGCGACTTCAACGAGGTCTTCTTCGACGGGGCGTACGCGCGCGTGGAGCACGGCGTCGGGGAAGAGGGGCGCGGGTGGGAGGTGGCCATGAGTCTGCTCGGTTTCGAGCGGGGGGTCGCCATGCTCGCCCAGCAGATCGGGTTCGCCGAGGAGCTGGGCGCCGTCGTCCGTGCGGCGGCGGAGAGCGGGGCGGTGCGCGACCCCGTCGTACGGGCGCGGCTCGTGCGGCAGTGGGCCGAGCTGCGGACCATGCGCCGGCACGCCCTGCGCACCCTCGGCGGTTCGGCCGGCCCCGGCGCGCCCAGCGTCGCCAAACTGCTGTGGGGCAACTGGCACCAGCGGCTGGGTGAACTCGCCGTACAGGTGCGCGGGGCGCGGGCCGCCGCCGGCCCCGCCGACTGGTCACCCTCGGCGCCGTACGAACTCGGCGCCGACCAGCATCTGTTCCTCTTCTCCCGGGCCGACACGATCTACGGCGGCTCGGACCAGGTCCAGCGCACGATCATCGCCGAGCGGGTGCTCGGTCTGCCCAGAGAGCCCAAGGGGGCCGTGTGATGCGTGGTGTGGTGTTCGACGGCAGCCAGGTGCAGGTGGTCGGTGATCTCGCGGTGCGTGAGCCGGGGCCCGGCGAGGTGCTGGTGGCGGTCGCGGCGGCCGGGCTGTGCCACAGCGATCTGTCCGTGGTGGACGGCACCATTCCGTTCCCGGTGCCGGTGGTGCTGGGGCACGAGGGCGCGGGGGTCGTGGAAGCGGTCGGTGCGGGCGTCACCCATGTCGCACCCGGCGACCATGTGGCGCTGTCCACGCTCGCCAACTGCGGCACGTGCCCGGAGTGCGACCGTGGCCGGCCGACGATGTGCCGGCAGGCGATCGGGCGCCCGGGGAAGCCGTTCACCCGGAGGAACTCGCTTGTCCACCAGTTCGCCGCCAGCTCGGCCTTCGCCGAGCGCACGGTCGTCAAGGCCGTACAGGCGGTGCGGATCCCGAAGGACATCCCCCTTCGCTCCGCCGCGCTGATCGGGTGCGGGGTGCTCACGGGCGTGGGGGCGGTGCTGAACCGGGCGCGGGTGGACCACGGGGACAGCGTCGTCGTCATCGGGACGGGCGGCATCGGGCTGAACGTGCTGCAGGGCGCGCGGCTCGCCGGAGCGCTCAGGATCGTCGCCGTGGACGCCGACCCGGCCAAGGCGGAGGCGGCCCGGCGGTTCGGCGCCACCGACTTCCTGACCTCGGCGGAGGGCGTACGGGACATCCTGCCCACGGGCGCCGACCACGCCTTCGAGTGCGTCGGCCGGGTGGAGCTGATCCGGCAGGCGATCGACCTCCTCGACCGGCACGGGCAGGCGGTCCTGCTGGGGGTGCCCCCGGCGACGGCCGAGGCGTCCTTCCTCGTCTCCTCCCTCTACCTGGACAAGTCCGTCCTCGGCTGCCGCTACGGCTCCTCGCGCCCGCAGCGGGACATCGCCCTCTACGCCGAGCTGTACCGTCAAGGACGCCTGCTGCTCGACGAGTTGGTGACGGCCGTCTATCCGGTGGAGGACTTCGCCAAGGCCCGCGCGGACGCGGAGGCCGGGCGGGTGGCCCGCGCGGTGCTCACGTTCTGACGCCGGCCCGGAACGTCCTGCGATAGGCGGTCGGTGTCACCCCGAGCGCCTGCTGCAGGTGCTGGCGCATCGACTGGGCCGTGCCGAAGCCCGCCTCGCGGGCCACCTGGTCGATGGACAGGCCGGTGGTCTCCAGCAGGTGCCGGGCACGCTCGACGCGCTGCTGGGTGAGCCACTGGCCGGGGCTGACCCCGACCTCCTCACGGAACCGGCGGGTGAAGGTGCGGACCGACATGGCCTCCTGCTCGGCCATGTCCCGCAGCTGGATCGGCTCGTGCAGCCGGCCCAGCGCCCAGGCGCGGGCGGCCGTGGTCGTGGCCAGCTGCGGGTCGGGCACCGGGCGCTCGATGTACTGGGCCTGGCCGCCGTCGCGGTGCGGCGGTACGACCGTGCGCCGGGCGACGTCGTTGGCGACCGCCGTACCGAAGTCGCGGCGCACCATGTGCAGGCACAGGTCGATCCCGGCGGCGACCCCGGCCGAGGTCAGCACGTCACCGTCGTCGATGAACAGCACGTCCGCGTCCACCTCGACCTTCGGGAACATCCGCTGGAAGCGCTCGGCGTCGGCCCAGTGCGTGGTCGCCGGGCGGCCGTCCAGGTGCCCGGCGGCGGCGAGGACGTAGACGCCGGTGCAGATGGAGGCGAGCCGGGTGCCGGGGCGGATGCGGGCGAGTGCGGCGGCCAGCTCGTCGGTGAGCCGGCCCTCCTCGAAGACCGGGCCCAGCTCGTACGACGCCGGGACGATGACCGTGTCGGCCCCGGCGAGCGCCTCCGGCCCGTGGGCGACGTGGATGGCGAAGTCGGCGTCCGTCTCGACCGGGCCGGGCGGCCGTACCGAGCAGGTCACGACCTCGTACAGATGCCGGCCCCGCTCGTCCTTCGGGCGGCCGAAGATGCGGTGCGGGATGCCCAGTTCGAAGGGCAGCAGGCCGTCGAGGGCGAGGACGGCGACCCGGTGCGGACGGAACTCCTCGGAACCACTCATGGCCCGATCCTAGCGAATGCTGTCCTCCGGGCCACTCGATGCGCACGCATGGGGGCGGGACGCTCTATGACGTGACTCAGACAAGCCCCGCCGCAGCCCCCGCCCAGGCCCCGCCCGAAAGGCGCCGCCGTGTGCACCGCGCCTGGTTCGTCGCCGCCGTCACCTTCGTCACGATCATCGGCGCGGCCGCCTTCCGTTCCCTGCCCGGCCTGCTCATCGACCCGCTGCACGAGCAGTTCGGCTGGTCGCACGGCACGATCGGCGCGGCCGTCTCCCTCAACCTCGCGCTCTACGGCCTCACCGCGCCCTTCGCCGCCGCGCTGATGGACCGCTTCGGCATCCGCCGGGTGGTCGCCGTCGCGCTGACCGTGATCGCGGCCGGCTCCGGCCTGACCGTGTGGATGACGGCGGCCTGGCAGCTGTGGCTGTGCTGGGGCCTGCTGGTCGGCCTCGGCAGCGGCTCGATGGCCCTCGCCTTCGCCGCCACGGTCACCAACCGCTGGTTCACCGAGCGGCGCGGCCTGGTCAGCGGCATCCTCACCGCAGCGTCCGCCTCCGGCCAGCTGATCTTCCTGCCGGTGCTGTCCTGGCTGACCGAGCACCACGGCTGGCGCCCTGCCGCGATCACGGTCGCTCTCGCCGCCCTGGCCGTCGTCCCGTTCGTCTGGCTCCTGCTCCACGATCACCCGGCGGATGTGGGCATGTCCCCGTACGGCGCGCAGGAGTTCGTACCGAAGCCGCCCCCGGTGACGGGCGCCGCCCGCCGCACCCTGAAGATCCTTTCCACCTCCGTCCGCACGGGCACCTTCTGGCTGCTCGCCGGCACCTTCGCGATCTGCGGCGCCTCCACCAACGGCCTGATCCAGACCCACTTCGTGCCCGCCGAGCACGACCACGGCATGCCCGTCACGACGGCGGCCTCGCTGCTCGCGGTCATCGGCGTGTTCGACGTGGCCGGCACCATCGCCTCCGGCTGGTTCACCGACCGCTTCGAACCGCGCCGCCTGCTGGCGGTGTACTACGCCCTGCGCGGCATCTCCCTCGTCTTCCTCCCGATGCTGCTGGGCCCCGCCGTCCACCCCCCGATGCTCTTCTTCATCGTCTTCTACGGACTGGACTGGGTGGCCACCGTCCCGCCGACGCTGGCCCTGTGCCGGGAGCAGTACGGCGAGGACAGCGCCATCGTCTTCGGCTGGGTGCTCGCCTCCCACCAGGTCGGCGCGGCCCTCGTCGCCTACCTCGGCGGCTTCGCCCGGGACGTCTTCGGCTCCTACGACCTCGTCTGGTACGCCTCCGGCACGCTGTGCGCGGCGGCGGCCCTGATGTCCCTGGTGATCCGCCGCAGCCCGGCCGGGCTCGCACCGGCGATATCCTGAACCCACCTGTGAAGAAGGGGAAGTTGATGACACTCGGCATGGTCCTCGGTGACGCGTTCCTCGTGCCCGCCCACGTAGGAACACCCTCCCGAGGAGCATGCCGTGTCCCTGGTCCGCTGGACCGAGAACGCCCCCCTGTCCGCCCGCTGGCACTCTGAGAGCGGCTTCCCGCCGCCCCGCCGGCTGATCGTCGCCGACGACCGCCTCCGCGCCGCCACCGCCCATCGCCTGACGGCCGAGGGCACCGCCCTGCTCTGGCGGGGCGACTACCACGGCGCACGCCGGCTGCTGTCCGCACTGTCCCGCCGCATCGACCGCAAGGCTCCACAACCGACCCCCTCGCCGGCCGAGACCTTCCGCCTCCAGCGCCGCTTCCGCGCCCACCGGGCCCGACTGCTGGGCCGCTTCCTGGTCCTCCTCGAACCGGACCACAGCCTCGCCCTGCGCCGCGCCCCGGACGTCCGCCGCGCCTGCACCGAGGCCTACGGCCCACCGTCCGGTCCGACCCTCGTCCCGCTCCGTGAACTCCTGGGCGTCCTCGGTGCCCACCAGTGGCGCGAGAAGGGCGTCCCCGTACCGGCCCTCGGCGACGACGCCCGCATCCACCCGTACTACGGCGTCTTCGCTCCCGTACGGGGCGAGTACGTCGACCTGGTGGCGGAGACCCCGCTGCCCACAGTCGGCCCAGGATGCGGCACCGCCTTCGATCTCGGCACCGGCACCGGTGTGCTGGCCGCCGTGCTCGCCCGGCGCGGGGTGCGCCGCGTCATCGCGACGGACCTCAGCTCCCGGGCCCGCGCCTGCGCCCGGGACAATCTCGCGCGCCTCGGCCTCGCGGACCGGGTCACGGTCACCGGCCCGGAGCTGTACCCGCCCGGCCGGGCCGCGCTGGTCGTCTGCAACCCGCCCTGGCTCCCGGCCCGCCCCGCCTCCACGCTCGACCAGGGCGTGTACGACCCCGGCGGCGCCATGCTGCACGCCTTCCTCACCGGTCTGCCCACGCATCTGGAACCCGGCGGCGAGGGCTGGCTGATCCTCTCCGACCTGGCCGAACACCTGGGCCTGCGCACCCGCGCCGAACTGCTCGGAGCGATCGAGGAGGCGGGCCTGAAGGTACTGGCCCGCACGGACACCCGCCCTCGTCACCCGCGCGCGACGGACCCGGGCGACCCCCTGCACGCGGCCCGCGCGGCCGAGGTGACGTCGCTGTGGCGGCTGGCCGTGCGCCGACCCTCGGGCCGGACCGGCGGTGGGCGAGCCGAGGTGCTGATTCACCCCTGAGCCAGAGGGCGCGGGAGATCACGGCTCTCGATCTGGACGACCGGCTGGTCACCGTCGAGGACTGGCATGCGGCGCTCTGGCTGGACGACGCCGAAACGATCGCTCTCTGAGGACGGGCGCCCACTCCTCACGTCTGGGGGGCAAGCCGGGTGAACCGCCCCCGGTGGAAGAGCAGCGGGTCGCCCGGTTCCTCCGTGGTGCCGAGGGCGTCCACCCGGCCCACGACGATCAGGTGGTCGCCCCCGGTGTGCACGGCGTGGACGGTGCAGTCGATCCAGGCGGCGGCACCGGTCAGGCGCGGGGAGCCGGAGACGGGGGCCGTGTCGTGGGCGACCCCGGCGAACTTGTCCGCGCCGCTCACCGCGAAGGTCCGGCACAGTTCGGTCTGGCCGGCGCTGAGGACGTTGACGCAGAAGGCGCCCGCGCGGGCGATGCGGGGCCAGGTCGTGGACGTACGGCCGACCATGAAGCAGACCAGGGGCGGTTCGAGGGAGAGGGAGGTGAAGGACTGGCAGGCGAAGCCGGCGGGGGAGCCCGAGCCGTCGGCGTCCGGTGCCGTGATCACGGTGACCCCGCTCGCGAAGCTTCCCAGTACCCGGCGGAACTCCACCGGCGGTACCGGCGCCCGCTCGTCCTCCCGTACGCACCGCAACTCGGGCCGCGGCAGGGCGTCCACGGTCCCGGGCCCCAGATACCGGACGGCGAAGGCCGCCGCTCCTGCGTGTCCCATCACCCCGCCATTGAAGCTGACGGATCGTCAGGTAACAAGGTCCGGTGCGTGATCGGTTCGTGGGAGGACCAGAGGGAATCGGTCCTCAGCGCCCCCGGAACTCCGCCCCCCGGCGCTCCGTGAACGCCCGCAGTCCCTCCAGGGCGTCCTCGGTCGCCATGTTGAGCTCCTGGGCCCAGGCCTCCGCCGCGAAGGCGGTGGCGCGGTCCGCCTCCAGGGAGGTGTTCACCAGGTGCTTGGTCAGGGCCAGGGCACGGGTGGGGCCGGAGGCCAGGCGCGCAGCCCACGCGCGGGCCGTCTTCTCCAGGTCGGCGTCGGGGACGACCCGGTTGACCAGGCCCAGGCGTGCCGCGTCCGCCGCCGGCACCGCGTCGCCGAAGAACATCAGCTCCTTCGCCCGGTGCGGGCCCAGCAGGCGGGGGAGCAGGTAGGCGCCGCCCGCGTCCGGGACGAGACCCCGTCGTACGAACACCTCGATGAAACGGGCCGACTCGGCGGCCAGGACCAGATCACAGGCGAACGCCAGGTGCGCGCCGAGGCCCGCCGCCGTGCCGTTCACCGCGGCGATCACCGGCTTCTCGCAGTCCAGGACGGCCGCGATCAGGCGTTGGGCACCCCGGCGCAGGACCCGGGCCACATCACCCGGGAGCCGGTCGCCACCGGCTCCGCCCCGCAGGTCCGCGCCCGCGCAGAAGCCGCGGCCCGTGCCGGTCAGGACCACCGCCCGGACGTCCGGGTCGGCCGAGGCCTCCGCGAGCACGTCGATCAGCCGGTCCCGGAGCGCGGGGGTGAGGGCGTTGAGGGTCTCCGGGCGGTTCAGCGTCACGTACGACACCTGGTCGACGTGCTCGGTGTGCAGCTCGCTCATCGGCACACCACCAGCGCGTCCAGCGCCACCGCGCCCTGCCCCCGGGGCAGCACCATCAGCGGGTTGATGTCCAACTCCGCCAGGTGCTCACCGAGTTCGAGCGCCATGCGCTGCACCCGCAGGATCACCTCCACCAGCGCGTCCCGGTCGGCCGGCGGGCGGCCCCGGACGCCGTCCAGCAGGGCCCGGCCGCGCAGTTCGGTGAGCATGGCGCGGGCCTGGTCCTCGCCGAACGGGGGGACGCGTACGGAGGCGTCGTGCAGGACCTCCACCAGCACCCCGCCCAGTCCGGCCGTCACGGTGGGGCCGAACAGGTCGTCGTGCGTCACCCCGACGACCATCTCCACGCCCTGCTCGACCATCTGGCACACCAGGACCCCGTCCAGCGAGACGCCCTCGTAGCGGGCGATGTCGGTCAGCTCGCGGTAGGCGTCCCGGACCTGGCTGGCGGACGTCAGCCCGATCTTCACCAGGCCCAGTTCCGTCTTGTGGGCGATCTGGGCGCCGGACGCCTTCATCACCACCGGGTAGCCGACCTGGGCCGCGGCGCGTACGGCGGCCGCCGCGCTGGTCACCAGCTGTTCGCGAGGCACCCGGATGCCGTAGGCGCGCAGGAGTTGTTTGGCCGCGTGTTCGCTCAGCTGCTGGCCCGGTCGCATCAGCGCCTCCGCCTTGCGGTAGGACGGCGAGGGGGTGCGCGGGGCCTCGTCGAAGGGCGAGCGGTACTCGCTCACGAAAGCGTGGTGGTCCAGCCAGGCGCGGACCGCGGTGAGGCAGTTGCCCACCGTGCGGAACGTGGCCACCCGCGACGAGCCGAGCAGCACCTCGCGGTACGCCGCCTCCGTGCCGACCGGCGACCCCCACACCACGCACACCAGCTTGTCCGTCTGCTCCGCCGCCTCGACCAGGTCCGTGACGAGTCTGTCGCTCAGCGGTGGGAACGGGCCGGTGATCGGGCAGATCAGCGCCCCGATCGACGGGTCGGCGAGGAGCGCGTCGATGATCTTCCGGCCGCGGTGGTCGCCGACCGGGTGCCCGCCGTTGTCCACCGGGTTGGCCACGTTCAGGTACTCCGGTATCCACTGGTGCAGCTCGGCCTGCTTGGCCTCGGACAGCCGGGGGAGGCGGAGCCCGGCCGCGGTGGCGAGGTCGGCGGCGTGGGCGCCGGTGCCGCCGGAGATCGAGTACACCGCGATCCCGTCCGCCAGCGGGGCCCTGGCCCGCGCCAGCAGGGCGGCGGTGTCCTGGAGTTCGTCGAGTCCGTCGACCCGTACGACCCCGAACTGGCGCATCGCCGCGTCCACCACGTCGTCGGCGCCCGTGAGCTTGCCGGTGTGCGAGGCGGCCGTACGCGCGCCGGTCTCCGTGCGGCCCACCTTCACCGCGACCACCGGTACCCTGCGGCGGGCGGCGCGGTCGGCGGCCAGCAGGAAGGCCCGGCCGTCCTTGAGGCCCTCCACGTAACAGGCGATGGCGCCGACCTCGGGCTGCTCGGCGAACCAGGAGAGGAAATCGGCGGTCTCCAGGTCGGCCTCGTTGCCGGTGGGCGCCCAGTGGGACAGCCGGATGCCGAGCTCCTGCAGGGCGAAGACGGGGCGGCCCTGGTGCCCGGACTGGGTGATGAGTGCGATCGCCGGGCCGGTCAGGTCGTCCCGGAAGCGCTCGAAGGCGTTGAGGTTGGTGTTGGGACCGAGCAGACGCAGGCCCGAGCGGCCCACGGCGTCCGCGAGCCGCTGCTGCGCCTCGGCGCCCGCCTCGCCGGTCTCGGCGAACCCGGAGGCGAAGGCGACCGCGAACTTCACCTTGGCCTCGGCCAGTTCCCCGATCACCGGCAGCGGGTCGGCCACCAGCAGCACCGCCAGGTCGATCTGGCCGGGCAGTTCGGCGACGGAGGCGGCGCAGGGGACGCCGAAGACGGACGGGCGGGTCGGATGCACCGGATACATGCGCGCGCCCACGCGCTCGGCCCAGGCCAGCAGCTGCCGGGTGATCCCGGTGTTCGGCCGTCCCTCCGCGTCCGAGGCGCCGATCACGGCGACCGACTCGGGCCGGAAGAAGCGGGTCAGATCGGGTACGTCCGCGTACAGCGGGCGTCCGCTGACGTCGAGATCGTCGACCCGGTCGTGGACGGCGGGGCCGGGCCGCTGCTCGCCGCACGCGAGGACCCGGGCCCGGCGGGAGTCGGTGGTGAGGGTGCCGTGGGTTGATCCAAGCATCGGTCCGCCCCGCTCCTGTGAGACAGCACAAATAAACTGACGCTCTGTCAGATTACAAAGGTGGTGCTCCGTCAGGAACGGGTCGGACCCGCAAAGTTACCGCCGGTTGCGCAGCTGCCCGGCCACTGCCTTCGCGATCTTCCCGGCGTCCAGCGCCATCTCCCGGAACATGCCGCTGATCGGGTTGGTGAAGCCGGTGAAGTACAGGCCGGGCGCCTGCGCGGGCGTACGGCCACCGTGCACCACCGGCTTCCCCCGGCCGTCCAGCACCCCGAGATGCCCCACCAGCCCCTCCAGCGCCCGGGTGTACCCGGTCGCCGCGATCACGGCGTCCGGCTCGATGCGGCTGCCGTCGGCGAGGACGACCTTTCCGGGGTTCCCGCCCTCGAAGGACTCGACGGCGGCCACGATCTCCACCTTGCCCTTGCGTACGGCGTCGATCAGGCCGACGTCCTGGACCGGAACGGCACCCTGCATGACCCTGCTGTACATCCCGGTGTCCGGGCGCGGCAGCCCGTGGGCCGACAGGTCCGGCACGCCGAGCCGGGCCGCCGGCCTGGCGAGCCGGTCCACCAGCCGTACCGGCAGCCGTCGTACCAGCACGCCCGAGTACTGCGCAGGCCAGCCGAGGGTCGAGCGGCGCACGATGTGCGGGACGGTGCGGACCGCCAGCCGCACCCGCGCCGCCCCGCCCTCCACCAGGTCCACGGCGATCTCGGCGCCGGTGTTGCCGACGCCGACGACCAGGACGTCCCGGCCGGCGTACGGCTCGGCGTTGCGGTAGGCGCCGGCGTGCAGGAACTGCCCGCCGTACTCCGTCAGGCCGGGCCAGTCGGGGATGCGCGGGGTGTGGTTGTAGCCGGTGGCGACGACCACCGCGCTGCCGGTCAGCTCGCGCCCGCCGGAGGCGTGCAGCAGCCAGCCGGTGTCGTCCCCGGTCCGCTCGATGCGGAAGACCTCCACACCGGTGACGATCTCCAGCTCGTGGTGCTCGGCGTACTTCTCCAGGTAGCGCACCACGTTGTCGCGGGACACCCAGCGCCCGAACTTCCGGGGGATCGTCAGGCCCGGCAGGGCGGACAGCCGTCGGGTGGTGTGCAGGCGCAGGCGGTCGTAGTGGCCGCGCCAGGAGGCACCCACCTGGTCGGCCTTCTCCAGGACCACGGCCCGTATGCCCCGGGCCCGCAGTGCGTGGGCGGCGGCCAGACCGCCCGGACCGGCACCTATGACGTAGACCGGGCGGTCGGCGGGGGTGGCGGAGAGTGGTACGGAAACGGAACGGGAGTCGGCCATGCTCGGAGCGTAATCACCCACCTGGTTGATGGGTCTCGGTCAAGACCGGAATTGGTTGCGGATTGATCACGGGTGTAGGAGAAGTGGGTGGGGCCGGTGACGTAGAACACCTGGTTGTGGCTGTACGGCGATCGGTCCTGTTGCACGGGTGGGCTTGACCAGGCATCTGACGTACCGTCAGATGCCATGGACTCGATATGGCTCGACGGCGCTCAGTGGCTGGCGGTGCTGCGGATCGGTCTCGGTCTGTGGTGGCTGGAGAGCTGGCGGCACAAGGACAAGAAGGCCTGGTTCGAGCGGGGCAGCGGCATCGCGTGGGCGGCGGAGATCGCGGAGAAACACCGCTGGGCGCCGGTGCGGTCGGGCTTCGAGACGGTGGTGAAGCCGCATCCGAAGCTGATGGCGTACCTCGTCGCGTACGCCGAACTGTCCCTCGGGCTCGGCCTGATCCTCGGTTTCCTGACCCCGGTGGCCCTGATCGGCGGGCTGCTGCTGAACGCGCTCTACTTCGTCCTGATGATCCACGACTGGGCGGAACAGGGCCAGAACTCGATGATGGCGCTGATCTCCCTGGTCGGCTGGTTCGGCATGTCGTGGGAGGCGTGGTCGCTGGACGCGTGGCTGGGGTGGTGGCGGTGAGTGCGGTGCGCCACGACCTCCCCGAGCCCGACGCCTTCACGCGCCCCTACTGGGAGGCGGCCGGGGAGGGCCGGCTGCTGATCCGCCGCTGCGGGGCCTGCGGCCGGGCCCACCACTACCCCCGCGAGTTCTGCCCGCACTGCTGGAGCGAGGAGGTGACCTGGGAGGAGGCGAGCGGCCGGGCCGCGCTCTACACCTGGTCCACGGTCCACCGCAACGACCTGCCGCCCTTCCGCGACCGCACGCCGTACGTGGCCGCCGTGGTCGATCTGGCGGAGGGCCCGCGGATGATGACGCAGGTGGTTGACTGCGCGGGGCAGGACCTGCGGGCCGGGCTGCCGCTGCGCGTGACGTTCGCGGAGGGGAAGCCGGTGTTCCGCCCCGAGGGCTGAGCTCCAGGGGAAAACCGGTGTCCCGCCCGGAGGTTCGCGCCGATCATGGGCCGTATGCGCCCTGACGACTGGTACCTCACCGAAGACCTGGACGAGTTCCTCGCCCGCGCCGGCGACTTCCTGCGTTCCCGTCCCGCCCTGCACACGGTCCCGCTGACGGTGGCGGACGCGCTGCGCCGCCGCGGGCTGCACCTCTACGGCCCCCAGGCCCCCCTCTTCGGCCTGCTGGAAGCCGACGACGGCACGGTACGGGCCACCCTGGTCCACACCCCGCCGTTCCACGTCCACGTCACCGCGCTCACCCCGCAGGAGGCCGACACCCTGGCGGCCCGGTACACGGAGCTGGACCGCCCGCTCCCCGGAGTGTCCGGGCCGCAGGAGACGGCGGAGGCCTTCGCGGCGGCCTGGCAGCGGCACACCGGTACGGCGGTCGCCGTCGACAAACGGCAACGGCTCTACCGGCTGGACGAGTTGACCGCACCGGAGCCCCGGCCGCAGGGGCGGGCGCGGATCGCCGGGCCGGCCGACCGGGAGCTGCTGGTCCGCTGGTTCAAGGAGTTCCAGGAGATCACCGGCGGCGTCGGCCAGGACGCGGGCAACTGGGCCGACGCCCGTATCTCCTACGGCGGCGTCACCCTCTGGGAGGCGGCCGACGGAACCCCGCTCGCCATGGCCGGCGCCACCCCCGAAACGGCCGGCCAGGTCCGCATCGCCCCCGTCTACACCCCCGCGGACCTGCGTGGCCGCGGCTATGCGGGCGCGGTCACGGCCGAGGTGAGCCGGGCCGCGCGGGAGGCGGGCGTGGCGGAGATCCTCCTCTTCACCGACCTCGACAACCCGACGAGCAACGGGCTGTACCAGCGGATCGGGTACCGGCCGGTGGCGGATTTCACGGTGTGGGGGTTCGGGGGCGCAGAGCGATGATCCTGGTGACCGGCGCGAGCGGCAGGGTCGGAAGGGCTCTCCTCACGTGCCTTCGGGCCCAGGGGGCGGCCGTGCGGGCGGCGTACCGCGATCCGCGGACCACGGCCCGGGCGATCGAGGCGGGCGGTCGGGCGGTGACGCTGGACCTGGGCAGACCCGACACGCTCGGCCCGGCACTCGACGGTGTCGGGACGGTGTTTCTGCTCGGTGCGACGGGCCCCGCCCAGACCACGCACGAACTCAACATGGTCGAAGCCGCCCGTGCGGCGGGTGCCCGGGTGGTCAAGCTGTCCGTCTGGCGGGCCGACGAGGAACTCTCCCCGATCGCCCGGCTGCACCGGCCCGTCGAACAGGCGCTGGCCGCGTCCGGACTGCCCTGGACCATCCTGCGGCCCAACTTCTATCTGCAGAACTTCCTGGGCGAGCCGTCCATCCGTGAGGCCGGGGAGTTCTCGCTGCCGCTGATCACTGCACCCATCAGCTTCGTCGACACCGGCGACGTCGCCCGGGCCGCCGCGCGGGTCCTCACCACAGGGGGCCACGACGGCCGCGTCTACGACCTCACCGGACCGCAGGCCCTGACCTACGCCGAGGCCGCCGAGGAGTTCTCCGCCGTGCTCGGCAGGCCGGTGCGCCATGTGGGTCTGTCCGACGACCGGGCGCGCGCGGCCCTGCTCGGCCGTGGCCTGCCGGAGTTCCACGTCGATGCCCTCATGGGCGTCGCCCGTGCCTACCGTGACGGCGGCGCCGGGACCGTGACGTCGACCGTCGCCGATCTCACCGGCTCGCAAGCCCTCGGGTTCGCCGAGTTCGTCCGCCGAAACCGCCGCTTCTTCGAGTGACGACGGTTCGTCCGGCGGGAGCGCCGTCAGCGGGAGGACCTCACGGCCACAGCAGCGCCCTGCTCCAGCCGAACTCCGTGCTGCGGTACTCCAGGCGTACGTGGCGCCGGTCGGGGTCGCCCTGGAAGAACTCCACCGTCTCGGGGTGCAGCCGGTACAGCGTCCAGGTCGGGGACGGTTCGGCCGGGTTCTCGCGGGCCCGCTCCCAAGCCGTCTGCGACGCCCGCCGCAGCTCCTCCAGCGAGGACAGCTCCTCGCTCTGCCGGCCGGTGAGCGCCGCGGCCAGCGCCCCCGTCGAGCGGGCGTGCAGATCCGCCTGGCTCTCCCGGGCCGGCGCCGCCGTCACCGGCCCGCGCACCCGCACCTGGCGGCCCAGCACCGGCCAGTAGAAGGCCAGCGCCGCGTACGGGTGGGTGCCGAGGGCCCGGCCCTTGCGGCTGGAGCGGTGTGTGGCGAAGGACCAGCCGTCCGGGTCGGCGCCGTGCAGCATCACGATCCGTACGTCCGGCTTCCCCTCCCCGTCCACCGTGGCCAGCGACATCGTGTGCGGCTCCGGCTGCCCCGCCGCCACCGCGTCCGCGAACCAGCTCGTGAACAGCGCCAGCGGGGTCGGCGGGGCGGTGTCCGGGTCGAAGGGGCGCAGCTCGGTCGCCCCGGGGGCCCAGACCCGCAGTGAGCGGAGCAGTGCCTCCAGATCGTGTTGTTCCATGGGGCGAGTATCGCCCGGTGCCCGCTCAGTCCCGGCCCAGCACCACCGTCCCCGACGAGCAGAACCACCCCCCGGTCCCGGAGGCGACCCCGAGCCGCGGCAACGCGCCGTCCGCCGCCCGGACTTGACGCTCCCCGCCCTCGCCGCGCAGCTGCCGTACCGCCTCCACCAGCAGGAACAGCCCGCGCATGCCGGGGTGCTGGGCGGACAGCCCACCCCCGTCGGTGTTGACCGGCAGCTCTCCGCCCCGCACCAGCAGCCGGCCCTTCTCCACGAACGCCCCGCCCTCGCCCTTCGCGCAGAAACCCAGGTCCTCCAGGGTCACCAGGGTCATGTAGGTGAAGGCGTCATAGATCTCCGCGAAGTCGATCTCGGCGGGGCGCACCCCGGCCCGCTCGAAGGCGAGGGGGCCGCTCACCGCCGCCGGGGACACCGTGAAGTCGGGCCACTCGGACATCGCCGCGTGCGAGACGTGCTCGCCGGTGCCGAGGATCCAGACCGGTGCCGTACGGCAGTCCCGCACGTACTCCTCGGCCGCCAGCAGCACTGCCGCGCCGCCGTCCGAGCGCAGGCAGCAGTGCAGCTTGGTGAAGGGGTCGGCGATCATCGGGCCGGAGAGGACGTCGTCGACCGTGATCGGGTCGCGGAACATCGCCTCCGGGTTCAGGGCCGCGTTGGCCCGGGCCTGGACCGCCACCTCGGCCAGCTGCTCGACGGTCGTGCCGTGCTCGATCATGTGGCGGCGGGCGGCCATCGCGTACTTGGCGATCAGGGTGTGGCCGTAGGGAACCTCGAACTGCAGCGGGCCGCGGGCGCCGAAGGAGAGGTCGCCCGTTCTGCGGCCCGCCCTGATGTCCGCCCGTGCCGTCGAGCCGTAGACGAGGAGGACGGCGTTCGCGTGGCCCGCCGCTATCGCGTCCGCCGCGTGCGCCGCCATGACCTCCCAGGTCGAGCCGCCGACCGAGGTGGAGTCCACCCAGGTGGGGCGCAGGCCCAGATACTCGGCCACCTCCACGGGGGCCAGGGTGCCGAGCCCGGCGGAGGCGACTCCGTCCACCACCTCACGGCCGAGGCCCGCGTCGGCCAGGGCGCGCCGGGCCGCCTGCGCGTGCAGTGTGTAGGGGGTGGCGTCGGTCACGCGTCCGCAGTCGGAGAGCGAGACGCCCACCACGGCGACTTTCCGGCTTCCCGGAGTCATCAGAGCCCACCTTCCCCTGTGCTTGTCGATCCCGGACTCCTAATATGACGGCCCGTCAGATCTGGAGGGAAGAGCCATGGACACGCGCCTCACCGCCGAGCAGGACGAGATCCGCCGCACCCTGCGCGAGCTGTTGCACAAGCGGTGCGGCCCGGCGGAGCTGCGGACCGCCGTCGACAGCCCGTCCGGCCACGACCCCCTCCTGTGGTCCGCCCTCGCCGGCCGGCTCGGCCTGCCGGGGCTCGCGCTGCCCGAGCGGTACGGCGGTGTCGGCTGCTCGGTCACCGAACTGGCCCTCGCCTGCGAGGAGACCGGCCGCTCCCTCGCCCCCTCCCCGCTGCTCGCCACCTCCGTCCTCACCGCCCCGCTGATCCTCGCGCTGGGGACACCGGCCCAGCGCGCCGGACTGCTGCCGCGCCTGGCCGCCGGCACCCGCACCGCCGCCCTCGCCG
This sequence comes from Streptomyces sp. NPDC030799, assembly GCF_055572255.1. Classification (NCBI taxonomy): domain Bacteria; kingdom Bacillati; phylum Actinomycetota; class Actinomycetes; order Kitasatosporales; family Streptomycetaceae; genus Streptomyces; species Streptomyces sp. NPDC030799. The sequence goes on along the minus strand of NZ_JBVIDS010000012.1, from coordinate 78,339 downwards.
TCCCCGGCCCCGCCCTCACCACGGCCCTCGCCCTGACCGGCGACAACGGCAGCTTCTGCGCCGGCGGCGGACGGGCCGGCGGGGTCCAGGCCCGGCGCGCCGACGGCGACTGGCGGCTGTACGGGCAGGCCGACCAGGTACTGGACGGGCACAGCGCGGGGCTGCTGCTCGTCGCCGCGCACACCGGGGGTTTCGCCCGGTCCCGGACCCTGCTGTTCCTGGTGCCGGGGGACGCGCCCGGTGTCGTACGGACCCGGCAGACCGCGCTCGACGCCACCCGGCCGCAGGGACGTGTGCAACTGCGGGATGTGCGGGCGGAATTGCTCGGCGAGGAGGATGTGGACGTACTGCCCGCCCTCGCCGCGCTCGGGGAGTCGGCCGCGGCCGTGCTCGCCTGCGAGGCCGTCGGGGCGGCCGACCGGGTGCTGGAGCGGACCGTGGAGTACGTCGGACAGCGCGAGCAGTTCGGGCGGCCCGTCGGGTCCTTCCAGGCGGTGAAGCACCGGCTGGCGGATGTGTATGTGGCGGTGCAGGCGGCTCGGTCGGCGGCGTACTGCTCCGCGTGGGATGCCGGGTCGTGGTCCTGCGCTCAGGGGGAACGATCCGGTGGGCTCGCGCTCGCTCAGGCCCTGGAGGCGCTGCATCTTGCGGCCGCCGAGGGGATCCAGCTGCACGGCGGGATCGGGTTCACCTGGGAGCACGACGCGCAGCTGTACTTCAAGCGGGCGGCCGGGGACGAGCTGCTGTTCGGGCCCGTGCACCGGCTGCGGGACCGGGCGGCCGAGGTCGCCGGTCTCTTCGCGGGCGGCGAGGTGGCGGTCTGATGGCCGGGCTCGGCGTGCGGTTCGTACAGCGGATGTCGTCCACCCGGGCCTTCGCGAGGGTCGCCCCGCATGTGGTGCCGGCGCTCGACCGGGCCGTGCACCGGCTCACCCGGGGCCGGATCCTGCTCAGCGCCCAGCTGCTGCCCGGGGTGATCCTCACCTCCACCGGCGCCCGCAGCGGACAGCTCCGCAGGACTCCGCTGGCCTGTATGCCGGAGGAGGACGGCAGGAGCTGGCTGCTCGTCGGCTCCAACTTCGGGCGGCCGGGGCATCCCGCCTGGAGCCACAACCTGCTCGCCCACCCGGAGGCATCGATCAGCTGGAAGGGGCAGGACATTCCCGTCACCGCCCGGCTGCTCACGGGGGAGGAGCGGGCCGCGGCCTGGCAGGCGCTGCTGACGTTCTGGCCGCCGTACGCCACCTACCAGGCCCGGGTGGACCGGGAGATCCGGCTGTTCCGGATCGCTGCGGCTCCCTGAGGGGCGCGGGGAACTGCGCGACCGGCCCCGACGATGCCGCAGCCGCCGGACGGCAGGTCGGGGCACCCCGTGCGGAGCTAAAGCGTCGCCAACCGCTCCACCAGCAAAAACGCCCCGATCCCCAGCATCGCCGCTCCCGACGTCCGCGTCACCGCCCGCGCTGCGGCCGGCCTCGCGGAAAGCAGCGCACGCGCCAACGCGCCGACCGTGAGGTAGACCACCGCGCAGCACGCCATGTGGAGCAGGCCCAGCGCCGCCGTCTGGGCGGCCACGGGCAGGTGGGGGCCGCGGAGGGTGAGGAACTGGGGGAGGACGGAGAGGTAGAGCAGCAGGCCCTTGGGGTTCAGTCCGCTGATCGTGGCGCCCCTGAGGAAGAGCCTGTCCTCGGCCGGTGAGGCGTCGTCCGCGCCCGGTACGGCCGGCCGGCGCAGGACGTCCCAGCCCAGCCACAGCAGATAACCGGCGCCCGCCACCGTCAGGGCCGTCAGCAGTCGGGGCGAGCCCGCCACCAGGACCGCGAGGCCCGCCGTCGCCAGGGCCGTGTGCAGGGCATAGCCGCTGACCAGGCCGGCCACCGCGCGCGACACGGGGCGGCCGCGCAGGGCGGTCGCGATGACGTACGCCCAGTCGGCGCCCGGTACACACACCAGCAGCAGGTCCACGGCGAGGTAGGAGAAGAGCAGTCCCGAGTCCATGGTGGGGACATTAGGCGTGAATGGCTCGAAAGTGTTCCCGAAATTTGCCCGCTGTCTCGTACATTGAGGGAAGATTTGTCCCATGGACGACGTGGACCGGAAAATCCTTGCCGAGCTGCAGCAGGACGGGCGGCTGACCGTGACCGAGCTGGCCGCACGGGTGCGGCTCAGTGTCTCGCCCTGCCATCGGCGACTGCGTGAGCTGGAGCGCTCCGGTGCCATCCAGGGGTACCGGGCGGTGGTGGACGCGGCGGCGCTCGGGCTGACCTTCGAGGCGCTGGTGTTCGTGTCCATGCGGCAGGAGGACCGGGACACGGTCGCCGAGTTCGAGCGGGCGGTCGGCGAACTGGATCACGTGCTGGACGCCCAGCGGCTGTTCGGCGAGCCCGACTACCTGCTCCGGGTCGCCACCGCCGACCTCGCGGCCTTCCAGCGGCTGTACGACGAGCGGCTCGCGACCCTGCCCGGAGTGCAGCGGCTGACCTCGACGCTGGTGATGAAACACGTCGTACGGGACCGGCCGCTGCCCGCATAGCGGAGCAGGCGGTGGCCCACCGCGCGTGATCGCGGGTGAACCACCGCCTGCCAAGACAGGACTTGGGCCCGGAAAGAGACGGTTTCCTACTTGCTCGGCTTCTTTCCTGTCACACCCAGATGGACCAACAGGGCGAGATTCGGCTTGAGTTCGGCCTGCTTCACACCCCAGGACGAGAATCCCTTCTGGTGCGCCGCCACCGCCGCGAGCATCGCGACCAGCGAACCGGCCACCGCCGCCGGGTTCACGTCCTTGTCGACCCTGCCCTTGGACTGCAGCTCGGCGATGGAGTCGGACAGGGAGTTGTTCACCGAGTTCAGGATCTTCATACGGAGCTTGTAGAACCGTTTGTCCCCCTCGGCCGCGCCGAGGTCGACCACGCGCAGGATCGCGTCGTTCTTGCGCCAGAACTCCAGGAAGCCGTCCACGAGTTCCTGCGCGGTCTGCCATCCCGACTTCCCGGCCCAGGACCGGCCTTCGAGCAGTTCGGTCAATCCCGCGCCCTCAGCCGCCATTTGCTCGGCGATCTCCAGGACGGCGCCCTCGACGTCCGGGAAGTACTGATAGAAGGTCGCGGGCGAAGTGCCCGCCTTCCGGGCGACATCGATGACCTTGACGTCCCGGTAGGGGGAGGAGCTGAGCATCTCGCTGAGGCAGTCGAGCAGCTTCTGCCGGGTCGCCTGCCCACGCCGGCCGGCCACGCGGCCGTCGACGGTACGCACTTGTCCTGTCATGCCGTCAGCTTACCGAGGGGTGATCGGAGCGCGATTCGGCCGAGTGCAAATGGGGTGCACGGGTCCTCTGGGGGTGGTGTGCCTGGTCTGCGCGGTGCGCGCGGCCCGGTTACTTTGACGGCATGGCCGAAAACAGGGCATCCGGGAATGAAGCGGCGGAAGAGGCGGGAGAGGTGTACGGGGAGGGCGTTCCCTGCTGGGTGGACGCCCAGCTCGCCGACGTCGAGGCCGGCAAGCGGTTCTACGGTGAGCTCTTCGGGTGGTCCTTCGAGGACGCCTACGGCTCCTCGGTGTGGGCCCGGCTGGAGGGGGAGCCCGTCGCCTCGCTGGCCCCCAAGATCGACGGCCGTATGCCCACCGTCTGGACGGTCTCCTTCGCCACCCCGGACGCCGGGGCCCTCGGCCGGCGGATCACCGAGGCCGGTGGGCAGGTGGTCATGGCCCCGTTCCCGGTGGGCGACCTCGGGGTCGCCGCCCTCGCCGCCGACCCCGAGGGCGCGGTGTTCGGGCTGTGGCAGCCGGGCCGCCACCGCGGCTTCGGCCGGCGGCACGAGCCCGGCACCTTCGTCTGGGCCGAGCTGTACACCCGGGACACCGCCGCCGCCAACGCCTTCTACGGCGGCCTCTTCCACGAGGCCCTCTTCGGTGCGGGTGCCGAGCCCGACTTCGGGCGCGCCCATGTCACCGAGGTCTTCCCGGCCGAGATGCCCCCGCACTTCCTCACCCACTTCCGGGTCGCGGACCTCGACGACGCGCTCGGGGCCGTACAGCGGCTCGGCGGCCGGGTGCAGGCGCCACCCTTCGAGACGTCGTACGGAAGCGTGGCCGTCGTCACCGACAATCAGGGGGCGTCGTTCGCACTGCTGCAGCGCTGATCCGTCCGATTGGTTGGACTTTGGATGGGTTTGCGGGGAGACACCCCTCTTCTCACCGGGTTCGCAACCAGCGGCCCGGCCAGGAAGAATCGGGGTGCGTGCCGCCACGGCGGTGCGGTGGTGAGACGCTGCACTTCGGTCGCGTACATATATGGATGGCGCGGCTCGTACGGGGAGGTGGCAGGCAAGTGGTGGATCAGCTGACGCAGCACGATCCGCGGCGGATCGGGCCGTTCGAGGTGCTGGGCCGGCTGGGCGCCGGCGGCATGGGGCTGGTCTATCTCGCGCGCTCGGCGTCCGGCCGGCGCGTGGCGATCAAGACGGTGCGCACCGAGCTGGCCGAGGACCAGCTGTTCCGGGTCCGCTTCACCCGCGAGGTGGAGGCGGCCCGTGCGGTCTCCGGCTTCTACACGGCCGCCGTGGTCGACGCCGACCCGCGCGCCGCCGTGCCCTGGCTCGCGACCGCGTACGTCCCCGCGCCCTCCCTGGAGGAGATAGTGAACGACTGCGGGCCGCTCCCGGCCCAGGCCGTGCGCTGGCTCGCCGCGGGCGTGGCGGAAGCCCTCCAGTCCATCCACGGCGCGGGGCTCGTCCACCGCGACCTGAAGCCGTCGAACGTGCTCGTGGTCGAGGACGGCCCCCGGGTGATCGACTTCGGTATCGCCTCCGGCGTCTCGAACACGCGCCTGACCATGACGAACGTCGCCGTCGGCACCCCCGCCTACATGTCCCCGGAGCAGGCCAAGGACTCCCGCAGCGTCACCGGCGCCAGCGATGTCTTCTCGCTCGGCTCCACCCTCGTCTTCGCGGCCACCGGCCACCCGCCCTTCCACGGCGCCAACCCGGTCGAGACGGTCTTCATGCTGCTGCGCGAGGGCCCCGACCTCACCGGTCTGCCCGACGAGCTGCGCCCGCTGATCGAGGCCTGTATGCAGATGGAGGCCCCCGCCCGGCCCACCCCGGCCGACCTCCAGGCCCAGCTGGCTCCCCATCTCTTCGGTTCCGGCTCCGACGACAGCGGCACCGCCTCGGCCTGGCTGCCCGACAAGGCGGTCGCCCTCATCGAGGCCCGGGGCCGTGGCGGCCGACCCGCCGTCAAGCCCGCCCCGGCGCCGACCGGCGGCCCCCGGAGCGGCGGCCGCTCGGCCGTGCCCCCGCCGCCCCCGTACGACCCGCCCGTGCCCGCCGTCGCTTCCGCCGTCGTGCCCGACACCGGCCCGGTCCGGCTGGCCGGCGCCCAGGTGCCGATCGGGCCGGGCCCGCGCGTCGCCGACGCCCGCGCCGCGGCCGTCAAGGCGCCCCCGCCGGAGGCCGGGCTGGTCGCCAGCTGGTCCCGCCCGCGCACCGGCGTCGCCGGCACGGACCCTGCCGTAGGCTCCGCCGTACCGCCCGTCCCGCCCCAGCCCCCGGAGACGGCGAGCGGCTGGCGGCCCTGGCGGTTCCGCATGTCCAACGAGGTCTGGGGGACCCCCGCCGTCGACGGCGACCTGGTCTATGTCACCTCCTTCGAGGTGCACGCCCTGGACGTGGGCACCGGCCGCCGCCGCTTCAAGACGAGGGACGTCGCCTGGTCGATGGCGGTGGCGGACGGCCGTATCCACGCCTCCGACGGCCCGACCCTGTTCGCCCTGGACGCCCGCGAGGGCACCGACCTGTGGCGGCTGTCCACGGACGCCTGGGTGTACTCCCTCAAGGCCGACCGCGGCACGGTCGTCACCGGCACCCGGGGCGGCGGTGTCCAGGCCTGGGAGGCCGCGAACGGGCAGAAGCTGTGGGAGATCGCCGGCTGCCAGACCGACTTCGAGTCCCCCGAGGCCGGCCCGCTGGTCCACGACGGCACGGTCTACGTCTGGCAGGACGCCCGGCTGCGCGCCCTGGAGGCCCGCACCGGCGAGGAGCGCTGGTCGTACCCGGTCGGCGACGCCGCCTCCTGCGGCGGCGTACCGGTCCGCCTCGCCCCGGCGCCGGACGGCTACGTCTACGTCTCGGCCGGCACCCGTGTGCTCGCCGTCGAGGCGGCGAGCGGCATGGTCCGCTGGCACTTCGAGGCGCCCGCGGTCTTCCTGTCCCCGCCCGCCTTCACCCCCGGCCCGGCGGTGACCGGCGGCGGCGTGTACCTCGCGGACTACCTCGGCACGGTCTACGCCCTCGACGCCACCGACGGCCGCGACCGCTGGCGCATCGCCACCGAGGCCCGCGCCTCCGTCGAACCGGTGCTCGTGGCGGCCGGCCACGTCCATGTCGGCAGCGGCAAGGGCCTGTACACCCTGGACGCGGTCACCGGCACGCCCAAGTGGCGCTTCCAGGCGGGCGGCGACGTGGTGGGTGCCCCCGCGGTGGCCGAGGGCCGCATCCACTTCGGTTCCACGGATCATCTTCTGTACACGTTGAAGGCCGACGACGGCCGGCTCCGATGGAAGCTCGCCACCGGCGGTGAGATCACCGGCTCCCCGGTGGTCAAGGACGGGGTGGTGTACGCGTGCAGCAAGGACCGGTGCGTGTACGCGCTGGACGCGGAGAAGGGGACGGGAACGGCGCGGACCGCGTGAGTGCGTGACGGCCGTCGCACCGGTTACACGGAAGGGCTCCGGACGGCGGCCGTCTCAGGACTGACGCTACCCCGGGTAAGGGACCCCTGCCACGGTGATCGATCCGCCATTAGGGTGATCGCATGAACTCACGGGGGCGCACACTCAAGTTCACGGCCGTGGTCATGTTCGTGATCCTGGCCCTGACGGGCTTCTCGACAGGGAAGCACCGCAGCAGCCGTCACTACGGGAGCAGCCACAGCAGCAGTGGGGGCGGGTGCAGCAGCTCGCACCAGGACCACGACGACACGTACGACAACTCGGACGACAACTCGGACGACGACAGCCTCGGCAGCGACAACAGCGGCAGCACCAGTGGCGGCGACTACCTCCAGGACGCCACGGTGAAGCTGATCAGCTGCGCGAACAGGAAGAAACCGTACGTGACGGTCGAGGTCACCAACCCGAACGACACCAGCGCCACCTTCTCGGTGACGGTCTTCTACAAGGACAAGCGCTCCAAGTTCATCGACTTCGACGACGTGGACGTCACCGTCCCCGCCAACGGCAAGCAGACCACCAAGATCCCGTTCAACAAGGCCTACTTCGCCCGTCTCGACCACTGCGAGCCCCAGCGGAACGCCACCGTCGAGAGGTGACGGCTCACCGCGTCCGGAACCCGCCCCGCCCCCGCCCCGCGAACAGCTCCGCCTGCCGCTCGGCCGGCAGATTGCCCAGCGCGACGAGATGCGGCGCCTGCGCGTAGGCCTGCGCACGGCCCGCCTCCTTCGCCGCCCACAGGGCCCGCACCGTCCCCTGTACTCCCTCCGACGGATACCCGGCGATGACGGTGGCACAGCGCACGGCCGCCTCCAACGCCCCTCCGGGCTCGGTGAGTTCGGACACGAGCCCGACGGCATGGGCGCGCTCGGCGGAGATCCGCTCGGCCGTCCCCATGAGCATCATCCGCGCGACCTCCCCGTAGGGCATCCGCTGGGCCATGAGCACGGACTCGTACGCGCTGACCATGCCGTACGTCGTGTGCGGATCGAAGAAGGCGGCCGTGGTGTCCGCGACGAGGAACTCGCTCTCGCCCAGCAGATAGAAGGCCCCACCGCAGGCCATCCCCCGCACCGCGGCCACCACCGGCTTCCACAGGTCGTTCGCCTTCGGCCCGACGCCGAGCAGCGGATCGTCCTGCATGTACGGCGACGAGGGCTGCGGCACGACGACGTCCCGGTCGATCCCGGTGCAGAAGGCCCGCTCGCCGGCCCCGGTGAGCACGACGGCCCGCACGGAGTCGTCGAACCGCAAGGCGCGCCAGGTCCCGGCGAGCTCGCGCACCATCTCCATGTCGATGGCATTGAGCTTGTGCGGCCGGTTCAGGGTGACGACGGCGACGCCGGTGTCCTTGTCGGCGTCGACCCGTACGGTGCTCACGCGAGCACCCACTGCGGCAGCCCGCCGTCCCCGAAGACGACGTGCACCCGCGCGCCGACCCTCAGTCCTCGTGGGTCACAGGAATTGAGGGGCGCGCCGGCATGGGTGACGACGTTCCCCACCAGCCGGATGCGCGGGGCGTCCTCCAGCTCCACGACGGCCACGTTGTACGGCGCCTGTTCCGCGTAGTCGGGGAGAAGGGGCGGATGGGGCACGACGTACGACCAGATCCGCCCGCGTCCGCCGGTGAGCCGCCACTCGTGCGAGAAGGACCGGCAGTGCGGGCAGCAAGGACGGGGCGGGAAGCGGGGCTCACCGCAGTCGCCGCAGGCCTGGACGCGCAGTTCGCCGCGGGCCGCGTACTCCCAGAAGGGGGCGCCGTCGGTGTCGGTGACGGGAGTCAGCACGCCGGATCAACTCCTCAGCAGCAGAGCGGAGGTCGGAACGCCTTCCCCCGCGGTGACCAGACAGGTGGCGGCCCCCGGAACCTGCGCGGTACTGGTTCCGCGCAGCTGCTTCACCCCTTCATTGATGAGGTTGAAGCCGTGCACATAGGCCTCGGAGAGCCCGCCCCCGCCGGTGTTGAGGGGCAGCCGCCCCCCGATCTCCAGGGTGCCGCCCTCGGTGAACGCCCCGCCCTCCCCTCTCCCGCAGAAGCCGTACCCCTCCAGGGAGAGCGGGACGAGGGCGGTGAACGCGTCGTAGATCTGCGCCACGTCCACGTCGTCCGGGGTGAAGTCGGCGTACTTCCACAGATGCCGGGCCGCGGTCCAGGCGGGGCCGGTGAGGGGGTCGTCGTTCCAGTAGTTGACCATGCCGTGGTGCTGGGCGGGCAGCCCCTGGGCGGCGGAGTGGACATAGACGGGTGCCTGGCGGCAGTCCCGGGCCCGCTCCCGCCCGACGACCACACACGCGAGGGCCCCGTCCGTCTCCAGGCAGTTGTCGAAGAGGCACAGCGGCTCGCTGATCCACCGGGAGGTCATGTACATCTCGCGGGTCAGCGGCCGTTCGTACATCACGGCGGCCGGGTTCTGATTGGCCCGGTTCCGGCAGGCGAGGGCGATGTTGAAGAGGTGATCGCGGGTGGCGCCGTACTCGTGCATGTAGCGCCGGGTGAGCATGGCTATCTCGTCCGCCGGCCGGAGGAGGCCGAAGGGGCGGGTCCACTGGGCCGGAGTGGGCAGCTGGACCGTGGTGCTGGTCCAGGGCCGGGGTCCGCTGCCGCGCTTGCGCGACCGCCACGCCACGCCGACGGTGGCCTGCCCGGAGGCGATGGCGGCGGCGAGATGCGCGACGGTGGCACAGGACCCGCCACCGCCGTACCCCACCTTGCTGAAGAAGGTCAGGTCCCCGAATCCCACGGCCTTCGCCAGCTCCACCTCGTCGGTCTCCTCCATCGTGTAGGAGGCGAGCGCGTCGACCTCGCCGGGCGTCAGCCCCGCGTCGTCGAGCGCGGCGAGCACGGCCCGGCAGGCGAGCGTCTTCTCGTCCTCGGGAAGGTGCTTGGCGAAGGCGGTCTGCCCGATCCCGACGATGGCGGTGGCGTCCTTCAGGCCTGGTCCTGCCATGGGTGTGGCCCCCTTCCACTGGCTGACAGTCCGTCAGGTTACCGCTAATCTGACGGTCAGTCAGCTAGTCGGGTGGAGGGCGTTATGCGTGACTGGGGCACCATCCCGGAGCTGGTGCGGTGGTCGGCCGAGCGGTACGCGGGCACGGAGGCGGTGGTCGAGGGCCGTACGAGGATCACGTACGCGCAACTGGGCGCCCGGGTGGAGCGGGCGGCGGCGGCCTGCCTGGCGAGCGGGGTGGAGCCGGGCGACCGGGTCGCGGTCTGGGCCCCCAACTCCCTGGACTGGATCACGGCGGCCCTCGGCGCGGTGACGGCGGGCGCGGTCCTGGTACCGCTCAACACCCGCTTCAAGGGCGCGGAGGCCACGGACGTACTGCGCCGCAGCGGGGCGAGGCTGCTGTTCGTCACCGGCACCTTTCTGGGGACGTCGTACGTGGCGAGCCTGCGGAGGGCGGCGGGCGAGGGGGCGCCGGGGGCGGGGCTCGGCGTGGGCCCGCTGCCCGGGCTGCCGGAACTGCAGGAGGTGGTGGTCCTCTCGGAGGACGCGCCACCGGAATTCCGCACGTGGAAGGACTTCCTGGCGGCGGGCGAAGGGGTGGCCGGGGCGGAAGTGGATTCACGACGGCGGCAGTTGGACGGCTCGGCACTGTCGGACATCATCTACACGTCGGGTACGACGGGCCGCCCCAAGGGCGCGATGATCACGCACAACCAGACGCTGCGGGCGTACGAGATCTGGGCGGACCTGGCAGGCCTGCGCGAGGACGACCGCTACCTGATCATCAACCCCTTCTTCCACACCTTCGGCTACAAGGCCGGGGTGATCGCCTGCCTGATGCGCGGGGCGACGATGATCCCGCAGCCGGTGTTCAACGTGGAGACGGCACTGGCGAACATCGCGGCCGAGCGGGTGTCGGTGTTGCCGGGCCCGCCGACTCTCCACCAGTCCTTGCTGGACCACCCGTCCCGGGACGCTCACGACCTGTCGGCGCTGAGGCTGGTGGTGACGGGCGCGGCGGTGGTGCCGCTCCGGCTGGTGGAGCGCCTGCACGGCGAACTGGGCGTCGACACGGTCCTCACCGCGTACGGTCTCTCCGAGGCGAGCGGCATCGTCACGATGTGCCGGCGCGGCGACGACCCGTCGGTGATCGCGTCCACCTCCGGCCGAGCGATCCCCGGCACGGAGGTGCGGCTGGCCGACGCGACCGGCGAGCCGGTACCGCCCGGTGAGGCGGGCGAGGTCCTGGTCCGGGGCTTCAACGTCATGCGGGGCTACTACGGCGACCCGGCGGCCACGGCCGAGGTGATCTCCCCGGACGGCTGGCTGCACACGGGCGACGTGGGCGTCCTGGACGAGCGGGGCAACCTGCGCATCACCGACCGCATCAAGGACATGTTCATCGTCGGCGGCTTCAACGCCTACCCGGCGGAGATAGAGCAGCTTCTGGGCCTCCATCCGGACGTGGCCGACGTGGCGGTGATCGGCGTGCCCGACGCCCGGCTGGGCGAGGTCGCCAAGGCGTACGTGGTGCGCAGACCCGGCTCGACCCTGACCTGCGACGACCTGATCGCCTGGTCCCGCCGCGAGATGGCGAACTACAAGGTGCCGAGGTCGGTGGAGTTCATGGGCGAACTCCCACGGAACGCGAGCGGGAAGGTGGTGAAGGGGGTTTTGCGGGGGAGGGGGTGAGGGGGAGGGGCGTTCGGTGGGCGGGGCGGGGAGGTTGCCGTGGGGCCGCCCACTCGCTTCTCCCCCGTGCCGACGGTTCGCGGCATCGGGCCCAGGCCTGCCCCCGGACACACCTCGGCCGCGACGGCTCCCCCTCGGCGCCGTCGCGGCCGGTCCCCCTGTGGGCGGTGGCTCAGCTGGGGTCGGACGTGATGTGGACGTTGTCCGTGGTCACCGGAGCGTCGGTGATGTGGACGTTGTCCGTCGTGACCGTACCCGTGCCCTTGGCCGGAGCGTCGGTGATGTGGACGTTGTCCGTGCTCACCGTGCCCGTGCCCTTGGCGGGGGCGTCGGTGATGTGGACGTTGTCCGGGGTGACGGTCTCGTCCTTCGTGGTGTCGCTCATGGTGCTTCCTCCCCATTGGCGCTGTACTCGACTGGCGTGCCCGTCCGGCCGTTCCCCCGATGGACGGCCGGACGGGTCTTGGATCGCCCAACCCTAGATCGTTGGCGTAGGCGACCTCACGGTCGGTCCGTCTGCCCCCCGACGCGACGGATCGACAGGACCGAGACTGCCGTGGGGCGATAAACGAACGATGAACGTGCGGTCCGAGTCAGGCCGCGGCGGCCGGCGTGAGCAGCCCACGGACGGTGTCGGCCTCCGGGGACTGCAATGACTCATAGATGGAAAGGGCCTCCTGCCAGCACACGTGGGCCCGCCCGGACTGACCGATGCCGGCGAGTGCCCGGCCGAGGACGGTGAGGACGTTCCCGCGTCGCCATTCCCCACCGATCCCGCGGAGCACGGTCAGAGCGGCTTCGGCGTTGGCCGAGGCCTGGGCGGGCCGGCCGGCCGCGAGATCGAGTTCGGCGAGCCGGAAGAGCGTCATTCCCTCCCACAGCCGCTGACGGCTCTCCCTGAACACCGCGAGTGCCTCGTGCAGCCTCTCGCCGGCCTCGGCGGGCAAGCCGTTCTGTGTGAGAGCCATGCCAAGGGCGTAGCGCCCGTTGGCGCTCTTCACCGCGTGGCCCAGGGTCTCGTACATGTCGACGCCCTGCTGCGCCAGTTCCACGGCGCTCTGCGGACGGCCCGTCACCACGTGGATGCGGGACAGGTTGCACAGCACGCTTGCCTCCCCGGCGCGGTCGCCGCAGTCCCGGAAGTCCGCGAGCGCCTGCTTGAGGTGCTTCTCCGCGTCGGCGTACCGGCGCTGGTAGAAGGCCAGGGCACCCCGGATGTTGGCCGCCCAGCAGCGGGCCAGCGGGTCACTGGAGGACTCGCCCAGGCGCAAGGACTCCCGGGCCGACTCGTCCGCCTCCGCGAAGCGCCCCGAAAGCTGGTGGGCGTTGGCCAGGACCACCGCGGCCCGCACCTCCGCCTGCCGGTCCGCGCAGGTTCGTGCCGCGTCGAGCATGGCGAGGGCGGCGGCGTCGTACTCCCGTGAGTTGGCACCGGACTCGGTCAGGTCGACGGCGACCCACAGCAGGTCGATGGCGCGCAGCAGCGTCCCCGGCCCCGCGAACTGCCGCACACACGCGAGCAGGGACACGGCCTCCGCGTACAGCCAGTCCTGGGCCCGGTGGCGGTCCTCGAACCTCAGCCCCGGATACTCGGTCGGCTGCAGATGGTCCACGACCCGGTCCCCGGGCCGCTCCATCGCATACACCTGTGCCGCCGTAGCCAGATAGAAGTCCAGCAAACGCGACATCGCAGCCTCCCGCTCGCTCGGCGGCTGCTCGTCCCGCTCCGCGCACGCACGCGCGTAGAGCCGGACCAGGTCGTGGAAGCGGTAGCGGCCGGGGGCTGCCGACTCCAGCAGGGAGGTGTCCACCAGGGACTCCAGGAGGTCCTCCGTCTCCTCCACGGGGAGGTCCAGGACCGCCGCCGCGGCGGCCAGGGAGATGTCGGGGCCGTCGGCCAGGCCCAGCAGGCGGAACGCGCGGGCCTGGGCCGGTTCGAGCTGGCCGTAGCCCAGCTCGAAGGTGGCCTTGACCGCCAGGTCGCCGGCCTGGAGTTCGTCCAGGCGGCGGCGTTCGTCCGCGAGCTTCGCCGCCAGGACCGAGACCGTCCAGGTGCGGCGGGCTGCCAGGCGGGAGGCTGCGATGCGGATCGCCAGCGGGAGGAAGCCGCACGCCGCCACCACGTCCAGGGCGGACTCGCGTTCCGCCGCCACCCGCTCCTCGCCCACGATCCTCGTGAACAGGGCCAGTGCCTCGTCCGGGGACATCACGTCCAGGTCGACCAGGTGCGCCCCGGCCAGGTCGAGCATGCGGACCCGGGACGTCACCAGGGCCGCGCAGCCCTCCGTGCCGGGCAGCAGCGGGCGTACCTGTGCCGCGTCCTTCGCGTTGTCCAGCAGGACCAGGACCCGGCGGCCGTCCAGGACGGAGCGGTAGAGGGCCGCGCGTTCCTCCAGGCTGTCCGGGATCGCCGAGTCCGATGTGCCCAGCGCGCGCAGGAAGGAGCCCAGTACCGTCTCCGGTTCGGCGGGACGGGGGCCCGCGCCCTGCAAATCCACGTACAGCTGGCCGTCCGGGAAGGTGCCCCGCGCCCGGTGGGCCACGTGCACCGCCAGGGTCGTCTTGCCGACGCCGCCGATGCCGGCCAGGGCCGAGACCGCCATCACCCGGCCCGTCGTCCCCGATGCCTCCGACGCCGACGACAGCACCTCGCTGAGTTCGTCGACGAAGGCCGCGCGGCCGGTGAAGTCGGGGACGGAGGCGGGAAGCTGGGCGGGGCGGACGGGGACCACCGCGGGTTCTGCCGCGGGGGACGACGGCTCAGCCAGGGCCGGGTCCGCCTGGAGGATGCGCTGCTGCAGTTCCCGCAGGCCGGGGCGCGGGTCCACGCCCAGTTCCTCGGCCAGCAGGCGGCGGGTGTCGGCGTAGACCGCCAGGGCCTCCGCCTGCCGGCCGCTGCGGTACAGGGCCAGCATCAGGAGCTCGCGCAGGCGTTCACGCAGGGGGTGCGCCGCCGTCAGTGCCGTCAGTTCGGAGACCGCCTCCGCGTGGCAGCCCTGCTCCAGGTCCATGTCCAGGCGGGACTCCAGCAGGCCGAGGCGCCATTCCTCCAGGCGGACCCGCTGGGTCTCGGCGTACGGGCCGGGGACGCCGGCCAGGGCCTCGCCGTCCCAGAGGGACAGGGCCCGGTTCAGCAGGTCCCGGGCCCGGCACAGGTCGCCGGCGGCCCGTGCCTTCTCCGCCTCCGCCGCCAGGTCCTGCGCGACCGCCAGGTCGAGGGCGCCCTCGCCCGGCGAACGCACCGCGTATCCGCCGGACTCGCTGACCAGGACTCCGGGGTCCAGGATCTTCCGCAACCTCGACGCGTACGTACGCACCGCCGCAAGCGCCTGCGACGGGGGCTCGGTGCCCCACACCGCGTCGATCAGCTCCGGCGCCGTCGCCGTACGGCCCTCGCGCAGCAGCAGGGCGGCCAGCAGGGCGCGCTGCTGGGGGGAGCCCGTGCTGAGCTGTTCCTCGCCGCGCCAGGCCCGCACCGGACCGAGCACGCCGAACCGCAGCGCCGCCTGCTCCGTGACGGTCACGGAGCCGGGACGCCGCTGTTCAGGCACTCGCGGCCCACCATCCATGCGCTCGTCCCCCTCGACATCTCGAACAACCCCGTCAGTTTGCCTTGTTCGGGGCGGTTCCGTCAGCCGGGGGAGACGCCGTTCGTGGGGTGGCGCGGCTCAGTCCACAAAGCCCTCACACGCTCTTCGCAGTCCCGGGGTGCGGACACAGTAGCTGACGGACCGTCAGATCGGCGCTACGGTGAGGCTCATGGAGACCACACAGTTCCCGCTGATCATCTCCGTCGACGACCACACCGTGGAGCCCGCCGGTGTGTGGCAGGACCGGTTGCCGAGGAAGTACCGGGACGTCGGGCCCCGGATCGTGCGCGCTCCGCTGAAGGAGATGACCTTCCTCGGCGGGCGCTTCAAGCCCGTCATGGGCGAACCCGGCAGCACCGAGGGGCCCCTCGGAGACTGGTGGGTCTATGAAGATCTGCGGCGGCCCCTCACCCGCCTCGACACCGCCGTCGGGTGCGACCGGGACGAGGTCAGACTGGAGGTCATCACGTACGAGCAGATGCGGGCCGGGTCGTACGACGTGCCCGCCCGGCTCGCCGACATGGACGTCAACCACGTCCAGTCCGCCCTCTGCTTCCCCACCTTCCCCCGCTTCTGCGGGCAGACCTTCACGGAAGCGCGGGACAAGGAGCTCGCGCTGCTCTGCGTCCGTGCCTACAACGACTGGATGGTGGAGGAGTGGTGCGGGCCGGACGCGCACGGCCGGCTCCTACCGCTCACCCTCATTCCCCTCTGGGACGCCGGGCTGGCCGCCCAGGAGGTCCGGCGGAACGCGGCGCGGGGGGTGCGGGCCGTCGCGTTCTCCGAGATACCCCCGCACCTCGGCCTGCCGTCCGTCCACACCGACGACTGGGACCCGTTCCTCGCCGCCTGCGACGAGACCGGCACGGTCGTCGCCATGCACATCGGCTCCAGCAGCCGTATGCCCTCCACCTCGGCCGACGCACCGCCCGCCGTGGGCTCCACCATCACCTTCGCCAACTGCTGCTTCTCGATGGTGGACTGGTTGATGAGCGGCAAGTTCGAGCGGTTCCCGCAGCTCAAGGTCATGTACGCCGAGGGGCAGATCGGGTGGATCCCGTACATCCTTGAGCGCGCGGACGTGGTGTGGGAGGAGAACCGGGGGTGGGGCGGCGTCGCCGACAAGGTCCGCCGGCCGCCGTCCGAACTGTTCGCCGGGCATGTCTACGGCTGCTTCTTCGACGACGCCTTCGGGCTCAGGAACCTGGACGCCATCGGAGTCGGCAACGTCCTGTACGAGACCGACTACCCGCACTCCGACTCCACCTGGCCGAAGTCCCGCGAGGTCGGCGAGGCCCAGATGGGGCATCTGGCGGCGGACGTGGTCGAGCGGATCGTACGGGGGAACGCCATCGAGCTGCTGGGCCTCACCCCGCAGGGCCTGTGGCGGTGAGCGCCCCGGCGTACGGCATCCAGCTGCCCGTTCAGGCGCAGAGCACCCTGTTCGCGGAAGGCTGGGAGGCCGGGGCCGGTCCGAAGGACCTGGTGGCCGTCGCGCGGGCGGTGGACAGCGCCGGGTTCGACTACCTCGCCTGCTGCGATCACGTGGGCGTCCCGCGCCGGCTCGCCCCCGCCATGAGCACGGTCTGGTACGACCCCGTCGCCACTCTCGCCCACCTCGCCGCCGTGACCGAGCGCGTCCGGCTGCTCAGCCATGTGGCCGTCGTGGGGCTGCGGCACCCGCTGCTCACCGCCAAGCAGTACGCCACCCTCGACCACCTCTCCGGCGGCCGGCTGATCCTCGGGGTGGGGGCGGGGCATGTGCGGGAGGAGTTCGAGGCGCTCGGGGTGGACTTCGAGCGGCGCGGGGCCGTGCTGGACGAGGTGATCGACGCGCTGCGGGCCGCCCTGGGAGCGGAGGAGTTCCCCGAGCACCACGGGAAGACCTACGACTTCGCCGGGCTCGGCCAGCGGCCCCGGCCCGCGCAGCCATACGTCCCCCTCTGGGTCGGCGGCTCCTCGCCCGCCGCCGTACGCCGGGCCGCGCTGAAGGGGGACGGCTGGCTGCCCCAGGGGGATCCGCGGGAGCGGCTGCCCGCGCAGATCGAGCGGATACGGCAGCTGCGCGCGGACCACGGCATCGAGGGGCCGTTCACCGTCGGCGCCATCGCCGAGCCGCTGTACGTCGGGCGGCCCGGCTGGGAGGTCGGGCGGCGGACCCTCGCCGGGGCGCCGGAGGAGATCGCCGAGTCGCTGCGGGCGTATCCGGCGATGGGCGTGGACCGGATCCAGGTGCGGTTCCGCAGCCGGAGCCGCGCCGAACTCATCGAGCAGATCGGGCTGTTCGGGGCGGAGGTCGCACCCCGGCTCACATGAGGAGGATGCCATGGGCAAGCTGGACGGGCGGGTCGTCATCATCACCGGGGCGGCGCGCGGACAGGGCGAGCAGGAGGCGCGGCTCTTCCGGGCGGAGGGCGCGCGGGTGGTCGTCGCCGATGTGCTGGACGACCGGGGGAAGGCCCTGGCCGAGGAGACAGGCGCGTTGTACGTCCATCTCGACGTGGGCGACGAGGACGGGTGGCGGGAGGCCGTCGGGGTCGTCAAAGAGGCGTACGGGCGGATCGACGGGCTGGTGAACAACGCGGGCATCCTGCGGTTCAACGCCCTGGTGGACACCCCGCTGGACGAGTTCATGCAGGTCGTGCAGGTCAACCAGGTCGGCTGTTTCCTGGGGATGAAGGCGGTGGCGCCGGAGATGGCCGACGGGGGCACGATCGTGAACACCGCGTCGTACACGGCCCTGACCGGTATGGCGGCCGTCGGGACCTACGCCGCCACGAAGCATGCCGTGCTGGGGCTGACCCGGGTGGCCGCGCTGGAGCTGGCGGCCCGGAGGATCCGGGTCAACGCCATCTGTCCGGGCGCCATCGACACCCCGATGTCCAATCCGGCCCGGCTGGACCCGGACGCCGATCCGGCGGAGATGAGCCGGGCGCTGGACGAGCTGTACCGCAAGCTCGTACCGCTCGGGCGGGTCGGGCAGCCGGAGGAGGTGGCGCGGCTGGCGCTCTTCCTCACCTCGGAGGACTCGTCGTACATCACCGGGCAGCCGTTCGTGATCGACGGTGGATGGCTGGCGGGGGTGTCCGTCATCTGACTCACCGTCAGCTATTGACGGCCCTCGCCCTCGGTGCGACAGTCGGCCAACAGGTTCGATCTGACGGAGCGTCAGAAAACTGGGGAAGGTGAACCGCCTTGGAATTCGGGCTCTTTGTACAGGGATACGTGGGCAAGCGCGCCGAGACCGACCCGCTGGCCGAGCACAAGGCGCTGATGGAGGAGACCGAGTACGTCATCCAGGCGGACAAGTCCGGCTTCAAGTACGCGTGGGCCTCCGAGCACCACTTCCTGGAGGAGTACTCGCACCTGTCGGCCAACGACGTGTTCCTGGGGTACCTGGCCCACGCGACCGAGCGGATCCACCTCGGGTCCGGGATCTTCAACCCCCTGGCCCAGGTCAACCACCCCGTGAAGGTCGCCGAGAAGGTCGCCATGCTGGACCACCTCAGCGAGGGGCGCTTCGAGTTCGGCAGCGGGCGGGGCGCCGGCAGCCACGAGATCCTGGGGTTCATACCGGGTGTGACCGATATGAACCACACCAAGGAGATCTGGGAGGAGACCATCGCCGAGTTCCCGAAGATGTGGCTCCAGGACGAGTACCCCGGCTTCCAGGGCAAGCACTGGCAGCTGCCGCCGCGCAAGGTCCTGCCGAAGCCGTACGGGAAGTCCCACCCGGCCATGTGGTACGCGGCCGGATCACCGCCGTCGTACGCCATGGCCGCGAAGAAGGGGCTCGGCGTGCTCGGCTTCAGCATCCAGAAGGTCTCCGACATGGAATGGGTGCTGGAGCAGTACAAGACGGCGATCGTGAACGCGGAACCCGTCGGGGACTTCGTGAACGACAACGTGATGGTGACGACCACCGCGATCTGTGCGCCCACCCACGCCGAGGCGATCGACATCGCCGTGCACGGGGGGCTGCACTATCTGCCCTCGCTGGTGTTCCGGTACCACGACACCTTCCCGAGGCCCGAGGGCTTCCCCGTGTGGCCGGAGACGCTGCCCCCGTACACGCCGGAGTTCGTGGAACTGCTGGTCGAGGAGGAGCTGCTGATCTGCGGGGATCCGGACGAGGTGCTGCGGCAGTGCAAGCGGTGGGAGCAGGCGGGCGCCGATCAGCTGAGCTTCGGGCTGCCGGTGGGGGTGCCGAAGGAGGAGACGCTGCAGACGATCCGGCTGATCGGGGAGCAAGTGATTCCCAAGATCGACACGGATCCCGTGCACCGGACGTCCCGGTTCCGGGCTGCCTCGTGATCGCCGTTGCGGGGTGCGGGTGCGATGTGGCCGGTCGCGCCCACGCGGCGGAGCCGCATATCCGCACAGCCCCGCGCCCCTGGGGCATTGCAGCTACCCAGTGGAAAAGGAGGCCCCATGCTTGATCACGTCATCAAGGGTGCCACCGTGGTGGATGGCACCGGAGCGCCCCGCTACACCGCCGACGTCGGCATCCGGGGCGGCCGTATCGCCGTCATCGGCGATGTCGGCGAAGACGCCCGCACCACCGAGGACGCCTCCGGGCTCGTCCTCACCCCCGGATTCGTCGACCCCCACACCCACTACGACGCCCAGCTCTTCTGGGACCCGTACGCCACGCCCTCCCTCAATCACGGGGTGACGACGGTCGCCGCCGGGAACTGCGGGTTCACCCTCGCGCCGCTCAATCCGTCCCGCCCCGAGGACGCCGACTACACCCGGCGGATGATGTCCAAGGTGGAGGGGATGTCCCTGCTGGCGCTGGAGGAGGGGGCGCCCTGGAGCTGGCATTCCTTCGGGGAGTATCTGGACGCCCTGGAGGGGCGGATCGCCGTCAACGCCGGCTTCATGGTCGGGCACTGTGCCCTGCGGCGGTATGTGATGGGGCCCGAGGCGGTCGGGGGGCAGCCCTCCGAGGAGCAGCTCGGCGCGATGGTGGGGCTGCTGCGCGAGGCCATGGACGCCGGGGCCTGGGGCCTGTCCACCACGCAGTCCAGTACGCACTCCGACGGGGACGGGCAGCCCGTCGCCTCCCGGCATGCGAGGCCCGAGGAGCTGCTGGCGCTCTCCCGCGCCGTCGGTGAGCACGAGGGCACGCAGATCGAGGCGATCGTCGCCGGGTGCCTGGACCAGTTCAGCGACGACGAGATCGATCTGCTCGTGGAGATGAGCGCGGCGGCCGGACGGCCGTTGAACTGGAACGTGCTCACCGTCGACGCGGCCGTACCCGAACGGGTGCCACGGCAGCTCGGCGCCAGTGAGCGGGCCCGGAAGGCCGGCGGGCGGGTGGTGGCGCTCACCATGCCGATCCTCACGCCGATGAACATGTCCCTGGGCACGTTCTGCGCGCTCAACCTGATCCCGGGCTGGGGGCCGGTCCTCGGGCTGCCGGTGCCGGAGCGGATCGCCAGGCTGCGGGACCCCGCCGTCCGGGAGGAGATGCTGCGGCGGGCCCGGTCGAAGGAGGCGGGTGTCTTCCGGCGGCTGGCGGACTTCGGCCGGTACGTCATCGGGGACACCTACAGCGCGGCCAACCGCGGCCTGACCGGCCGGGTCGTCGGGGACATCGCCGAGGAGCGGGGGCTGGACCCCTTCGCCTGCCTGGTGGAGATCTGCGCGCACGACGAGCTGCGTACGGTGCTGTGGCCGATGCCCGCCGACAACGACCCGGCCTCCTGGGCGCTGCGCGCCGAGACCTGGCAGCACGAGGACGTGCTGCTCGGCGGCTCCGACGCGGGGGCGCACCTGGACCGGATGTGCGGGGCGCCGTACACCACCCGGTTCCTCGGGGACTGTCTGCGCGGCCGGAGGCTGGTCGGGCTGGAGCACGCGGTGAAGATGCTGACCGACGACCCGGCGCGGCTGTTCGGGCTGCGCGAGCGGGGGCGGGTCCGGGAGGGCTGGCACGCGGATCTCGTCCTGTTCGATCCCGAGCGGATCGACGCCGGACCGGCCCGGCTGGTGCACGACCTGCCCGGTGACAGTCCCCGCCTGGACTCCACGGCGATCGGGGTGCGGGCCGTGTGGGTCAACGGGGTCGAGGCGATCCGGGACGACGTGGTGACGGGGGCCGTACCGGGGAAGGTGCTGCGGTCGGGGGCCGACACCCGGACGGTGAGTACGCGGTGACCGACGGGCAGCCGTTGTTCGTCGGCGGGGAGTGGGTCGAACCCGACGGCGGGTACTACCCGGTGACCGACCCGGCCACCGAGGAGAGGGTCGGCTGGGCGCCGGAGGCCTCGCCGGAGCAGGCGCGGGCGGCCTGCGCGGCGGCCCGGGAGGCGTTCGGGGCGTGGTCGCGGACCCGGCCGGAGGAACGGGCGAAGGTACTGGCGCGGGCGGCGGGTCTCATCCGGGGCCGGCTGGAGCCGTACGCCGAGCTGGCCCGGGCCGAGACCGGCGCGACCACGGGGACCGCCCGGGCGATGCAGGTCGGGGTGGCCGCCGCCCGCTTCCGCCGGTACGCGAGCGTGGAGCCCGCCGAGTGGGCCATAGCACCGCAGATCAACGACGCCGGTCCGATGGGGAGGGCCGGGGTGACGGGGGCCCTGGCGGTACGGCAGCCCGTCGGGGTCGTCAGCTGCATCACCTCCTACAACAACCCCTGGGCCAACCCGGCCGGCAAGATCGCGCCCGCCCTGGCCATGGGCAACACGGTGGTCGTCAAGCCCGCGCCGCAGGATCCGCTGTCCGTGTACCGGATGGCCGAGGCGCTCCAGGAGGCCGGGGCGCCGCCGGGCGTGGTGAACGTGGTCTCCGGGCGGGAGGTGGCCGTGGGCGAGGCGGCGGTCGGGTCCGACGCCGTCGACATGGTCAGTTTCACCGGGTCCACGGCCGTCGGCCGGCGTATCGCCGAGGTGTGCGGGCGGGACATGAAACGGCAGCTGATGGAGCTGGGCGGCAAGGGAGCGGCGGTCGTGTTCGACGACGCCGACCTCGGCTCGGCCGTCGCCGGCATCGGCACCACCTTCTCCTTCTACAGCGGGCAGATCTGCACGGCACCG
Source organism: Streptomyces sp. NPDC030799 (assembly GCF_055572255.1). Taxonomy (NCBI): domain Bacteria; kingdom Bacillati; phylum Actinomycetota; class Actinomycetes; order Kitasatosporales; family Streptomycetaceae; genus Streptomyces; species Streptomyces sp. NPDC030799. The sequence goes on along the minus strand of NZ_JBVIDS010000012.1, from coordinate 56,342 downwards.
ACGCGGGTGCTGGCCCAGCGCGGGGTGTACGAGCGGCTGGTCGAGCAACTCGCCGGATACGCACGCCGGTTGAAGGTCGGGGACCCGCGTGGGCCGGACACGGTCGTCGGGCCGGTGATCTCGGCGGAGCACCGGGCGCGGGTCGAGTCGTACGTCGAACTCGGCCGGAAGGAGGGCGCGTCCGTGGTCGCGGGCGGTGAACGGCCTCCGCTCGACCGCGGCTTCTACGTGGCGCCCACTCTGCTCGCCGACTGCACCAACGACATGCGGGTGGCCCGGGAGGAGATCTTCGGGCCGGTCGTCGTGGTCGTGCCCTTCGACGACGAGGACGAAGGTGTGGCCCTGGCCAACGACTCCGACTACGGCCTCATCGACTACGTCTGGTCCGGTGATGTGGCCCGCGCCTTCCGGGTGGCCCGGCAGCTGCGGGCCGGCGGCGTCGGCATCAACACCGTGGGCCGCAACATGGAGGCCCCGTTCGGCGGTTTCAAGAAGAGCGGCGTCGGTCGCGACGTGGGCTCCTACGCCCTGCACGCGTACAGCGAGGTGCAGGCGATCGTGTGGCCGGGGTGAGGGGGCGGCACCCTCACTGGGTGAAGAACGACGCCGGGTGGCGGGGGTCGGCCGAGCACACGAACAGTCCTGCGTGGCTCCCGCGGCCGACGGTCATGCCGACCGGCTCCCGGGATGCGTCACCGGCCTCGTCACCCGTCTTCAGATGGCGTTCCTCCAGCGGCCGGAAGCGGTCCGGTGCGCTGTCCGGGGCCCAGCTGCCGAGGTAGTACTCGTATGTGTCGCACTGCAGGAACAGCTCCAGCGGCGCCCGGCACTCGCCGCACTCCAGGGCGGCCGGCAGGCCGGTCGTGCACCAGTCCAGGAAGCCGCCGAGCTTGTAGCCGGGGACGGTGGTGAGGTCGTCGGTCAGGCCGCGGTCCGCCAGCCAGGCCTCGAAGCGCTCGCCGAGGCCGGCCGGGAGTTCCTCCTCACCGGGGTAGTCCGTGACCCGCTCGGGGTGCAGGACGCATGCGCGCGGGATCATGTCGTCGTACTCCCCGTGTTCCCCGGGATCCGGCTGCTCGGCCGGCGGGTCGGTGACCTCGGCGGCCCGGCGCCAGAAGAGCCGGCAGGCCTGGCCCCAGCCGTCCGGGTGCGGCTGGTCGTGCCAGTCGGGGCACCACAGGAGCTGGACGAGGTCCGTGCCGTCGGGGAAGCGGATCTCCGGGAAGTCGGCCGCGGTGAACTGGGCGACCACGGCCATCGGGAGCGTGTACGCCCTGCCGTTCACGTCCTTGTGGCCGGCGCACTCCGGCCACGGTTCGGCGGCCGGCCACAGCACCGGACCGCCGATGTGGCTGTCACGCGGGCCGGGTGTGCCGCGGCGCGGATGCAGGCGGACGGCCGGGCGGGCGTGCGGCACCAACTCCGGGAAGTCCCGGGCGGGTTCGACGGCGGAGGGGGTGGTGGTGAGCTTCACCCGCGCAGTGTGGCCTCCGTCAGTCCAGCAGGTCCACCCGCACTGTCAGCAGGTCCGTGCCGAAGGCCCGTACCGCCGCGCTGTTGAAGCGGGGCAGGGAGCGCAGGCGGGCCACCGGGTCGTCGTCGGGCAGGAGGTGCGCGGTGCCGTGGTGCCAGCGGCCGGCGATGCGGACGCGCACCCTGGGGTCCGCCTGGATGTTGCGCACGTACTGCGACTTGGGGCCGAACTCGGAGACCAGCCAGAAGGATTCCCCGACCCGGCGCCCGCCGACCGGCGTCTGCCGGGGCAGGCCCGAGGTGCGGCCGGTGGTCTCCAGGAGGGTCTGGAACGGCAGCCGCCGGTTCAGCGGGTTGGCGACGTACCGCTGGAAGCGGGTCACGAGCCGGTGTTTGAGATCGCTGCGGCCTGCCATGTCTCTCGCTCTCCTGCTCCGCCGGGCGCGCAGGGCGCCCCGCGTGGATGCTGTGTCGGCCTCGTGCGCGGCCTGTGATGTGTGGAAGGTCGTACTCCGTACGCGTGTTAGCCTCCCCCGCGGACATGAGCCGGCGCAAACGGGGGAGCGTGATGGGCGCGTCTTCGGACGGTTACACGGTCAGGTCCGGCATCTCCGGCCAGGCGAACGAACTGGACGGCGCCGGCGACGACGCGGGACACATACACAAGGCGATCGTCACCGACGCGTGTTACACGCAGGACGCCCTGGGCGGTGCCGAGTCGGCGGCGGCGTTCAACGCGTTCGCCGCGGCCTGGCTGGAGGACGCGGCCACGCTGGAGTCGGCACTGCACGAACTCGCGGACAAAGTGCGCCTCGCCAAGAGTGCGTACGGCGGCTCCGACCACGCCGTGGCGACGCGCGCCGCGGCCGTGTCCACCGACGGGGCGGGCATCGGGAGCGGAATCACCACCATGCCGACTCCTGTGGGGAACGCGTACGTCACCACCATGCCGACGCCTGCCACCGGCCCGAATCCCGCCACCATGCCGACGCCCGCCGGAGCCGGCGTGGTCACCACGATGCCCGTGCACGCCGACCGCCCGTCGGCCCTGACGACGTACTGAGGCCGGGCCGATGGGACTTTTCGACCTGAACCCGCTGGGCGCCCTGGAGACCCCGGCCGGCCGCCGCTCGTGGCTGGCCGGCCTGTGCACGAGCATCCCCAAGGCCGCGGACAAGAACGACCTGCTGGACCAGATCGACGACGCGCTCCTCGTCTGCGCACCGGTCGGCGACACGGCCACGCTCGAATCGCTCGGCAAGCGCTACCGCGACCAGGTCCACCACGCCGGCGATGTGCACGGCCGGGTGAACAAGGTGGCCCACAAGGGTCTGCCGGAGGTCTGGGTCGGTGACACCAGCGTCCTCGCCTCCGACGGCGTGGCCGCCGCCGCCCGCGCCGCGACCAGGATGTCCGAGGCGTTCCAGGGCGGCGCCAAGGCGCTGCACGCGCTGGCCGACGCGCTCGGCACCGCGAAGAAACAGGACGCCGACGGCCGCGCCAAGTTGCAGCAGGCCAAGCAGAAGCTCGGCCCGCCCGACAGCTTCTTCGACGTCGGCAGGATGATCGAGACCGACGAGGAGAAGGCCGAGAAGAAGGCGGTCCTCGCCGCGGGCCGCACCCTCGCCGCCGACGGGGTCGAGCTGATGCACAGGGCCGCCGTCGCCGCGGACGACGCCGTGCGCGCCGCGGCCCGCGACCTGAACAAGTGGGCGGCCGAGGCGCGCGCCGGGAAGATGCACACCGGCCGGCTGTCCGCGGTGGACCGGCTGATGCTCGCCGACACCAGCGGCAAGGCCGGCGCGGCCGACTACAACGAGATCCTCACCGCGAACGACCTGGAGCGTTCCGGCCGGGCCATGGACCGGCTCTCGCCGGCCGACCGGGCCCGGATGGACCGGCTCCTCGCGGGCGCGAAGTCCCCGCAGGAGAAGGCGTACCTGATGAAGGCCCTCGCCGCGGGTCACGGCGTCGATGACATCCAGACGTTCGACGGCAAGATCCACGGCAAGGACCCGGCCTGGCTGCAGCGGCACCTGTCGCCGATCGTCACCGGGGCGGACAGCCTCAAGGACGAGGGGACGGACCCCGTCAGCGGCGCCAACCTCAACACCGAACTGCAGGGCTTCGACGGCCAGGAGTGGGCCCAGGGCGGCGACGGACAGGAGGGCACCTGTGTCGCCTCCACCACGGTCACCGCGCGCGCCATGGTCGATCCCGTCTACGCCCTCTCGCTCACCGGCGGCCCCGGCGGGCAGGAGGACGACCCGGCGGCCTTCCGGCAGCGCCTCATAGCCGAACAGCACCGGATGCACATGGAGGGCCATGGCGGTGCCAACTGGAACGGCATGGACCTGCAGGGCCAGGAGCAGATCTCCAACAAGGAGATCAGCCCGGAGACCGGAAGCTCCTACGAACTGCACGAGGTACGGGACGCGGACTCCCGCCGCACCCTCCTGCCGGACATCGAGAAGGCGGTGGCGGACGGCAAGCCGGTGCCCTTCGACGCCGAGGGGTACGAAGCGGACGGCACACGGCACGGGCACTCCATGATGATCGTCGGCCAGGAGGGCGACAAGCTGGAGATCTACAACCCGTGGGGGAAGACCACCTGGGTCAGCGAGGACGACTTCGTCAACGGCGGCATGGCGAAGGCCAGCGACAACCGGCTGCCGAACGCGTACGCCGTGCACCTGCCGCAGAACTGAGAGACCGAGGAACCGGACACCGGCCATGACTTCACGCGCACCACTCCTCGGCCCGGCCGTACTCGTCGGCCTGCTCGCCCTCACCGGCTGCGGGAAGGAGAGCGGGACCGGCGGCACCGGCACCGGCACGCCCCACGTGACGGCGACATCCGGCACACCGGCCACGACCGGCACGGCCGACGGTGCCGCGTACGGCATCGATCACCGGACCGTCACCGTGGAGCCGGGCAGACGGTTCTCCCTCACCGTCCCGTCGGCCGCGACCCTGGGCGAGCACTGGTACCTCGCCGGCCCCCATCCGGACGCGGCCGTGCTGAAGTACCGCGGGGTGCGGGAGTCCGGCGACGGCAGCGACCTCGTCGGCAGCACCGGCGGTACCCAGTCCTTCGACTTCACCGCCCGGGCGAAGGGCAGGACCACGGTACGGCTGCTGCACTGCCCCCTGAACACGTGCACCGGCCCCGGCCCCCACGACCGGTCCACCCTGGGCCCCACCCCCGGCGGTACGGCGTCCCCGTCCCCGTACCCCACCCTGACCGCCGTCCCGCACGCCCACGTCGGCGCCGGCTTCTACGTCTTCACGATCACGGTCCGCTGACCCGGACCGGAACCGAGGCCCCCATGCCCCCTGCGCCCGACTCCCGCACCGACGACGAGGTCCTGGCCGCCACCGACGTCGCCCTGCTGCTGCGCTACGGCCTGACCCAGGAGGCCTTCCGCACGACCCTGTTCGGGGACGGTGCCATCGCCGCGGCGGTCACCCTCGACCGCCTCGGCGTGCTGCCGCGCTCGCTGGTGTTCGTCGCCGCGATCGTCCGCTCCGGCGGCCTGGCCTACGCGGCCGCCCTGCCCGAGCCGCTGCCGTCCGCGGAGCCCGCCGGGCTGCTGCGCGAGTGGCTGACCGGCGCCGCGCAGACCGCGACCACCCCGCAGGCCGAGGAGCGGTCCGCCCGCTGGCTGGAGGCGGTGGCCGAGATCATCGCTCTGCGCCGCACCGCCCGCCGGGGCAGCGCCTAAGCGTCCGCCAGCCAGTTGCCGTGGAAGCCGAACGGCACCCGGGCCGGCAGGCCGATCGTGGCGACCGGAGGGGCCGTGAGGTCGTCGGCGTCCAGGACGACCAGGTCGCTGCGGTCGGTGGCGGCGTCGTGGACGTAGGTGACGAGCCGGCCGGGCCCGCCCGGTGTGTCGTCGGCGGGGGCGAAGGCGGCCTCCCCGGGGGTGCGGCCGGGACCGAAGTCGTGTGCCGTCACGGCCCCGGAGGACAGGTCGTAGCGGACCAGTGAGGTGCCGCTCGTCATGTGCCCGTGTCCGGCGGCGAGGCCGGTCAGCCGGTCGTCGACGCGCGGGAACTCGCCCGGCCGGTCGTCGCACTGCTCCTCACGCACCGTGCCGGCCGCCGGGTCGACGGTCCACTTCCACAGCACGGCCTGCTGCGGCCGCGTACCGCCGTCCGGGTCGCGCCGCCACATCTCCGGGTAGCGCATCACGTGCAGCACGACGGTGCCGTCCGGGGCGTCGTGGGCGTTGAGGACGTGGAAGACGTAGCAGGGGTCGACGGGGAACCAGCGGACCTCGCCGTGCGGGTCGGCGCGGCGCAGCAGGCCGAGCCGGGCGCCGTACCCGTCGTCCCAGCGGTACGGCATAGTGCCGCCGCTCAGGGCCAGTTCGACGTCGAAGACGACCGGCAGGTCCATGAAGACGACGTGTCCGGCGGTGAGCGCGAAGTCGTGCAGCATGGTCGGCCCGGGCACCTCGATCGGCCTGCTGAGGGTCAACTCCCCGGTCGCGTCGGCACGGTGGTAGGTGAGGTGGGTGGGCTCCAGCATGCCGTAGCCGAAGAAGTGCAGTTCGCCGGTGGCCGGGCAGGTCTTCGGGTGGGCGGTCATCGCGGTGGTGAGGCGGCCGTCGAAGTCGTACGGGCCCTTGGTGTCCAGGTCGCAGGTCAGCTCGTAGGGCAGGGCGGTCTCGACCAGGGCGAGGGTGCGCCCCGCGTGCCGCACCACATGGGTGTTGGCGGGGCCGGCGGTGAGGTCGCGCCGGCCCTGCTGGTCGTAGGTCCGCGCCCCGTCGGTGAGGCGGCTGGTGCGGACCCAGCGGTTGCGGTAGGAGACGGCCCGTCCGCCCTCCAGGCGCACTCCGTGGATCATGCCGTCGCCGAAGAACCAGTGGCCGGAGGCGGCGTCGGCCGGGTTCGGGCCGTTGCGCAGGTACCAGCCGGTCAGCTCGGGCGGGATGGTGCCGGTCACCGGCAGGTCGTGGGCGGTGAGTTCCTCGGTGACCGGGGCGTAGTTGCCGGAGAGGTGCTTCGGGGCGGTGTTCACCGGGCCACCTGACCGGCGGCCTGGGCCTTCGCCTGGGCGTGGGCGACGTAGCGGACGGTGAAGACCATCGGGACGGCGAAGCCGGCGATCTGGACGAGGGTCGCGGGCGTGGAGTGGGCGTGTCCGGAGTGGTCCAGCAGGGCGAGGACGACCGCGGTCACGGCGAACGCGGCGGTCCAGACGGCGGTGATGACCGTGTTGATCCGGATGAACGGCTTCAGTGTCCACAGCTCGCGCGGCGTGGTGCGCTTGGCGATGCCCAGGGTGAAGGGCCGGCCGGCGGCCAGCGACACCCCGGCGATCACGGCGAGGGTGCCGGAGGAGAGGGCGGCGGAGTAGTCGTGGACGCCCGAGTGCGGGTCGGCGAAGGCGATGGCCGCGAGCGCCGCGAAGAAGACCGCCGAGCCGCATTCGATGACGAGGGCGTCGAAACCGGTGCCTTGCTGCTTCTGCTGGGCGATGAGCGCCACGGACACCAGCAGGGCGGCCAGGGCGCCCCACTGCCAGCTCCCCGAAGGGATGACGGCGAAGACTATCCACGGCAGGAAGGTGCGCAGGTACGACATTGGTTCCCCCGGTACGTTTGGGTTTCGGTCTCGACATGTCAAAAGTAGAAGGTCAGCACTCGACATGTCAACAGTGGAAGGTAAAGTGGGGGACATGAGCCTCAGACACGCACTGCTCGGCCTGCTCTCGGAGCGCTCCGCCAGCGGCTACGACCTGCTGAAGACCTTCGAGACCTCGCTGGCCAACGTCTGGCCGGCGACGCAGAGCCAGATCTACACCGAGCTCACCAGACTGGCGGGGGCCGGGCTGATCACGGTGGCCGCCGAGGGCCCGCGCGGCCGCAAGGAGTACGCGATCACGGACGAGGGCATGGCGGAGCTGCGCCACTGGCTGACGGAGGTCGCACCCCAGCGCAACACCCGCAGCGACATCCTGCTGCGCGTCTTCTTCCTCGGCGTGCTGCGGCCCGAGCAGGCGCGCGCCTATCTGACCGACCTGATCGAGATGTCCCGGGAGGGGCACGAGCGGTTGCGGCAGCTCGTCGACTCCGTCGACTGGGACGACGACAACCTCTCGGTCTACGGCCGCATCGCGCTGGAGTACGGCCTGCGCTTCAACGCGATGCGGCGGGAGTGGGCCGAATGGGCGGCCGGGCAGATCAGGCAACCGTGAGGAAGACCGGGTTGGTGAGGGCGGCCAACGCCCCCGGCAGCGGCCCGAGGGCCGCCTCGTGCCGCAGCTCGGCGCGCACGTACGCCGCGCAGGCGGGGGTCGTACGCCACTCGACCGTGCCCGTGCCCGACACCGGCAGCGGATCGCTGGTGAACAGCACACCCTGGTCGGTGACGAAGCGCACCGAGCAGCGCGGGGCGCCCGCGACCTCCAGCCGGACGGTCACGGGGGTGTCGGCGGCCAGCGCCAGCCGTTCGCCGATGCCCGCCTGCCGCCCGCGCCCGCCCGTCACCGTGAAGGCGAGGGTCACGTTCTTCGACTCGGCCACGTACGAGCGTCCCGCGCGGATCCCTTCCTGGATCGCCTCCCGGGTCAGGTCGTCGGCGAGGACGACCGTCTGGGGCATGCCGACCGTGTCGGGGTCGCGGTGGGCGTCGCTGTTGCCCATCGCCGGCAGCCAGGCCCGCCCGTGCCGCACGGAGGCGACGAGCTGGTTGTCCCAGTCGGCCAGCGTCACCTCGTCGTCCGGGGTGTAGGAGCCGTTCCACACCTCGACGGCGTCCGCCTCGCCGAAGCCGAACTTCCAGCCGCAGCCGACGCAGGTGGCGTGCGGGTGGGCGGGGACGACCAGGCCGCCGGCGCGGCGGATCTCCCGCGCGAAGCGGGCCCAGCGGTTGTCCCGGGCCCGGTAGCGCCAGTCCACGAACGTGCCGGGATCGGTGCCGAGTGCCACCACATGGCCGTTCCGGGTGGTGACCTCCTCGCCGAGCATGACCAGCAGGTCGTCGCCGGCCTGGTCCGCCCAGTGGGCGTGCGAGGAGTTCGTGTTGTGGTCCGAGGAGTTGATGAAGTCCAGGCCCGCCGCGCGCGCGAGAGCCGCGATCTCGGCCGGGGTGCGGCGGCCGTCGGAGTGCCAGGAGTGCAGATGGCAGTCCCCCCGGTACCAGGCCCGGCCCCGCCCCTTCGCCCGGGAGGGCGGATACACCGGCCGCGGGGTCCGGCCCGCCTCGCCGTAGGTCAGCGTGATCGTCAGCTCGTACGTCAGGCCCTGCGGCGCCACCGTGTAGGGGCCCAGCGCGACGTACCAGGTGCCCTCCCGTACCGGGCCGGGGAGGTAGCCCGGTGTCGCGTCGTCGGCGCGGACGTAGAACTCCGTGCGCGCGCCGCCCGACCAGCCCCGGAATCCCCGGCCGCCCAGCTCGGTGCCGCGCTCGTCGAAGAGGCCGATGTCGAGTGCGTTGCCCTGGGTGCCGGCCGGGACCGAGGGCTTGTCGTAGGTGTAGGAGACCTTGACCTCCTGTACACCGGCGGGGACTTCGACCGGTACGTACACGAAGTCGGGGGAGCCGGGTGGCAGGGTGCCGTGCACCGTCCGGGTCTCCTCGCGCTGACCGTCCGCCGCTGCGAAGCTCACGCCTCCCAACGTAAGGGCAGCGGCGGCGCCCGTCACGAACAGTGCGCGTCTGCCGATGCCGTGAGCCTGATCGTGCGTGTCTTCACCCATGGTGGTCACTCTCCCGTCCGAGCGTGAACTCACGTGAAAGAGGAGCCGATTGGCACTCCACAATGTGTCATGTGCGCGACGTTCAGGGCCACGGTGCATCACCCAGGGGGGTGCCGACCGTGGTGAGCGCCCGGCCAGGAAGACTCTGCTGTCATGAGAAGAATCGTCTGGCTCGCGTGGATGGCAGTGCACTTCAACGAATACGGCTACAGCCAGGGGCCGCTGCGCGCCACGGTCGGCACGGTCGTCGTCCTGCTCGCCGCCGTACTGGTCGGCTACGCGCTGAACCGCCACCGGCCCGCCGCCCTGACCGCCGCCGGCCTCACCGTCGCCGCCGGCATCGGATGGCTGGCCTGCCACTGAGAGGCGTTCCCCGGCGAGCGGGAACAGGGCCGGGCGGGTCCTCTCCGGCCTGATCAAGCCGAACGTATGCTCAAAGAATGACGACTTCCGCGACCCCCGGACCCGGCCCGACCGAGAACTCCATGCGTCGCGCCCTCAAACGCGCCCGGGACGGCGTCGCCCTCGACGTCTCCGAGACGGCGGTGCTGCTCCAGGCCCGCGGTGAGGACCTGACCGATCTCGCCGCGTCCGCCGCCCGGGTGCGGGACGCGGGTCTCGAACAGGCGGGACGTCCCGGCGTCATCACGTACTCGAAGAGCGTCTTCATCCCCCTCACCCGGCTGTGCCGGGACAAGTGCCACTACTGCACCTTCGTCACCGTCCCCGGCAAGCTGCGCCGGGCCGGTCACGGGATGTTCATGTCCCCGGACGAGGTGCTGGACGTCGCCCGCAAGGGTGCCGCCCTCGGCTGCAAGGAAGCCCTGATCACCCTGGGCGACAAGCCCGAGGACCGCTGGCCGGAAGCGCGCGAGTGGCTGGACGCGCACGGCTACGACGACACGATCGCCTACGTCCGTGCCGTCTCCATCCGGATCCTGGAGGAGACGGGGCTGCTGCCCCACCTCAACCCGGGCGTCATGACCTGGACGGACTTCCAGCGCCTCAAGCCCGTGGCCCCCTCCATGGGCATGATGCTGGAGACGACCGCGACCCGGCTGTGGTCCGAGCCCGGCGGCCCCCACCACGGCTCTCCGGACAAGGAACCGGCGGTACGGCTGCGGGTGTTGGAGGACGCGGGCCGCTCCTCGGTGCCCTTCACCTCCGGACTCCTCATCGGCATCGGTGAGACGTACGAGGAGAGGGCCGAGTCCCTCTTCGCGCTCCGCAAGGTCTCCCGGGCCTACCACGGCATCCAGGAGCTGATCATCCAGAACTTCCGCGCCAAGCCGGACACGGCGATGCGCGGCATGCCGGATGCCGAACTGGACGACCTGGTCGCCACGGTGGCCGTGGCCCGGCACATCATGGGCCCGTCCGCCTGTCTCCAGGCACCGCCGAACCTGGTCGACTCCGAGTACGAACGCCTGATCGGCGCCGGTATCGACGACTGGGGCGGGGTGTCGCCCCTGACCATCGACCATGTCAACCCCGAGCGCCCCTGGCCGCAGATCGAGGAGCTGGCCGCGAAGTCGGCCGCAGCAGGCTTCGAACTGCGCGAACGCCTCTGCGTCTACCCGGAGTTCGTGCGCCGCGGCGAACCCTGGCTGGACCCGCGGCTGCGCCCGCACGTGAGCGCGCTGGCCGACCCGGAGACGGGCCTCGCCCTCCCGGACGCGCCGGTCCAGGGCCGCCCGTGGCAGGAGCCGGAGGAGTCCTTCGTACCGACCGGCCGAACGGACCTGCACCGCACGATCGACACCGAGGGCCGCACCGCCGACCGGCGTGACGACTTCGACGAGGTGTACGGCGACTGGGAGGCGCTGCGCGAGGCCGCCGCGCCCGGTATGGCGCCGGAGCGCATCGACACGGACGTGCGGCAGGCGCTGCGCACCGCGGCCGGCGACCCGACGAAGCTGACCGACGCCGAGGCGCTGGCCCTGCTGCACGCGGACGGCCCGGCGCTGGACGCGCTGTGCCAGGTGGCCGACGACGTGCGCCGGGCGGCGGTCGGCGACGACGTGACGTACATCGTCACCCGCAACATCAACTTCACCAACGTCTGCTACACGGGGTGCCGCTTCTGTGCCTTCGCGCAGCGCAGGACGGACGCGGACGCGTACAGCCTCTCCCTCGAACAGGTCGCGGACCGCGCCCAGCAGGCCTGGGACGTGGGTGCGGTCGAGGTCTGCATGCAGGGCGGCATCCACCCCGACCTGCCCGGCACGGCGTACTTCGACATCGCGAAGGCGGTGAAGTCCCGCGTCCCCGGGATGCACGTGCACGCCTTCTCGCCGATGGAGGTGGTGAACGGCGCGACCCGCACCGGCCTGTCCGTGCGCGAGTGGCTCACGGCGGCCAAGGAGTCCGGCCTGGACACCATCCCGGGTACGGCGGCGGAGATCCTGGACGACGAGGTCCGCTGGGTGCTGACCAAGGGCAAGCTGCCGACGTCCACCTGGATCGAGGTGATCACGACCGCGCACGAGCTGGGCATCCGCTCCTCCTCGACGATGATGTACGGCCATGTCGACCAGCCGCGCCACTGGCTCGGCCACCTGCGCACGCTGGCCCGCATCCAGCGCGAGACGGGCGGCTTCACCGAGTTCGTGACGCTCCCGTTCATCCACACCAACGCCCCGGTGTACCTGGCGGGTATCGCCAGGCCGGGCCCGACGACGCGGGACAACAGGGCGGTGACGGCGATGGCCCGCCTCCTCCTGCACCCCTGGATCCCCAATATCCAGACGAGTTGGGTCAAATTGGGCACGGAGGGCGCGGCGGAGATGCTCCGCTCCGGCGCGAACGACCTGGGCGGCACCCTCATGGAGGAAACGATCTCCCGCATGGCGGGCTCGTCGTACGGCTCGTACAAGTCGGTCCGCGACCTGGTCGCCGTGGCCGAGGCGGCCGGCCGTCCGGCCAAGCCGCGCACCACGCTCTACGGCGAGGTGCCCCGGGAACGGCAGCGGGCGGCGGAGGCCTCCGACGGCCACCTGCCGGAACTGCTGCCGGTCCTGGACTGAGTACGATGATCCGACCCCCGACCTGACGAGGGGCCCCGTAGCGGAGGAGATGCGTACCCGTGGCTGCCCGACTGCCCTCGTGGGCCTGGGTCACCGGTCTGACGGCAGGCGCGACCGCGGTCGTCGTCGCGCTCGCCGTACAGGCGGACCACGGGCCGCATCCCACGGCCGCCGTGGCCGAGCCGAGCCCGTCCGCGTCGGCGAGCGCGCACGGCTCCGCCGCGCCGCACGCCACGCCCCCGCCCGCGCTGCCGGACGGGTCGGGCGAGGGCCGCCGGATCGTGTACTCGCTCGGCGAGAAGCGGGTGTGGCTGGTCGACGCGACGGGCAAGGCGACCCGGACGTTCACGGTGTGGCCGGGCACGGTGAACCCGCAGCCCGGCCGCTACTCGATCATCAAGCGCACCCAGTCCATCAAGGGCTCGGACGGCGTGGAGATCGAGCACGTCATGTACGTCACGATCGTGTCCGGCGTGAACATAGCCTTCTCCAACGCCCTGGACGGCTCCTCGCCGCCCCCGGCGGACGGCAAGAAGCTGGGCGGGATCCGTATGCACAAGGCGGACGGAGCCGCGCTGTGGTCCTTCGGCGACCAGGGCACCGCGGTGGCGGTCGTCAAATAGCGTCTTCCCGGCGGGCGGGCAGCTGGTTGACGATCAGGGCGACTCCGGCGAGCAGGAAGACGCGGGTCGCCGCGTCCAGCCCGTTCCAGGTCTTGGACTGCCACATCGAGAACCACTCACCGCCGATCGCGATGAACCCGGCGCCGAACAGCAGCAACAGCATCAGCAGCCCGTAGGTGGAGACACGCCGCGCGAGGTCGTCGTCCTTCCGCCGGGCCCAGAGGTACGTGCCCCAGACCAGGACCAGGGCGGCCACCGTCTCCCACACGATGATCAGGACGTACGCGGTGTCCTGAAGGGCTGTGCTGGTGATCGCCCGCCACATCAGGTCCTCGTCCTTGAAGGTCGTGTCCATCGCCAGCACATGCCGGACGAACTGCTGGTTCGTCCCGAAGTCGGTGATGTTCCCGAGGGCGACGAGGGCGATGTAGAGGGCGAGTATGCCGGTGAGCACACCGGCGGCGAGCGTGAGGCCGGTGCGACGCGTGGGGGTGGTGGTCATGGCTGAATTCTCCCCTGCCCAGGGCCCGGATATCGCGTGGGCATTGCGCCAGAATGAAGAGTCCGGCTTCGGGGGAAAGGCGTACGCATGGCGCAGGCACGGCCGTCGATGCAGGAGCTGATCGGACGGCGCAGACGGGCCGGGTTCGTCGGACGCAGTGATGAACGGGCGGCCTTCCGCGCCAACTTGGACGTACCCCCCGAGGACGAACGCCACCGCTTCCTTTTTCATGTGCACGGCAACGCGGGTGTCGGAAAGACGTTCCTGGTCCGGGAGCTGGAACAGATCGCGCGGGAGCGGGGCGCGCTGACGGCGTACGTCGACGAGGGCGCGGGGAGCGTGCCGGAGGCGATGGCGTCGATCAGTCGTGAGTTCCGCCGACAGGGCCGGGAGTTCAAGAAGCTCGAAAAGGCGTTGGTCATGTACCGGGAACGGCGGCACGAGGCCGAGGTGGTGATGGCCGGGCTGGAGCCGGAGCCGGAGAGCCCGTCGGCGGTGACGGCGACGGCGGTACGGGCGGGGCTGGCCGGCCTGAGCATGGTGCCGGGAGCGGGACCCTTCGTGGGCGCGGTCGACCCGGCTCAACTGTCACGGTACGCCGAGAGGTTGCGGCGGGGTCTCAGCGCCCGCTTCGGCAATCAGGACGACGTGCAGCTGGTGCTGTCACCCGAGCGTGAGCTGACACCCGGACTGCTCGACGAGTTGGCCCCGGTGGCGGCCTCGGTGCCGTGGATCGTCCTGTTCTTCGACACGTACGAAAGGATCGGGCCGTTCGTCGACAGCTGGCTGCACGAGCTGATGACGACGGACCGGCACGGGGCGCTGCCCGCCAACGTGGTCGTGGTCACGGCCGGCCAAGGCCCTTTCGACACGGCTCGCTGGGGCGGCTTCGCCGACTTCGTGACGCACGTGCCGCTCGGGCCGTTCACGGAGGCGGAGGCCCGGGGACTGCTGGCCGACCGGGGCGTGCGGGACGAGCAGGTGGTCGCGGAGGTCCTGCGGCTGACGGGCGGGCTGCCGGTGCTCGTCTCCACCCTCGCGGAGGCCAGACCCGCCGATCCCGGCGACGTGGGGGATCCGAGTGCGGACGCCGTGGAGCGGTTCCTGAAGTGGGAGCGGGATCCGGTGCGCCGGGGGGTGGCCCTGGCCTGCGCGGTGCCCCGGCGGCTCGACGCGGACGTGTTCCGGGCCGTGGTGGACTGCGAGGAGGCGGAACTTGACGCGCTGTACGGCTGGTTGAGCGGCCTGCCGTTCGTCGACGGGCGCGGCGGCGGACTCCGGTACCACGACGTCGTACGGGCGCCGATGCTGCGGCTGCAGCGGGCACGGTCGCCCCGGGGATGGGGGGAGCTGCAGCGGCGGCTGGCGGGAGCGTTCGGGCAGTGGCGGGGTCAACTCGAAGGGGCGCGGGACACCGAGGAGCTGTGGGCGGACGAGGAGTGGCGGGAGCTGCGGCTGGCCGAGTGCTATCACCGGCTGTGCGCGGGGGACCGGGAGGCGTTGCCGGGGGCGCTGCGGGAGTTCGTCCATGCCTGCGCCGCCGGTGACGCCACGGCCCAGCGGTGGGCGCGGGCCCTCGCGGACGCGGGCGAGGATGCCGACTCGGGGTCCGTGGCTCGCTGGGGCGGCGAGCTGACGGAGGCCCTGGGGAACGGCGGAGTGGCCGCCGCACTCGGGCTGCTGCTGCACCGGGCGGCGCTCGACGAGCCGGACCGGGCGCTCGCCCATGCGGTACGGGGCGCCGCGCTGCGGCGCGGCGGGGCGTACGACGAGGCCCTGACCGCATTCGCGAGTGCCATCGCTCTGGATTCCGGGCTGGCGCGGGCCTACCGCGGCCGGGCCCTGGCCCACGGCGAGCTGGGGGACTACCGGTCTGCACTCGCGGACATGGAACGGGCCGTGGCGCTCGCACCGGACGACCCGTGGAGTCACGCGGTGCGCGGCGAGTACCACCGCATGCTGCGCGACCACGACGAGGCGATCCGGCACCTGGACGAGGCGATCCGGCTCGACCCGGCCGGCGACTTCGCCTGGGCCTCCCGAGGCGCCACCCGCCTCGCCCGGGGGGAACTCGACAGCGCCCTCGAAGATCTGAACCAGGCCCTGGAACTCAACCCGGACTACGCCTGGGCGCTCGCCCGCCGGGCCCGCGTATGGCGCGCCCGCGCCGAGCCCGCCCGTCAGCTCGCCGACCTCGACCGTGCCCTCGCCCTCCAGCCGGACTGGGCCTGGGGCCGCTGCGAACGAGGTGACGCCCTCCGCGTGGCCGGGCGCGACGAGGAAGCCCTCGCCGACTACGACCGCGCGCTCGCCCTCGACCCCGAGTACGCGTCGGCGTACGCGAGCCGGGGCGTGTCGCTGGCCAACCTCGGCCGCCACCGGGAGGGTCTGGCCGACCTGGACCGCGCGGTCCGGCTGAGGCCGGAGTACCCCTGGGCGGAGTGCCGACGGGGGATCATCCTGCTCGAACTGGGGTCCCCCGATGCGGCGCTGGCCGCCCTGGACAGAGCGAAGTCCTTGTCACCGCACGACGAGTGGATCCTGGAGTGGCACGGCAGGGCGCTGGCCGCCGTCAGCGATCAGCAGTGAAGGCCAGGAACTCCGTCCAGGCGGCGTCCCTGAAGGTGAGTCGGGCGCCTTCCTTGTTCTTGGAGTCGCGGATGTGGATGGTGGCGGGGGTTATGGCTACTTCGACGCAGTCAGGGCCGTCAGCGCTGCTGTAGCTGCTCTTGAACCACGTCAGCGTGGAGGTGGTCATGCTTCGTCTCCCAGCACTTTCTCGATGAACGCCATCGACTCCCGGGGCGGGAGAGCCTGTGCTCGGATCATTCCATAGCGCATGTCGAGGATCTGTACTTCCCGGGGGTCGCTGATCACTCTGCTGTGCAACTGGACTTCCAAGTGTCCCAGTGTCTTGCCGTTCCGGAGTTTCAGCAGTCGGATGGGTCCGCTCAGCCCGGCGTGATCCTGCCGGTCCGTAGGCATCACCTGGATCTCGACATGCGGCAACTTGCCCACGTCCAAGAGGTGTTCCAGCTGCCGACGTAGAACGCCCTTGCCCCCGACGGGCCTTCGCAGGGTCACCTCCTCCTGAACGAACGTGATCAGCGGGCGCGGCACCCTGGCGAAGACTGACTTCCGTGCCATGCGCGCTGCGACGAGCCGCTCGATCTCGTCCTCCGTGTACGACGGACGCCGCAGCGTGTACACCGCCTGGGCGTACTCAGCCGTCTGCAACAAGCCATGGATGTGAGAGCTGACGTAAGCCCCCATCTCGACGGCCTCGTCCTCCAGCTTGGCCAGGTCCCGGACGTTCTTCGGATACCGAGCCTTCTCCACGTCCTCCTTCATCGCGGACAACTTCCCGTCCGCATGCAGTACTTCATCGGCCTTGTCGAGAAAGTCCGGCTTGGGGAGCCGGCGCCCACGCTCCACCGAGGACACCATCTCCTCGCTGTACCCGATCGCGGTCCCCAGCTCGGCCTGCCGCATCCCGACGGACTCCCGCCACACCTTGATCTGCCGCCCGACCGCCTTGAGTACGGCCTCGGCCTCCTCGTCCTCCACCCTCGCCCCTCCTGACGTACGAGCCGTACGGCCACGCCAATGACCCGGACAGTCACGCTGCGTACCGTGGTCGTCGCTGTTCAGAGTAGGGAGGGACGGCCACGCTGGGTGACGTGAATGAGAAAACCTGCCTCAGGATCCAGCTGTCCGCCACTCGAAGGGGTGCCCGTCTCGCCCGTCTCCTCACCGAGCGCCAACTGGACGAGTGGGGCGTGCCGTTCGAGGGGGCGGCGCACATCGTCGCGGAGCTGGCGTCCAACGCCGTACTGCACGGGCGGGTGCGGGGGCGGGACTTCCGGCTGGGGTTGGCGCTCCGTGACGACGGCACCCTCCGTATCGAGGTGACCGACCCCCGGGGCGACCGGGTCCCGTGTCTCCACGACCCGGTGGCCGAGGGGTCGGAGACCGGCCGGGGCCTGCGGATCGTCGCGGCGTACGCCGACCGCTGGGGCGTGGAAGAGGCGCCGGCGAACGCGAAGACCGTATGGGCCGAACTCGTACCGGGTCGCGGCGGTCCATGACCCGGTGGGTCCCGACCCCAAAGACCAAAGAACCGGGGAAAGAACCGAACCCACCCCCACCGCCCCCGTCGCTCACTCGCCGGAGTGAATATGCCCAACGCAAGTGGCGCGGCCGGGCAGTTGTGGTGCAGCGTCAGGGACGACAACACGTCCACACATGCATCGGCCCCCGCCGGGACTGCCATCCCAGTGCGAGGGCCTGATCACCAAGGAAGAAGAGACCTTCCCGATGACTGACAAGCAGCGTAACGCGCCCGCGCGCCCGAAGGCCCGGCATTCGTCCGGAGTCACCCACGTGAACGAACCCCACCACGACAACTTCACCGTGGTCGGCAATCACCTGGCCCAGCACCCCGAGCTGTCCCTGGTGGCCATCGGCCTGGCACTGCACATCCAGTCGTTGCCGGAGGGCACACCGATCGGCATCAAGGCTCTGGCAGCGAAGTTCCCCGAGGGTGAGATCCGGATCGCGGCGGCCCTGCGCGAGCTGGAGGAACACGGATACCTCGCGCGCCCCAGGGAGCGTCTTCAATCGGGGCAAGTGACGACCCGGACGATCTCGTACAACAAGCCGAGGGCCGCGCTGGCAGCCGCGGCCCCGGTTGCCCCCGAGCCCGCCGCCGCTCCGAAGGCTCCCGCACCACCCGGCAGGGCCACCGAACTGCTCGCCGGGCTCCGGGCCCATGACTCCCGCCTGCTCCTGACCGAACGGGACGTCCAGCGCCTGGCGCCGGCCGTCTCCGAGTGGCTGGAGCGAGGAGTGCCACCCACCGCCGTGGTGCGCACCCTGACGACCGGCCTGCCCCAGGACCCGATCAAGCACCCGGCGGCCTTCCTGCAGCACCGCCTCACCGCCCAACTGCCGCCGCACCTCCCGGCCGCGCCACCCCGCCCGGAGCCGCACCGCCCATCTCCGCTCCAGACCTGCGACGGCTGCGAACGGGCCTTCCGCGCCCCTGGGCCGGGCCGGTGCCGCGACTGCCGTATGCCGTCCGCGGCCGTGGCATGAGCGCCACGTCACCGGCGTACCGCCGACTCCACCGGTACCGTACGAGGACCGAGCCACTCGCACCGGAGGTCACCGTGAGCGCCCAGACCGACGGCCCGTACGGACCGCTGATCCCCATGCCCGAGCTGACGCCGGACGCGTTGCGGGCGGCGGTCGCGCGCATCGCACCAAGTCGGATTCCGGCGCTGACGCAGCACCTCTTCGAGGCCACGACCAACGCCCAGCAGACCCAGAGCCTCGCGCCGCTGCGTGCCTTCGTGCATTCCTGGGCCGTGTTCGTCGCCATCGAACGACATCCGGAACGGGCTGCTCGCCTGCGCGAACTGGAGCACATCGTGGATGCCGGGGAGCAGGATCCTGCGGCGGCCATCGCGGAGATCCGCGCGATCCGCGAGACGGCCGAGTCGGAGGCCGGCCTGTGACGGACTGGGCTTGGGACTACAACCCGAGCGCCGACTACGTCACGGGACAGCTGCCGCCGGGAGTCGTCGCGGAGGTGGAGCGGCTCGCGACGGAACTGGCCGCCCTGGGCCACGACGCCGTCAAGGTGGGCCGGCCCTTCGATCGCGAGGGTGGACTGCGCGAGTTCGACATTCTAGGCGGTCGCGGTTTCATCAGCTTCCTCGCCGTACCCCGCCACGAGTGCGTCTACGTCTGCAACGTCACCTGGTACGGCTGAACGTGCTGTGACGTCCGCTCACCTCTCGGCCGCCGGGACCAGCTCCGGGTTGAACCTGTAGGAGATCGATTCCATCAGTGGCTTGCGCTTGGTGTTGTGGAAGGCCGCGATGCGCCATGTGCCGTCGTGCTGCCGGATCAGTGTGTACGTCTGGATCTTGGTGAGCTTGCGCGGTCGTTTGGTCTTGTAGGTGTCGCCACGCCCGTTGACCACCGCCACGTCCGGGCCGTGGAAGCGGATGTCGAGGACCTCGTCGGCGAGCTTGGTGCCCTTGAGGAAGCTCGTGAACAGGGCGCGGTGGCTGTCCACGATGTCCCGGCGGCCCTGGTAGAAGGTGCCGACGTAGGTGATGTAGGTGGCGTCCTCGGTGAACAGCTCGCCGTAGGCGTCGGCGTCCTGGCGCTCCCAGGCGGCGACGAGTTCGTCCAGTACGGCGGTGACGGCGGTGACGTCGGGGGCGGTGGGGTTCGGCATGGTGGAGTTCTCCCCTGCTCGTTAGACTGCGTGCAGATTCTGAACGTAAGCAGTATCTGCATCCGTGCAGATAAATGTAGGAGAGGAGCCGGGTGATGGCAACCCCCTTGGGCGGCGGCGACGAGCATGTGATCTTCCGTCAGTACCTCGATGCCGTAGGCCTCCAGGGGCTGGCCAGTGCCGAAGCCGCCGGCCTGCACACCTCGGAGTGGTACGCGCTCAGCCTGATCGCGGTGGAGGGCGGTCTCACCTCGGGTGAACTGGCCACCAGGACCGGCCTGACCACCGGTGCCACCACGCGCCTGATCGACCGCCTGGAGCGGGCCGGGTACGCGCGTCGCACCTCGGACCCGAGGGACCGCCGGCGGGTGATCGTGGAACCGGTCCCGGACGCGCTCGCCCGGGTCGAGGAGGTCGTGGGCCCCGCCCGCCGTCACATCGCCGAGGTCCTGTCCCGCTACAGCCCCGAGCAGCGGGCGTTGCTCTTCGACTACTTCGAGCACGCCGCACCCGCGTTCCGCGCGGCCACCGAGGAGATCCGCAAGGCGGTCGCGCCGAGGCGCAGAAGGGCGGCCCGGACCCAGGACGGCGGCTGACCCCCGCGCTCCCCGTTGCTTCAGCGCACCGCCTCCCCCGTCACCGCCGGCCGGACCTTGGTCAGCAGGAGGTTCAGGAACTGGCCGGGGTGGCGGAACGACGCGAAGTGGCCGGCCTCGGTGATGAGGGCGAAGTCCTTCACCGGGGCCGTGAGCGCCTCGTAGAAGCGGCGGGCCGGTTCCGGCGGAGTGAGGACGTCGCTGTCGCCCTGGAAGAGGAAGACGGGGAGGCGGAACGCGGTGCCCTCGGTGTACTCGTCGACCGTCGTCGCCTGGGGGCCCAGCGGCTCCGAGAAGGTCTGGGCCTTGAGGTAGGTGCGCAGGTCGCGCAGGGTGTGGAGCGGGGAGAACCAGAGGGAGCGGATCACGACCGTCTTCATCGTGTCGTAGGTGAGCGGGTCGGTCGTCACCATCGTCTTCGCGTACGTGGCCCACGCGTGGGCCGACCAGGCGGAGCGGTCCGGGCCCATCGCCTCGATCGTCGCCCGCTGCTTCTTCTTGCCCGCCTTCTCCAGGCGGCCCAGCAGCGCCTCGTAGGCGGTGGTGTCACGGCCGCCCCCGATGATGTTCTGGTCGGTGCCGACGTACGCCGCGTACAGCTCGGGGTGGTTGCGGGCCAGACGGAGACCGGTCACCGTGCCGAAGCTGTTGGCGAGGAGGATCACCTTCTCCACGCCCAGGCGGGTGCGGATGTGGTGCGTGACCTCCAGGGCGTCCTGGTACAGGCGGTCGAGGGTCAGCTCGCCCTGGCCCTCGGGGCCGCCCGCCGCGAAGGTCCGTCCTGCGCCGCGCATGTCCCAGCGGACGATCGTGAAGTGCCGCTCCCAGGCGCGGGTGCGCGGGACGAAGATCAGGTTGGAGGCGCCGGGGCCGCCGTGGATCTCCAGGATCACGGGGTTCGTCCGGTCCTCGCCGCGGACGGAGATCCACTGGTCGATGCCGCCGATGCGGACGTACGAGGACTCGTCGATGCCGTTCGGCGTGGTGATCGCCAGCTTCTTGGCGAGAGCGCGGCGCCTGAGGGCGCGGTAGGTCAGCAGCATGGTGTTCCACCTAAACTGTTTATGCCATCAGCTGTTCTCTGCGTTTACGGTATATACAGTTGTCTGGCGGAGTCAACAGACTTCGCAGTGGCGATCGGGAGGGACGTCTTGGGCGGGCGGAAGAACGAGCAGGCACAGGACCGCGACCGGCGGACGGCCTTCGCGCTGCTGTGGGGCGAACAGGAACAGCCCACGCGCGGGCCGAAGCCGACGCTGTCCCCGCAGCGCATCGCCGCGGCGGCCGTCGAGCTGGCCGATGCCCAGGGGCTGGACGCGGTCTCGATGAGCAAGGTCGCCGCCGAGTTCGGGGTCTCGGCGATGGCGCTCTACCGGTATGTGCCCGGCAAGGCGGAACTGGTCGACCTCATGATCGAGTCGATGCTCGCCGAGGTCCCCGACCTGTCCGCGGCGGAGGGCGACTGGCGGGCCGGGACACGGCTGTGGGCCCGCCGGTGCCTGGAGGTCTACCGGGCCCATCCCTGGGCGCTCGCCGCCACCGCGATGCGCCGCCAGGTCATGGGCCCCCACCAGCTCGGCTGGCTGGACGCGGCGCACGCGGCCCTGGAGCCCACCGGCCTGCCGGCCGCCCAGCGGCACCAGGTCTTCGTCCTGGTCGTCGGTCTGGTGCGCAGCATTGCCCAGCAGGCGGCCGACTTCGACGCGGACCAGGACCGCGAGTGGAACCGCCTCACCGGCGAGGTCCTCGAACGCCACGCGGACCGGTTCCCGGCACTGACCCGGGCCATCGCCGACGGCGCTTTCGACCCGACCGGCACCGACCCGCTCGATTTCGGACTCGACCGGATCCTCGACGGAGTCGAAGCGCTCGTGGCTGGGCGGGAATGACCCGCGGCGGGTGATTTGCCCCCGTGAACGGACCGTTCCCCGTCGATTACAGTGCCTAGCGTCGTACGGACGGACGGTGCCATGAGGAGGTCTGCGTGGGTGCGACATCCGGCACCGTCTGGGGCCGAGCCGAACAGCAGGACTTCCGCAGTCGGGTGCGCGGCGCCCTGCTCGGGGTCGCCGTGGGCGATGCGCTGGGCGGCCCCGCCGATCCGCTGTCCCTGGAGGAGATCCGGGCCGCCTACGGCCCCGAGGGCCTGCTCGACCTGGTCTTCGGACACGGCCGGCGCGGTACGGTCACCCACCACACCCAGCTCACGCTGTTCACCGTGGACGGCTTGATACGCGCCCAGGTGCGCCGGGACACCGGCGCCTGGCATCCGCCGACCGATCTGCACCGGGCGTACCTCCGCTGGGCGGCCACCCAGCGGGACTGGGGGCCCGACGAGCGGCGCAAGGACGACGGCTGGCTCGCGCGCGAGGAGTGGCTGTACGCCCGGCGGGAGCCGACCCGGGCGCTGCTCATCGGCTTCGGCGACGAGATCATGGGCACGCTGGAGTCACCGAAGAACACCGGTGAGCTGGGTCCGGAGGCGGTGGCACGGTCGGCGCCGTTCGGGCTGCTGGTCGGCTGGGAGCCGCAGCTGGTCGCGCAGCTGGCGGTGGAGTGCGCGGCCCAGAGCCACGGGCATCCCATCGCCTATCTCTCGGCGGGCGCGTACGCCGTGATCGTGCATGCGCTGGCCCGGGGCGAGAGCCTGGACGGTGCCGTGCAGCGGGCCCTGGCCCTGCTTGCCGCCCGACCGGGTCACCAGCCCGTCTCGGACGCGCTGCAGCATGCGCTGGGTGCGGTGCGGCAGGGGATTCCCGGTCCCACGCGGGTGGAGGAACTGGCCGGCGACGGTACGGCGGACGGGCTGCTGGCGGCGTCCGTGTACTGCGCGCTGGTGGGGGAGGACGTGCGGCACGGCCTGTGTCTGGCGGTCAACCAGAGCGGGCCGTCGGCGGCGGCGGGCGCGCTGACCGGCGGTCTGCTCGGCGCCCTGCACGGTGAGACGGCCCTCCCGCCGGGATGGCTGGCGGAGCTGGAGGGCCGTCCCACGATGCTGGAACTCGCCGACGACTTCGCGATGGAGATGACCCAGGGCCCCGCGCTGCACGGGCCCGCGGGGTCGTCGCCGGGGTGGCTGGCCCGGTACCCACGCGCCTGAGCCGGGCCCGGACGCGCGGTCAGGGGTGGTCCTAAGCCCGGGTGCAGGTGTGCTCCGTGGTGCTGCCGTTCTCGTCCACGTGCCTGATGTGCAGGACCTTGTTGGCGTACATCACCTCCAGCCGCTGACCGGAAGCGGCGCTGGACGTCCCGGGCGGCTGCCAGGGGAGGACCTGGTTCACAAAGGTGCCGACCGACGCGGGGACGTTGGAGGCGGCGGCGCTCTGTCCGCCGGAGCTGTCACCGCCCATGTCCTCGGGGACGCTCATCACCAGGCGGCCGCCCTGGAGCGCCCATGTGCCCTTGACCGACTTCCCGCTGCCGTTCATCGACCACGTGCCGTCGGCGATGTTCATGGAGTAGGAGAAGGGGGCCCCGGAGGAGGGCTTCGAGGTGACCTTCCAGGAGCCACGGACGAACGCCGCGAACGCCTTTCCGGTCACCCCGGGCGTCGGTGACGACCCGCCCGTGCCGGCCGTGCCCTTGCCGTCCCCCGTCCTCTGGCTCTTCCCAGGCCGCTTCCCCTTGCCCTCGTCGTTCCCCTTGCACGCCGCCAGCAGCGATGCGCCGACGCCGACGGTGAGACAGCGCAGGGCGGTACGGCGGCCCACCAGCCGGGAGGCGGCCCGCCATGCTTCGATGCTCATCGGTTCCCCGTTCCTGTCGATCAATGTCAACCGGCAGGTTACAGAGGATGGTTGGGTGTACCCACCACGTCGTCCCCGGCACTCGCGGGCACCGGAACCGCGGCCACCGCATCCCCGTCCGCATTCACCTTCTCGATGATCGCCAGGCGTTCCGGTGTGTCCTCCGGTTTCACATGGCCGATCACGATGTACAGGACGAGGGACACCGCCAGCGGCACCGAGACCTGGTACTGCAGCGGCACCCCGCCGGAGACGTTCCAGCTGATGGGGTAGTTCACCAGCCAGAACGCCAGCAGGCCCGCCGCCCAGCTGGTCAGCGCCGCCGTGGGGCCGGAGCGGCGGAACGGGCGGAGCAGGCCGAGCATCATCGGGATCGCGATCGGCCCCATCAGACCGGCCACCCACTTGATGACGACCGTGATGATGTCCTTGAACGCGGGGGAGTTGACCTGCGTCGCCACCGCCATGGACAGGGCCAGGAAGACGACTGTCGTGACACGGGCGGCGATCAGCCCCGACCGCTGTCCCCACGCCCGCGCGCGAGCGGACAGCACCGGTGCCACGTCCCGCGTGAACACCGCCGCGATCGCGTTCGCGTCGGAGGAGCACATGGCCATCGTGTGGGAGAAGAAACCGACGACGACCAGGCCCAACAGCCCGTGCGGAAGGAGCTGTCGGGTCATCAGGCCGTAGGAGTCGGAGCCGTCCGGCTTCTGGGCGTGGACGAGGAGCGGGGACATCCACATGGGGAAGAACAGGACGACCGGCCAGACCAGCCACAGGATCGCCGAGAGGCGGGCTCCGCGCTCGGCCGCGTACGCGCTGCCGGTCGCCATGTAGCGCTGCGCCTGGTTGAGCATGCCGCCGTTGTACTCGAAGAGCTTGATGAACAGGAAGGCGAGGAGGAAGACCGTGCCGTAGGGGCCGACCAGCGGCTTGCCGTGGCCGTGCAGGGCCGGCTGGTTCCAGGCGTCGAGGAAGCCGATGTGCTTGTCGCTCAGCTTCAGGACGACGGCGACGAACATCGAGACGCCGGCCAGCAACTGGATGACGAACTGGCCGAGTTCGGTCAGCGCGTCCGCCCACAGACCGCCGATCGTGCAGTACACGGCCGTGATCGCACCGGTGATGAGGATGCCCTGGTTCAGCGTGACACCCGTGAACACGGACAACAGGGTCGCGATGGCCGCCCACTTCGCGCCCACGTCCACGATCTTCAGCAGCATGCCGGACCAGGCGAGCGCCTGCTGGGTGGGCAGGTTGTAGCTGTTCCTCAGGTACTCCAGCGGGGAGGCCACATGGAGCCGGGAGCGCAGCCGGTTGATGCGCGGTGCGAACAGCTTCGACCCGATGGCGATGCCGAGTGCGATGGGGAAGGACCAGGTGACGAAGGAGGTGACGCCGTAGGTGTAGGCGATACCCGCGTACCCGGTGAACATGACCGCGCTGTAGCCCGACATGTGGTGCGAGATGCCGGACAGCCACCAGGGCATCTTCCCGCCGGCCGTGAAGAAGTCGGAGACGTCGTCCACGCGCTGGTGCGACCAGACGCCGATCGCGACCATCACACCGAAGTAGCCGATGAGTACGGCCCAGTCGAGACTGTTCATGTGCTCGATCGTGGGTGTGGCTGCATGAACGCGACAAGCAAGTATAAGGTCAAGTCACGGCAAAATCGTTCGGCTTGATGACTCATGTTCATGAACATGAACGCTCACGTGTGGCGTGCCGGCTGTCTCAGCGCATCAGCTCTCCCGCGTTGACCAGCAGGGACTGTCCGGTGATGGCCCGCGACCGGTCCGACGACAGGAACACCGCCGCGTCCGCCACGTCCCCGTCCGTCGCCAGGTCCGGCAGGGCCATCCGCTCCGTCAGGCGGCCCAGGACCTCCGCCTCCGGCACTCCTTCCGTCTGTGCGGTGAAGGTGACGTACGCCTGCACCGGCGGTCCCCACATCCAGCCCGGCAGTACGGTGTTGACCCGGATCCGGTGCGGTCCGAGTTCCCGTGCGAGTGAGTACATCGCGCTGGTCAGCGCCCCCTTCGAGGCGGCGTACGCGGCCTGCTGCACCTGGGAGGGAGCGGCGAGTGCCGACTGGGTCCCGATGAAGACCACCGAGCCGCCCCCGCCCGCCTTCAGCGCCGGCAGGCAGGCGCGTGTCATGCGCAGGGTGCCGAGGAGGTTCACGTCGATGACCGACTGCCAGGTCGCGAAGTCCGCGTCCTCCAGTCCGCCGAAGTGGGAATCCATGGCGGCCACGTGCACCACCGCGTCGATGCCGCCGAACCGCGCCCGCGCCAGCTCCGCCAGCGCGGCGCACTGGTCCTCGACGGTGATGTCCGTCGGCCGGTACGCCGTACGCCTGCCGTCCGGGTCGATCCCGGCCGCGCTCTTGGCGAGGTTCGCCTCGGTGCGCGCCCCGAGCACCGCGTTCCCGCCGTCCCGCACGACGGCCGCGGCGACCTGATGGCCGAGCCCGACGCCGACTCCCGAGACGACCACGGTCTTGCCTGCGAGCAGGGACATCGGTGCCTCCCGCGGTATGGCGGTTTATCTGACGGGGCGTCAGAGTATGGCGCACCGCAGGAAAGGGGAAGCGCATGAGCGAGGACACCCGCAGCGAGCTGTACGGCGAGCTGGCCGCCGTCGGCCCGTACGGCGTCCACCCGGGCCACGCCCTGATCACCATGGTCGAACCGCACCCCGGCCACGAATACGCCTACAACCGCTGGTACGAGGACGACCACTACTACGCCGGCGCGATGGCCATGCCCTGGATGTACGCGGGCCGCCGCTGGGTCGCCACCCGGGACCTGCAGCTCCTGCGCCATCCCGAGAAGTCGGCGGTCGCCCGGCCCGTCACCACCGGCTGCTACCTCTCCACCTACTGGATCACCGACGGGCGCTACGACGACCACATGAAGTGGACCGTCGGCATCAACAGGCGCCTCAACCGGGACGCCCGGGTCTACCACGACCGCACCCACGTCTTCACGGCCTTCCAGGACCACGAGACGACGGTGTACCGGGACGGCGCGGCGGGCCCCAGGGACTTCCACGCCCTGGACCACCCCTACGCCGGGCTGGTGCTGGAGGTGATCGACAGCGAGTCGGCCGGGCAGCGGGCCGAGCTGCTGCAGTGGCTGCGCGTCCGGCACCTGCCCGAGCGGCTGTCCGGCTCCCCGGCCGCGATGGTGACCGTGTTCCGGCCCACCCCGCTGCCCGGCGACCGCATGACCTACGTCCGGCAGGTCGAGGGCGTGGACACCCGGCTGACCCTGCTGTGGTTCCTGGAGCAGGACCCGCGGGAGTGCTGGGAGGGCCGCTTCACGGATCTGGACGAGCAGGTGGCCGGGTCGGGGCTGGGGAGGCTGGAGCTGATCGCGCCGTTCATCCCCACGATCCCGGGCACGGACCGCTACGTCACGGAACTGCGCGGCTGACAGTTCCGGACGAGCGGGTGGGGGGAGATCATTTCAGCGCGTCGGGGCACGGAGTACCGCGAGGCAACTGGTACGGCGCCGCCAGCCTGTACGTCCCCGCCCGCGGAGCGAGCAGCACCGTCCACTTGTCGCCCTTGGCGTCCTCCGGCGTCTCCGTCAGACACCCGTTGACGTTGACGTACGTCTTCGCCTTCGTCTCCTGCGGCGCCTTCAGGCTCTTGCCGTGCTCGTCGACGATGCTCAGCCACGGCGAGTACGGGATCCTGATCAGGATCCGCCCGGCCTTGCGCACCTGCAGCGTCATCTCGCCCTGCCCGGCCCGGTCCACCACCGCGTCGGGCTCGGCGAGCGGCGTCGGATCGGTCACCTGGAACAGCTGCCAGTTGGCGTCGCCCCAGACCTGCTTCAGATACGGCATCCCGCGCCGGAGCAGCTCCACCTCACGCTCGCCGCCGTCGCCGTCCGGGTCGTCCTTGGGCAGGACGACGAAGTGGACGGCCCAGCGCTGCAGCCACTCGTGATAGTTCGCCGAGTTCAGTGTGTCGTCGTAGAAGAGCGGGTTGCGCTCCATGTCGGCCTGCCGGTTCCAGCCGCGCGCCAGGTTGACGTACGGCGCGAGCGCGGACGCCTCCCGGTGCGAGCGGGCCGGGACGACCTCGACGCGGCCCTTCTCGGCGCCGGCCTTCTGCAGCTGGTGGACGAGCGGGGCGAGCTCCCGGGCCCAGGACGCGGCCGGGGTCGTGTGCATGATGTCGTCGACCGTCTTGAAGCCGATCCAGCCGAGGAAGCCGAGGAGTGCCAGCACGGTCGTGTACCACCTGCGCGACTTGCGCACCGTGAACGGCAGCGCGGCGATGAGCGTCGCTCCCGCGAACAGCATCGGCAGCCGCGAGATGTTCGAGCCGATCTGCGAGCTGATCAGCCACACCAGGACCACGCCGACGCTGTAGACGGCGGCGGTCAGCCGGACGGTCACCCACTCCTTCGGCACCAGGAACAGACACAGCAGGCCGTAGAGCAGGGGCAGTATCACCGACCAGATGGTCATCGGCTGGGTGCCCGAGAACGGGAAGAGGAAGTAGGAGGCGGCGACCACCGCCGTCGGGGCGAGCCCCAGCGCCCAGGCGCCCGGCCGCCGCTTCTGCAGGAACAGTGCGGCCGCGACCAGGCCCACGAACAGCCCCGAGACGGGCGAGGCCATGGTGGAGAGACCGGCCAGGGGGGCGGCCACCGCCGCCTTCGCCCAGCGTTTGTACCGCCAGCGGTACGGCCAGCAGAAGACGGCCGCCACGGCGCCGAGCGCGAACATCGTGCCGAGCGCGAAGGTCACCCGGCCCGAGATCGCGTTGCACAGCAGCGCGAAGATCCCGGCGAGCGAGGCCCACAGCGGGTTCTTCACCGCCCGGCTGCGGATCATGACCAGGGTCAGCAGGCCCGCCGAGACCGTCCCGGCGATCATCATCGTCGTACGGACGCCCAGGACGGCCATCAGATACGGCGACACCACGCTGTACGACACCGGGTGCATGCCGCCGTACCAGGCGAGGTTGTACGCCGAGTCCGGGTGCCGGCCGACGAACTCCGCCCAGGCGTCCTGGGCCGCGAGATCACCGCCGCTGTTCGCGAAGGTGAAGAACCAGATGATGTGCAGGACACCCGCGAGGGCCGTCATGGACAGCACGGGGTGGCGCAGCATCCGCTGCCGGAGGGGTTCGGCGGCGGCGAGGAGCCCCGCGAGCCGGCTCGGGCGGGCGCCGGGACGATCACGGTCGGCAGGGCCGGCCGAGCGGTCGGTGCGATCGCCGGGCAGGCCGGGGCGACCGTCCGGGAGGTCGGTGCGACGCTCCCGGTCAGCTGTGGACAGGCGTATTCGCGGGCCGGATCCCGAGCCCGGATCGGCGTCGTCGGCGCGTGTCGGCTCCGCTGTGGCCACCTGAAGGCACTCCCCGTGTCCCGTCTTTTGTTCGCGGCCGTGGTCCGTGGTCTTCCGGCCGCTTCTGTTCTCGGCCCGGTCTCCTGGTGTTACCGGCCGCTTTCCGTTCAGTTCGCGGTCGTGTCCCGTGACCGGCGACCTGCCCCGATTCGTGACGCTAGCACGCAGCCCGCCGCGGGGCCCCCGGGTGGGGGCGCCGCAGGCGGGCTGCAGGCGGCGGGCGGGACGCGGTGCGATCAGCCCAGGCGGGTCAGCTTGGCACCGAAACCGGGCTCGGCCAGGTCCTTCTGCAGGGCCACCGGGATCTTGACGGCACCGGCCGAACCGTCACCCACGGTGAGTGCGCCCACCCGGGTGCCGGCCTTCGCGCTGTGCGGCACCTTGCCGGAGGTGAAGGACAGCTTCACCTTCAGGCCCGCCCAGCCGACGGCCGGGACGTCCTTCGTGAGCACGACCGGGGTCTGGCCGCCGAGCTGGTCGTCCACGTAACCGACCACGGCGCCCTTCTTCAGGATCGTCGAGGAGGTCAGCGCGTCCTGGGCCGCGAGCAGCGCGGTCTTGCTGACCGCGTTGACCGTGTCGAGGATCGACGTCCCCCGGTGCTGGCCGAGGATCGCGCCGACGATCGTCACCGTCTGCCCGCCGACCGTCTTGCGGGACGCGAAGAGCAGGTTGCCGCCGGCCGCCGTGGTGCTGCCCGTCTTGATGCCGATCGCACCCATCTGGAACGGCAGCTTGTTCCAGTTGGGCCAGTTGTGCCCGGTGGGGTCGGTCCAGCTGGCCGCGCTGGTGATGGCGACCAGGGCCGGGTTCTTCACGACCAGGCGGCCGAGCTTCACCTGGTCCTCCGCCGTGGAGACGGTGGTCTCCTTCAGACCCGACGGGTCGGTGTACGTCGTGTTGGTCATCCCCAGCTCCTTGGCGGTGGCGTTCATCTTCTTGACGAACGCCGCCTCCGAGCCCGCGTCCCAGCGCGCCAGGAGCCGGGCGATGTTGTTCGCGGAGGGGATCATGACGGCCGACAGGGCCTGCTTCTCGGTGAGGCGGTCACCGGCGTGGAGGGTGTTGACGGTGGACTCGCCGCTCTTGCTGTAGCCGCCCTCCTTCTCCGCCCGGGGGTCCACCGTGATCCTCGGGCCCTCCTGGCCCGGCTTCAGCGGGTGGTCCCGGAGGATGATGTACGAGGTCATGGTCTTGGCGACCGAGCCGATGGCCACGGGGGTCTGCTTGCCGAAGTGCCCCATCGTGCCGATGCCGGCGACGTCGATCCAGCCCTGGCCCTCACCCGGCCAGGGCAGGGTCGTGGTGCCGCCGTCGAAGGTGTAGGTGTCCTTGCCGGTGAGCGCGAGGGTGGGGGACGGCAGCGGGCGGAGGGTCTGTACGACCGCGAAGACGATCGCCAGGAGCAGGACCAGGGGGGTCCAGATCTTGACCCGGCGCACGATCGTGCGGACCGGGGTCTCCGGGGGCGGCGGAGTGTTCGTCAGCTCCGCCAGGAGGTCCAGCGGGGGCTTCGGCGGGAGCGGCTGCTGGGTGGTGCGCTCGGGGCCGACGTGGGGGACGGAGGTGGTGGCGTCCGGCTTGCCGGCGGGCTGGGACGCGGGCTTGGCGGCGGGCTCGGTGGCGGGCTTCGTCGCCGGGGCCATGTCGTTCTTGAGCGCGACGAACTTGCTGGTGCGCTCGGGGTCGGACGCCGGGGTGCCCTTCGGCGCGGTCGGCCTGGCGCCGAGCTTGAGCATGGTCGTCGGCTGGTCGACCTGCGGGGCCGGCCTGGGCGATATCGCCTTGAAGAGGGTGGTGGGCTGGTCGACGGCATGGGTGCCCTCGGCGCCCTCCGCCTCGGCTTCGCCTTCGGCGTCGGTGCCGTTCCCACCCGCACCGCCCGTGCGGGTCTCGTCGTCGGCTGCGGGTGGCCCCTGCGGGGTGTCCTCGCCGTCGGCGTCCTCGGGAGCGTCCTCGGCCCCCTCCGCCTCGGCTTCGCCTTCGGCCTCGGTCTCGGCGTCCTCCGCCTCGGTCTTCCCGTCAGCCTCTGCGCCGCCGTCCGCACCGGCCGTGGAGTCCGGCTTGGCCTTTGCGTCCGCGGCGGGCGCGGGGGTGGTCTCGGGCTTGGGCTTCACGTCCGTGCCGCCCTCTGCGGCTGTCTCGGGCTTGGGCTTTGCGTCCGCGTCCGGCGCGGGGGTCGTCTCGGGCTTGGGCTTCGCGTCCGCGGCGGGCGCGGGGGCAGCCTCCGGCTTGGGCTTCGCGTCCGCCTCGGCCACTGGAGCCGTCCCGGGCTTGGCCTTTGCTCCCGTGTCGGCCGCGGAGTCCGGCTTGGCTTTTGCGTCCGCGTCCGGCGCGGGGGTCGTCTCGGGCTTGGGCTTCGCGTCCGCGGCGGGCGCGGGGGCAGCCTCCGGCTTGGGCTTCGCGTCCGCCT